>JAZKCA010000050.1:0-12872 GCA_040388275.1 Pseudomonadota bacterium
GGATCTGTTCGCGCTCGGCGTCACGCACGCGCTGCAGGACCACCTGTTTGGTGTCTTGCGCGAAGCGGCGGCCGAATTCGACGGACTCGATCGGTTCTTCGATGTATTCGTCTACCTCGATGTCAGGGATGGTTTCCTTGGCTTCGAAGTGCAGGATTTCCTGGTCCGGCAATTGCAGGCCCGCTTCATCGGGAACCACGTGCCAGCGGCGGAAGGACTCGAACTCGCCCGACTCGCGGTCGATCGAAACGCGAATGTCAACCTCGCCTTCATAACGCTTCTTCGTCGCTTGCGCGAGTGCGAATTCGAGCGCCCCGAAGACGACATCTTTATCGACATTTTTTTCGCGCGCCAGCGCGTCAACCAATAATAAAACTTCGCGGCTCATGCTTTGCGTCCCTTAAAATCCACTTGCGGCACCAAACGTGCCTTTTCCAAGTCGGCGAGCGTAAACTCCAACTGCGCCGGACCATCCTTACTTTCAAATTCCAATGCGAGTTTGTCACCTTGCGGGGCTTGCAGAATGCCCGTGAAGGTTTTCCGGTTCGCCGCTCCGGGCATGCTCGTTTTCAGCTTGACGGTGCATTCGCAGCCCTCGAAGCGGATGAAATCGGACATGGTGCGCACCGGGCGGTCGAGCCCCGGCGACGAAATCTCCAGGCGCTCGTAGGCGACGTTTTCAACCGTCAGCAGGTGCGACAACTGGTGACTGACTGTTGCGCAGTCCTCAACCGTAATGGGGCCTTTTTCGGCCGCGTCGGCAGCAGTGAAGTCGATATACACGCGCAAGATCCCGCGCTCGCCCCGTTCGACATCAACGAGTTCGTAGCCCAGGCCACTGACCGTCTTGGCGATTAATTCAAACTGCTGCAAACACATTCTCCAAACGATTTAGCAAAAAAAAAATGGGCATCTGCCCATCTTCCAATATCCCTACCAGATGAAAGCACTTGCAGACCGTGGCTGCTCATAACTTTTATTAGGCTGCAGATTATAACCTGTTACGGCACTTCCCGCAATCGCGAGATACCGGATGGACAGGCATACAACACTTACAAGCTTGCTAAGTGTTGCTGGTTAGAACGATTCAACAAGCAAGTTCAACATGGATCCCCGCCTGCGCGGGGACGACGAGCTATCGACCTCGTCCTTGCGAAGGCGACGGTCCGACGGGTCGGGACCCATGTTCACAGCTCAGCCGGCGCAATTAACCCCGGCGCCCGCGCCGCGGCAATCCATGGTCGGCGCCGCGCGGTCCTTGCGGACCCTGCGGACGGCGATTCCCGCCACCGGCATTTCCAAAACCAAACGTCGTTTGCAGCGGATCGGGCTGGCGCGGACCGCGCGGTGCACCATCGGCGCCCTTGCCGCCAGCCCCACCACCGGTACGTGCGCCGCGCGCCTGACCATCGCCCTGCGGACGCGCGCCTTGCGGACGGCCCTGGCCGCGAGGACCGTTGCCTTCGAACGGCGCACGCGGCTGGCCGCCACCCTGGCCGCCCCCCATGCCGCCACCCGGGCCACGACCTTGCGGACGACCGCCCTGGCCACGGCCCGCACCGCCACGCCCCTTGACCGAAGCAAACGGATCGGCATTACGGTTCGCGTCGACGCGGTCGATCCGGTTACCATTGTTGCGCGCGTCTTCGTCGTCGCGGGCCTTTTGTTCGCGCTGCTCACCACGCGGCTGCTGCTCGCCGCGCGGCTCGGCACGGCCTTTCGGGCCGCGCGATTCATTGCCCGCGCCTTTTTTCTCTACGCCGAACGCGGACATCAGGTCGCGCACGGTGTTTTCTTCCATCTCTTCCCAACGGCCGCGTTTCAGGCCGCTCGGTAGCGTCATGGCGCCGTAACGGGTACGAATCAGGCGCGACACGGTCAGGCCGATCGCTTCGAACATGCGACGCACTTCGCGGTTGCGGCCTTCGCCGATGACCACGCGGTACCACTTGTTGATGCCTTCGCCGCCGCCGTCGGCGATCTTGGTGAAGTTGGCCATGCCGTCGTCGAGTTCAACGCCGGCCAGCAGTTTCTGGCGCATGCCCTCTTCCAGCTCGCCCAGGGTACGCACCGCGTATTCGCGGTCGATGTTGTAGCGCGGGTGCATCAGCCGGTTGGCCAGGTCGCCCGAGGTGGTAAACAGCAGCAAGCCTTCGGTGTTGAAGTCGAGGCGGCCCACGGCCAGCCATTTGCCAGCCTTCATGGTCGGCAGGCGGTCGAAGACCGAAGGACGCCCTTCCGGGTCGTCGTGGCTAACGATTTCGCCGGCCGGCTTGTGGTACACCAGCACGCGCGGCGGCTTGCTCGATACTTTACGGTGAATCAGCTTGCCGTTGATGCGCACGGCGTCGCTTGGCAAGATGCGCTGGCCGATATGGGCCGGCTCGCCGTTGACCGACACGCGGCCGGCAACGATCAGGTCTTCCATGTCGCGGCGCGAGCCGAGGCCCGCTTCGGCCAGCACCTTGTGCAGCTTTGGCGCGTCGTCGTCGGAGGTCAGGTCGCGCTTGGCCGGCTTTTGCGGCTGGTTACGGCCGCCGTCGTTGGCGTCGAACGCATCCGAGGTGACATACGAGAAGGCGGCATCGGCGTCGTAGGTGCCGCGATCCTTCTTGTGGTGCTGCAGGCCGGGATTGCCCTTCTTGTTCTTTTTAGGACGATTGCGCTGCTCGGCGGTGCGCTCCGGGCGCGGACCGCGCTCCGGACGCACGAACGGCTCGGCGCCTTCGGCCGCCACGACCGGCTCGGCGCCTTCAGGGCGTTCCATCTGCTTGCGTGCTTCGCGCTGGCCGCGCAGTTCGCGCATCTGGCGCGGGCCGCGTGGCGTACGCGGGCCGCGTTCCGGACGCGGCTCGCCGGCGACTTCGGCACTGGCATTGGTCTCGACCTGGACTGCCGGCTCGGCGGCGGCAACCGGCTTCGGTGCGCGCGGTTTGCGGGCAACCGGGGCGGCTTCGACATCCGCTGCGGCCGGTGCAGCCGGGGCGACATCCAGCGCCTCGACCACTTTCTTGGCGCGCGGCTTAGGCGCGGCCTTGGCCGGGGCGTCGCCCTCAACGTCGGCGACGACTTTTTTAGCTCCCGCGCGCTTCGGCTTCGGCGCTTCCACGCCGGCTGCGGCGTCGAGCTCGATCTGGGCTTTGGTGCGGCGCTTCGGCTTGGCCGCTGCGTCGTCGTGGGCGGCCGTGTCGGCGGCGCTGGTGTCTGGTTTAGTTGTCATCGTTCGTTTCTTGGTTGTGCTGACCTGGCGCAGCGTCAACCGTTATTTCTGGCGCAGGGTCGTGAATGAGAACTTCAACTGGTGAAGTAGCTGGGCTGGACTCTTCAACGACCTGCGGGATTGCTTCCGCCTCGTCGCTGTTTCCTGCACCATCGTCGTGTGCGGCAGCCGTGGCCGCCGCCTTGTCAAAGTTTTCTTGCAAGGCCGCTTCGAGTGCTTCCATCTCGCGGCCGCTTTCCATCTCGCTGATTTGCTGCAAAGGCGGCAGCTGGGACAGCGTGTTCAAACCCAGGTCGTCGAGGAACTGCTTGGTCGTGCCCAGCAGCGCCGGTCGGCCGATCACTTCGCGGTGGCCGATCACATCGACCCAGCCGCGGTCTTCCAGCATCTTGATCGTCTGCGAGTTGACGGTCACGCCGCGAATTTCCTCGATATCGCCGCGCGTGACTGGCTGGCGGTAGGCGATGATGGCCAGGGTTTCAAGCGTGGCGCGCGAATACTTTTGCGGCTTTTCCGGACTCAGCCGGTCCAGGTACTGCTTCATTTCCGGGCGGCTCTGGAAGCGCCATCCTGTGGCCAGGCTGACGACCTCGATACCGCGGTCTTTCCAGTCCTGGCGCAACTCCTCGAGCATGAACTTGATCGTGTCGGCGCCAACGCCCACGCCCATCGGGCGGCCATTGTCATCGACGTCCACGAACAGCTTTTTCATGCCATGGATCGACATCGGCTCGCGCGCGCAGAGCAAGGCGGTTTCGAGGACTCGCTTGGCCTCATCAGTATTCATAAAAGATGTCGTGTGCGGGTAATGCTAGTAAAAAACCAATCAACGAATGGCAGCGACCGTCATTGGATGACGCCGTTTTGCAAATAAAAACGTTGAAACTGGAATCCGTCGCCCTGGACGATGCGCGCTGGGCGGGAATGTTACCGGTGGCGGAATATGTTCCCGTCCACATGGTTGCCGGCAATGCCAGCGAACCTAAACTGTTGATTTTTAAAGCGAAACGCTGATTCGTCGCAGCGGCAGGAAGGCTAAGTTCCTGGCGCGCACTACACGAAAGATCGACATCGTCCCCTTCAACTTCGGTCATTGTACCTGATAAAACTGCGGACGGGAGAAAGCGCGGCCTGGCGGCCGATCGAGGTCAGGCCGATCAAGGTCAGACCTGAATTCGAGGTCAGACCTGAATTCGAGGTTGCGAGGTTGAGGTCAGACCTGAATTCGAGGTTCGAGGTCAGACCTGAATTCGAGGTCCGAGGTCAGACCTGAATTCGAGGTCGGACCTGAGTTCGAGGTCGGACCTGGCCTCAGACCTGGCCTCAAGACCTGGCCTCAGGTGCCGAGCTTCTCTGCGAGGATCGCCGAGACCCCGAGAAACGCCGGATATTCGGCGGTAATGACAAAGGTCGGCACTTGCGCCAGATAATGCACGAAGCGCCCCTTCTTCTCGAAGCGCTTGCGGAAACACGAGGCTGCGAAACGCTCGCCGAGACGCGGCACGATGCCCCCGCCTATATAAATACCGCCCTGCGCGCCCAGCGTGATGGCCAGGTTCCCGGCCACCGTGCCCAACATGGCGCAAAACATTTCGATGGCCTGGTCGCACAGCGGGCATTCGCCAGCCAGCGCGCGGCGTGAAATTTCAGGCGCGTCGATCGGCTCGGCTTGCTGCCCGGCATGGTCGGCCAGCGCCCGGTACAGCAACTCGATGCCGTCGCCGGACAGGAAACGCTCGGCCGACACGTGATCGAACTCGCGCCAGGCAAAGCGCAGCACCGCCACTTCCATCTCGCTGCCCGGTGAAAACGTGACGTGCCCGCCTTCGCTGAGCAAGGCGGTCCAGCTCGACTTGCAGGGAATCAGGCCCGATACACCGAGACCGGTGCCGGCGCCAACCAGGCCAAGCGGTGTCTCGGGCACCGCCGCGCCGCCGCCGATCTGCAATTTCTGGTCGACGGCCAAGTGTGGCAAGGCGCGCGCCAGGGCGGTGAAATCATTGGCAACGACCAAGGTTGCGAAGCCGCATTCAAGGCGCAGCGCCTCGATCGAGAATTCCCAGTGGTGGTTGGTCATGCGCACCAGGTCGCCGGTGATCGGATTGGCAATGGCCACGGCGGCATGGCGCAGCGGGACCGCGCTGGCGGCAACGACGTCAACATCGGCCAGGTAAGCCTTGAGCGCATGGGCCAGGGTCGGGTAGGCGGCGCAGGCCAGCACCTTGATCAAAGCAAACTTGCCGGGCGCCGTTTCCAGCGCAAAGCGCGCATTCGTGCCGCCCACGTCGGCGAGCAGCCGGGGGCCATCCGCATAGGGGGCGGAAGGATTCGTGGTCGGCGCGGAAGCAGGCTGGTCGGTCATGGCGTCAATTAATCTGTGAACCTCCAAAGCTTAATGGATGAACGAACTCCGGCGCAAGCATTCTTTGTAGTTTTAGTACATTCAAAGCGAATCAGCGACATATCTGCCGTATAAAGAATCTAATTGCCAGTAGTCTGCCTACGTAATTTAACAAATATTACATTTGCTTCAGTCGCGGCGGAGTAGCCGAACAGGTCACAACCATCGCTGGCCAGCACTTTTGCTTCTTGTAAAGTCACCGGACTACAACACTTCATTCGTAAGTGCAACTTGATGATGCAGATTGCATGTATATTTCTTGCCGGCTGACCAGTTTGATTTTTTACAGACAAGGGTCATACCAATTGCTAAGAAAATAAAATAAGGCGCCATCGCCTAACAGCGAGGACGCCATTACTGTCTGACTTTACGGAAGTCGCATTTTTGGGAGTTTTAAAATGGTTTTGAAGAAAAAAAAATGGGCGTCGTTGCTGTGCGCCTCGCGCTGGGCTTGTTGGCCGCATCGAACATGGCTGCCTACGCGCAAGCGCAAGCACAGGTCGCCGGCAAAGCACCGCTGATCGCGGAACAAGAACGTGCCGCCGCCGCTGCCGCTGCCGAAGCGGCAGTCAAGGATAAGTCCATTCAGAAAGTGTTTGTGACAGGTTCGAACATCCGTCGCATCAAAATCGAGACGGCGTCGCCAGTCCAGATCATTACGCGCGAAGAACTCGTTCGCGGCGGTGCGACCTCCCTGACCGAAGTGCTGCGCACCATTTCCGCCAACGTCGGCGGTATCGACGAAAACCGCACCGGCGGCTTCTCGGCAGGCGCGTCCGGCCTGAACCTGCGCGGCATCGGCAGCCAGGCAACCTTGATGCTGATTAACGGCCGCCGCCTGGCGCCGTACGCGCAGCCGGAATTCCAGACCACCTTCGTCGACTTGAACTCGGTGCCTATCGGCGCCGTCGAGCGCGTCGAAATCCTGAAAGACGGCGCATCGGCGATCTACGGTTCCGAGGCGATGGCCGGCGTGGTCAACATCATCATGCGCGAAAACTTCGAGGGCCTCGAGCTGAGCGGCTCGATGGGCGAATCGCAAAAGCGCGATGGCCGCCAGAGCCGCGCCACCATCAGCGGTGGCATGGGCAACCTGGTCACGGACCACTTCAACGTGTATGCCACGCTGGACTACCGCAAGCGCGACCCGATGTTCCTGCGCAACCGCGAAGGCTACCTGGGCACCCAGAACTGGACCGACTACGGCTACAGCGACAACCGCAACCTGTACACCTACCCGGGCAATCTTTACTGGACCGACGCCGCGACCGGCAAGTTCAAGGCGAAATCGCTCGGCACATGCCGGCCTGACCGCCTGGTTCCCGCGGCCAGCCAGTTCGGCGCCGGCACCCTGGGCGACGTGTGCGTCTACGACGACATCCAGGACAGCAACCTCAACAGCGCAGGCAAGACCGACCGTCTTGGCCTGACCAGCCGCGCCACCTGGGCCATCAACGCCACCACCACGGCGTGGGCGGAACTGATCATGCACCGCAACAAGGCAACCGTCGCGGGCTTGCCGCACTGGGTCGCAGGTCAAAACGGCCAGCCGGTTCCTGCGCTGCCGATCACCCACCCGCAATATCCGCAAGAGCTGATCAACCCTGTCACCGGCAGGACCCTGGCAGGCGGCAACGGCTCGGTGCGCGTGCGCGCCTCGCTCAACGACTTCCCTGGCCAGGGCCAGGCCAACGTGACGGACTTCAACCGCATGCTGGCCGCGGTCAAGGGCACGGTCGGCAGCTTTGACTGGGAATCGGGATTACTGTCGACCAACAGCAAAGTGTCGTCGGCACGCAGCAGCGGCATCCTGGCGACCCCATTCATCAACGCCTACAAGAACGGCACGTATATTTTTGGCGCGAGCGCCGGCAACCAGGCGCTGTACGACCAGATCATCACCAACTCGGCATCGAACTTCAAATCGGGCCTGCTCCAGCTCGACGGCAAGCTCTCCGGCGAAGTCATGACCCTGCCTGCTGGCGCCCTCAGTGTGGCGACCGGTATCGAAGTGCGCCGCGAAACGCTGGAAATCAATCCTGATCCGCTGATGGTGGCCGGTGAGCTCTATCACACCGCGCAATCGCCTCCTGGTTTCAGCAACAGCCGCCGCATCGCCTCCGTCTTCGGCGAAGCGACCATTCCAGTGGTCAAGAACGTGGAAGCGACCGTGGCCGTCCGTTTCGACCACTATTCGGATTACGGTAACTCCACCACGCCAAAAATCGGCGCCAAATGGGACATCACGCCGCAACTGATGGTACGCGGCACCTACGCGGAAGGCTTCCGCGCGCCAACCCTGGTGGAAAACTCGACCGACGTGCGCCATGCCTTCATCTCGTTCCGCGATCCGGCACGCTGCAACGCCACCTTCAAGGACGGCTGCAACAGCAGCAGCTCCTACGACAGCGGCGCCAACCCGAACCTGGGACCTGAAACCTCGAAGAGCCAGACCCTGGGCCTGGTGTGGGAGCCTGCAAGCTGGCTGCTGGCCACAGTCGATGCATGGCGCTTGACGCGCACCAACGAGATCAGCACGTACTCGCTGTCGAAAGTGCTCGCCGATCCGGCGCGCTACGCAAACGATCCTGCCGTCCAGATCACGCGCGACCCGCTGCTCCCGGCCGACGCCGCACTGGGCGCTACCGCAGGTGAAGTCACCAACATCAAGTCGCTGTTGACGAACGTGTCGGTGACCGACGTGCGCGGTATCGACCTCGACCTCAAGGGCAAGTTCAACCTTGGTGGCTGGGGCCGCCTCGAGCCTAAATTCACCCTGATGTACACCCGTTCGTACCGCAACGCCCCATCCCCAACGGATGAGCAAATCGAGTACGCCGGCACCCGTGGTACGCCGAAGTTCCAGTCGAACCTGGGCGTCGCGTGGAAAAAAGCGGCGTATACGCTGTCGGCCGATGCCGCCATGGTCGGGAAGATGTCCGCCAAAGACGACTTCACCACCGATTGTCAGTACGAAGTCGAAGGCTATGCCGACCTGTGCCGTGACATTCCATCGTTCACCACCTTCAACTTGGGCGGCAGCTACTCCGGCCTGTTCGGCATCAAGGGCTTGAAGTTGAGCGCTGCGATCCAGAATGCATTCGACAAGCGTCCACCGTTCGTCCCGTACGACGGCGCCGGCTACTATCGTCCTTTGCACAATGTCATGGGCCGTTATTTCCAGCTGACTGCTGATTACTCGTTCAAGTAATCCGCCGTAAAAAAGGTGCCGGGCCCTCGGGTTGCGGCACCTTTTCCTGTTTACAGACACTTGAACATCAATGATGTTAGGAGACATGCTTTGAAACGACAACTCATTCCCGCGCTGGTCGCGGCAGTCTGCTTCGGCGCCGGCCTGACGAGCCTGACGGCACGCGCCGATAACACGATCCCGGTCGCCGACTTCTTCAAGAAAACGCAGTTCGCCGGCGCCCCTAGCCTCTCGCCTGACGGGCGCAACATGGCAGTGCTCACGCCGCGCAACGGGCGCAACGTGCTCGCCGTCATCAATCTGGACACGCGCAAATCGAACGTGGTGGCCGCCGATCCGGAATGGAATATTTCGGCCCCGCGTTGGGTCAACTCCACGCGCCTGGTCTTCAGCATTTCGCGCGGCGCGGACGAGGTGCTCGAAAAGCAGACCGGCGGTGGCCTGTTCGCCGTCAACAGCGACGGCAGCGGCTTCAAGAAGCTGGCCATGACGATCAAGGAAGCCATGGGCGGCAACGCCAAGTACGACGGCGTCACCGTGTTGCAGCGCGCCGGCGGCGAGAGTAACGATTTATTCGTGGTGAACAATGAACGCGGCCGCGACGCCGACCTCGGCGCCAGCGATGTATTCCGTCTCGACACGCTCAACGGCCGCAGGACGCTGCTCACCTTCGACAATCCGGGCAACGTCAGCGGCTGGACGCTCGACCATGCGAACGTGATCCGGGTCGCCTCCGCCCTGGGCGTGGCTCCCGGCACCAACCGGATCCAGCAGACCGTATCCTACCGCGACAACGACAAGTCCCCCTGGCGCACCATCTACCAGGGTTTTCTCGATGAAGGCAAGGCGCTCAATCCGATCGGCTTCGATTTCAACAACACCACCATGTTTGTCGCGGGACGCTTCAATGGCGGCGACCGCGAAACCGCGCATATATGGAATTTCGCCAACAACACGCCCGGCGAGATGCTGGCCGACCATCCGCTAGCCGATGTCGGCGGCGATCTGCTGTTCGATGAGGAGCGCAAGAAAATTATCGGCATGAACGTGGACGCGATGAAGCCGGAGACCTATTACTTCGACGAAGATTATGCGCGCATGCAGGCCACCCTGAACGCGAGCTTGCCCGGCCAGGATGTGCGCTTCAGCTGGCGCGGCGAGCGCGTGGTAGTGTTTGCCAGCGGCGACAACAATGTCGGCAAGATCTATTTCTTCGATATGAAGAAGAAAGTCCTGGAACCGGTCTATGACTTGAAGCCCGAGTTCGAGGGCAAGAAGCTGTCGGCGCAAAAGGTCATTGATTACAAGGCCCGCGACGGCTTGAACATCCCCGCCTACCTGACCTTGCCGGAAGGTGTGCCGGCCAAGAACCTGCCGCTGGTCATGTACATCCACGGCGGCCCGCATGCACGCGACCACGCCGGCTACGACCCGATGACGCAGATGCTGGCGTCGCGCGGCTATGCCGTGATGCAGCCGCAATTTCGCATGTCCACCGGTTTCGGCTGGAAGCACCACACGGCCGGCTGGAAACAGTGGGGCCTGGCGATGCAGGACGACTTGACCGACGGCATCGACGCGCTGGCCAAGCAGGGCATCGTCGACAAGAACCGGGTGTGCATTATTGGCGCCAGCTATGGCGGCTATGCCACCATGTACGGCCTGGTCAAGGATCCGGACCTGTACAAATGCGGCGTCAACTGGGTCGGCGTCACCGACGTCAAGATGCTGTTCACGGTGACTTGGTCTGACATGAAGGGACCGTATATGGATAACCTGGGCGCGAAAATGCATGGCGATCCCAAGACCGACGGCGCATACTTCCAGAAAGTGTCGGCGATCGAGAACGTGCACAAGATCAAGGCGCCGGTCCTGATGGCCTACGGTAGCGAAGATATCCGCGTCCCGCTGATCCACGGCGAGAAGATGCGCGACGTATTGCGCAAGCAGGGCAACAGCGTCGACTACATGGTGATGACCGGCGAAGGCCATGGCTGGGCAAAGGAATCGAACAATATCCTTTGGGGCAACACCGTGCTGAACTTCATCGACCGCTACATCGGTCCGGCTTCGCCGGCGGCCAAGGGCAAGTAAACGGGCGTGCGCGGGTCAGGAGTGGCGGGCTTTCCAGGCCTCGAGCCCGCCACGCAGGGGACGCGCGTGGTGGAAGCCGTTGGCAAGGAATTGCTTGGCGACCTGCGCGGCCGTGACGTCGTTCGGGCAGCTGCAGTACACGACGATGTGGCGGTCCTTTTCTAGCCCCGCCATGAAACTTTCGGTGTCATCGCCGTGCAAGCTCATGGCGCCGGGGATGGCCGCGTCGAGCTGCTGCGCGGTCAGGCTGCGCGCGTCGATGATGATCGGCTGCTGCCCCTGCGCGATCAGGCTGGCAAATTCGGCCATGCTGATGCGCTCGATTTCCATGTTCTGCAGAAAGCGACGCCGCTCCACATACTTGAACAGCACGAACAGCCCCAGCAACACAACGATGACCAGCAAGGCGGCGCTGTCCATGGTAGCCATGGCCGCCAGCAGCCGGTCCACGCTCTTGTGAAAGTAAGCGCCCAGCGCGATGCCGGTGCCGCTCCACAGCAGGCTGCCGGTCATGCTGAAGGCGATGAAGCGCGCCGTGCCCACCCCCAGCGCACCGGACATCGGCGAGGCAATCACATTGAAGCCGGGGATGAACTTGGAAACGATCAGCGACTTCGGCCCGTAGCGGGCGAACTTGTCTTCGGTCTGGCTCACGCAGTAGTCGGGCGACAGTGAAATCTTGCACAGCAGCCGCAGGATGCGGGTGCCGTAAAAGCGCCCCGCCCGGAACCAGAAGAAGTCGGCCAGCAGGCAGGCTGCCATGGCCATGCCCAGGCAGGCCGCCCAGCTGATGCCGCCACCGGCAGCCAGCGCGCCCGATACCACCAGGATCGGAAAGGCTGGAATCGGCAAGCCGCCCTGCTCCACCAGCACGATGGCAAATACGATCAGGACACCGTACAGCTGTAGCAATTCAACTAAATTAGGCATCCCGTCATCTTAGCGCAAAAAAAGCAGCGCAGTTTCACACCCAAAAATACAATCTTTCAGGAAACCCGTGCGCCAGCAGGACAAGGACGCGGTCGCCAACGCCATGGGGCAGATGAAGCAGCAATACGATGCCCACCGCAAGGCCATCGACGAAGCCGTACAACTGACCAACAAGCGCAACCTGGCCGACGAGGCGCAGGCCGCCAGCCGCATCGCCTCGGCCACCTGGTTGCTGCTGGTGATACTGATCGTGTCGCTTGGCGCGGGCGTGGTAGTGGCCGCACTGATCGTGCGAGGAGTACTTTCCAGCCTGGGCGGCGAGCCAGTCTACGCGGCCGATATTGCAAGCCGCATCGCCCGCGGCGACCTGACCGGCAGTGTCGACGTCAAACCCGGCGACCCGCGCAGCCTGTTGTTTGCCATGAAATCCATGCAGGCCACGCTGGCTGCCACCGTCAACAGCATCAAAGATGCGGTCGATAGCGTCAGCACCGGCTCGCACCAGATCGCGATGGGCAATAGCGACCTGGCAGTGCGCACCGAACGGCAGGCCGATTCGCTCGCCGAGAGCGCCGCCTCGCTGGCCGAGCTGACCACGATCGTCAAACGCAATGCCGACAGCGCGCTGCAGGCGAACGATCTGGCCGCGTCGGCCTGCACCGTCGCCACGCGCGGTGGCGCGGTGGTCACCCAGGTGGTGCACACCATCATGGGCGAGATCAATGACTCGTCGCGCAAGATCGTCGACATCATCGCCGTAATCGACGGCATCGCCTTCCAGACGAATATCCTGGCGCTCAACGCCGCTGTGGAAGCGGCGCGCGCCGGCGAACAGGGACGCGGCTTTGCGGTCGTCGCCGCCGAAGTACGCAACCTGGCGCAGCGCTCGGCCACTGCGGCCAAGGAGATCAAAACCCTAATCGAAGCTTCAGTGGAAAAGGTCGGCGTCGGCGCCAGGCTGCCCGAGTTCAACAGTTAAACGCGTAAGTTATTGATTCATAAGGTAGCGTCCATCA
>JAZKCA010000051.1:0-46824 GCA_040388275.1 Pseudomonadota bacterium
AAAAGTGGTCTGACCCCGGTTGTGAGGAAAGAAAATGGGGTGACGTACGGGGATCGAACCCGTACCCCTGGAATCACAATCCAGAGCTCTACCGATTGAGCTAACGCCACCATGGAAACTGGCAGTGGATGCAGGGTTCGAACCTGCGACATCAGTCAGGTGCTCTACCAGCTGAGCTAATCCACAATTGAAAACCATAAAACTTGATGAGGCCATTCCACAAGCACTCTTTGGGCGCGACTTGCCCCTGGCAGCGCCATGCGCTGTTCAAAAGCGCTTGTGAAATGGCGCGGGAAGTATCATTTTCCCGCGCCGCTCCACCGACACGGGTATCGCCCGTGAAGGGGCGATACCGATACCGGCGGAGCATGTTGACTACCCGTCCAAATTGTCAAAGAGCGTGCGTCGATTCCGGGTTGTCCGAGCGACGGCCTCAAACTGAAAGGGCTTGCCCGCGTGTGCTGCTGATAAATCCAAAAACAAAAAAGCCCGGAGTCCTTGCGGAACATCCGAGCCTTTGGGCTTGACCTTGCGGTCAGCCGGAGAGGAGCGATCCTCGCCGGCTAGGGGTTGCCCCCTCGGATGTGGTGTTGTGCATGTTCACAGCGGTTGCCATCAAAAAAACGATGAATCGGCTGGGGATGCTGGGCGTGCTTGGTCCGCCGCTGATACGAAGCGCGGTCAAACAAGGAGGCGGCGGAGCGCAGAAGCGAAGCCAACAACTGACTCGCAAGCAGCGACATGCCGGGCGCCTTGCGCTCCGTCGTCATCTGTTGTTGAGTAATTGTGTTCACTGTGTGTCCTGTAATCGGTGTCGGTCTCGGCTCAGAAATGAGCGAGTGTATGCATTTTTACATGGAGTATGTGAAAAAGCAAGCAAATTTCTAAAATAATTTGCATCTAATGCAAATAAAACCCCACAGGTAGCGTTTTTTGCAAGGGATGCAAATATTTAAGGTATCATGGCGCCGGTCGTAGTGAGGTACGGCAAACCCATGCAAACATCCAGAACACACACATCCACTCCCCTGCTGGCACGCCAGCGCAAAGCCGTCCTGCGCGTTCACGTGCTGATGGCCGAACACGATATTCGCTTCGTCACCGAACTGTGGAAGCGCCTGACCGCCATGGGCGTCGACATTTCCCACTCGCAGCTGACCAGGGTCGTCAACAACAGTACCAAGTCGCTCAGCATCGATCTGCTCGAGGGGCTGGCAACCTTGTTCGACTGCCCCGTTGCGAGCCTGTTCAAAGACATTGAAACCTCCACCATTGAATCGGAGTAGCTGATGCGAAAAATTTTGTGTGCACTTACGACCGCCGCCATCTCTTGTGCCGCCTTGGCCCAGGGCAGCAGCATTGGCTATCGCAACGTCGCCACGGCGCTGGCCGACTTGAAGGCCAAGAAGGATGTCCAGATCACGCTCCAGGGCGGCTGGACCATCATCGACGACAAGGCTGGCGACGCCATCTGGTCCTTCGTTCCTGCAAGCCACCCGGCCTATCCGGCCACGATCAAGCGCGCCATCGTGGTTCGCGACGGCAAGGTGGCCATTGCGATGGCGTCGCTATGCCAGGCCAGCAAGGCCGCTTGCGACAAGCTGATGATCGAATTCGAGCAAATGAACACCCAGGTCCAGCATGAAGTACGGGCCAGGCAATACACGAGCGCCGGCGTGCCGGTATCGGAAATCGACGTGGAACAGCTCGGCGAAGACGCCTATCGCCTGACGCTCAAGAGCTATACCAGCAAGTCAGCCGTGGCCGGACAGCGCGAACTGCAAGCGAGGGCGAAAGCCCTGTGCGGCGCCCGGAATGCGCATTTCGGCAAGTACGTGTTCGACCAGGTCGAGTCGCTCGCCGGCCCGAAGTCCAAGGGGGTCAATCACCTCTTGCTCAAGCAGGAAATCAAGTGCGGCGAGTCTGAGCCGGCCGAAGTGGGCTCGGCCGCCAACAGCATCCCCTTCACGCCGACCGAGGATCAGGTCAAGCGGGTCGAACTGCAAAGCGAACAGTACTTCGCCGCGCGCGACCAGGGCCGCTACCAGGACGCTTATGCGATGCTGGCCCCTTCGTTCCGGCAGGTCACTCCCTTGGAACGCTGGCAGTCCAGGACAGCAGCATTCAACCAGCGCGCCGGCGCGGTCAGCCAACGCGCCGTCAGGAAGATCACCTGGTATCAGGATCCGCCGAATACGCAGCCGGGCATTTATGCGGCGGTGGACTTCGACAGCCAGTTCGCATTGATGACCTTGCATTGCGGCTTCCTGGCCTGGCGCATGCAAGCAGACGGCAGTTTCCTGCTGGTGCGCGAGGAAGAGAATGGCCTCGATAGAGTGACCGCGCAAAAAATGCGGCCCGCCGACCTTGGCCTCGTGCGGGCGCAATTTGGCTGCAAGACCTAGGTCTCTTTCGGCGTCCCTTCAAGTGAAGGCATATTCTTAGGCGCCCCTTCGTTGAAATTCTCGATATCGGTCTCCTCGTAGGCTGCCGCGAGCTTTTCAATGAACGCCAGCCCCTTCTGCTGCTGCAGCGGATTGAGCTTGTACGCCGTCAGCAAGTCCTCGCCGCGCGCGTTCCATAGCTCCGCATAGGTCGGCTCGTCCTTGTCGCGCATGGCCATGTGCACCGGCTTCAACGCGTCGTGCAGCATGGCGACGGCCGTGCGCATGCGCACGAAGCGGTGGTTGATCCAACCGTTTTCGCGCCGTCGTTCGTGATGGAAGCGCGCGATGATGATCTCGGCGGCGCGCTCGCCGCTGCGGGCCATGCGCTCGATGGACTGTGGCGGCATGTTCAGGTTAAGCCCACCCTCTTTCCTGGTATGCCGGATCAGGACAACGCGATCGCGAAAACCCGACGTGCGCTTCAATGCCTCGTGGCGCCAGGTGCGCACCGTCTGCACGATCGCGGCGAAAAATCCCCCGACCGAAGGCGCGCTGTCCGGACTGCCGATGTCGGCGTAGCCTTCCGGCGGCGCGCTGTTGTTGTCGGGCAGCTGGATGCGGCCCTCGGCATCGAGTTCGTCGCGCAGGCTGTTGTCGAGCACGACGCCGAAGGTGGGCCGCAGCGGCAGCAGACGGTCGAACAGGTGGATCGGAAAATTATTGGTCAAGCCGCCGTCGGAGAACCAGACGGTTTTCATGCCACGATCGCCCTTTTCCTTGACCGCGTCCTCGTAGTAACGGATGCGCAACAGCGGCACGGCTTGCAGCAGGATCGGAAAGCTCAGGCTCATGCGCGCCGCGACGATCACCGGCAGGTCCGGCGGGTCCGGCATGAAGAACACGTCCGGGTCGCCTTCGGGACAATCCGCGTTCATCCTGGCCAAGAGCTCCCTGGTGCTGGTCCTGTGCTTCTCGGACGGATGCGCAATCAGCCAGTCGATGACCGAAGGCGGGAAGTAATGGGCCAGCTCCGATTTGCGGAACGCCAGGCTGTCGCCCGAATACGGCAAACGATGCGCGCGAAACTCGGACACGCCGGTCGTCATCAAGACCAGTTCGATATCCGACGCTTCCAACTGATCGAAGTGCAGCGGTTCATCGAGCGGCAGCCCGGCCAGCGTCTGGACATAGCCGTGCAGCCACTCGGTGAGCGCGGGCGGCTGATTGGCGCCGGCCTGCATGCCCGAACATATGCCAAAGCGATTTGCACGCAATCCGAACCAGCCCGATAAGGCAAAATGCGCGATGCTGACCACCACCACGCACAACACGCCCAGCAGCACCGCCCCGGTGCGCAGCCAGAATGCAGTGGGCGGCGTCGCGTATATCGTGCCGGCCACCACGGCGGCGCCGACCAGCCAGCCGAGGGGGAAATGCATGGCCACGGCCAGCACGAAGCGCCACAGCGTGCCTCCCGGCCCCGGGGCATTGAGCGAGGTCACCAGGCACGCGAAATGGCGTTCGAGGTCGGCGCAGGGCTGGAACAGGGCGAACAGGTTGGATTTCCCTTCGTGCGTCTTTGCCAGCCATTTGCCCAGCTTGGCCAACTCGGCGAAAGGGTCATAGGCCGGCCCCGCCGGCTGCGACGCACTGTCGCGGTTGCGCCGCCATTGCGCAGCGGCGGCGGCCACTGCCGCAACGGCGCCCACGCTGGCGCCGCCAATCGACCTGAATTTGAATTGTTTCGACAGGCGCGCTATGAAGGACGGGTAGACCACGCCGGAGGTGATGCCCCCTTCCATGACGATATCGCATTCGCTCGGTTGCAGACCATTTTTCACGCGTCATCCCCTTGTCACAATCAAGGTTCGAATATACGCCCCAATCGAGCCAAATGGACAGTAAGGACAAGCGCGACACACGATTGTGATCCCAATAGCGTGGATCAGGGGAATCAGGAATGTGTAGCACAGGGGCTGAAAAGCCCAGCAAAACGCGAATCAAAGCACTCAGCAAGAACCGGTACATTCACCAGCCTGCGAGTATGCAGCCAATAGGTTCTGCTGGGTGAAGCACGCCGTGCGCTGACCAAGGCCCGCACTGATACATAATGGCCTTTCCGAACCAAGCAGGAACCGTGACATGCCGTTCTTAATTATCACTCGCGCAGGATATGACGACATCGTGGCCCGCGTCGGTCTTGCCGGCGCCGTGTTTCATCTCAATCCAGGCGTGGCGTCCGACGACGAAGTAGCGCACCTGCGTGCTGCGGGCGCCTCCGTTCATGTCTTAGCTTCGACAGCGGACGCGCTGCGCCTGGGCGGGCACGATGGAGAGACCACATGGGTCGAGCGCGTGCCATCCGAACAGAAAACCGCCCTGCCCCCGCCAGGCGCGCGTGAAGCGCTGCGTTACCGACTGGCCAAATCGGTGAGCGCACTGGCCAGCGTCGCCTTGCGCCGGCTGCGCGCTTCGGACGAGGGCCGCCAACTGATGCTCGTGCCCTACATCGGCTTCGGCAACACGGGCAAGCTCTGGGTCAAGGGGCGCGTGCTGGACGAGCGCAGCTTCCGCGAACAGAGCGTCGCGGACAGCCGCT
This sequence comes from Pseudomonadota bacterium, assembly GCA_040388275.1. Taxonomy (GTDB): domain Bacteria; phylum Pseudomonadota; class Gammaproteobacteria; order Burkholderiales; family Burkholderiaceae_D; genus Telluria_A. Next base: position 4,987 of record JAZKCA010000051.1, read on the forward strand.
GGAGCAACCTGCTCGTCCTTTACCAGCGGCTCGAATCCGACGAAGTTGCCGGCGCCCGCGTGCGGGCCCACTTCCAGGGGCAAAGCCACGACACGCTGTCCGACCAGGGCGGCTATTTTTCGTTCGAGATGGCGCCCGCCGCTCCCCTGCCGGGCGGCTGGCAGACGGTCGACCTTGAACTGCCCGACAGCGCTGCGCCGGACGGCCAGCCGGTACGCGCCAGCGCGGACGTGATGGTACCCGGCGCCGCCGCGCGCTTTGGCATCATCAGCGATATCGACGACACGGTTCTGTGGACCAATGTCACCAACAAGCTGAACATGGCCATGATGCTGGCCCGTTCGAACGCGCACACGCGCAAGCCGTTCAAGGGTGTTGCTGCCTTTTACCGCGCCCTGACCGAGGGCGTCGGGGGCACCGAGAATAATCCGCTGTTCTATGTCTCGAGCAGCCCGTGGCATTTGTTCGGGCCGCTGGTGGAGTTCTTGCGGCTCCAGGGCATCCCATTGGGCCCGCTGCTGCTGCGCGAACTGGGCATGCGCGACGTATTCAAGCTGACCAGCCATGGCGACCACAAGCTGGGCAAGATCGAACAGATCCTGAGCTTCTACCCCGACATGCAATTCGTGCTGATCGGCGACAGCGGCGAGCAGGATCCGGAAATCTACGCTGAAGTGGTGCGGCGCCATCCGAAGTCGGTGCGGGTCATCTACATCCGCAATGTGAACCCGGATCCCTTCCGCATCGAGGCGCTGGACCGCTTGATCGAGGAAGTGAGCGTCACCGGCACCCAGCTGATACTGGCGCCCGACAGCGTGTTTGCGGCCTCGCACGCGGCTGCGGAGGGCTTGATCCATGTCGACCGTCTGCCCGGCATCAGGTCGGACAAAAAGGTCGATGACAGCGCGGCGCCTCAAGGGTGAACTGGCGCTGCCGAATTTGAAAGCCGTCGTCCTTGCGAAGGCGAGGACCCGTACCACGCTGGTAACTTGTCTGCACCACTATTAGCGCAGGCGCTATGGGTCCTCGCCTTCGCAAGGACGATGTTAACAAGATTGCTGTCTACGGATTTGCAGCGGGGCAATTTCGCAGGCGATGGCAGCGTTCATGTGCAGTTGCAGCATGAGAAAAAAGAAAATCCCCGTATGGCCATCATTGTTTTGCGCGAACATGGAGCTTCATTGGAGGCACGGTCAGCATACACGCGACCGCGGCAGTTGAAACGCGATTTTCATTCGCGCAACGATTTCCCGACGTTCATTATTATGTTACCCTGCCCTGCCTGAAAATCACACCTCATGCAGTATGAGTTGGCAGCGGCTACCCGCCAAGCGCCATCCCAGCCACCGTCACAAGCGCGTCACCATCGCGCAAGAAGGAAGCGAAATGAGCAAGGACGAACCACTTCGCCTGCACGTGCCCGAACCTACGGGCCGTCCAGGCTGCGCCACCGATTTTTCCTATCTGCGCCTGTCCCCTGCGGGCAGCGTACGCAGGCCCGAAGTCGATGTACTGCCGATGGATACGCGCGACCTCGCGTACTCCCTGGTGCGGGTGCTCGACGAACAGGGCAAGGCCGTCGGCCCATGGGTACCCGAAATCGACATCGAGATGGTCCGCACGGGCCTTCGCGCCATGATGAAGACCCGCATTTTCGACAGCCGCATGCTGATGGCCCAGCGCCAGAAGAAAATGTCCTTCTATATGCAGAGCTTGGGCGAAGAAGCCATCGGCGCGGCCCAAGCGCTTGCGCTGCGGGTCGACGACATGTGCTTCCCCACCTACCGCCAGCAAAGCATCCTGATGGTGCGCGACTACCCGATGATCGACATGATCTGCCAGCTGATGTCGAACGAAGGCGATCCGCTCAAGGGCCGCCAGCTGCCGGTGATGTACTCGGTCAAAAAGGCCGGTTTCTTTTCCATCTCCGGCAACCTGGCCACGCAATACATCCAGGCGGTCGGCTGGGCCATGGCCTCGGCCATCAAGGGCGACACAAAAATCGCATCGGCATGGATCGGCGACGGCGCCACCGCCGAAGCCGACTTCGACACCGCCCTCACCTTCGCCCACGTGTACCGCGCGCCGGTGATCCTCAACGTGGTCAACAACCAGTGGGCCATTTCGACCTTCCAGGCCATTGCCGGCGGCGAGGACACCACCTTCGCGGCGCGCGGCGTGGGCTGCGGCATCGCCTCGCTGCGGGTGGACGGCAACGACTTCCTGGCCGTGTATTCGGCCTCGTGCTGGGCCGCCCAGCGCGCCAGGCGCAACCTGGGTCCGACCCTGATTGAATGGGTCACCTACCGCGCCGGCCCGCACTCGACGTCCGACGATCCGTCCAAGTACCGTCCCAACGACGACCCCGCGCACTTCCCGCTGGGCGACCCGATCGCACGCCTGAAACAGTATCTGATCGGCGCCGGCGCCTGGTCCGAGCAGGAGCACGAAGAGACCCAGAAGGCGCTCGAAGCAGAAGTGCTGGCGGCGCAGAAGGAAGCCGAGAAATTCGGCAGCATGGCCAGCGGCCACGTCTTCAGTCCCGCCGAAATGTTCGAAGGAATCTACAAGGACATGCCCGAACACTTGCGCACGCAGCGCCAACAGCTTGGAATCTGACGATGGCAAATCCTGACAACGGTAAGAAAACACCAATGACCATGATCCAGGCCTTGCGCTCGGCCATGGATGTGATGCTTGAACAAAACGACGACGTCGTCGTATTCGGCCAGGACGTGGGCTACTTCGGCGGCGTGTTCCGCTGCACCGAAGGCTTGCAGAAGAAGTACGGCAAATCGCGCGTGTTCGACACCCCGATCTCCGAAGGCGGCATCGTGGGCGTGGCAATCGGCATGGGCGCATACGGTTTGCGCCCTTGTATCGAAATCCAGTTCGCCGACTATATCTACCCGGCTTACGACCAGATCGTCTCCGAAGCGGCGCGCCTGCGCTACCGCTCGGCGGGCGACTTCACCGCGCCGATCACGATCCGTACCCCATGCGGCGGCGGCATCTACGGCGGCCAGACCCACAGCCAGAGCCCGGAAGCGGTATTCGCCCACGTGTGCGGCCTGCGCACGGTAATGCCGTCCAACCCCTACGACGCCAAGGGCCTCTTGATCTCGGCGATCGAGAACGACGACCCGGTGATCTTCCTCGAACCGAAGCGCCTGTACAACGGCCCCTTCGACGGCCACCACGACCGGCCTGTAGTGCCATGGTCGCAGAACCCGATGGGCGAAGTCCCGGAAGGCTATTACACGGTACCGCTGGACGTGGCCACCATCTTCCGTCCGGGAGAACAACTGACCGTGCTCGCCTACGGAACCATGGTCTGGGTGTGCGAAGCGGCAGCGCGTGAAAGCGGCATCGACGCCGAGATCATCGATCTGCGCAGCCTCTGGCCGCTGGACCTGCCAACCATTCTTGCGTCGGTCAAAAAGACCGGCCGCTGCGTGGTGGTGCACGAAGCGACGCGTACCTGCGGCTTCGGCGCGGAACTGGTGTCGCTGGTGCAGGAACACTGCTTCTACCACCTGGAAGCGCCGATCGAACGCGTGACCGGCTGGGACACGCCTTATCCGCACGCGCAGGAGTGGGCCTATTTCCCTGGCCCGGACCGCGTGGCCGCGGCATTCAAACGTACGGTGGAGGCATAAAATGGGTGTTCATGTCATCAAGATGCCAGACATCGGTGAAGGTATCGCGGAAGTAGAATTGGTCATGTGGTACGTGAAGGTTGGCGACACCGTGACCGAGGACATGATCCTGGCCGACGTCATGACCGAAAAAGCCACGATCGAAATTCCATCGCCCGTGCATGGCAAGGTGCTGTCGCTGGGCGGCGTAGCCGGCCAGGTGATGGCGGTCCATTCGGACCTGATCCACATTGAAGTCGAAGGCGCCGGCAACGTCAAGGCAGGCGCTGCGCCTGCAGCGGCCAGCGCGCCGGTGGTGGTCACGCCAAGCATGCCGGCGCCCGCCACCGTTGCGGCGGCGCCTGCCGCGGTGCCCGTACCGGCGCCAGCATCAACACCCGCGCCGGCCAAACCAGCTGCGGCGGCGCGCAGTGGCCCTGCCCGCGCAGCCGGCGAAAAGCCGATCGCCTCCCCGGCCGTGCGCAGGCGCGCGTGGGACATGGGCATCGAACTGCAGTTCGTGCCCGGCAGCGGCCCGGCCGGGCGCATCATGCAGGAAGACCTTGACGCCTTTGCCGCGCGCGGCGCCGCCCAACAAGGCGGCGAGCGCGGTTCGCGCTACGCCGAACGGCACGACGAACACAGCGCCCCGCTGATCGGCATGCGCCGCAAGATCGCCCAGAAAATGGCCGAGTCCAAGCGCCGCATTCCGCACTTCTCCTACGTCGAAGAAATCGACGTGACCGAACTCGAAGCGCTGCGCGCGCGCCTCAACGAGCAATGGGGCAAGGAGCGCGGCCGCCTGACCGTGCTGCCGCTGCTGATGCGCGCCGTGGTGCTGGCCCTGCGCCAGTTCCCGCAAATGAATGCGCGCTTCGACGACGACGCCGGCGTGGTGACGCAATACGGCGCCGTTCACCTTGGCGTGGCCACCCAGACCGACGCCGGCCTGATGGTCACGGTGCTGCGCCACGCTGAAGCACGCGACATGTGGGGCTGCGCCGCTGAAGTGGCGCGCCTGGCCACGGCAGCGCGCGACGGCAAGGCCACGCGCGAGGAGCTGTCGGGTTCCACGATCACCATATCGAGCCTGGGCGCGATGGGCGGCATCGTCACCACGCCCGTGATCAACCACCCGGAAGTGGCCATCATCGGCGTGAACAAGATCGTTGAGCGGCCGATGATCCGCAATGGCGGCATGGTTGCGCGCAAGATGATGAACCTGTCCTCGTCGTTCGACCACCGGGTAGTGGACGGCATGCACGCGGCCGAATTCGTGCAGGCCATCCGCGCCCTCCTGGAATGTCCAGCAATGCTTTTTGTAGAGTAAACATGAACGCAAATACAACTACCCTGCTGGTCATTGGCGGCGGACCTGGCGGCTATGTGGCCGCCATCCGTGCCGGTCAACTTGGCATTCCGACGACCCTGGTCGAAAGCGGCAACCTTGGCGGCACCTGCCTGAACGTGGGCTGCATTCCATCGAAAGCGCTGATCCATGCGGCCGACGAATTTGAAAAGACTTGCCACTACGTGGACGGCTCGGCGCTCGGCATCACGGCCCAGGCAAGCAGCATCGACCTGGCGCAGACCACGCGCTGGAAGGACGGCATCGTTACGCGCATGACTGGCGGCGTTGCCGGCCTGCTCAAGAAGCACGGCGTGCTGGTGGTCAAAGGCCACGCCAACATCATCGACGGCAAGACCGTCGAGATCGTGCGCGAAGGCGAAGAGCCGCACCGCATCGGCTGCCAGCACATGCTGGTCGCCACCGGTTCGCACACGATGGAGCTGCCGTTCATGCCGTTCGGCGGCCCGGTCATCAGCGCCACCGAAGCCTTGTCGCCTTCCGGCGTGCCGAAGCGGATGGTGGTCGTTGGCGCGGGCTACATCGGCCTCGAACTGGGTATCGCCTACCGCAAGCTGGGCGCGCATGTCAGCGTGGTCGAGGCAAAGGACAGCGTGCTGCCCGCGTACGACGTGGACCTGACGAAGGCGGTGGCAAACTCGCTGAAAGGCCTGGGCGTGGACGTGCACCTGGGTTGCTCGGTGCTGGGCATGAATGCCGGCGCCGATGCGGTACGCGTGCGTGGCGCGCAGGGCGAAGAATTCGAACTGCCTGCCGACCAGGTGCTCGTGGCCGTGGGACGCCGTCCGCGCACCGAGGGCTTCGGGCTGGAGAAGCTGATGCTCGACATGGCCGGCCACTTCATCAAGGTGGACGACCAGTGCCGCACTTCCATGCGTGATGTGTGGGCCATTGGCGACGTGACGGGCGAGCCGATGCTGGCCCACCGCGCCATGGCGCAGGGCGAGATGGTCGCCGACATCATCGCCGGCAGGAAGCGCCATTTCATGCCCGCGGCCATACCGGCGGTGTGCTTTACCGATCCGGAGCTGGTGGTGGTGGGCTTGACGCCGCAAGAAGCGAAGCTGGCGGGCATGGACTGCATCGATGCGCTGTTCCCGTTCTCGGCCAACGGGCGCTCGATGACGCTCGAATCGAAGGATGGATTCGTGCGGGTTGTGGCGCGCCGCGACAATCACCTGATCGTGGGCTGGCAGGCGGTCGGCAAGAGCGTGTCGGAACTGAGCGCGGCGTTCTCGCAATCGATCGAGATGGGCGCGCGGCTGGAAGACATCGGCGGCACGATTCATGCGCACCCGACTCTGGGCGAAGCGATCCAGGAAGCGGCGCTGCGGGCGCTGGGACACGCGCTGCATATCTGAACGGCCCTCCCGGCGCAGTGCGCCGCGAGCATCCGTCTACGCCTTGCCGTGTTCGAGGAACCAGGCAAACAGAGCCGCCTCGTCGTAGGCATGCACCCACGCGTCGACATGGCCCCCATCGGGCAGCACGGTGTACCAAAAACAAAACCGGCTTTCGCCGGTTCTGTTCGTTGCGTTCACCCAAGTCAATTATTGCTTGCGGCGACGCGCTGCGACGAGACCGAACAGTCCCAGGCCAAGCAAGGCCAGGCTCGCAGGCTCCGGCACTTCGCCGCGGCCTTGGTTGAACTGCACGTTATCGAAAGCGAGGCCGGCCGGGTCCGTGTTGGTGATCGTGACTCCCCAGATCTGCGAGCCGCCGGTAGTGCGGAAGCCGAAGAAGCTGTTCATCGCCCCTTGCGTGATGGAAGCGATGCTGCTGCCGTCGGCGGCAAAAAACTCGATCAGGAAGTTGCCGCCATCCGTACCGACCATGTTAAAGCCGAATACATCGGACCGCGCTCCCAGCAAGACCGAGACCGCGCCCTCGCCAATTTGCGAGCTCAGGTCGCCATAGAGCACATTGCTGCCGCCGTTGAGGAGAATGCCGATATTGTCTGCCGTGTTCGCGTTAGCCAGCAGAGTCAAGGACGTAGGCGCACCGGTCACGGCGTCGAAGCCGCCGACATTGGTCACCGTTTGTCCCGCAAACCGCTCACCGTACCTGGCGCCGACGTCAACGATCAAGCCGGCGACGGCGCCGGTGGCCATGGCGTTGAAATTGTTGACGACCGAACCGGTGATCGAATTATCGACGATAACGCCAGCCTGGGCGTTGAGGGCAACAGCGCAAGCCAAAGCGACAAATAATTTTTTCATTTGTACATCCCCATAAGTTAGATTTATTTTGCACAACTTTGTAGCAGAGCACTTTTCGTGCCTACAGAAAAAAATATCAATATGCAAAGAAATCAATGACTTGGGTGCGTACCGAAAATGCGAGCTGCGCGGGCTGTAAATAATCCCGACACCGGTTTGAAGATGCCACGCTGTCTCATATTGAACATTGTTTCATGCGAATGTTTAATTTTTTACAAAATAATCTACTGCTGGGCCAGCGATTTTTCCGACCATTCTTCGGTTTCAAACAAATGTTTGTAATGTGTGTAGAAATACCAACGGATCAGCTTTGAATGTGTTTACGCATGATTTTTTTCGGCCTAATCTAAAAATGCTTGCTGATAAAAATGGCAAGTCCGGACGCCAAAAGCGGCCGGCATAAATGGCAAGCCTGGGCAATCAGCGCGAGCTTGCTTTCATAAATTCTTACGGAAACTAAAGGAACGACATGAAGCATTCGCAGAAGACGTATCCCGCATTTTGGAGATTTTGTGCAGCAGCGATCATCGGCGCAGGTCCGCTGGTTGCCGGGGCGGCTGTCCCCGAGTTTCAAAGCAAGGCCAAGGTCGAGCAGTTCACCGCGCAGACCGACCGCATGATCGTCAAGTACAAGGACGCAACGGTCAGCATGATGGGCATCGCCAGTGCGCCGATGCAAGGGCAGGCAAGGCTGGCCATTGTGCAGCGCGCCGGTCAACAGTTTGGTTTGAACACAAAAATGCTGCACACCACCGGCACCGGTGCCCACATCGTCCAGCTGGACCGCAAGATGAGCCTGGCCGAAGTGGCCGCCGTTGCGCGGGAACTGAAGTCGCGCGACCCGTCGATTGAATACGCCGAGCCTGACCGCATCCTGCAGCCGCTGGCCAGCGCCACCGATCCGCTCTACAACCAGCAATGGCATTACTTCGAGCCGGCTGGCGGCCTGCGCCTGCCAGGCGCATGGGACCAGTCCACCGGTGGCGGCCAGATCGTGGCCGTGATCGACACTGGCTACCGTCCGCATGCCGACCTGTCGGGCCAGTTCCTGCCAGGGTACGACTTTGTCACCGATCCGTGGATGGCCAACGACGGCGGCGGGCGCGACAGCGATCCGCAGGACCCGGGCGACGCGATCGCCGCCGGCGCCTGCGGCAACGGCAAGCCAGTCACCAGCAGGACTTCCAGCTGGCACGGGACCCATGTGAGCGGCACGATTGCGGCCAAGACCAACAATGGCATCGGCGGGGCCGGCGTGGCGTACAACGCCAGGGTGTTGCCGGTGCGGGTGCTGGGCCGCTGCGGCGGCTACACGTCCGACATTGCGGACGGCATCATCTGGGCTTCGGGCGGCACGGTGCCTGGCGTCGCGGTCAACCCCAACAAGGCACGCGTGATCAATATGTCGCTGGGCGGCCCTGGCGTGTGCGACAGCACTTCCCAGGCAGCCATCAACGGCGCCCGATTGCGCGGCACCGTGGTGGTGGTAGCGGCGGGCAATGACAACGTGGATGCGGTCGGCACCAATCCGGCCAACTGCGCCGGCGTCATCACGGTGGCGGCGGTGGACCGCAGCGGCGGCAAGGCCTGGTACTCGAGCTTCGGCAACGTGGTCGATGTGGCCGCGCCAGGGGGCGACACCGACACCCGGGCCAACAGCGACGGCATCCTGTCGACGCACAACACCGGCACCGGCGTGCCAGGCGTGGACAAGTATTCGTTCATGCAGGGCACCTCGATGGCTTCGCCGCATGTGGCCGGCGTGGCCGCGCTGATGTTTGCGCGCAACCCGCAATTGACGCCGGATGATATCGAGATCAGGCTCAAGCGGACCACGCGCGCTTTCCCGGCCTCGTGCGGCGGCTGCGGTACCGGTATTGTCGATGCTGCAGCGGCAGTGGCTGACGCGGCCGTGATTTGGGAGAGCTACTTCGAAACCGAGCCCAACAATACAATCGCCACCGCCAACCCGATCAGCAGCGGAACCGATGCGATCGCCAATATCGGCTCCACAACCGATAACGACTATTATCGCGTGCAACTGCCGGCTGGCAAGACGCTGACTGCGACCATGACACCGACCAACGCCACCGCCGACTATGACGTGTTCGTCTATGACAGCGCCAGCGTGCAGCTCGCTTCAAGCGAGAAAGGTCCCGGGCTGGTCGATACTGTCGTCGTGAGCAATACGGGCAGCGCTACAGTGTCCCGCTACGTGCGCGTGAAATGGTACAGCGGCGGCACCGGCTCGACCAATGGCGCTTACAGGCTGAAAGTGACTTGGTAAGCGGCTTCAGGGCATGAAGAGAGGAGTGGCTTGCCACTCCTTTTTTTTCGCGCGCAGCTTACTGGAATGATGTGGCCACTAATGCAGAACGCGCGCGCCGCTGTCGCCACAACATAGCGTGAAAGGCTTGCCGCTGCCGCATGGGCATGGGATCACCAGCAGCTCGTCATCGGAAAAGTCGGAAATCGATGCGATTACGCTGTCGATTCCTTCCTGCTCTATCGTGCGCAGCACCTCGTCGAGCGCCTCTTGCTCGGTCGCAAAGGATGCGAGCCATCCGGTGAAATTGCCATGTTCGTCCACCACCTCCAGCCGCCAGCCGCCTTCGCCGTCGTCGAAGATCTCGATCCACACGCGCTTGCCATCGCGCTCAATATCCCTGCTTAGCGTGGAAAAAATCGGTTCAGCGTGAATGTCGCTCATTTTCGCTCCGTGACAGTTGGCTTGCCATTTCTATCTGAAAGAAGGCTCGTATCATCGTGCCACATTGGCGAATCAAGGGCATTTTTGCGAAAGGTATCGTGCACGGGCACGGCGCGATCCGTGCGCATTTCTTCACATGCTGGAGCGTTTCCTCGGCGCCCGTGGGCTTTCTGCCCCCGCGTGCTCTTTGCATCTTCCGGGCACTTGGCAGCACCATGCAGTACCGAAACATGCCTACGCGAGGATAAAAATGATCAGAAGTAAATTGTCTCTTGTTGCGATCTGTGCCGTCGGACTTGGCCTGGCCGGCCCGGCCTTTGCGCAAGATTATTTTTTGGATGGCTTGATCTCTCCACGGCCAGTATTGATCGCAAAAAAGCCGGGACCGGAGACAGGAACCGATTCACCCAGGTGCGACATTGCGTTGTACGCGCCGTTACTGGCAGAGTCATCGGACGATACGCCAAAGCTTAACGACCTGATCCTGCGACACGTCGGCCAGGGCATCAAGGCCTATGGACTGAACTGCAAAAAGTATCTATCCGCATGGCTCGCATACAAGGTCACGCGCGCCGATAAGTGGACGAGCATGAACATCGTTTTGTATGTGCGACCGCGGGAAACGGTGAAGGGGGGATTTGAAAGCCTGCCCATGACCATCGATACCGAGCGCGTGAACATTGTGCCGCTCAAGGCGCTATTCAAGAGCCCGAACTATCTCAAAATTGTGGATGATCAACTGAGCGCACATGTGTTGCCTGCCATGGCAAAAAAAGGCGTTGTGTACGCCTTCAAGCCAACTACAGCGCGCCAAAAATTTTACCTAACCGCAAAGGATCTGGTCATTTGTTATGACCAGTATGAAATCGGGCCAGGCGTAGCAGGCGTTGTGGAATTGCCCATTCCACTGGCGTCGTTACGGCGACATCTGATTCCAGGATTGTCACCACTGCGCTAGCGGCCTGGTCGACAATGGGAGTGGCCAACCACTTCCTTTTTTTCCCGCACTACGCGTTAAGGCATGCAACACTTCTTGAATTTTTTCCCACTCCCACAGGGGCATGGATCGTTGCGGCCAATTTTTGGTTCAGCGCGGATCAATGTGCCGACCGGTTCAAGCGCATCGAATTCATCCGTGCGAGACGGTGGGCCGTAGCGGCGTCCCGCGTTCCAATGCGCATGGATCGCTGCGAGGGAGGGCACGACATCCTGCATCCAGCCCTGCACTTTCGCCGCGCTGACGTTGCCCTCATCGAGGGATAATTGGACGAAGGGAATCATCCAATCCGGCCGCGCAAGCATTAACGTCATCCATGCGTCGTCATCGAGCATGCCGCCCAGGAGGAACCCTACGCACCAGGCGCTCGCGCCTTTGCCTGGTACACGCAGGAACAGCGGTTCGAATGAAATCGGATCGGTCGCAAAATCCCCAAGTACCGCATTATATTGCCGGAGAATCAATGACATGATCCGCGAGGCCTGCTCCTCGGTTTGAAAATCGGGCGAGCTTGCGCCCAGGTTCATGTCCCACACCCATGGCAACCATTCCGATGGGGGCACCATGCGCGGGCCAATGGCAATGGCCGTCAGGTAGCCTTCGAGGGTCGCCACGTCCATTGTGTCGCCCGTACCGGCGTTGGCCAGCAAGGACTCAAGCTCCTCGATTTCATCCTGGTCCAGGGACAGATTGAGCCCCTGCGACGTTGGCAAGGCGGTTGGCGTCCCGATCAGGCTGTCGATGCCGTCGTGCTCGATGGTCGTGAACGCTTCGTCGAGCGCGTCCTGCTCGGTGCTGAACGCATCTTCCCACACGGTCGAATTGCCATGCGCGTCGACCACTTCCAGCAGCCATCCGCCTTCGCCGTCACCATAGATGTGAATCTCGACTTGCTTGCCATCACGGACAACTTCCTGGCTCAGCGACGAGATAATCAAGTCCGGTTCGATGTCTTTCATTTCTTGATCCATTGGCGTTAGCTATTTGCTGCGGGTGCAAATGCGATGGCGACAGTTTATGGCAACGCTCCCTCAATCGCAAGAAAAGGAGTTCGCCAAGACCATCACGGAAGGGAGCGCCGGGATGTATCCGTACAGCGCGGGAATCGGATTCTATTTATGGCTTTTGAGCATCGCCTGGCTTGCGGGTGCGGCCTCGCTTGTCGACGCGCCGCCTTAGTCGAGCGTTGGAGCTGATATGGGCTCTTTTTTTCGGCGCACGGCCCCTTGTGTTGGCCTGCCATTTGTGCGTGGTCACGAGAGCAGCAGCGTGTTCAAGAGATTCAGTTCGTTAGACGCCATGAAGTACCTGTCATCGAACACCAGATCAAGACGCAAGGGATTCGCTTGTCCCACGGATGCTGCCCACGGGAAGGATTGATATTTTGGAATCGGCGGCATGACAGCACCTGTTGCCATTAGCGACCTGGCCAGGGCGCCGCACCAGATGTCCTGTTCATACAGTTGGAACGGTTGCCCCTGCCTTGTATCATCGGTATGAACAAACTGGAGATACCCAGCGGGAACGCTGACCCAAGTGTTCGGCGACTTCAAGTATTTTAGCGTGGTGAACTCATTCGCGGCCGCCTCCACTTCGCGCTGAAGCAATCGGTAAAGATTAGCGGCCGGGACCCGCAACGAAGATGAAATTGAATCATTTTTTTCGATTGCATAGAGCTGATTGAGCAGCTCCTTGCTGTATCGCGCAATCTGGGTTTGATGGCCTTCGAACGTGAATGCCTCTTGCTTCGCAAACGCTTCCCAATTTTCGAGGACGCATGGTCCAGCAAAATAGATATGGTCAGCCAAACTCAAGCCTTCCGGGGAGAACACCAGCAGGGACGCCATCGGTGTGCTGGCGAGGTTCGATACTGCGCGCAAGTCATCGTACTTCACCATCGTTCGCCCATCCGTGCCCTTTTGCGCATCACCTTGTAGCTTGGTGCGCGAGAACAATTCGATGACATTTGCTTGGGCATTCTTGACTACGCCAATTAACGACCGGTCGCTCGCGCGGCGGCAAAATATCTCAGCCTCGTTGACGAATTTCGTTACGTTCCCAGACATAAGGCTGACCAGTTCCTCCAATCCCACGCGTCCCACCGGCACCAACGCCAGCGATTGGCGTAGTGCTGCATCACCTGTAATCCGCGTATGAATGGTCGCGCGAAGCATTACCAGCAGCGTCATTAAGTCGAGGGATTGACGCAACCATTGGCGTTTATCCTGTTCTTCCTCGGCGTCTATGACGAAATCATCCACAAGCATGACGAGCTGACGCGGAACATTGTCGCCAGAGACGGTCTCGCCGGAATCATTCCTGTATTGGCCACGGCCGCGGTAAATCAGCTGCGCGATTTCCATCAGGGCGGCTTCTATGGCAAACCTGGGGACCGCTGCGATAATCCAGTCGGCTTTCGGAAATGACACGCCTCGCGCGCCCGACGAGGTCATGAGGAAAACACGCACATGGTCGCGTGTTTCTGGCGCGATAAGCTTCTTGCGCCTCCAACCTGGAACCGACGAATCAAGGATTTGAACATTTTCCTGATTCAAGCCTGCATCCGAGCGGCGTGCCAGTGTTTTCTCCAAGTCGCTCAGAAACCCCTTGTCTTGCGCAAAATAGATAACTTGGGAGCAACCCTTGGCCACCGCGTTTAGTATCTCGGCCTCAGCCGAGGCAAGCAGCGACTCTCCCGCTACCCGTCGCACTGCCTGTCGAGGCGTTTCCTGGTTACCTTTGTCAGTTAGTTCAGGTTTGATCCTAGTAAGATTTACCTGGTAGCGGATCTTCAACTCGCTTGCGGGAAAGCTGTTGGTCATGACGTGCAACGTCCTGCAAGGCCGGCCGCCCACTTTGACGGTAGTGACGGCTATTCGGAAAGGAAGAATTCCTGCAGAGCCAGACACCAGCACCTTGTCTGGTGTTCGGTCTCCCGCGCTAAGATACCTTTCCAAGACAATCTCATTACCCAATGATGCGTCCGAAATAACTAAGGTCACGGTAAACGGACTCGTCTCGCCGCAGTCTTCAAAGCACGCGATGAACTCATTGTGCAGCCAACGCGCTACACCGTGCACGAAGGGAGCGCCGGCACCATCGCCGGCCAGCTCGTCGACCATGACCACTATGTTCGGCATGTTCTTCGAAAAATTCCTGCGCTCGCGGACTCCCGCAAGAACTGATGCCTTGTTTCGGAAGAGCAACGAGAGGGCATCCATCGTGGTCTTGCCATTGCCTTTCTCCCGAAATCCCTGCAGTGCCGCTGTCAGCACAACGCGATTCACCTCTGGATTGAGCGTGAGTAGTTCCTGTGTAGTCTTGGCCATGCCCGACAGGACGCCAATGACGGAGCGCTCCTGAACCATGTCCTCGTTCTCCGAGAGCGCTACCTTCGCCATCCGCGAACCAGTGTGGGCTCGCTCAATTTCCTGTTCCTGCTCAGGGTCAATCACAAGGATGCTACTTTTTGGTTTCACTAAGTTGAGCACCCCGTCTGCTATGACGGCGCCATCGATATGCCGTGGCGTATCGCGTCCGGCTCTTACTTCCTCCAAATGCCAGCGTTGCGCGGACGCGATCAACTGAGCGTTCGTTGTCACGGTAAGAATGCCGGATAGCTTTCCATTCGGTCTCGCCAAACTCTCGGTCACGTCCCGATTGATAATGACCCGCGGACTGACATACAGGAACAGGTATCCGTCCGTTTTTTTCTCCAAGTGACGACGCACTGCAGTTGTCTTGCCGATGCCCGGGTTGCCTTCCAATGCGATGACGTTTAAGGTCGCTGGCGCTGCCTTCTGCATCCCGGCCACGATTGCCGCGGCATGCATATTCCGCAGGGTGATGCTGCCATCAGCTTGGGCCAATTCATTCATCACGCGTCCGATTGCCTCCTTGGACGACTCACCGAAGAAGTCATTGATGTGGTCAGAGTTGTCGACTAGGGAAAGCGCGTCAGCTGTGTCAAATCGCTGCATTGGATTGGCGAACGCAGGCAAGGTTTCTTCAAACTCGAAGCGATAGTCCTCGCCTGGTTTAGGGATTGACCGCAACGATTTCATCCCATCTTTAAGTGCCTTCGGCAGCTTGTTCAACACGCTATTGAATACAGCTTCTACCTGCCCGGCCAAAGCAGATTCGTCGCCGTCTGCAATCTTTGTTACGGACCTATAGGCGGCGCCCATCTGCTCCATAAGAATGCGTCGTGGCTCCTTCTTGCCGGCGAGAGTGAAGTTTGCAGCTAAACTCTCAAGCCCATTCGGCGTGATGGCCAGTGCACGGGCCGAGCAGTTGTTGGACATTGCGCCATCCCGCTGCAGCCAAGTGACCGTGCTTTCCGCGTATGCGGCGCCTTGGCAGAGTTTATAGAACGGCTTGTTTTCGCTGGTCAGCGCTCCCAGGTGGTTGCGAATGTCTTCCGAAAGTGAAAACGATTCCCCGTCGACTTCGGCGGCAACCCGGGCAAATACGCCTCTTGAGTCCACCAGTCGCCGATGCCTCATCAGTTCGTCGAGATGCGCGCCCTGTTCCCGAAAATCCAAGGCGCCCGGCGGCATATCGTACGCGTATTCTTGTACCAGGAGGTAGTCCTCTTTGTGCTCGCCCGATAGCCACAGAATGAAATCTGCGTTGGCTGGCATGCCTTTATCGGTAAGGGCAGGGTCGAGCAGACCCTTGAGTTGAAATTGCTCATGGAACGACTTGCAGGTAGTGGACCTGAGCTCGGCGGTCCCGGCATCTTCACCGGGCAATGTCAGCGGGCACCATAGCCCCCGCAACGCCAGACGGCCAAGTTCAAGTTGCCTTGACAAGGGCTTCAAGTACTCCCGCATAGCTGTGTATCCAACACCGAAAGCGGTAAGTGCCAAATGCTCGATTGCTGCGTCCAAAACTTCGATTGCGTTCTCGTCCAATAATTCCAGCTGCCGCGATAGATGCTTGTGAATATCGAGCAATCGAAAGCTCTTCCAAGCGCTCAGCTGAGGATGGTCTGGTGAGAGAATCTTTCGCTCAACAAGGCAGGCGATGACTCCACGCTTGACTAGGATCTCGTACGCGTGGCCCCAAAGTACGGCCTGTTCATGAAATGGCAGTTCGCTTAAGGTTCGCTTCATGAAATTTCCTTATGAAGCACCTTGGTAGCGTGCGCTAGGACTGCGGGCAAGCTGAGCAGGACACTGCCCGTGCGCCGGCGGGACATGATTTCGACTTCTCCAGCCGCTGCAGTGGTCGAAGGACTCGCCCAATCGAATGGGTCCAGGACCGGCAAAAGGAGCTGTTTCAGCGCCGGCTTTTCGCTCTCCATGAAATGGACCGCGCGCAAAACGCTCACCAGCGAATCCCGGACGGGTTTGCCGGCGCCAGTGCCTAGAATGTTCTGGCGAATTAGTTCGTTTTGCTGCAGGTTTTCGACTCTAGTTTCCAGGTCGAAGAAATAGGTGCAAAAGCCGGACTGCGGCCGATTCTCGTCGTCTCCCACGACATTGAGTGTGGCAAAGGTATAGATTGGCATCAGGCTGCGCAAGACGTCCGCCGAATGTTCTCGATACATTTTTTGGTGGTCCTCAAAGGAAAGGACCTCGAAAGCGCTTTCTAAAGCGGTGCGCTTACGCAGCCTGGTGGCTGGAAAGACATCGCGCCGAAGTGGATAAAGGTGCACATTTGGAAAACGGTTTGCCGCATCGTCAAGGAATTCCCGCGTGCCATGCGGAGCATGTCGCTCAGAGGCGCGGCCGAGATGGCGATTTCCAAAGTGGTGGGACAGCAAGAGAATGTGAGCGAACCCAGCCTTTTCTAAGCGGGCCACTTCTTCGAGGATAAGCTGCGGCGTTCTGAAGGCCTTGCTGCTTTCGACCAGCCGCGATTGCATGCGGTCCATTCGCAAAGTCGAGCCACTCTCGCCTCGGTTAGCGACGTAGGTCCGACTAATGAACAGGTGCCCCTCAGCATCGCCAAACAGCGGGTGCGCGTCGCAGGGACGCGTTACATAAGTAACAAGCGCGACTTTATCCACGGAGCCATCCATCCCGAAATGCAACGGTTGGCTTCCCAAGAGGGCGTGCAGCGCACCGCGCTTGGTCCAGCGAAGCATTTCCACGCTCTTCCCGGGAGCCGCAGACAAACCCTGCAATTTTACGGGGAGCTCGCGACTCAGCGCTTTCTCTATAGCCTGACTCACGCAATAGACGGCAGTATTTCCGTCTCGCGCTTCATCCTCACGCACCGTCTGCTTGCCATCGTGTTGAAGGCGCAGAATTGTCATCGAAAGTGGTTGCACGGGTTGGGACTGAGCCAACTCACTTTGCGCCGGTTGTTTGAGGCGCCTTACCA
Source organism: Pseudomonadota bacterium (assembly GCA_040388275.1). Taxonomy (GTDB): domain Bacteria; phylum Pseudomonadota; class Gammaproteobacteria; order Burkholderiales; family Burkholderiaceae_D; genus Telluria_A. The sequence goes on from JAZKCA010000051.1 coordinate 22,253, forward strand.
GTTCCCACAGAACGATATAGGTCACGAGCATAAATCCCACCAACACGGCAGAGCGAAATTGCTCGGCCTTTTGGCGGACGTCATCCTTTACATGACGCAGCTTCAAAACATCCATGGAATACTCGATGTCGACCCCGACGCCAACATCGAACAAACCGGTGTCGGCCACGTCAGGGCGCCATGTGAGTTCATTCTTTTCCCAATGGTATGGGACGAATCGGACAGGTAAAGTCCGGTCGGAAAGGTCCCTCGCCATTCGGATGTCGTATGGGTCTCCTACAGGGGCGAGCGAGCGCTCTTGAAGCTCAGTTTCGACCGATAGCGAAGCGATACTACCCGGTAAATTTGCGCGTTCCGACACTTGCAGATGACGGAACCAAACAATCTTGTCGGCCCCCTTGCCTGCCTTGACGAAGATGTCTGTCGACGGGGAGGCCAGTGTTTGCACCGCTTCCCAGTTCACGATGTCCTTGTGGACATAGACCATGAACTTGTCAACGCGCCGATTTGCAATGTCGACTAAGGAAGTCGACTTTGACCGCAACACGTTGACTAGCTCTTCTCCGAGCTGGTCCACCACTTTTGACCGCGCCGCAACCTTGCGCCAAAGGGCTTGAAGCGTCGGGCCAGCCGCAGACCTCAAATCATCTGAGATCGCTGATGCTTTCGCAAACACGTCGACAATGGCGTCGTCCTCTAGTGAATCTGGAATGACCAGGTCCAAAAATATGAGCTCGGCCAATGAGCGCTGAATGCGCGCATCCGGACCAGGTTGTGCCAGTACTCGTTCGCGTATCCTTGCGAGCCGGGCGTCGAACGCGGATTTTCCGCTCTGCGGATTGTTGCCATTGATTCGAAAGCGATATGACACTTCGCGAACCGTCGCCACTTGACGATGCGGCGTAGTGCGCCGCTCAAAGAGTTGGGCCGACCATTCTGCCCATACGGACAAACAGTTGTAAAACAGGGCCTTGCGCAGCTCGTCGGCCAGGTCGACGTTGTTTTGGACGCCATACGCACTACTGACGTCGAGCAGTAGAGATTCGCCTTCGGCGCCGGCAAATTTCTCGAAACAGTCGTGCACCCGTTTGACGTAGGCCTTCAAGCCAGGCTTACTGCTTTGGGCGGCAACGGCATCCATCAGGCGCATGCCTACTTGCATTCTGACGCGAGACAAGGCCTCGTCTTCCAAGAAATCCAACATTTCTGCAATCTGACTTCTCGGCTGGTTACGTTGCTTCCTTAAGGTCGAGACGATGCCGTCAACCTCATCGGGGTCGAGACCGTCATTGTGGAGTTTTCGCGAAATACCAGCGAGAAGGACTTCGAGCCAGTCTCGGCCGTCGATAGTCTCCATTGCCGTCAACACGCGACCAATGTCATGTTCGCGTTCCGCCACCTTACGACCGGGATGGGCAAAGTGGACCGGCACCATTTTCGCAGCCTGCGGCAAATCTGGTACACGCTCCCCGATGGATTGCGCCATTGACTGGAGCGTCTTATCGAGAGAAGTTACGGTGAAAGCATATGGGTCTAGCTGACCCAGTACTTGGTCGAGTTCCTGGCTTACCGCTGTGTGCAGGATTTCGAGTTGTTTGGCCGTGGCAGCTTCGGTTTCTGGCAATAAGCGCCCGCCGATTTTCGCCACTTTTCCAAAAGGCGGCATAACCATGTCGTGTATGAAGCCTGATTCGTCGCCAGGTTCGAAGGACGGCTGGAAAGACTCGAGATTCATTAATCGCTGCACAAACGACCGAGTATTGACGCGCAGTTTCTTGTCTTCGGCGCCGAGCAGCGGTACGGCCGGTAGGCCATCGTTGCCCGTAGGGGCGATTGATTTTGAGAGTAATTCGGCCAGCTTCGCCAAATTGAGGGATGGAGTTCGGTTACGAGCGGAAACGCTCGAACCGCCCCGCGCAGGGGAAGTTGTCATTGGTCGGCTCCTTCTGGCAGCTACGCCACTTCACTTTCGCGACGACCAGTCGCGAGGGTGGATTTAAGTTTGAGTGTTCCAAGTGTAAAACTAATTCACCACCTAAACGCGTATTGTGTCAAATAAATGGCACCTGTTCAGCCCGAGTAGTTGCGTCATAAACATGTTCTAAGCGCGACAGGATTCGATCATCATCGCCGGATGTGGTGCAGAAACTTCCCCGTCCCGACCTTGCAACGCTCTCCGAAATCCGAAAAGGACAAGGACAAGCTGATCACGACCTTGTTCGATCACCTAGATGCCATGTGCAAGCGTAGCGAAACGCGGGAGGCGCAGGTGCGCAAAAACAGCAGCAATTCGAGCAAACCGCCCTCGTCCGATGGCCTGTCGAATTGTACGGGGGAGGAGCTTGTGGGTCGCCATTTCTGGCATGATGTTGGTTGCATCATAAAACTCATAAGATGAATACCTTCGGACGCGACCTGATCATGCAACGCCGGCGTGTAATTCAGCACGATTTGCGACCAGAGTTGAAACAAGAATGGCAAAGTCGCGTTGGCGACCAGGGTCGCACACGTTTTGGTCCTGCATGGGCGAATGACGAAGAAGCGACGGGCAAGTTTGATCGTGGAACTCGATGCGCTGCCGCCGGAAGCTCCACGCGTGCCGCTCGCTACCGGAAAATTAGCTGGGGAAGGCGTCGACCATCCACCGCGCGATACCTTGGTGTTGGCCATGCCGAATTCGTGGAAGGGTGTTCGCGGTGCAGTCGACCAGCATGTTGCTGCAACGACAACCAAAGCGGCGGTATCGCCGCATCGCTTGGAACAGAAAGGGCATTATTTGATGACCACCACAGTGACCCGTAGGCTTGCCGCGATAGCGTCAACCATTCGTCGCGCTGGCGACTTCTACGCGACCGGCACGTCCGACTGTGCTACACCTGTGCTCGAAGTTAGCGGCGTCGGCCGCATTTCCCTGCCGCTGCTGGCGGTGCAGGCCGAACAGCTCGTTGCAGTAGCGACGCGCGCGCCCTACGGCCGCGGACAGGACACGCTGATCGATACCGCTGTGCGCAAGACCTGGCAGATCCCGGCTGAACAGGTCGCCCTTGCGGGCCGCAGCTGGCCAGGCACGCTCTCGGCCATCGTTGCCAGCGCCACCGCCGGACTCGGCGTTACCGAGCCGGTGTCGGCCGAACTGTATAAATTGCTCGTCTACGACACCGGCAGTTTTTTCGTCGGGCACCGGGACACGGAAAAAACCAGCGGCATGTTTGCCACTCTCGTGGTTAATTTACCATCGGTCTGCAGCGGCGGCGAACTAATCATACGGCACAAGGGGCATGAAGTGTGCCTGGACCTTAACAGCGCTGAGCCGGACGAGATCTCCTTCGCCGCCTTTTACGCCGACTGCGTGCACGAGGTGCGGCCGGTCACTGCGGGCTACCGGCTGACACTGGTCTACAATTTGCTGCGCAAGGACGGCGCAGCGGCTCCCACGCTGCCCGAATATGACGAACAATCGCGGGCCATCACCGCCCTGCTTGGGCGATGGGCCCGCGACAAGCAGGCGGGCGGCGACGATACGCCCGAAAAACTCATCTACCCACTCGAGCATGCTTACACCTCGGCCGAGCTCGGGTTTGACACCTTGAAGAATGCCGACGCCGCCGCCGCGGCCGTCATGCTCCCCGCCGCTGCGGCGGCAGGTTGCGAGCTGCACCTGGCACTGGTAGCAATTGAGGAAAGCGGCAGCGCCGAGCACGACTATGCGCCGCGACGGCGGGGGCGCTGGTACCGGCACGGCGACGATGACGGCCGGGACGAGGAGTTCGAGATTGGTGAAGTGTTCGATCGCAACCTGACCGTATCGCACTGGCGCACGCCCGATGGCGCGCCGGCGGCGCTGGGCGAGCTGCCCTTCCTCGAGGAGGAGCTGTGCCCGCCCGACAGCTTTGACGACCTGGAGCCGGACCAGCAGCATTTCCATGAAGCGACCGGAAACGAGGGGGCATCGTTCGAACGCAGCTATCGAAGGGCGGCCCTGGTGCTGTGGCCGCGCGCGCGCAAGCTGGCCGTGCTCAATCAGGCCGGGCCGGGCGTGACCTTGCCGTATCTGGCCGATCTGGCACAGCGCTGGACGCATAGCGGCGAAGGCAAGGCGTCAGCGCTATGGTGCGACGCGCATGCGCTGTCCGGCCATATGCTGGCGAAATGGGCGCCAACACAATGGCATCCCGGGACCACGCAGGCGGACAGGGAAACGGAATTTTTGTCGAGCCTGACCCGGCTCGATGACAGCGAGCGCATCGATGGTTTTCTGGCCGAGATGCCTGCCAAGGGAAGGTACTGCGGGCCCGAGAACGCCGCGTTGGCGGAGGCGATGGGCGTTCTGCCCCGGCAGCGTGCAGCTGAACTGCTCGAACACATCATCGCCAGGAATGCCCACATGCTGCCCGGCGCGGGCGCCAATTTGCTGGCGCGCATGGCGGCGAGCATTGCGTTCGGCACTACGCCGGCGCTGCTGCGCCCGGCCGCGGGGGCGCTCGTCGAGACGCTTCTCGGCGAACGGGTCAATGCCCATCCGGCGGACCCGTGGCGCCGCCCCGCTGCCGTTGACCCAGCCCTGATCGACGACCTGCTCTACGCGCTGGCCCGGATGAAGGCGGATGGATTGGCCGAACGGGTGGTAAACCACGTGCTCGCCAATGCGGCCACATTTGGCGTTGATGCCATCCTGATACCGGCCATGCTGCAGCTGACGCAGCGCGCGGACATGACGCGGCGCGCCTGTGTCGAGCGTCTGCGCGCCGCGTGCGTGGAGCACTTGCGTGCACGCGCCGCAGAACCCTTGGCGCCACCCGCCGATTTCGCCCGTCCGTTCCTACTAGCCTGCCGCTGCGGCCATTGCGCCGAACTGGCCCGGTTCCTGGCCGATAGGGTGCGCCGGGAGTGGGTGTTCAAGGCGGCCGAACCGCACCGCCGCCACGTTGAAGCGTCAGTCATGCAAGGCCGCTGCGATCTCGACCTGGCGACGCGCAAGCAGGGCATTCCCCATAGCCTGGTCGCGACGAAAAATCAGGCCAGTTATGAGCGGCGCGTCGCCCAACGGAAAAATGACCTTGCAGATCTTGCGCGACTGGGCGCCGCACCGAACGCAGGCAACAGATGATTCACCCGCCCACATCCGAGCAAGAAGCAATCGAGCGCTATCTTGCCAGCGGCGAACATGACGTTATGCATTTCGCATGGCCCGGTGATAATTTCATGAAATGCGGGCGGATCGGCGCCGCGGCCCTGCGCGAAGCGCTTATCGCGACGGTCCGTCAACGCAGCGCCCATGCCGTCGCGCCGCCGGCGCTCGAAGCACTGGACATGACTACCTTCGGGCGCGCACCGTCCGTAAATCCTTCGGACAAGAGGATTTGTCTGCATTAGTGGCTGCAAGCGGCGATGAGTTCGCAATGTTTTCTACAGGAGGTCGCCGGTTGTGAACTGGCTTCGAAAAGCGCGTAAATTTGGTTTTTGCTGGCGGTTTCCCCTCCAACTGCCGCCGATCCGCCCCGCCATCGGCGGCGATCACCGGCGTGCGCCACCCTTCCTGTAGCCCCCTTTACTGAGCATGCCCGCCGGGGACATGCTTCGCGCCATGCCGTCGCTCGCCCGGGCACAGCCGGGGGCCGGCCGCCATCCGGCCGGACGACATGGCGCGCCACGGGCGTCAGCTTTGCATGGATGTGTTGCGTTTGAGGTCAAGAAAGATTGCGGGGATGACATGGACCGCAGAGAGGGGTAAAACGAGTATTGCCGCAGAGAGGCGGGCGCGACACCCAAAACCGGCAAGTTTAACCGTGTCGCGCCCTGCATTCCCGCCCCGCTTTCGCGGGCATCTGACGCTGTGCTTTCTGCATCGACATATCGGATTGACTCCTACGCGTTCGGTCCTTCGTCGGCGGAGTCCAGCCTTCCCGGCGCTACCACCGACTACTATGACCACTGCTGAGACCCCGCTCCGGCCTTCACGTTCCAGTTGTCACCGACAACTGTCACCCCTTTCAGGCATGAGGCGGGGCGTCCCCAGGTAAGGGCCGCACTCCTTCATCACACAACCGCCGCATCTACGCCACCACTCCTTGACCACAAGAGCTTTGCGGTTTTGTGCCCGCTCGCCCTGATTGGCAGCGCCTTCTATGCAGTTCTTGTCCATCGGCTCATGATTTATGCTCCACGCTTCCTTTCCACACTCGGTTGCCCTCATGCAGTTGCGCTTCACTTCGCTCACTGTGGTCAGCTCGCGGCGGGACTTGCACCCGCAGGAGTGCGCCCATGCTGGGCGCACACAAAAAAAGCCAACTTCCTGAATGGACGTTGGCTTCATTTGCAACAGCTCAATTTGCGATAAATGAGCATGACAATCTGTAGGCGAGGACGGGAATCGAAACCGCCTAAACGGCTTTGCAGGCTGTATATAAGCCTCAAAAATCAAACGCTTACGCGAAAACCTCCATTTATCGCCTCTTGAGTTTACTCAATCCGGCGCGCCGTCGCACTGGCACCGACAAGTGTCAGCCAGTCACTGGTGGCACGTCGTCACCAGTCTGAATGGCGCGGCCGTCTTTCCAAATAACGGCGTACTGGCCCAGTTTCTTTTTTCTATTCAAATCTTTCGTCACTGCATCCTGCAGGGCCTTCAGCATTGCCTGGGTTTGCAGCGACGGTGGTCCGGATACGATGTTCATAACTCAGATTCCTTAAGCAAATGTTGGTAATGGTAGGCATGGGCAATCCTACGCTGCTCGCCATGCTGCTCGAACACCAGCTCGGGCATTGCACCACTATTCATGAAACACCGGCAGGCGTCGACTACAGGACTGAACGCCGTCAGCAAATTCGCGAGGCTGCGCGCAAACCTGCGCTCAATGTCCGCGGTCGGTATGTTGTGGCCGCCGTGCGCCACGCGCTCTGCAACGCGCAATCGGGACATTTCCCTACTGGGCAGTGCCAAGTAGATTAATTCTACTCGCCAGCCTTCGGCGCGCAGTCGCCGAACGAGTTTCAGATAGCTCCGACCGGCCAATGTCGTCTCAAAAGCGAAATCTTCCGCTTGAACAATGCACGATTCAATTTCTTGCAAAAACAAACGACTCGCCGCCATCAATTCACGTTCTGGGGCAAGCGGGGACAAACCAGCCGCGATCAGGTCAGCATTCACAAAACGCATGCCGTATGCCACTTGCTTTAGGTATTCCAACGCAAAAGTTGTTTTCCCGGCGCCATTTGGACCGCCAATTATCCAGCAAGTCGGCATTTGACAATCCCCAACGGTGGCATTTTCGCGTGAGTGTATCACGGACAGACGTCCATCATGGAGAACGCCAGCCCGCGCCATGCCGAGGCCGTATCTAAGCGCCAACCTAGACCCCGCGCCCTCGTGCCTAGCCCGTGCAGCCTTCCGCCGAAGGGATCATGAAGGCGTTGGCATGACCGCGCGCAAGAGCACGGGATGCGCGAGTGCGGCATCAGTCGGAAGCCCTTGTCCACTTCATCGAGCATCACGTTGGCCAGCAGCGGGCTCAAGGGACCACCTTGCGGCGTTCCCTCGTCCCGAGACTGCACCACGCCGCCATCCATGATGCCACTGTTCAAACAAATAGGCACGGACCAGCCGGATTACTCCGGCATCGTCCACGCGTTTGCGCAGGCGGTCAATCAGGATGTCATGGTTGACCCGGTCAAAGAACTTCGACAGGTCAACATCAACCACGACCCGCAGGCCAGACTGGACATACGCTTGGGCGGCTAACACCGCGTCCTGCGCACGCCTGCCCGGCCGAAAGCCATAGCTGTGTTCGCTGAAAGTGGGGTCAAGTATCGGTTGCAGCACTTGTAGCAGTGCTTGCTGGATCAGGCGATCCGTCACCGTCGGGATGCCAAGCTCGCGCTCGCCACCGTCGGGCTTCAGGATCGTCACCCGACGTACCGGACTGGGCCGGTACGTCCCCGCCAGCAATTGCTCTCGAATGAGCGGCCACGCGGTCGCCAGATGCTGTGAAGTCTGGTTGATATCCAGGCCATCCACGCCAGCGGCTCCCTTGTTGGCACGCACACGCTTGAACGCTCGCCGCAGGTTCTCTGTCGTCAGCGCCGCTTGCAGCAGCGCCGACCCCGTGTCTCCGGTTGCATGTCGCGGGCAGATTGCTTCGTCGCTGAAAGCATCAGGCATGGCTTCACCTTGCCCTACGGCCTCCCGCCCCGCTTTCGCGGGCATCTGACGCTGTGCCTTCTGCATCGACATATCGGATTGACTCCTACTCGTTCGGTCCTTCGTCGGCGGGGTCCAGCCTTCCCGGCGCTACCACCGACTACTATGACCACTGCTGAGACCCCGCTCCGGCCTTCACGTTCCAGTTGTCACCGACAACTGTCACCCCTTTCAGGCATGAGGCGGGGCGTCCCCAGGTAAGGGCCGCACTCCTTCATCACACAACCGCCGCATCTACGCCACCACTCCTTGACCACAAGAGCTTTGCGGTTTTGTGCCCGCTCGCCCTGATTGGCAGCGCCTTCTATGCAGTTCTTGTCCATCGGCTCATGATTTATGCTCCACGCTTCCTTTCCACACTCGGTTGCCCTCATGCAGTTGCGCTTCACTTCGCTCACTGTGGTCAGCTCGCGGCGGGACTTGCACCCGCAGGAGTGCGCCCATGCTGGGCGCACACAAGAAAAAGGCCAGCTCTGCGGCTGGCCTAAGTCATTGATTCCATTGGTCGGGACGGAGTGATTCGAACACTCGACCCCTTGCACCCCATGCAAGTACGCTACCAGGCTGCGCTACGCCCCGACGAGTTGCGAATTATATCAGAGCATTCCAGCCTATTGTGGCGGAAAGTTCGCCTCCTCCCATCCTCTCCACACTCATTGCGCCAGCTCAAAGCCGCGTAGTAAACACCAGTTGAGCCCGTCTATTTATCTTCGGAAATATGTGCGCTATTGAACCGAAGGACTTTTCAGATTCAGGTACCATTTCTCGAAATAGTTGTCTTTTACAAAACTTATAACACTCCGAACTAGGGGCACTCACCCATGGAAAACCAAAACAGCGACACCACCCGCTTTCTCTCAACCGGGGTCAAGGGCCTCGACACCATCCTCGGCGGCGGGCTCACCAGCGACCGACTCTTCCTCATCGAAGGCGAGCCAGGCACCGGCAAAACCACGCTGGCCCTGCAGTTCCTGCACGAAGGCGTGCGGCGCGGCGAATCGGTCATCTATATCACCCTGGCCGAAACCCGGGTCGAACTGACCGCCGTGGCGCAGTCGCACGGCTGGTCGATGGACGGCATCCACGTCGAAGACATCATCCCCAGCGAGAACATCCTCCATCCCGACCAGCAGTTCACCATTTTCCACCCGTCCGAAATCGAGATGGGTTCGACCACCCAGCGCATCCTCGAAGCCATCGAAAAATACAAGCCGAGCCGCGTGGTGCTCGATTCGCTGTCCGAACTGCAGCTGCTGGCCGAAAGCCCGCTGCGCTACCGGCGCCAGGTCCTCGCGCTCAAGCAGTACCTGTCCGGCAAGGGCTGCACCACTCTCTTCCTCGACGACCGCACCGCGCTCTCGGGCGACCTGCAGGTGCGCAGCGTGGCGCACGGCGTCATCACGCTGGAACTGATCAACCAGGACTATGGTTCCGAGCGGCGCCGCGTGCGCATCGTCAAATACCGCGGCATCGCTTTTCGCGGCGGCACCCACGACTACAAAATCGTCACCGGCGGCCTGTGCGTGTATCCGCGCCTGATCGCCGCGCAAACGCGCGTGCAGTCCAGCCGCAAGCAGCTCTCGAGCGGCATCGCCGCGCTCGACATGCTCACCGGCGGCGGCCTCGATGAAGGTACCAGCACCCTGATCTCGGGCCCGCCCGGCACCGGCAAGTCGTCGCTGTGCGCGCAGTATGTGCACGCGGCCACCCAGCGCGGCGAAAAAGCGGCCATGTTCCTGTTCGAGGAAGCCACCAACAACCTGATGCTGCGCTCGACCGGCCTGGGGATCGACCTGCAACCCGCCCTTGACAACAATCTGCTGTCCATCCAGCAGATCGACCCGGCCGAAATGGCGCCCGGCGAATTCATGCAGGCGGTGGTCGATGCCGAGTCCAATGGCGCCCGCATCATCGTCATCGACAGCCTGAACGGCTACCTGAAGGCGATGCCCGATGAGCGCTTCCTGACCACCCACATGCACGAGCTGCTCACCTACCTCGGCCAGCGCGGCGTGGTCACCATGCTGGTGGGCGTGCAGCCGGGCGTCATCGGCGGCACCATGTCCACCTCGGTCGACGCCAGCTACATTGCCGACAGCGTCATCATGCTGCGCTATTTCGAGGCGCGCGGCAAAGTGCGCCAGGCCATCTCGGTGTTCAAGCGCCGCGTGGGCGCACACGAACGCACCATCCGCCTGTTTGGTCTGAGCAGCAAAGGCATCCTTGTCGGCGATGTGCTGACCAACTTCCACGGCATTCTGACCGGCGTCCCCACCTTTGACGAGGCGCATTGCCAGGAAATGTTCGACGACGATAACGAGTAAGCGACTATGGAAAAGCGTGTTCTTATCTACGCCCCGACCGGGCAAGACGCGGTGCTGGCAGCGAAGATGCTGGACATGGCAAGCGTCGAGAACCTGGTCACCGCCACTGCGGCGCAACTGGCCTCGGAGCTGCTGCTCGGGGTCGGCGCCGTGCTGACGGTGGAAGAGGCCTTGTCGAACGGCGGCCTGAAAGTACTTGGCGAATTCGTCCAGCGCCAGCCCAACTGGTCCGACTTGCCGATCGTTTTGCTGACCAATCGCGGGCCCGATTCGCTCAGCGTGCGCCAGGCCATCGGCATGCTCGGCAACGTCACGCTGCTCGAACGCCCGGTTCGCACGCTCACGCTGATGACATCCTTGCAGTCGGTGCTGCGCGCGCGCGCCAAGCAGTACCAGGTGCGCGAAACCGATCGCCGCAAGGATGAATTCCTGGCCAGCCTCGGGCACGAGTTGCGCAATCCGCTGGCGCCCATTCGCACCTCGATGGGCGTGCTCACGCACCTGTATCCGGACCAGGCGCCGGTGCGCAAGGTGGCCGACGTCATCGACCGTCAGGTGACCCACCTCACGCGCCTGGTCGACGACCTGCTCGATGTGGCGCGCATCAACAGCGGAAAAATCGAACTGCAGCGCGACTACACGACCTTCGCGGCCATCATCAACCACGTTACCGAATTGTGCGCGGCGCCCGCCGCTGCGCGCGGCATCACCATCGAGACGGCGCTGCCCGACACCGACGTTGTGCTGTACGCCGACTATGCGCGCGTGGTGCAGATCGTCGCCAACATCCTGTCCAACGCCATCAAGTTCACGCCGGTCGAGGGCTACATCAGCGTGCGCGCCGCGGTCGAAGGGAACTGGCTCAAGATATGGGTGCGCGACACCGGCATCGGGCTCGAGCCCGCCGCGCTCGAGCGCATCTTCTCGATGTTCGAACAGAGCCGCCCGCCGTCCGGCCAGATCGCCAGCGGGCTTGGTATCGGCCTCTCCCTGTCGCGCCAGTTCGCCGAAATGCACAACGGCAGCGTGCACGCCGCCAGCGACGGTTTGGGCAAGGGCAGCGAATTCATCGTGACCTTGCCCGTCGTTTCCGAAAGCTGCCCGACACGCTCCGTGCCGGTCGACCAGCACATCGGCATGGTCGACCATCGGCCGAAGGTGCTCGTTGTCGACGACAACCGCGACGCGGCCGACTCGCTGCAAGCTCTGTTCGAAATGGAAAACTGCAATGTGGCCACCGCCTACGATGGCTGCGAAGCGGTGCAGGCAGTCGAAACGGTCATGCCCGACATGATCGTGATGGATCTTGGCATGCCCTGCATGGACGGCTACGAGGCAGCGCGCCGGATCCGGCGCAAGGCAGGCTCGCAGGGAGTGCTGATGATCGCTTTGACCGGCTGGGGCCAGAGCGACGCCCGCCAGCGCACCATCGAGGCCGGGTTCGATCATCACATGATCAAACCCGTCAATTTTGAAGAAATCAAGCGCCTGGCCAGCACGCGCCTGATGGGCCAGCCGGTTACCTGAGGCCGGACCCTACTTCCAGTCGCCGCGCAGCGCCAGCACCTGCTGGTGCAAGTACTCGGGCGTGGCCTGCGCCGGTTCAACCGGCGCTCCCACCGCCAGCGACAACTGCGAACGCGGCCCGCGCGCAAACGAACGCTCGAACATATTGCCCGCGTCCCGCGTGAGCAAGCTGCCCCACAGGCCGCGCAGCGCCATCGGAATCACCGGCACCTTGGTGCGTTCGAGGATCTTGGCAATGCCGCCCCTGAACTCGTTCATCTCGCCGGTCGTGGTCAGCTTCCCTTCTGGGAAAATGCATATCAGGTCGCCCTCATGCAGGGCCTGCGCGATGTCGACGTAGGCTTTCTCCATCAGCCACGGATCTTCCTTGCCCGACGCGATAGGAATCGCGCGCGCGGTGCGGAAGAACCAGCCCATGAATGGCGTCTTGAAGATCCGGTGGTCCATCACGAAGCGGATCGGACGCGGACTGGCCGCGCCGATCACGAGCGCATCGACATAGCTGACATGGTTGCACACCAGGATGGCAGGGCCTTCCTCCGGAATGCGCTCGACGTCGAGCACTTTCACGCGGTGGATGGTATGGATCAGGATCCAGGCCAGGAAGCGGATCAGGAACTCGGGCACCAGCGAGAAGATGTACAGCGCCACCACGGCGTTCAGGATGGCGGTCGTGAGGAACAGCTCCGGAATGGTGAAGCCCATTTTCAGCATGCCGATCGCCAGGCCCGACGCGACAATCATGAACAGCGCGTTCAGGATATTCATGCCGCCGATGGTGCGCGACAAATGCTGCGGATCGCAGCGGGTCTGGATCAGTGCGAACAGCGGCACGATGAACAGGCCGCCAAAAATACCCAGCATGGCGATGTCGAACAGGATGCGCAGCGCGCCCGGGGCAGCGAGCAGCTGGCTGATCTCGGTGATGTGGGCGGTGCTGGTATAGGCCAGACTGGCAAAATACAGGTCGATGCCGAACAGCGACAGGCCTATCGCGCCAAACGGCACCAGGCCGATTTCGACCTTGTGGCCCGAGAGTTTTTCGCACAGCAGCGAACCGGTGCCCACGCCGATCGAAAACACGGTCAGCAGCGCGATGAAGACGACCGGGTCACCGTGCAGGTAATCCTTGGCGTACAGCGGGAACTGCGACAGGATCATCGCGCCGTAAAACCAGAACCAGGAATTGCCCAGCATCGACAGGAATACGGTACGGTTTTTACTCGAGAAGGCCAAATTCCGTATCGTTTCCGAGAACGGGTTCGGGTTGATTTTGAGGTCGGGCGCCGGCGCCGGGGACAACGGAATGCGCATGCTCACCAGCAGGCCAAGCACGGCGAACAGCAGCGTGCCGCCGGCCACCAGGGCAATGCCGCCCGGCTGGTACTTGACCATCCACGCGCCCAGGATCTGCCCGAGCAAAATGCCGACGAAGGTGCCCATTTCAACCAGGCCGTTACCGCCGACCAGTTCCTCGGGCTTGAGCTGCTGCGGCAAATAGGCGTACTTCACGGGACCAAACAAGGTCGAGTGCACGCCCATGCCCACCACGGCGGCCAGCAGCAGCGGCACCGACTTGGTCATCCAGCCGATGCCGGCCACGGTCATGATGCCGATCTCGATCAGCTTCACGTAACGCGCCAGCCTGCCCTTTTCCATCTTCTCGGCGATCTGGCCGGCGGTGGCCGAAAACACCACGTACGGCAAAATGAACAGGCCCGGGATCAGCGCCGTCAGCGTGGCCGGATCGGTAATGCCCCAGCTGAGCGCGTCGAACGTCAGGATCACGAGGAAGGCGGTCTTGAAGACGTTGTCGTTGAAGGCGCCCAGGAACTGGGTCCAGAAAAACGGCGCGAAGCGGCGCTGCTTCAACAAGGAAAACTGGCTCTGTTGACTCATTTGATGTTCTCGGCTCGGTTGGATTGAAATAAAAAATCAGGAAGTGCGCAGCAGCGTCTTGAATGCCTGCGGCACCCATGGCCTGGCCGCCACGATAAAGCTGATCGCATGGCGCTGTTCTAACGGCAGGCGGATTTCATGCTGATGCTGCTGCGCGAATTCGGCTGCAACCTGCTTCAAGCGTTCGAGCAGCGCCACGCTGGACTGCTTCGACAGCATCACGTTCACCAGGCGCAGCACTTCATCCTCGCCATCAAAGCGCGAATCGAGATAGTCGGCCGCCGCCTCATGTCGGAAATAGCTCTGGATCGGCCCGTTCGCGATCCAGCCGAAGGTGCGCGCAATGAGCAGCTTGACGCGGTTGTTCGGCAGCAGTTCAAGGAAGCCGATCTTGTCCAGACGCAGGAGATATTTGGTCACCTCCACCGCGTCCATGGCGTAGAACTTGACGATGTCGTCGAAGCCGATGTGGTTCATGGCCGATACCGCCACCACCAGCAAGCGCGGGTCGCCGATGATTTCGCGTTCCTGCGCCAGCGTCAGTTGCGAAATGAGGGCAGGCCCTTCCTGGGCGGCGCTCAGTTCGTCGAACTCGATCCCGCTGGCGCTCAGGATCTGGTCCAGCCGCTGCAAGGTGAAATTTTTCTGGGAAAACATGCGTTTGACACTCGCTTCCGACATATCGATGCGCGCGGCCAGTTCGCCGTACGTCATGCCCCGCGCTTTCAACAAGCGCTTCAAGGTGTCGACCAGTGTAATTGCATGCGGCATGTTTGCATCCCTTCGTATTCCGGTAGCAGATCTTAATACTGACCGCCGTTTAAAGCTATACCGTAGTGTATTTATTTGAAACGCGGGGGTTTTGGAGACAAGATGCGTCCTGCCACTTCGGCAAACTCGACGAAAGTATCCCAATGAAAACTCTGCTTACCCTCGTGCTCGCCTGCACCTTGTGCAACGCCAATGCCCATGAGCAGGCCAGTAGCGACATGTCGGCCGCATCCGGCCTGATCGCCGGTGGCTCGGCCCTGGTGGTGGCAGGTTCGCTGTCGGCCGTGGCGGCGTCAGGGAACGTGGTCATCGCCAGCGTGCAGGTGGTGGGCGAATCGGTGATCATCGTCCTGGCCGGCGCCTCGGAAGCGGCGCGCGCCACCATCAAGCTGAGCGCCCATGCAGTGGCGGGCGTCTCGCTGGTGGCCGGCGCGACCGTCAGCGTGGTGCTGATCGCCAGCGGCACCGTGCTGGTCGTCGCCGGCGAAGCGATCGCCTACATCCCGAACGAAGCGGCCAAATCGCTGCTTTACCATTCGCGTATCGGCGCCGGGGGGTACTGACCATGAAGCGGCTTTTACTGCTGTTGCTGCTGGCATGCAGCCTGAATGCCCATGCGGGCCGGGTGTGCGAAGCCAAGAAAACCAGTGCCGCCAGCTTTATTTCGGCGATGAACCTGGCCGAAAAAACGCGCGCCGCGCTCGATGCGTCAAAGGCGCAGGTGGCGCTGGTGTCGCGGGTCGGGCAGGATTTGTCGAAGTACGGCTTGCGCTACTCGCACATGGCCTATGTGCGGCGCGAGGCGAATGGGCGCTGGCTGGTCGTGCACGAGTTGAATGAGTGCGGCACCGCGCGCTCGGCCTTGTACGAGCAGGGACTGGCCAATTTCTTCATGGACGACCTGTTCGCGTTCGAGGCCGACATCTTGATTCCGTCGCCGCAAAGCCAGGCGCGCATTGTCGCCATGCTCGGGTCGAACGTGCCGCTGCGCCTGCACCGTGCGCGCTACAACATGCTGGCCTACGCCTACTCCACCGAGTACCAGAATTCGAATCAGTGGGTGCTGGAGACTTATGCGGCGGCCGCCAGCGAGATGGGCATCGGCGACCGGGAGCGGGCCCAGGCATCGCTCAAGCTGGCCGGGTATCGGCCGCTCACTTTGCGTGTGTCGGCCGGAGAGCGCCTTGGGGCGCGGCTGTTCAGGGCGAATATCGCGTTCGACGACCACCCGTTCGGGCGCCGCGCGGCGGGGCAGATCGATACGGTGACGGTGGAGTCGGTACTGCGCTTTGTGCGCCAGCGCGAACCGGAGGCGCGGCAGATGGTGGTGGCGGCGCGTTGATGGTGGAAGGCGCGCGTTGCGCTTTTCCACCCTACAGTGTGCTCAACCCGTACCGTGAAAAACGCACGGCCGCTAGCTCAACGTCTCCAACCGGATACGCACAACTTTTCCGACCACGGTCTCCATCGCCTCGATCTTGGCAATCGCCGCATCGCAATTTTTTTCCTGCGTCTGATGCGTCAGCATGACGATATCGAGACGCGTGGCATTTTCAGCCGGCTCTTTTTGCAGCACGGCGTCAATCGAAATACGCGCGTCGGCCAGGATACGCGTCAGGTCCGCCATCACACCCAGGCGGTTCTTTACGTACACCCGCAGGTAGTAGCTGGTCGTAATTTCTGACATCGGCAAGATCGCCACGTCGGTCATCTCGTTCGGCTGGAACGCAAGGTGCGGCACGCGGTTGCCCGGATCCGCCGTGGCCAGGCGGGTAATGTCGACCAGGTCGGCAATCACGGACGACGCGGTCGGCTCAGAGCCGGCGCCTTTGCCGTAATACAGCGAGGCGCCCACGGCATCGGCCTGCACCAGCACCGCATTCATGGCGCCTTCCACATTGGCGATCAGGCGCTTGGCCGGAATCAAGGTCGGATGCACACGCAGTTCGATGCCGTTTGCCGTGCGCCGGGTAATGCCCAGCAGCTTGATGCGATAGCCCAGCTGCTCGGCGTAGCGAAGATCGGTCGCCTGCAGACTGCTGATGCCTTCGACGTAGGCTTTTTCAAACTGCACCGGAATACCGAAGGCTATCGCCGACATGATGGTCAGCTTGTGGGCCGCGTCCACGCCTTCGATGTCGAAAGTCGGATCGGCTTCGGCATAGCCGAGCGCCTGCGCCTGTTTCAGCACGGTGCCGAAATCGAGGCCCTTGTCGCGCATTTCCGACAGGATGAAATTGGTGGTGCCATTGATGATGCCGGCCACCGATTCGATGCGGTTCGCGGTCAGGCCTTCGCGCAGCGCCTTGATGATCGGGATGCCGCCGGCTACCGCCGCTTCAAAGGCCACCATCACGCCCTTTTCCTGCGCCGCGGCGAAGATCTCGTTGCCGTGCAGCGCCAGCAGCGCCTTGTTGGCCGTGACCACATGCTTGCCGTTGCCGATCGCCTGCAGGACCAGGTCCTTGGCGGTACCGCAACCGCCAATCAGTTCGACGACGATATCGATGTCGGGATGGTTCACCACCAGGGTCGGGTCGGACACCACTTCGCAGTCGCTGCCCACCACTGCCTGCGCGCGCGCCACATTGCGCACCGCGACCATGGCGATCTCGATGCCGCGGCCAGCGCGCCGGCGGATCTCTTCCTGGTTGCGTTTGAGGACGTTGAAGGTGCCGCTGCCGACGACGCCAAGGCCGATCAGGCCGATTTTGATGGGTTTCATAGTCTTCTTATATGTAAGTATCAGCCGCGGCCATGACGCCGGCGGTAACCATCGAGAAAGCGCGCAATGCGCCCGCAGGCGTCGGTCAGGTCGTCCCCATTGGGCAGGAACACGATGCGGAAATGGTCCGGTGCGATCCAGTTGAAACCGGTGCCCTGGACGATCAACACTTTTTCCTCCGACAGCAGGTCGTAGGCAAACTGCTGGTCGTCCGCGATCGGGTACATCACCGGGTCGAGCTTGGGGAACATATACAGCGCCGCCTTCGGCTTGACGCAGCTAACGCCTGGTATGGCCGTGAGCAGCTGGTGCGCCATATCGCGCTGCTTGAGCAGGCGACCGCCGGGGCCGACCAGGTCATTGATGCTCTGGTAGCCGCCCAGCGCGGTCTGGATCGCGAACTGGCCCGGCGCGTTGGCGCACAGGCGCATCGAGGCCAGCATGTTGAGGCCATCGATGTAATCCCTGGCGTGGCGCTTTTCGCCCGACACCACCATCCAGCCGGCGCGGTAGCCGCACGAGCGGTAGTTCTTCGACAGGCCGTTGAGGGTGATGAACAGCACATCGTCGGCCAGCGAAGCGATCGAATCGTGCTCGCAGCCGTCGTACAAGACCTTGTCGTAGATTTCATCGGCCATGATGATCAGCTGGTGCTGGCGCGCCAGTTCGACAATCTCGAGCAGGATTTCGCGCGGATACAGCGCCCCGGTCGGATTGTTCGGGTTGATCACCACGATCGCCTTGGTGTTCGAGGTGATCTTGCGGCGCATGTCGTCGATATCGGGGAACCAGCCGGCCTGCTCGTCGCACACATAGTGCACCGGATTGCCGCCCGACAGGCTGACCGCGGCCGTCCACAGTGGATAGTCGGGGGCCGGCACCAGCACTTCGTCGCCATTATTGAGCAAGCCGTTCATGGCCATCACGATCAGCTCGGAGGCGCCATTGCCCAGGTAAATATCCTCGATCGTCACGCCGCTGATGTTCTTGCTCTGCGTGTAATGCATGACGGCCTTGCGCGGCGCGAACATGCCTTTCGAATCGGTATAGCCGGCCGCGCCGTGCATATTGACGATCATGTCGTGGACGATCTCGTCCGGAGGATCGAAGCCGAACACGGCCAGGTTGCCGATGTTGAGCTTGATGATCTTGTGCCCCTCTTCCTCCATCTGCTTGCACTTTTCCAGGGCCGGGCCGCGGATCTCGTAGCACACGTCGTCCAGCTTGTTCGATTTCAGAATCGGTCGCAAAATAATTTCCTGTCCTGTAGTGCGTTTATGTTGCAGTGCGAAAAATCCTATTTTGCCGAAAGAGGCTGATTTAATCAACCGCCGAGCCCGATAAATCGAGGAGGAAACGTTCTATCGGGACGCTTTTGACGCCATATTCGCGAAAATTCGCGGTTTTAGCGTGTTTGTGGCATGCTGATGCCCTTCCCACCTGAACCGATCTGCCATGAAGCTGCATTCCGCTACCACCAAACAATACCAGACCGTCACCGCTTACGATGACAGCGGCGTCGAAATCAACGCCGCGCCGTATGCGTACAGCCTGATCGTGCTGCCGGAAACGCCGCCGCGCGCCTGGGACGTGCCCAATTTCGAGGCCCTGACGGCGGCGCACTTCGAGCAGATCGAAGCGGACAAGCCCGACGTCGTCATCCTTGGCACGGGAGCGCGCCAGCGTTTCGTGCACCCGCGCCTGGTCGCTGCGCTGTCGGCGCGCCATATCGGCGTCGAGTGCATGGACAGCAAGGCGGCCTGCCGCACCTATAACGTCCTGATGGGCGAAGGGCGCAAGGTCACGCTGGCCCTGATCATCGAACCGCCCGCCTAAAAGTTGCACCATCGGGGTCAGACCTGCACCATCGGGGTCAGACCTGAAACCGCCAAATCAAGTCTGACCTGGAATCGGGAAATCAGGTCTGACCTCGAATCGGGGGAACTGAAGCGGGGCTTAAGAAGGTATTGTTTCATTCCCATGTTGCGCTGCGGGAGGTAGAATCAGCGCTACGCACTCTTTTGGAGAGAACCTGTGGCTGATAGCCCGAACGCAGCAAGCTTTACCGATTTTTCCGCCGCAATGACCGGCGGCACGCCCTTTCAGCTCGCTGGCCGCCCGGCCAGGTACACTGTGCTGTACTTCTATCCGAAGGACAATACCCCCGGCTGCACCACCGAAAGCATCGCGTTTCGCGAACTGCATCCGCAATTCCAGGCCGCGCGCACGGAAATCTATGGCATCAGCCGCGATTCCATGCGCTCGCACGATGGCTTCAAATCCAAGCTCGGCCTGCCCTTCGAACTCATTTCCGACCCCGACGAGGCCGTCTGCCTGCAGTTCGGTGTGATGAAAATGAAGAATATGTATGGAAAGCAAGTCAGAGGGGTCGAGCGCAGTACGTTTGTAATTGACGCTGATGGGCGATTGGTGAAAGAATGGCGTGGTGTGAAAGTTCCCAATCACGCCGAAGAAGTGCTGGAATTTATCCAGGGCCAGCCTTGATCAACCGCTCCAGAACTTGAGTAAACCCATCCATTTTGAGTCAAACAGTCAGCTCCTCCGCATCACATCAATCTGGCGGCTCGTCGGCCCGGACATCAAGCCGGGCCCGGCCAGCGCCCTGTAGTTCGAACAGCCGCATCGACCGCGCCAGCAGCCCCGCTGCCAGCGCCGCCGCCGGGCTATCCTCCAAATTTTTAGATTGAGACCCTGATGCCACTGCCAAAACTCCCCACCAAGCCTGCCGCACTGCTGCTCGCCAAAGATTATCCCAAGGCCGACCGCACCAAGCCTGCCGCCGCCGCGTTTGCGCCGCCCAAGCCGAAGCTGGCCGCCGTCAGCGAAGCGGCGCCCGAAGTGATTGCCAAGCCGGTCGCCAAGACCGCCAAGGCCAAACCCGTTGTGGCCGTGCCGGAGCCGGTGCAGGCGCCAGCCCCGGTGGCCAAGCCGTCTTCGCGTGGCAAGGAAAAACCGCACGCCGACCTCGAAGCGCTGCACCCTGTCAAGCACAAGCCTGTGGACATGATGGTCAAGTCGAAAGCGAGCCGCAACGCCGACAAGTCCGGCATGACCAAGCTGTTCGTGCTCGACACCAACGTGCTGATGCATGATCCTTCGTCCCTGTTCCGCTTCGAAGAACACGATGTTTTCCTGCCGATGATGACGCTGGAAGAACTGGACGACCACAAGAAGGGCATGACCGAAGTGGCGCGCAATGCACGCCAGGTCTCGCGCACGCTCGACGCGCTGGTCGGCACGATCGAAGATGGCGCCATCGAAAACGGCATCCTGCTGTCCAAGCTCGGCAACAAGGACGCCAAGGGCCGTCTGTTCTTCCAGACCCGCCTGCAAAACGGCCCGATGCTGCCGGAAGGCCTGCCGCATGGCAAAGCCGACAACCAGATCCTGGGCGTGGTGCGCAACCTCGAAACCGAACAGCCTGGCCGCGCCATCGTGCTGGTGTCGAAAGACATCAACATGCGCATCAAGGCGCGCGCTCTGGGCTTGCCGGCTGAAGATTATTTCAACGACCATGTGCTCGAAGACACCGACCTGCTGTATTCGGGCATCGTGCAGTTGCCGGACGACTTCTGGAACAAGAACGGCAAGGACATGGAGTCCTGGCAGGAAAACAAGAACGGCGTGTCGGCCACGTATTACCGCGTGACCGGGCCGACCGTGGCCACCCTGCTGGTCAACCAGTTCGTGTTCCTCGAGCCAAAGAATGGCGAAGCGCCTTTCTACGGCCAGGTCAAGCAGCTCAACGGCAAGACTGCCGTGCTGCAAACGCTGCGCGACTTTAGCCACAGCAAGAACAACGTCTGGGGCGTGACTGCGCGCAATCGCGAGCAGAACTTTGCGCTGAACCTGCTGATGAATCCGGAATGCGATTTCGTCACCTTGCTCGGCCAGGCCGGCACCGGCAAGACCTTGCTGGCGCTCGCCGCCGGCCTGGCCCAGGTGCTCGAGACCAAGCTCTACAACGAAATCATCGTCACCCGCGTCACGGTGCCGGTGGGCGAAGACATCGGCTTCCTGCCGGGTACCGAGGAAGAGAAGATGTCGCCATGGATGGGCGCCTTCGACGACAACCTCGAAGTGCTCAACAAGTCCGATTCCGACGGCGGCGAGTGGGGCCGCGCGGCAACGCAAGACCTGATCCGCTCGCGCATCAAGATCAAGTCGCTCAACTTCATGCGCGGCCGTACCTTCGTCAACAAGTTCCTGATCATCGACGAAGCCCAGAACTTGACGCCAAAACAGGTCAAGACCCTGGTCACGCGCGCTGGTCCCGGCACCAAGATCCTATGCCTTGGCAACATCGCCCAGATCGACACGCCTTACCTGACCGAAGGCTCGAGCGGCCTGACCTACGTGGTCGACCGTTTCAAGGGCTGGTCGCACAGCGGCCACGTGACCCTGGCGCGCGGCGAACGTTCGCGCCTGGCCGACCACGCGAGCGAAGTGCTGTAAGGCTTCACGCGCACGTAAAAAACCCTGGTCAGCTCGCGCTGCCCAGGGTTTTTTTACGCGCCTTGAAAATGTCGCCCTAGCGCACTTCGCATTCGACCTCGGTCGGCTTGACCGTGTTCACATTGCCCGGCGCCAGGATTTGAATAAACGTGGGCGGCGGCGTGAACTTCAGGCCCGGATTCGCCGGCACAATGACTGGCGGTACTAAATTGCTCGGTACATAGCCGAATTGCCCGGCCGAAAACAGTTGACTGCCGCCACCATTGCTCATGACGATCATGCCGTCCATCACCACCACATGCAAGCCCGGCGCCAGCCCAGGCAATGTTGGCGCGCCCGGGACGCCCGGCTTCACCGGCGCAGTTCCGACATATTGCGCAACGAAGGTGGTCCCGCGAATCCCGATCGTCGCCGTCGGGGTCCTCAACTGGAATTTTTCCTTGTTGCGCTTGCCGAGCAATCCGGTAACCGAACGCAGACCGCCCTTGACGAGGGTGAAGCTGGCGCTGTCGCCTTCCGGCTTGCCGGCATCATAGGCGAAGGCATTCACGACGAACACCGTGTTCGGCTTGAGCGTGATTTCGCTGTTGTCGACGAACCTGATCTGCGCGTAGGTGTTCTTCTCCGCCACCAGGGTATCGCCCTGCTCGACCTCGGAGCGGGCGGCCAGCACCTTGACCGCGCCGTCCGCTTTCTTGGCCATCAGCGGGCCGCTCAGGTTGATGACCGTGCCCGCCACCTGCCCGGCCAGGGCCAGGCTGCAGGCGCCGGCGAGCAGCAGGGCCGCCAGCGCCTTAATTGCAGTATGTTTTTTTGCGGACTTCATCTTTGACTCCTGTCGAAATATCTGCCTTCTTGTCGTCTTTTTTGGGGTCGACCTTTTTATCGTCAACCTTGGCGCCTGCCTTGCCCGCGCTGCCGGTCGCGTCCACCGCGGCGATGGAACTGGCGCTAGTCACCAGGACCGCCGAGGCCAGCGATTGCGAGACCGGCCCGGCGGGGGCAACCACCTGGCATAGTGCCGACGCCGGGTTGCTGACGCAGACGTCGGGTTGCGGCAGGACGACCTGGCATCCCTGCAAGGTCGGGCTGGCAACGCATTGCGGCAGCGTCGGCAGGACCACCGAGCAACCTTTTGCTGCAGGACCGCCGATGCAGGCCGACAGGGTTGGCAATACCACCGAGCAGCCGGGCGTTGACGAGGCCGCGATGCAGCTGTTCATCGACGGCAGTACGGCAACACAACCCGCCTTGGCCGGATCGGCGATACACGCGGACAGGGTCGGCAGCACGATCGAGCAGCCGGCCAGGGCCGGGTTGGACACGCAGGACGACAAGCTCGGTAACACCGCCGAGCAGCCGGCCTTGGCCGGGTCGGCGATACAGGACGAGAGCGGCGGCAACACCACCGAACAGCCCGGCTTGGACGGATCGGCGATACAGGCGGCCAGGCTCGGCAAGACCACCGAGCAACCCGCCTTGGCAGGGTCCGCGATACAGGCCGACAGCGGCGGCAACACCACCGAACAGCCTGGCTTGGAAGGGTCGGCGATACAGGCGGCCAGGCTAGGCAACACCACCGAACAGCCCAGCTTGGCCGGGTCGGCAATACAGGCTGACAAGGTCGGCAACACCACCGAGCAGCCCGGCTTGCCAGGGTCGGCGATACAGGCGCTCAGGGTTGGCAAGACCACCGAGCAACCGAGCTTGGCGGGATCGGCAATGCAGGCGGACAAGGTCGGCAACACCACCGAGCAGCCAGCCTTGGCCGGGTCGGCGATACAGGCGCTCAGGGTCGGCAAGACTACCGAGCAACCCGGCTTGGTGGGGTCGGCAATACAGGCCGACAGTGTCGGCAAGACCACCGAACAGCCAGGCTTGGCCGGGTCGGCGATACATTGCGGCAGTGTCGGCAAGACAACCGAGCACCCCGGCTTGGCCGGATCGGCAATACATTGCGGCAAGGTCGGCAAGACCACCGTGCAACCCACGATGCTCGGATCGGCGATACAGGCCGACAGCGGCGGAAGCACCACCGAGCAGCCTGGCTTGGCCGGGTCGGCGATACATTGCGGCAGGGTCGGCAAGACCACCGTGCAACCGACGATGCTCGGGTCGGCGATACAGGCCGACAGTGGCGGCAGCACCACCGAGCAGCCTGGCTTGGCAGGATCGGCAATACATTGCGGCAAGGTCGGCAAGACCACCGTGCAACCCAGGATGCTCGGGTCGGCGATACAGGCCGACAGCGGCGGCAGCACCACCGAGCAGCCTGGTTTGGCAGGATCGGCGATACATTGCGGCAGGGTCGGCAAGACCACCGAACAGCCCACGATGCTCGGGTCGGCAATACAGGCCGACAGCGGCGGCAACACCACCGAGCAGCCTGGTTTGGCAGGATCGGCTATACATTGCGGCAGGGTAGGCAAGACGACCGAACAGCCAAGGATGCTCGGGTCGGCGATACAGGCAGACAGTGGCGGCAGCACCGCCGAGCAGCCTGGCTTGGCCGGATCGGCTATACATTGCGGCAGGGTAGGCAAGACGACCGAGCAGCCCAGGATGCTCGGGTCGGCAATACAGGCCGACAGCGGCGGCAGCACCACCGAGCAGCCTGGCTTGGCCGGGTCGGCGATACATTGCGGCAGGGTCG
>JAZKCA010000051.1:46924-59082 GCA_040388275.1 Pseudomonadota bacterium
AGCACCACCGAGCAGCCTGGCTTGGCCGGGTCGGCGATACATTGCGGCAGGGTCGGCAAGACGACCGAACAGCCCAGGATGCTCGGGTCGGCAATACATGCCGACAACGGCGGCAGCACCACTTCGCAACCCGGCGTGGCCGGATTGGAAATGCACAGGGCCAGCGGCGGCAGCACGGCCACGCAGCCATAGATCGACGGATCGGCGATGCAGGCGGCCAGCGACGGCAGCAAGGCCGCGCAGTTGGCGCCGCTCGGGTCGGCGATGCAGGCGTCCAGCGCGGCCTTGAGGATCGCGGTGCAACCGGGGATGGATGGATCGGCTATGCACTGGGGCACGGTCGGGGTCACGCCGGTGATGGTGCCGGCCGGCGCGGCGAAGGTGCCACTGCCCGTCACGGTCGACGCCAGCACCGTGATGTTGCCGGTGCTGGTGAGCACGCTGCCATTGTTGACGACGTCGCCAGCGGTCAGGCCGATGTTGCCGCTGTTCGACACCACCTTGCCACTGCCGCCGATGGTCAGCAGGCCACCGCTGCCGGCCTCGAGCGAAATCATGCCGGCGTCGGTCTTGACTTCACCGTTGATCGTCAGCGGGCTCATCGTCTTGAGCGTGATCGTGCCTGCACCTCCAGTCATCACCGAGACCGGTACCACGCTGGCAGGCTCAAATTCCCGCACCGTCATGCCGCCGGCATTGCTAATCGAGATCGATCCCTGGTTGCCCGCCCCGTTCTGGTGGACGCTGCCCACTTCCAGTAAGCCGGTGTTGGCAATCGCAATAGGCGCAGTGCCACCGCTCATCGTATTTTGTCCGGCGAGGTAGCTAATTTCCGTGCGAAACGGTGCCGCGTCGGTGCCGACGCCAAGGTTGCTACTGAAGCGGATGCCTTCTGCCTTGACTGGCGCCGCGGCAGTGCTGGCAATGCTGTTGCCCTGCAAGAAAAAGCCGCCGCCCGTGCTCAGCTTGCCATCGATGCGCAAGTCGCCCGATCCTCCCTGCAGCCGCACCTTGCTTGCGAGGTTAAAGAAGGGCGTGAAATCCATGCCCGCTGGTGTGACGTACAGGCCGTTGCTCTGCCCGGGGTTACCGCCGATCGACAACTCCTGGCCGGACATGAGCGCCAGTTCAGTGTCGAGCAAGCCAAGCAGATTCGCGGCATCGTTGGCGCCCGCGCCAATCTGAACCTGTGCGCTACCGATGTGCGGCAGCAGCGAGACCAGACCGCCGCCTACTCCCGTGGCGGTGACGCTGGCGCCGATCGACATATTATTCGCGCGCAGCACGATGTTGTCGGCGGCCAAGCGGCCACCCGGAACCAAGGCCGCCGTGGTGATGTCAGGCGAGGTGGTGATGCTGCCCGTGCTGTTGCTGCCCGAGAGCAGCAATTCGAGCCCACTCGCGCTGCCGGCGGGCATGGTAATCGGCTTGTCGATCAGCAAGTTGCCGCTGGTATTAAAGGTGAGCTTGTTGGCCAGGCCGCCGCTGTATTCCTTGAACACGTGGATGTCGCCGGTGCGGGATGGCGAGCCGATCATGAGCCACTGGGCATCCACCGTCGCCAGCCAGGCCGGGTCCAGCTGCAGCGCACTGGTGTCGCGCGCCACGCTGAAGTCGAGATACTTGGATGAGGTCCAGGTATTGAAGGACACGGTCGGGCGCACCGCCCCCGAGGCGCCGATCGTCCCCATCAGCCCCATGCTGTCGGCAACGATGTCGATCGTGCCGCTCGAGCGCAGCGACCAGGCGCTGCCCAGTACGAAAGAGCCGCCGGTATTGTTGAAGATCATGGCGCCGGTGCCGGTGTCGGCGCCCCCGCCTGCCCCGCCGAAGGTGATGCTGTTTCCCGTCACGGTGAGGTGGCCGGTGCCGGCTGCGACACTGCCTTCAAAATTGACCAGGTTGCCGCCATTGATCGTGATATTGCCGTTGCCGCTCATAAGCGGGCCGAGCAGGTCGACCTGGGTGGCGTCCATGTTCACGCTGCCGCCGCCGGTGTCGATGCTGGCGCCGGCCGCCACCTGGATGGCCCCGCTGCCGGTGGCATACGATGGATGATTGGCGCTCAGCCGCAGTTTGCCGCCGCCGGTCTGGATGGCGGCATTGATCTGGATGTTGTTACCGGCCTCGACAGTCAGGCTGCCCGAACCGAGCGCAGGATTGATGGGCGCCGAAAAAATCACGTCGTTGGTCGCCTGCATCCTGACGTCGGTGCCGGGCGCAACCGACGACAGCGTGCTGGCGGAAATAAAGGTCCTGGTGCCTGCATCGCTGAACTGGTCCACGTCGCCCAGCGTCCCAGGGGCGGTCGTTCCCACCACTTCAATATCCATCGGGTCGAGCAGCCAGGTGCCGTTGGCGCCGTTGCTGCCGGCGGCATTGACGATCAGGCTGTCGACGTCCAGGTATTTGCCCGACGTTTCCACCAGGCCGCCTGCGCCGCCGCGTGCCGAGATCAGACCGAGCGCACGCGTGTTCGCATCGCTCCACAGCACCACGGTGCCGCCCTTGCCGGCCGCGCCGCCGTTGGCCATGATGGACGCATACTTGGCAAACAGGGTCTGCTGCGCATTGCGCATCAGGGGATTTTTTCCCTGGTAGCCGCCGCCGAGCAGCACACTGCCGCCGTTGGCCGCGCCGCTGACATCGATGCTGGCGTCGCCGGTCATACCGACCCGTTCGCCTTCAACCGTGACCGTGCCGCCATCGCCGGCGCCGGTGGCGCTGGTGACGCTGCCCGCTTCGAGCATCGCGTCGCCCTTGGCGCGCAGCACGATCTTGCCGTTGGCGCCAAGCTGGGCGCTGTTGGCGTTGACCACCCCGCGCTGGTTGACCAGCGCCCCGTAGATGCCAACCTTGCCGCCCTGCGCGATGACCTGGCCCAGGTTGATCGCCTGCTGCGCAGGCGCCGACACGACCACGTGCAGGTCCGGGTTACCCGAATCGACCAGCCGCACGCTATGGCCCGCCGCCAGCACCACCTGGCCCTGGGGCGCGGTGATGATGCCATTATTCGTTACGCCGGAGGCAATCAGGTACACCTTGCCGCCGGAAGGCGTGCTGATGCTGCCCTGGTTGACGATCTGCCCGGAAACCGCCCCGGCCTGGAAGTTCTTTTTGCCGCTCAGGAAATCCGCATTCGTCATGCCCAGGGTCGAGGCCGTCAAGCCGCCCACGTCGATGCGCGCATCGCGCCCGAACATGATGCCGTTCGGGTTAATCAGGAACACGTGCCCGTTCGACTGCAGCGCCCCCAGGATCTGGCTCGGGTCCTGCCCCAGGATGCGGTTGAGCACGGCGCTGTCGCTGCTTTGCTGGATGAAGCGGGTCACCTCGCCTGCATTGACATTGAAGCTTTGCCAGTTGATCACCGTATTCGGCGTATTGGTGATTGAAAACACATTGCCCTGCTGGACAAAGGTGGCCTGGCCGGCCACGACCACGGGCGCGTCCGGCGCCGCCTGCAGCGGGCCGACAGCGGCCGCCGCCAGCAGCGCTGCCATGGCGTGCAAGAGAGAGTTGATTTGGAGTGTCATCGTAAGTCCCTTAGTAGGCCAGGCCCATGCGGAAATGCAGCTTGTTGCGGTCGCCCGTGCTTGCGCCCGCCTGCAGCACATGGCCGTAGTCGAGCTGTAAATTCATGCTGGTGCCGATCGCCATGCGCAGGCCAAGGCCGGCGCTGCCGACCGTGGTGCGCCCGATCTCGCCCGGCAGTGCATGGTTGCGGCTGCCGGTGGCGGCATCGTAAAACCCCAGCGCGCGGCACTGCCAGCCGGGCCGGCCTGGGCACAGCTTGGGCGTGTACAGCTCGAGGTTCAGGGCCAGGCCCGAGTCGCTGGCCAGTTCACGCTCTTTTAGGCCGCGCACCGAGGTGCTGCCGCCGATTCCGAACTGTTCGCCCGGCACCAGCGCGTCGCGGCTGAACTGGCCGTTCACCAGCGCCCTGGCCTGCCATTCCTTGCCCACCATCTGGGTCACGGCGGCGGCGAAGCGCACGATCGTGTAAGACGCGGTGGCACCGACCCGCACGCGCGCGAAGTCGTCGCTGGCGCCGCGGCTGCCGCCCGGGATATTCCGGATCAGGGTCAGCGACTGATTGATGTCGCCGCTGCGCAAGGGCTGGCTGGAGGTATACCCGAAGCTGAAAGGCCGCACGGTGATGTCGTTGCCGAAATCCTGGCCGGCGAACAGCACGCTGTTCTTGAAGGCCTTGACGTCCAGCCCGTACACCAGGCGCGCATCGGTGTCGCCGCGGCGCGCCAGCGTCTGGTTGTAGCGCGCGCCGTACACCGCACCCTTGCCGCTCACGTTCAGGTTGAACAGGCCGGCGCTGACCGAGCCGGAATCGATGTCCGAATAGCTGGCGTACAGGTCGATCGAGTCGCCCAGCAGGTACAGGGGAATGTGGTAGCCCAGGCCGTAGACGCTGACCTTGCTCGGCTCTTCGAGCGTGGTGGTGTACTGGAAGCTGCCCACGTGGTCGCGGCCCCACAGGTTGGCGTGCTGCAGTACCACGCCGGCGTGGGTTTTACCGATCGATGGGTTGCCCGTATTGTCCAGGTTCAGCATGGCCTTCCAGGGCTTCTCGTCGCTCACGTCCAGGCTGGCGTCGATGGTGTCGTCGGCGCTGGCGTCCTGCAGGTTCAGCTTGATCTTGCGCGCCGGGTTTTCGTTGGCCATGCGCAGGTTGGCCGACACCCGGGTCAGATTCGGCGTCTTGCCCGTTTCCAGGGTCGGCAGGCTGGCGCGCACATTGGCGTCGTCGTAAAACCGGTTGCCGCTGACCTTGATTTTTCCGATCCGCGCCTGCACTACGTCCAGCCGCACCACCCCGCGGTTCAGTTCCTGCTCGGGCAGCCTGACGCTGACCACCTGGTAGCCATGCGCGTGGTAGGCCGCTTCGAGCGCTTCGAGCGCGGCCTGGACATCGGCGAAATCGCGCTGCGGGCCCACGAACGGCGCCACGGCGGCGTTGGCTTCTGCGTTGGTCAACAATGTATTTCCTGCAATCTCGAAACGGCTGATGTCGAACCGGATAGTCGCCGGATCGGTCTCGAGGGCCCAGGCGCTGCTGAGCGCTGTGGCAAGGAGGGAAGCGGCGAACAGGCGCGCGTGGCGTGGTCTCATGGTTGGGCTCGAAGGGGTGAGAGTTCGGGGGTTAAAACGAGTCTAGTCCGCTTTTGTCTTGCGCGTAAGCAATTCCCAATCGAACTGGGTAAATTCCGACAAAGCGTTGCGTGCAGCGACACGGACATTTACTTTGTGTCAAAACTTGTCGCGCCATCCCAGTCCGGACCGGGCGGATTGGCGCGCCAGGCGTCGATGCGCGCCAGGTAGAGCTGGTACAAGGTGAAGCCGGGACGGGCCGCCGCCAGCGCCGCGACGCGTTCCTGCGCGCTCTCCCAGTCGCGCGCGCGCACCAGCGCGAGCGCGGCGTCCCAGCTTGCCAGTTCGGCAAGCTGGGCGGCGCTCAGGGTTCCCTGTTTTCCCAGCGGCTCGAAGATCGCCACCGGCACGTTCTTGCCCTTGACCCGCACCCGGTCCAGCTCGCGATAGGCAAACTGCGGCGCGCCCTGGCGGGTCGCCTCGCCCACCGCGATGCCCACGCCGTAGACCTTGGTGATGCCTTCCAGGCGCGAGCCCAGGTTCACGGCGTCGCCCATGACGGTGTAGGCCTGGCGGATCTTCGAGCCCATGTCGCCCACATGCATGATCCCGGTATTGAGGCCGATGCCGATTTTCAAAGGCGGCCAACCGCGCGCGATGAATTCTTCGTTCAAACGCGCCGCGCTGGCCTGCATCAGCAGCGAGGTGGCCACGGCGCGGCCGGCGTGGTCGGCAAACGCCACCGGGGCGCCCCAGAAGGCCATCACCGCGTCGCCGATATATTTGTCGAGCGTGCCCTGGTGGCTGTCGCGGATGTCAATCGACATCGCGGTCAGGTACAGGTTGATGTATTCGCGCAGCTCCTTCGGTTCGAGCCCCTCCGAGATGGTGGTGAAGCCGCGCACGTCGACAAACAGCACCGTCAGTTCGCGGCTCTCGCCGTCCATATTGTATTGGTCCGGATCGTCCGCCATTTCGGCCACCAGCTCGGGCGCCACGTACTGGGAAAAGCGCGAGACCAGCGCGCGGCTCTTGCGTACTTCGAAGAAGTAGCCGTAGGCGACGTTGAGCACGAACAGCGCCACGATCAGCATCAGGATGGCGGCGGCATTGAGGACGGCATTGAGCTGGAAATACAGATAGAAATTGAGCGCCAGCGCGCTGGCCAGCCCTGCCAGCGCCAGCGCGATGGCCTTGAGCGGCGAAAGCATCGCCAGCGCAAAGGTGAGCAACAGCCCGAACACCAGCACCTGGATCAGTTCAAGCGTGGCCGCGACATGGGGCCGTGCCTTGAAGTTGTTGTCGAGGATGGACTTGATCATATTCGCGTGCACTTCCACGCCGGGATAAGCAGCGCTGACCGGGGTCACTCGCAGGTCGTTGATGCCCGGCGCCGTGGTCCCGACCAGCACCACCACGTCTTTCAGCAGCGCCGGCGGCACCGTCCCGGTCAGCACGTCGACTGCCGACACGTAGCGAAAACCGCCGCCGTTCGGGCCGCCCTTGCCGCGAAACTGCACCAGCGAGATCATGCCCTCGCCCACTGGAATGCTGATATTGCGCCCGGGGAGGAACATGGTCACATAGTCCACGCCGCCGGACTCGCGCTCGGCCTGCGAGAGCTGGTCGACGCTGCGTTCGAACAGCGGGGAAATCGCGCGCGCCTTCAGGTACACGGCGGCAGTGGCCAGCGACAGGGTCGGATAGTAGGCCTCGCCGATCTGGTACAGCAGGATCGAGGAGCGGATCACGCCGTCGGCGTCGGGCGAGGTCGTGAAAATCCCTGCTCCGGCCGCCGCCTGCTGCAGGCGCGCGATGTTCGCTTCGTAACCGGGCAGATTGTAGGCCAGCAGTTCGCGCCCGT
Source organism: Pseudomonadota bacterium (assembly GCA_040388275.1). Classification (GTDB taxonomy): domain Bacteria; phylum Pseudomonadota; class Gammaproteobacteria; order Burkholderiales; family Burkholderiaceae_D; genus Telluria_A. The sequence goes on from JAZKCA010000051.1 coordinate 53,895, forward strand.
TCAGGCTGGCCACGGTGAAGGCTGGCGCCGGCAGCGTGCCCTTGGTCATCTTGTCCGACGTGTTATAGCCGAGCACCACCGGCTTGCCCCGCATCGCCTCGGCAAACAGGCCGTCGTAGTCCATCTCGCTCTTGAGTGCGGCCAGCTGCTCCTTCAGTCCCGGCACGCCGGCCAGCTGCTGCCTGGCCAAGCCTTCGAGCACGCTGTAGCCGGATGAAGTGTCCGGTTCGGAAAAGGAGACGTCGAAGCCGACCGCGCCTACCTTGTAATGCTCGGTGAGCTGGCGCACCAGGTCGGCCTGGACGTTGCGGCCCCACGGAAAGCGCCCCACCAGCGACAGGCTTTTCTCGTCGATGTCGACAATGACGACCCGCTTGTCGAGCACCGGCCGCTCGATCCGCATGCGCAGCCCCGACAGGAAGCCGTCCATGCGCTCGATCGAATCGCTGGCGAACATGGAGTAGGCCAGCAGGTGCAGCGCGGCGGCCAGGGTCAGTACCAGGCCAAGCGCCCAGCGCCCGCCGTAGCGCGCTGCCGGTTTCGCCCACTTCGCAGGTATCAGTTTCAAGGCGTGTAGCCCGGGATCCGGGTGTCGTCGATGGTATCGATCTGGCGCACGTCCATGTTCTTTTCGGCGAACACCAGGTAGATTTTGCTGCGGATGAAAATGTCGAACAGGTCCGGATCGATATGCCCGTTGACGGCGAAGTTGCCCAGGATGCGCAGCGACTCGGTCAGCATCTTGCCCTTCTTGTAAGGGCGGTCGCGCGCCGTCAGCGCCTCGAAGATATCGGCAATGGCCATGATGCGCGCCTGCACCGACATCTGGTCCTTGGTCAGCCCGCGCGGATAGCCCTTGCCGTCCATGCGCTCGTGGTGGCCGCCCGCGTACTCGGGCACGTTGGCCAGGTGCTTGGGCCAGGGCAGCGACTCGAGCATGCGGATCGTCAGCACAATATGGTTGTTGATGATCTTGCGTTCGGCATCGGTCAGGGTGCCGAAACGGATGGTCAGGTTGTTTATTTCGTCGGCGTCGAGGAAATCGCGCTCGACCCCGTCCACGCCGGTCCAGCGGTACAGCGCGATCTGGCGTACCCGCTCCTGGTCGGCCGCCGGCATGCCCTCGCCGCCCACGTTGGCCACGCGCAGGAACTCGCGGTCGGCGCGCAGTGCGGCCAATTCGTTTTCCAGGCGGGCGTCGATGGCGGCTGCGTCGCCGCCGGCGCACTTGGCCGTCAGCGCGTTGATCTGGCGGTCGCGCATCAGCACTTCGAAGCGCGTGTCGATCATGTGGATGCGGTCGAAGATGGTCTCCATCTTGGTGGCCTTGTCGACCACGTGCACCGGCGTGGTGATCTTGCCGCAGTCGTGCAGCAGGCCCGCCATCCACAGCTCCTTGCGGTCCTTGTCGGTCATGCGGAAAGCGGCCATCGGCCCGCTGTCGGCCTGGTGCACCGCTTCGGCCAGCATCATGGTCAGCTCGGGCACGAACTGGCAGTGGCGGCCGGTGTAGGGCGACTTTTCATCGATCCCGATATTGATCAGGTTGACCAGGCTTTCAAGCAGTTCTTCGAGCTGCAGCACCAGCTGCTGGTTGGTGATGGCCACCGCGGCCTGCGCCGCGAGCGCCTCGATGAAACGCTGGTCGGTCGGCGAAAACGCGCGAATCCGGCCGCTGTCGGGATCGACTGAATTGATCAGCTGGAGCACGCCGACCAAGCTGCCCTCGTGGTCGTTCATCGGCACCGTCAGGAAAGATTGCGAGTGGTAGCCGAAGGCGGCGTCGAAAGAGCGCATGCCGGAGAAATTGAACGCTTGTGCCGCGTATACGTCTTCGATGTTGACCGACTTGCCGGAATTGGCCGAATACGCGGCCACCGAACTGTGGTTAGGGTTGCCGCGCTCGTCGAACAGCGCAATCGCGGGCAGGTCGATCAGGTTGCCGCTGGAACCGCCCTGGTAGATGCCCAGGCTGTCGTTGATGGAAATGTCGAAGCGCAGGCTGACCTTTTGCGCGCACGGGCGGTACAAGGTGCCGCCGTCGGCGTTGGTCATCACCTTGGCGACCTTGAGTATGCGGTCAAGCAAGGTGCCGATATCGGGACTGTTACCCAGCGCGACGCTGACCTCGGTGAGCAAGTCGAGCCGCTGGGCGATCTGTAGGTGACTCAACGCTTGCATGTTTTTGCCAGTCCGCAAAAGTGGAAGCTCTGCCTCCAAGACAAGTTGCATACCCGTAATGCATATCAGTGTAGCGCCGCCCCATGCCCATGTATATCACCGCGCGAGAAAACGTGGCAATTTGTCGCGGAATCCATAACACTCTCTTCTGAGCAACATTTTTGCAGCCAGCGCCCGCCAAAACCGCTATGATCAGGCGATCACTGACGATCGCGTCGAATTGGGGGTGCATAAATGAAATTCCGGTTTTGGGGAGTGCGCGGCTCGATACCTTCTCCCGGCCCGCGCACCGTGCGCTACGGCGGCAACACGACCTGCATCGAAGTGTGCACCGACAACGGCACCCTGATCGTCCTTGACGCCGGCACCGGCATCTTCGCCCTGGCCCAGCATCTGCTCACCCGCCTGCCGGTCAGCGCCAACATCTTCATCACCCACAGCCACTGGGACCATATCCACGGCCTGCCCTTTTTCACACCGCTGTTCATCAAGAGCAGCCGGGTGCGCCTGCACGGCGCGCTCGACCCGGTCACCGGCAACGGCATCGAACACGTGCTGGGCGTGCAGCTGCAAAACAGCTACTTCCCGGTCAGCGAGGGCGAGATGGACGCCACCATCGAATACCAGACGCTCGCATTCGGCATCCCGGTCGAGGTGGGCGACGCCGTGGTCGACAACATCGTCATGAACCATCCGGTGACCAACCTGGGCTACCGCATCAGCTGCAACGGCAAGTCCATGTTCTTCACCGGCGACCATGAGCCGTTCTACAACGTGCACCTGAAGGACGATCCGCGCCACGCCGCCTTCGAGCAGCACATCGCAGAGCGCGGGCGCGCCATCGACCAGGCCATGGCCGGGGTCGACGCGCTGATCGTCGACTGCTCCTACACCGTGGCCGAGTATCCGGCCAAGCAGGGCTGGGGCCACGGCACTTTCGACGCCGCCATCGCGATGGCGCAGCGGGTCGGCGCCAAGGCCCTGTATTGCACCCACCACGAACCGACCCGCAGCGACGATGAACTTGAAGCCGCCTTCGCCGACGTCATGGCGAGCGTCGGCCCGCTGCCCGGGGGGTTGAAAGTCTATCTTGCCTATGAAGGCCTGGAAGTCGAACTGGCATGAGCTCACCGAAAGCCGAACCACCGATGAATCAAGACGACACCGCGATCCGCCTGGAGTTTTTCAAGAAACTGCAGGCCGTTACCACCAAGATCCACGCCACCGCCAACCTCGATGAAATCATGCTCGACCTGGGCATGGACTTCTGCGACCTGTTCAATGCCGAGCGTTTCACGTTGTATGCGGTCACGCCGGACAAGACCCACATCGTGTCCAAGGTCAAGACGGGCCTGACGACCTTCAACGACCTGAACCTGCGCATCTCGCCGGCCAGCATCGCCGGCTACGTGGCGCAAACGCGCAAGACGGTCAACATCCGCGACGTGTACGACGATGCGGAATTGAAGCGCCTCTCGCCCGACCTCTCCTTCCTGATCCTGGTCGACCAGCGTACCGGCTATCGCACCAGGGAAATGCTGGTCGCGCCGCTGGTGACGGTGCAAAGCAACGAGCTGCTCGGCGTGGTCCAGTTCATCAACAACCGCAGCGGCGGGCCGTTCTCGGGCGTGTGCCTGGACGGGGTCAAGGAATTGTGCGACACCCTCTCGGTGGCGCTGAGCCAGCGCCTCAAGCCGCCCCAGATCCCGCGCACCAAGTACGACGGCCTGGTGTCGGAGGCGCTGCTGTCGGCGCCCGAACTGGAGCTGGCCGGGCGCACCGCGCGCAAGAAGGAAGTCGACATCGAAGACATCCTGGTCCAGGACTACCAGCTGCGCGCGGCGGCGATCGGGGACTCGCTGGCGAAGTTCTTCGGGGTGCCGTACGAGCCGTACCGGAGCGAGCGCATCAAGCCGGTCGAACTGCTGCGCAATCTGAAGGCGCAGTACGTCGAGCAAAACCTGTGGCTGCCGATCGAGGATGGCAAGGATGGCCTGATCGTGATGGCCGTCGATCCGGAGCGGGTCACGGCCAGCCGCATCGTCAGCCAGATTTTCCCGAAGGCGAAGATCAGCTACCGGGTCACCACGCGCAAGGAATTCACGCTCACGACCGAACAATTTTTCGGCGCCTCGGTCGACGACGGCGATTCTGTGGGCGACCTGCTATCGGGGATGGACAACGAGTCCGAGGACGGCGAAGCGCCGGCCGAAGTGTCGGAAGCGGTAGAAAACGAGCTGGTCAAGCTGCTCAACAAGATCATCATCGACGCCTACCGCCAGGGCGTCTCCGACATCCACATCGAGCCGCTGCCGGGCAAGGGCAAGACCGGGATCCGCTTCCGCAAGGACGGCACCCTGGTGCCCTATATCGAGATCCCCTCCTCCTACCGCAGCGCCATGGTGGCGCGCGTGAAGATCATGTGCGACCTCGACATCTCGGAACGGCGCAAGCCGCAGGACGGCAAGATCAAGTTCAAGAAATACGGCCCGCTCGACATCGAACTGCGGGTCGCCACCATTCCCTCGTCGGGCGGGGTGGAAGACATCGTGATGCGGATCCTGGCCGCCGGCGAGCCGATCCCGCTGGCCAAGCTGGGGGTGCTGCCGTATAACCTGGAGCGCCTGATCACGGCCATCGAAAAGCCGTACGGCCTGTTCTTCGTGTGCGGGCCCACTGGCTCGGGCAAGACCACCACCTTGCACTCGGTGCTGAACCACCTGAACACGCCCGAGACCAAGATCTGGACCGCCGAAGACCCGGTCGAGATCACCCAGAAGGGCTTGCGCCAGGTGCAGGTCAACCGCAAGGCGGGGCTCGACTTTGCCACGGTGATGCGCTCCTTCCTGCGCGCCGACCCGGACATCATCATGGTCGGCGAGATGCGCGACAAGGAGACCGTCAGCATGGGCATCGAAGCTTCGCTGACCGGCCACCTGGTGTTCGCCACGCTGCACACCAACAGCGCGCCCGAATCGATCGTGCGCCTGCTCGACATGGGCATGGA
>JAZKCA010000052.1:0-13224 GCA_040388275.1 Pseudomonadota bacterium
GGTCCAGCGCGCAGTTCAGCGCGGTCTGGCCGCCCATGGTCGGCAGGATCGCGTCAGGGCGCTCCTTGGCGATGATCTTCTCGACCACTTTCCAGGTAATCGGCTCGATGTAGGTCACATCGGCCATCTCCGGGTCGGTCATGATGGTGGCCGGGTTGCTGTTGACGAGGATGACCTTGTAGCCTTCTTCGCGCAGCGCCTTGCACGCCTGGGCACCGGAATAATCGAACTCGCAAGCCTGACCAATAATGATCGGGCCCGCACCAATAATCAGAATACTTTTAATGTCACTACGCTTAGGCATTTAATTTTTCTCCGCGGCTTGCATCAGGCTGATGAAGCGGTCAAACAGATAGGCTACGTCGTTCGGTCCTGGCGAGGCTTCAGGGTGGCCCTGGAAGCAGAAGGCCGGCTTGTCGGTGCGGGCAAAGCCCTGCAGCGACCCGTCGAACAGCGACACATGGGTCACGCGGCAGTTGGCCGGCAGGGTGGCCGCGTCGACGGCAAAACCGTGGTTCTGCGACGTGATCATCACCTGGCGCGAATCGAGATCCTGCACCGGGTGGTTGGCGCCGTGGTGGCCAAACTTCATCTTGAGCGTCTTGGCGCCCGACGCGAGCGCCATGATCTGGTGCCCCAGGCAGATGCCGAAGGTAGGAATGCCGCGCTCGATCAGCTCTTTGGTCGCGGCGATCGCGTACTCGCAAGGCTGCGGGTCGCCGGGGCCGTTGGACAGGAAGATGCCGTCCGGGTTCAGCGCCAGCGCATCGGCGGCCGTGGCTTGCGCCGGCAGCACGGTGACGCGGCAACCGCGCTCCGTCAACATGCGCAAGATGTTACGCTTGACTCCGTAGTCGAAGGCGACCACGTGGAATTGGGCTGCGGCCAATTTGCCGTAGCCCTCGCCCAGCTTCCACTCGGTTTCGGTGAATTCGTGGGCCTTGGTGGTGCAAACCACCTTGGCCAGGTCCATGCCCGACAAGCCCGGGAACGAGCGCGCCAGTTCCAGTGCCTGCGCCGGCGAAGGCTCGTTACCCTGCGTGCCCACCAGGATAGCACCGCTTTGCGCGCCTTTTTCGCGCAGGATGCGCGTCAGCTTGCGGGTGTCGATGCCGGCGATGGCCACGATGCCCTCGGCCTTGAGGTAGTCGGACAGCGATTGGGTGGAGCGGAAATTCGATGCCAGCAGCGGCAGGTCGCGAATGATCAGGCCTGCGGCGTGGACTTTGCCCGATTCGACGTCTTCCGGATTGACGCCAGTGTTGCCGATATGCGGATAAGTCAGCGTAACGATCTGGCGCGAGTAACTTGGGTCGGTGAGGATTTCCTGGTAACCGGTCATGGATGTATTGAAAACGACCTCCCCGGTGGTATGGCCGGCGGCGCCAATGGAAATACCTTTAAATATCGTTCCGTCTGCGAGCGCGAGAATGGCTGGAACGGCAGGGCCAGAAAAAAATGGCGGCAAGGGCAACTCCTGAAAAGTTACCGTAGCTGCGCCACGTCAGACCGACAACCATGCATCCCGAGCTGCTTGCGCTCAAGGGTATGGTGTCATTTTGAATGAGGGATGGGTGGGTAGTCGCTACGGTATATGTGTGAATGGCTAAACCTCCAAATTATAGCGCAAAGCGGCCTTCCCGGCAATCACCCCGAAGCGGTTCGCCGCATTAATTCTTCCGATGTTATTCGAACCATAGAAGGACACACACATGAGCACTTATGGCAGAGACACTCCGATCGACCGCCCTGGCCCAGGCGGCAGGGCCGCCGTATTCGTGCCGCGCACGGACGCCGAAGAGACGGTCATTGAATTACTGAAGAACGGATCGGGAATGGTGGGCTTTGGGAATCCGGATGGATCGGTGACCGTGTATTTCGAGAATAACAAGTTCAACGATGCCGCACTGCTGTCGTGGCAGAACAAGGTGTTCAAGGCTTACGACCGCATGGTCAAGGGTTCGCCTACGGTCAACAAGCTCAGTTGCGACATGGGCAACCTGGAACAAATCGGGCTGATCGAAGGGCCGGAGATTCAGTTGACGAGCATGGCGCCACTGACCGATTGGCTGGCACGAACCAATGCACTTGCGTCCGCGCCCGAAGGACCTTCCATCCACGCTTGATGCCGAAGGAGGGTTGCGCTGCGCTTACCCGCCCTACATGCCCTCGACGAAACATGTAGGGCGGGTAAGCGCAGCGCAACCCTCCATGCCACTTATACCAACGCGGCGATGCCAGCTTTTGCGATCTGCGCATCCTGATCCGACTTGACGCCGGATACTCCCACCGCACCGATCACCTGCCCGTCAACCAGAATCGGCACGCCACCTTCGAGCATGCCATCGACAAACGGCACCGTCACGAACGCGGTACGCCCGTTATTGATGATGTCTTCATAGATCTTGGTTTCGCGCCGGCCCAGCGCCGAAGTCTTTGCCTTGGCGGTCGAAATATGCGCCGACAGCGGTGCGGCACCATCGAGGCGCTGCAAGGCCAGCAGGTGGCCGCCGTCGTCCACAATGGCGATTGAGACCGCCCAGTTATTGGCCAGTGCTTCTGCTTCGGCAGCAGCGGCAATCTTCTTCACATCGGCAGCGCTCAGTACGGATTTCGTTTGCATTGGGTCACCCTGAAAATAGTTGGTGCCGGATTCTACGGCAACCACAGCGCCCGCCGATATCCGATCCTGTATAGGGATTATGGCTGCTCGAGCGCCTTCAGCTTCGCTTTAATTTGCGGCATCGCCTGGGCCGCCGCCTGCTCGCCGGCCATGATCGCCAGGTTGCGGCCATTAAAGTCGTTACCGCCCATCTTTGCCAGCGCAGGCTGGATCACGATATCGGCGCCCGCCAGCTCATGGTGATTCAGGCGCTGCCCCATGATCGCAAAGGTCTGCAACAACACCTGGACCGAGCTGACCGCTGCCTGCGCTTCAGTTTGCGTTGAAATATTTACCGCAATAATGAAATCAGCTCCCATTTCGCGCGCAAAACGCACCGGAACCGGAGCGACCAGGCCGCCGTCCACATAAGAATGCCCGCCGATCACCACCGGCTGGAATACGCTTGGCACCGACGATGAGGCGCGCACGGCTTGCCCGGTATTGCCGCGCTGGAACAGGATCGGCTGGCCACTGTTCAGGTCGGTAGCGACGGCGCCGAACTTGAGCTTGAGCTTTTCCATGGTCACGTTCTTGACGGCCTTGTTGACGTAAGCCTGCAGGGCTTCGCCCTTGAGCACGCCCGAGCTCTTGCTAAACAGCGGCAATGCCCAGTCCGAGATGGTGGCCTCGTCCATGTCCATGGCGATCTTTTGCAGCGCAAAGCCATTGTTCCCGGCCGCATACATGGCGCCAACCACGCTGCCGGCACTGGTACCGACCACGATTTCCGGATAAATCCCCTGCGCCTCGAGCGCCTTGATCACGCCGATGTGCGCAAAACCGCGCGCGGCACCTCCCCCAAGGGCCAGGGCCACCTTGATCTTGCGCGGCGGCGGCGGCGCCTTGACAGCCACCGGCTCGACCGGCACCGGCACGGGTGTGGAACGGCAGCCTGCAAGCAGAAAAGCGAGGGTAATCAGGGCAAGACGTTTTGAATACATATATAGAGGGGGGGCAAAAAGATGGGCGAACGGGATTGTACCGCCAATCCATGGCGTGGTTCCTTCGCCGAAAGAAGTGGAAGTAAAACTACGAATAGATTGTGTGAGATTTGACAGCATTGCAGGAGAGCGTCAGCATGCACATTCACAATTTGGTAGTAAAGCTACGCATATTTCATAAACAAGGAGACAACCAGGAGGGGCCGCCCCTTTTCGCATTGCCAGAGAGTAAAAAAACTAAAACACTCAATCGGAGACAAAATGCAAACAACCACACTGTCCAGCTTCCTCCTAGGCGCCCTCCTCGCATCGGCGCCCGCATCCTGCATGGCCCAAACCAATGGGACGATGCTGCAATACTTTGATTGGGACTCGAACGGCGACGGCCAGCACTGGAACCGGGTCAACGCCGCCGCCGCCGGCTGGGCCAATAAGGGCATCACCGCGTTCTGGCTGCCGCCGGCCTACAAGGGCGGCGCCGGCGCCACTGACGTCGGCTATGGCGTCTACGACCTGTTCGACCTTGGCGAATTCAACCAGAAAGGCAGCGTGCGCACGCGCTGGGGCACCAAGGCCCAGTACATTGCCGCCATCGACGCGGCCCACGCGGCGGGCATCCAGGTCTATGCCGATATTGTTCTCAACCACAAAACCAGCGCGGACCTGACCGAATGGACCACCGGCGTGCGGGTCGACCAGAACAACCGCAACACCGAATATGGCGTCGACGCCAGCCTGCAGGTGTGGACCAACTTCACCTTCCCCGGCCGCATGCAGGCCAACGGCACGCTGATGTACAACAATTTCCGCTGGAACTGGTACCACTTCGACGGGGTCGATTACGCGCAAAACCTGGGCGCGGACGGCTGCAGCGGCTGCCGCATCTACAAGTTCCGCGGCGCCGGCAAGGGCTGGGATCCGCAGGTCAGCACGGAAAAAGGCAATTACGACTACCTGATGGGCGCCGACCTGGACTTCCAGCATCCTGACGTGAAGAACCACTTGAAGGACTGGGGCGTGTGGTACACCAACACGGCCAAGCTGGACGGTTTTCGCATCGATGCGACCAAGCACATCACGTCGAGCTACTTCAATGAATGGCTGTACCACGTGCGCCAGGCCACCGGCAAGAGCGGCGCGTTTGCCGTGAGCGAGTACTGGGAGCGCGACATCAACGTGCTCAACAACTACGTCAACAGCGTGAACGGCACCACCAACGACAGGATGTCGGCCTTCGACGTCCCGCTGCACGCCAAGTTCGAATCGGCCGCCAACGCCAACGGCGGCTTCGACATGGGCTCGCTGCTGAACAACACTTTGGTGGCATGGCAGCCGTCGCGCGCAGCGACGTTTGTCGACAACCACGACACGCTCGACGGCCGCTCGCTGTCGTCCAAGGTGCAGGACTGGTTCAAGCCGCTGGCCTACGCCACCATCCTGCTGCGCGAGGCTGGCTACCCGACCGTGTTCCTCGGCGACCATGAAGGCGTGCCAGGCAAGGTGGCCAGCCACGGCTGGGTCATCGACCAGATGCTCACCGGGCGCAAGTTTCACGCCTACGGCAAGCAGAACGACTACTTCGACAATAGCGACGTGGTCGGCTGGACGCGCGAAGGCAATGCCAGCCACTGGTACGGCGTGGCGGTGCTAATGAACGACAACCGCAACAGCGCAGGCTCGAAGTGGATGTTCGTGGGCAGCGCGCATGCCAACCAGTGCTTCAACGACGTGACCAATGCAGTGGGCACGGCGGTGTGCGCCAATGCCAGCGGCTGGGGCAACTTCAGTGCACCGGCGGGCAAGGTCACGGTGTGGGTCCGCAGCGGCAAATTCGGACGGCATACGGGCTGAGGAAAGCGCCCGCTGCCCTTGGCTGCGGGTGTTTGAGCCAATCCAACTGTTGCTTTCGAGCTCATTGGACTGCTGCCTGTCATCAATATGTCACGTGGCCCCACTACTATCGGGAGGCATTAGCCCACAAGGAGCGCACGCCATGCCACGATCCCAACGGTTCTTCTTCACGCTGGCCGCATTGGCCGCGGGTGCCATCCTGACCATCTACGCCGGCCTGGGCGAACCAAAGCCGCCGGCGCAGTGGAAGCTGATCGACATCGCCGGCGAGGCGAGCGTTGCCGCCATGGCGTGCATCTGGTTCGTGATTGTGCTCGGCAGCCGCCCGGCGGGCCGCGCCACCACCCTGCTCGCATGCGGCCTGGGCGGCCTGATGCTGGGCGCCATGGCCGACTGCATGGACGAATTCTTCACCCTGGCCAAGGACCAGTCATGGAGCCACCTGATCGAAAGCGGCGTCACGCTGGCCGGCATGGTCAGCCTGACCTGGGGCTTGCTCTACTGGCGGCGCGAGCAGTTCATGGTGACCGCGCACTTGCAGAAACGCGAACGCCTGTTCCAAGACCATCGCTCTTTCGACCAGCTGACCCAGGTCGGCGACGCCGACTACCTGCGCGAACAGCTGCGCATCGAATACGAGCGTGGCGGCGACAACTGCTGCCTGCTGATGCTCGACATCGACAGCTTCCACCTGGTCAATCGCGACTTCGGCCAGCGCGAAGGCGACCGCGTGCTGCAGGCGGTGACCCAGGTCTTGCTGCTGAACCTGCGCAGCACCGACCTGCTGTGCCGCTATGCCGGCGACCGCTTCGCCGTGCTGCTGTCAAACACCAGGGCGGAGGCCGCGCATGCGCTGGCCGACCATCTGCGGCGCGCCGTGGCCAGCCTGCGCCACCATGCGCAGCGCAGCGGGCAAGCCATCACGCCGACGATTCGCTACACCTTCCGCAACGTCGACGCCGAGCCGCGCCAGCTGCTCAAAGAACTGAACCGGGCTTTGGAACGGCGCATGCCGCAAACGCCGTACGGCCAGGATGCGCCCGCAGGCGTCACGGTTGGCGCTTGAACCGTGACTGACAGGCTGGCGAAGCTGCATCGCGGATTATGACTATCTGCGCCTGCTCGAGAACGTGCCCACTGGCCTGCAGCCTGCGCCAGGCGATGGCCGTGCGGCCAGCCGCGCGGCTTCGCGCCATGAGTTCGCATGCCCAATGTCACAGGCTCGTCATGGCCGATCTGCATACTTGCCTTTTCTAACAAGATAAGGTGATCATGTTCGCTCGCAGCCATCGCAATTTTCTGTCCTTCGTTCTCCCCCTGTGCATGCTCACCGCCTGCGGCGGCGATGCCGCGCCCGTGCCCACGCCGGTATCGCTGACGCTGGAAAAAATCGGCGCCTACGATGGCGCCATGCTGGGCGCGGCGGAAATCACCGCGTACGACGCGGCCAGCAAGCGCCTGTTCGTGGTCAACGGCGCGAACGGGTCGGTCGATGTGCTCGACCTGAGCAATCCGGCCGCGCCAAAGCTCGCCGGCACGATCAGCGTCGCCGCCTTTGGTGGCGGCGTGAACAGCGTGGCGGTGCACGACGGCCTGGTCGCGCTCGCCGTCGAAGCGAAGCTCAAGACATCCCCGGGCACGGTCGCCTTTTACAACGCGGCCGACCTCAAGCTCCTCAATATGGTTACCGTCGGCGCCCTGCCCGACATGGTGACCTTTACCCCCGACGGCAAAACCCTGCTGGTGGCCAATGAAGGCGAGCCAAACAGCTACAGACTGGCCGATTCGGTCGATCCCGAGGGGTCGGTCAGCGTGATCACCGTCAACCGCGGCGGCGCGCCGAGCGTCGCCACGGCCGACTTCAAGGAATTCATCGGCAAGGAAGCGGCGCTGCGCAGCTCCGGCATCCGCATCTTCGGGCCTGGCGCGAATGCCGCGCAAGACATCGAACCCGAGTACATCGCGCTGAGCGGCGATGCCAAGACGGCTTACGTGACGCTGCAGGAAAACAATGCCATCGCCATTGTCGACATTGCCAGCGCCAAGATCACCTCCCTCAAGCCGCTGGGCGTGAAGAACCACAACGTGGCCGGCTTCGGGCTCGACGCCAGCGACGAGGATGGCGGCGCCAACACCAACAGCGGCACGCCCGCCATCAAGATTGCGCCCCAGCCGGTCAAGGGCATGTACCTGCCCGACGGCATTGCCTCGTTCAGCATCAAGGGCGTGCCCTACCTGATCACCGCCAACGAAGGCGATGCCCGCGCCGACTGGCCCGGCTTCAACGAAGAAAAACGCGTGCGCGACCATTGTCCGCTGGGGCTCGATCCGGCCGTGTTTGGCGCGGCGGCGGCCAACATGACTTTCGATTCCAATCTGGGACGCTTGCGCGTGACCACCGCGCCGGACGGCAGCAATACCGGCAAGAACGCCGCCGGCCTGTGCACGGAACTGTACAGCTTCGGCGCGCGCTCGTTTTCCATCTGGAGCACTGGCATTGCCCTGGTCTACGATTCGGGCGACGACCTCGAACAACGCACCAAGGCCCTGGCGAACGCCAACTTCAATGCCAGCCACGACAACAACACGCTCGACGCGCGCAGCCCCAACAAAGGGCCGGAGCCGGAAGGCGTGGTCGTTGCCGTGTTTGGCGCGAAGACCTATGCCTTCATCGGCCTTGAACGCGTCGGTGGTGTGATGGTGTACGACGTGAGCGTGCCGGCCGCACCGGTGTTCACCACCTACCTGAACACCCGCAGCACCGTCACCGGCGACCGCGGCCCGGAAGGCCTGGCACTGATCATGGCCGACAAGTCGCCCAACGGGAAGCCCCTGCTCATTGTCGGCAACGAGGTCAGCGGGACGACCGCGATCTATCAGCTCAATCTGACGTATTAGCGCGCAAGCCAAACGGCGCTCCGTGCACTTGGCATGGAGCGCCGTTTGTCCGCCTCCATGCCGGTCATACGACGGTCATGCGCTCTTGGTAGTCTTTTGTTGACTGTGCAATATTTCCCACTCAACAAATGGAGCTACCATGAAGCGTGCTATCGTCGACAAATCCGCATCCCGTGTCCATCCTATGCTTGCCGTTACCCTTGCCACCGGGCTATCCGCCATGCTGGGCGCCTGCGGCGGCCAGCCGGCCGATCTGCAAAATCCGGGCACGGCCTGGCCGCCAACGCCGGCCGTCACCGGGCATCGTGGCGCGTCCGCGCTGCGTCCCGAGCACACACTGGCGGCTTACTTGCAGGCCATCGACGACGGCGCCGACATCATCGAGCCGGACCTGGTAGCCACCCGCGACGGCGTGCTGGTGGCGCGCCACGAAAACGACATTACCGGCACCACCAACGTCGCCACCGCGAGCCAGTTTGCCGCACGCAAGACCACCAAGAGCATCGACGGCGTACCGGTCACCGGCTGGTTCACCGAAGACTTCACGCTGGCCGAGCTCAAAACGCTGCGCGCGAAGGAACGCATTCCCGCCAACCGCCCCGCGAATGCCGCCTACGACGGCCAGTTCGAGGTGCCGACCTTGCAGGAAGTGATCGACCTGGTCAGGCAGGAAAGCCGGGCGCGCAACAAAGTCATCGGCATCTATCCCGAGACCAAGCACCCGACCTATTTCAAATCGATCGGCCTGCCCCTTGAAAAGCGCCTGGTCGACCAGCTGGTCGCGAACGGCTACCGCGGCAAGGCGGCGGCCGTGTTCATCCAGTCGTTCGAAGTGGCCAACCTGAAGGAGCTGCGCGGCCTGACCGACATGCGCATCGTGCAGTTGATCGACAATCCCAAGAACGCGCCCGCGGCCAACGGTGCGCCGCGCAATGCGCCGTACGACTTCGTCGCGGCCGGCAGCACGCGCACCTATGCCGACCTGGTCACGCCGGCAGGGCTGAAGGAAATCGCCGTCTATGCGGACGTGGTGTCGCCGTACAAGGAAGTGATCATCCCGCGCACGGCCGCCAATGAACTGGGGACGGCGACCAGCTTCGTGACCGACGCCAGGGCGGCCGGCTTGAAAGTGCACACCTGGACCTTGCGGCCCGAGAATCCCTTCCTGCCGGTGAGCATGCGCAAGCCGGATGTGGCGTCGCTGACGCAGCGGGGCGACGCGATCGCCGAGATCAGTGCCTACCTGAAGGCCGGCATCGATGGCTTTTTCACCGATGACCCGGCGGTGGGCCGCGCTGCGGTCGCCGCGTTCAAATAAAGCATGCAAAAAAAATGCCGCGCCATTGCGGCGCGGCCAAGAGGAGTGTCCCATGACGAACATTCCCATGGTGCCATCCGCGCATGACAAGACTATGACTGCGTGGCAAGTTTTCCCTGTAATCAGGCCGTCATACAAGCTGCCTAATATGGCTCTTGTTCGACGGCGCCTCGCGAGGCGCTTCGGCAGCTTTGTCCGGTCGGCTCAAGTATCGGCACCAGAATTCGAAAGGCTCGCATGAGGCAGCGTATTATTGATTTGCGCAATGACGAAGATACCGCCGCGCGCATTGCCCAAGCATTGCAACTGCAGGCGGAATATGGCTTCGAGTATGCGTGCGAGCATCTGCTGGCGCACGGCGTCAACGTTCAGCTGGCCCAGCGTGTGCTGGCTGTCAGGTACGACCGGCGGCGTGAGTTCGCTGCCGCCGCGCCGATCCCTACTGAGCACAGAAACTTGGGTCCCCGCGTGCGCGAGGACGACGTGGTGGCATAACTTATGCGACGGCCTTTTGCGGCAAGGTCACGATGAATTTGCTGCCCTTGCCCGCTTCCGACTTGATCGACAAGGCGCCGCCATGGCGCAGCAACACGTGCTTGACGATCGCCAGTCCCAGCCCCGTCCCCTGCGTTTCGCGCGAACGGCTCTTGTCGACCCGGTAGAAGCGTTCAGTGAGGCGCGCGATGTGGATCTGGTCGATGCCGATCCCGGTGTCGGCGGCGCAGAACTGCGGGCCGTCCGGGCCGTCCTGCCAGCTCAGGTGGATGGTGCCGCCGGCCGGCGTGTAGCGCACCGCGTTCGACGCCAGGTTGCCGAAAGCGCTGCGCAGTTCCTCGGCGCTCCCGGTCACGTCCGGCCCGTCGACGCTGGCAGTGACTTCATGCTTGCCGTTCGATAGCGCGCGCGCCTCGTCGGCGATTTCATCCATCAGGGCGTGGATGTCGACCCGCTCCGGACGCAGCGGATAATCGAGCGATTCAAGGCGCGACAAGGTCAGCATGTCCTCGATGAGGCCCTGCATGCGCCTGCCCTGCTCCGTCATCAGCTTCAGGTGCGCGGTGCGGGTGGCCGCGTCCAGGTCCATCTCGGCCGAGGCGATTTCAAGGAAGCCGACGATCACCGTCAGCGGCGTGCGCAGTTCGTGCGAGGCGTTGGCGATGAAGTCGCGCCGCATCTCTTCGATGCGCTGGTTCTCGGTCACGTCGTGGGTCACCAGAATCTGGCGCCGGTTTTCGAACGGGATGATCTGGCAGATCAGCTTGCGCTCGCGCAGGCTCAGCGTCAGCGGCTGCTCGTAGCGTCCCAGGATAATGTAGTCGATGAAGGCGGGATGGCGAATCAGGTTCGTCACGCGCATGCCCTTGTCCTTGTCCAGCGTCAGGCCCAGGTGCTGCTCGGCGGCCGGGTTGCACCACTCGAGGAACAGCACGTCGTCCATGATCACCACGCCGTCAGGCAGCAGGCGCATGGCCTGGCGAAAGCGCGCCAGCCATTCGGTCAGTTCGGACTGGTTGCGCTCGTCGTCGCGGCGCAGCCGGTACAGGCGCGAAAAAATGCTGGTCCATGAACCCCAGCCGTCCGGCAAGCGGGTGCTGTGCGGGTTGTCGAGCCACTCGCCCAGCTTGTGCAGGTAATTGAGCTGGATGACCAGCAGGGTGATGACCGACACCAGCGCGAAGCCGAGGCCCCACGCGGCGCCGAACAGGAACCAGAAAACGCAGGCGCCGGCCAGAATGAAGGCCATGCGCAGCAGCGCCGGGACCCAGAAGAGGAGTTGTGGGCTCACGTTGTCCTGCTCAGGCTTTTTCGGACAGCATGTAACCGACGCTGCGGACGGTCTTGATCAGCCTTTCCGACTCCTTGAGCGCCTTGCGCAAGCGCAGCACATGGACGTCGACCGTGCGCTCCTCGATCACGGCATGGTCGCCCCATACCTTGTCGAGCAGCTGGCTGCGCGAATACACGCGCTCCGGGTGCGCCATGAAGAACTTGAGCAGCTTGTATTCGGCGTGCCCGATATCGATCTTCTGGCCGTCGATCTGCACCGAACAGCTGACCGGGTCGAGCATGACCGGGCCGGCGCTCAGGGCCGCTTCGGCGTGCTCCGGGCTCTTGCGGCGCAGCAGCGCCTTGGAGCGGGCCAGCAGCTCGCGCGGCGAGAACGGTTTCGTCACGTAGTCGTCGGCGCCGGTGTTCAGGCCGGCCAGCTTGTCCTCTTCCATGCTTTTCGCAGTGAGCATGATGACCGGGATTTCGTTGAAATTGCGGTCGGCGCGGATCCGCGCCAGCAGGCGCAGGCCGGTCTGGTCGGGCAGCATCCAGTCCAGCAGGATCAGGTGCGGGGTCTTCTGCATGATGAAATCCCAGGCATCGGCCACGTTCTGCACCGAGCATACCTTCCAGCCCGTCTCGCGCAGCGAAAACGTCACCAGCTCGATAATCGCCGGCTCGTCTTCGACAATCAGGACGGTGGTTTTTTCGATGGCCATCGCTTACGCCGCCGGTACGTCGATGGCGGGCGCCGCCGGCTTGGCGTGGCGGATGTCCTTGCCTTCTACCACGTAGATCACGTATTCGGCGATGTTCTTGGCATGGTCGCCGATGCGTTCGATGGCCTTGGCCACCCACAGGGTGTCCAGCGCCGACGAGATCGTGCGCGGGTCTTCCATCATGAAGGTGATCAGATTGCGCATGATGGACTTGAATTCATGGTCGACCACCGCGTCCTGGGCGATCAGCTGGAGCGCCTGCCTGCCGTCTAGGCGGGCGAAGGCGTCGAGCGAGTCGTGGAGCATGTCGGTGGTGGCAACCGCGATGGTGCGCACCATTTCGTAGTGGTTCAGACCCGGCACGCCGCGGCTGTGCAGGCTTTTCGACACGCGCGCGATCTTGGACGCCTCGTCGCCCACGCGCTCCAGGTCGGTGATGACCTTGATGGTGGCCATCACGGTGCGCAGGTCGTTGGCGGTCGGCTGGCGCTTGACGATCAGATGGCTGCAGGCGTCGTCCAGCGCCACTTCAAGCTGGTTGACCTGGTCGTCTTCGGCGATCACGCGGTCGGCCGCTTCCACGTTACCACTGCGAAAGCAGTTCATCGCATCGAGGAATTGCGATTCGACCAGACCGCCCATCAACAGCACCTTGGAGCGGATCGTTTCGAGTTCGTGGTCGTACTGTTTTGAGGAATGCTCACCAATCATTGCTGCTCTCCGTATAGTCTTGTTCTGTCGATCAGCCGAAACGGCCGGTAATGTAATCCTGCGTCTCTTTGCGCGCCGGATTCATGAATATCTGGTCGGTCTCGCCGAATTCCACCAGTTCGCCCAGGTACATATACGCAGTGTAGTCCGAGCAGCGCGCGGCCTGCTGCATATTGTGGGTGACGATGGTGATCGTGTATTCCTGTTTCAGCTCGCTGATCAGTTCTTCCACCTTGGCCGTCGAGATCGGGTCGAGCGCCGAGGTCGGCTCGTCGAGCAGCAGCACATCGGGCTTGACCGCCACGCCGCGCGCGATGCACAGGCGCTGCTGCTGGCCGCCCGACAGCGACA
>JAZKCA010000053.1:0-4790 GCA_040388275.1 Pseudomonadota bacterium
TGGCGCTGGCCGACCTGGCCGAGTTCCGCGACCACGGCACCGGCGGCCATGTGCGGCGCGTGCAGAACCTCACCTCCCAGATCGCCGAGCGCATGAAGGACATCGGGGTCGACGACCCGGAGCTGACGCCGCAACTGCTTGAAATGATCGGCCTGGCCAGCATCCTGCACGACGTGGGCAAGGTATCCACGCCGGACCAGGTGCTGCTCAAACCGGCTGCCCACACGGCCGAAGAGCGGCGCGTGATGCAGACCCACGCCCAGATCGGGCGCGCCATCCTCGAGCGCGCGGCCCAGATGGTCGACGGTGTCAGCTACCTGACCTACGGCGCCATGATCGCCGGCGGCCACCACGAGCATTACGACGGCGGCGGCTATCCGAATGCCGTGATGGGGCGCGCCATTCCCTTGTGCGCGCGCATCGTGGCCGTGGTCGACGTGTTCGATGCGCTGCTGCACCGCCGTCCGTACAAGGAACCGTGGCCTTATCTTGATGTGCTCGAGTACATCCGCGAACGGCGCGGCACCCAGTTCGATCCGGACGTGGTCGACGCGCTGCTGCACGTGGTCGAGCACAATCCGCCGGCGCCGGCGGACGGCGAGTAAGGGCTGGCCGTCGAAAGCGTGGCATTTCAGCATCGCCATGCGACAAACGCGGGCCTCCGGGGCCCGCTTTTGTCGCATGGCGGTACGGAATCGCACAAATTTCTTCCCCTGCCGTAATATACTCACAGGGTGAGCGCGGCGCGCCGGCCCGGGGCTGATTGGAAGACCTGCGAATGAATGAACTTGACGGACTGTCAGCACTGATCATCGAGCCGCATGGCGGCATGCGTGCGAGCATACACAATATGCTCAACCTGTGCGGCTTGACCAAGGTCGAGCATGCGGGCGGCTCCAATGCGGCCATCAAGCATGTGACCAGCAAGCACTTCGACCTGATCCTGTGCGAATACGACCTCGACGGCGGGCAGGACGGCCAGCAATTGCTGGAAGACTTGCGCCACCACAAGCTTATCCCGCTGTCGGCCATGTTTTTCATGGTCACGGCCGAAGGCAATAACAGCAAGGTCATCAGCGCCGCCGAGCTGACCCCCAGCGATTACATCCTCAAGCCGTTCACCGCCGACCGCCTGCTCGAGCGCATCGCGCGCGCGCTGGAAAAGCGCAACGCGATTTTGCCGGTGCACCAGTTCATGGAAGCGGGCAACCAGCGCGACGCCATCGACGCCTGCATCGCGGGCATGAAGGCGCATCCGCGCTATGCGATCGACTTCCTGCGCCTGCGCGCCGAACTGCATATGATCCTGGGCGAGCCGGCCGAGGCCGAGCCGATCTACCAGCAGCTGTACGACGCCAAGCAGATCGGCTGGGCGCGGCTGGGCGTGGCCAAGACCCTGTTCATGCGCGAGCGTTATCCGGAAGCGCTCGAGATCCTCGAATCGCTGGTCGAAGGCAGCAAGAAATTCGTCGACGCCTACGACTGGCTGGCCAAGACCCATGCCGCCATCGGCGCGTTCGACAAATCGCAGGCGGTGCTGGCTGAAGCGGTGGCGGTCTCGCCGCATGCGGTGCGGCGCCTGCGCAAGCTGGGCGAAATCGCGCTCGAGACGGGCGACACCGACACCGCCGAGAAAGTGCTCAAGCAAGTGGTCAGCAAGGCCAAGTATTCCGAGTTCCGCGATCCGGAAGACCACGTCAAGCTGGTCCAGACCCTGGTGCGCAAGGGCGATCCGGTGCAGGCGGCGGCCGTGATCCGCGACCTCGACAAATCGATGGCCGGGCAAAAAAACACCGGCGTGTGCAGCGCCATCTCGTCGGCGCTGGTGCATGAATACACGGGCAATGAAGTGCGCCTGGCCGAGTCGCTCAGCGCCGCCGTGGCGGCCTGCAAGGATAGCCATGGCCTGTCGGCCGAGGTCAAGATGGAGCTGGCGCGCAACTGCCTGCAAAACAATATGGAAGAGGGCGCGGCCGACGTGATGCGCGACGTGATGCGCAACGCCCCCAATTCCGCCGCCATGGCCAAGGCCATGGAAGTGTTCGAGAAAGCCGGACGCGGCGACCTGGCGACCGCGGTGGCCAACGACAGCCGGCAGGCGGTGGCCGAGATGGTGGCGGCCGGCGCGGCCAAGGCCAAGGAAGGCGACTACCGCGGCGCGGTGTCGCTGATGACCGAGGCGGTCAACCAGTTGCCGGACAATCCGCAGGTGGTGTTCAACGCCGCCGTCGCCGTGCTCAAGTGCCTGGAAAACGTGGGCTGGGACGAGCGCCTGGGGCAGTACGCGCTGTCGCTGATCGACTCGGTGCGCCGGCTCGATCCGGTCAACCCGAAACTGCCGGCGCTGGCCGGACTGCATCAGCAGATCCTGAAAAAATACGACAAGGGAACGCGTGCCAGGAAGGCCTAGCGCGCTCCCGTCACCAGAGCAATCATGCCGAGCACCCCATCCCAGCCAGGCGGCAACGAAACGCGCAAGGTCCGCGCATCCCTGATGAACAAGGTGTGCGGCGACGAGGACATGTTCGCGCTCGGCGCCTCGGTGGCCCAGGTGGTGCAGATGGCGTCCTCGGACGACCAGGGCACGCACGAACTGGCCTATTACGTGCTGTCCGATCCCGCGCTCACGCAGCGCATCCTGCGCCTGTCCAACACCGCCCAGTACCGCACAGCTTCCGGCACCAACGTCACCACCATCTCGCGCGCCATCTCGCTGCTCGGCTTCGACAACGTCAAGACCACCGCGCTGGCCATGCTGCTGGTGGACGCGCTGTCGAACAGCGCCCACGAGCAAAGCGTGAAGCTGGAACTGATGGCGGCCCTGTGCGCCAGCCTGGTGGGGCGCGAAATGGCGCGCCACAGCTACCACCAGGGCGCCGAAGAAGCGTCGATCGGGGCCTTGTTCAAAAATCTCGGACCGCTGCTGGTGGCGTCGCACGAACACGACCGTTACCGCGAAATCAACGCGCTGGCCGGCAGCGGCGAGCATACGCTGGCGCAAGCGTCGCAAATGATCCTGGGCTGCACCTACGACAGCTTGTCGGAAGCGGTGATGGCGGAATGGAAAATCCCGGACGTGATCGTGCGCTCGCTCGCGCCCCTGCCGCCGGGCACGCTCAAGGTCTCGGCCAGCCGCGGCGAGTGGATGCGCCAGGTGGCCTCGTTCGGTTTCGATGTGTCGCGCCTGATGGCGCGCTCGAACGACCCCAAGGCTAGCCACGAAGCGCGCGCGCTGCAGGCGCGCTACGGCGTGGCGCTGAACCTCGACCTCGAGCAGATGGCCGAGCTGTTCGATACCGTGCAGGCGGAAATGCAAGCCCTGCTGCAGAGCATGAACATGGAGGCGCCCGCGAAGTTCGAACTGGCGAGCGAGCCGGAGGCGGAAGGCTTGCCGAATGTGCTGCTGCTGGCCACCATGGGCGCCGAGGAGCCGGGCATGGCCGGATGCCACCCCAGCGGCAAGCCGCTCAACGCACGCGAACTGCTGCTGGCCGGGGTGCAGGACGTGACCCATATGCGGGCCTCGGGCCAGAGCAAGGTCAATGAACTCATTCTGGCCGTTCTGGAAACGTTGTACCGCAGCATGGGATTCCGCTTTGCCACCGTGTGCCTGAAAGACGGCCGCAGCGGGCAGTACCGGGCCCGTCTGGCCTTCGGCGACGAGCATGCGAGCAAGCAGGCCGGCTTCGTGTTCCCGATGGCCTCGACCCGCGACCTGTTCCACCTGGCGATGGAAAACGATGCCGACCTGATGATCGCCGACACCACCACCCCCAAGATCCGCGACCTGCTGCCGGCCTGGCACCGCAAGCTGCTGCCGGACGCCAAGAGCTTCATCGTGCTGCCGCTGGTGGTCGGCAAGGTCCAGCTGGGCCTGTTCTACGCGGACCGCACCACGGTCGCGCCCGAAGGCGTGCCGGCCGACGAAACCTCCTTGATCAAGGCCCTCAAGGGCCAAGTGCTGGCGGCGCTGGCGCCGTAAGTGACAACCCGGGGTCTGTGGCACGCTCGCAACGGTGGACGGGAACGGCGGATCGGGGTTGTCGAAAACAATTGCATTGGTCCCCCTTGCACTCTTGCGCAAGCTCCGGTTACAATCACGCCCCGAAGCGAGACGTCAACGGATTTGCGCAAAGTATCCGGCAAATATAGTTGACAGTATTTTGTGCTTGCTTCATACTCTGCGGTTCCTCGCGGAGGGGTGGCCGAGTGGTTAAAGGCGACAGACTGTAAATCTGTTCTCTATGAGTACGCTGGTTCGAATCCAGCCCCCTCCACCAAGATGTTGCAGGAATGTTGTAGCAGGTGAATGAAAAGTCGGAGACGAATACTCGCGGGTGTAGCTCAATGGTAGAGCAGAAGCCTTCCAAGCTTACGACGAGGGTTCGATTCCCTTCACCCGCTCCAGCCTTCTTCGGCAACGCGTTGTACAACATCGCATTAATTAGCCCTTTTAGCTCAGTGGTAGAGCACTCCCTTGGTAAGGGAGAGGCCACGTGTTCAATCCACGTAAAGGGCACCAGAATTTCGTATCAAGCTGGTCGGTAGTATTTTCAAAGACAGTCAGGCTGGCGTTACACGACGTGCCTGGGCAAATTTAAAAAATCGTTAGGAGTCTAAAATGGCAAAAGGTAAATTCGAACGGACCAAGCCGCACGTCAACGTCGGTACCATCGGACACGTTGATCACGGCAAGACGACCCTGACGGCTGCAATCGCTACCGTTCTGTCGAAGAAATTCGGCGGCGAAGCTAAAGCATACGACCAGATCGATGCAGCACCAGAAGAAA
>JAZKCA010000054.1:0-43252 GCA_040388275.1 Pseudomonadota bacterium
ATAGGCACAGCCTAAACTAAATACATTCTTGTCTTGACTCGTGGGTCCACTTTAGCCATCAACCTGATGGCGGTGTTCGTGGGCTCCATGATCCTGGCCGCCGTGGCCCTGGCGGCGCTGTTTTCGATGCGCGCCGACCGCAACCTGTTCGCCGAGGGCGCCGGCAAGGCGGGCGACGCGGTCAGCAAGAGCGCTGCCGGCGGGGTGATCGATTCTGCCAGGTCGGCCATGAAGGGCCGCGAAGGCCAGATCCGCAGCTGCGTCATCAAAGGCAAGACGGTCATTTCCAATACCGCCTGCACGGAACAGAACAAGACCAGCAAGGTCATTGAAATTCACGATTCGCGCGGCTTCGACGCCCCGAAAAAGCCCGACAAGCCGGCTGTGGACCCCAGCATTGAGTTAATGCGGGAAAAAATGATCGAAAAACAGCTTCAGTAGGGCAAATTTGTCGTTTCGGGGTGGTGGGGCAATTGCCTAAAGAGTACACTGGCGCTGTTTTGAATCCCGGCCGAGAAAAGCGCATGATCAACGTATTCGTCTTACAAAATGGCCGGCTCAACCAGGTTCCGATCGACAGCCGCGAGGACCTGGAAAGCGTCGCGCCGGTCTGGGTCGACCTGACCGACCCGAACGACGACGAGCGCGCCTGGGTCAAGACCATCTACGGCGTGATTTTGCCCGGCGAAGATGAAGTCAAGGATATCGAAGCGTCGGCCCGCTATTACGAAGCGGAAAACGGCGACCTGCACCTGCGCACCGACTTCCTGCTGGAAGAAGATGACGGCCCCTCGCGGGTGGTCACGGTGGCCTTCATCCTGGCCAAGAAAATGCTGTTCTCGGTGCACACCGACGATTTGCCGGTGTTCCGCCTGGTGCGCATGCGCGCCCGTTCGCGCCCCGGCTCGATCGCCGACTACATGGATGTGCTGCTCGACCTGTACGCGACCGACGCCGAGTATTCGGCCGATGCGCTCGAGGGCATCTACCAGGACCTGGAAGAAGTCAGCGGCCGCGTGCTGCAGAAAGAATTTACCGACCAGGACGCTGCGGCGGCCCTGAACGCGATCGCCCGCGAGGAGGATTTGAACGGGCGGATCCGGCGCAACATGATGGATACGCGGCGCGCGGTCAGCTTCCTGATGCGCGGCCGGCTGCTCAATGCCGAGCAGTTCGAGGAAGCGCGCCAGATTTTGCGCGACATCGAATCGCTGGACGGCCACACCTCATTCCTGTTCGATAAGATCAACTTCCTGATGGATGCCACCGTCGGTTTCATCAACATTAACCAGAACAAGATCATCAAGATGTTCTCGGTGGCCTCGGTGGCCTTCCTGCCGCCGACCCTGATCGCCAGCCTGTACGGCATGAACTTCAAGAAGTTCCCGGAACTGGACTGGACCTTCGGCTATCCGTTCGCGCTGGCGCTGATGGTGATTTCGGCGATTGCGCCGTTCTGGTACTTCAGGCGGCGGGGCTGGCTGAAGTAAGAGCGCGGCCAACAAAAAAACCACCGTGATCCAGGCTTTGGATCACGGTGGTTTTTTATTTGTGCCGTTGGCTTTGAGATCCGCTTTACACTGACGGGGTGAGGCCGCAAATTTTTGCGCATTGCGTGAAGGTCCCTATCTCAGTACACCTTTCAAAACAGTCCATTTTATCGGACGCGAAAGCTGGTGCCGCCACGGCGCTTAGTGTGCCGAAGAATACGAATGAAAAAAACAGGCGACGAATCATTATGGAACCTTTTTAATGTTTTACGAGTGGCAGATCGAACGTTTTTTATGTTGCTGGGTTTTGCACTATTTCGACTCCGCTGGCTTCGGTTCCACCGGCGCCGGTGCCTCAATTACTGGCTTCTTGCGCATTTTTGATTCCGCGGGCCTGGGGCCGCCCTTGCAAAGCCAGTTGCAAATTTCCTTGTCTTTTTTGAATTCTTCCATGCAGACCCTGTAACACCTTTTTGGGTCCTCAGCCTCGTCGGCAAATGCCGCTGCAGCAGTCATTGCGGTGAGCGCGACAAACGCATACAAATATTTCTTCATCGGGTATTCCTGTCTAAAAAATTGAGGAAATGAATCGCTTCTATTGACGGATGGCCTTGGCCAATTCCCCGTATTCTTTCTCGGCGAATCCGCTGATCAGCTTTTTTTCGGATACCAGCACTGGTACGCCGCCTTCGTTCAACTGCGCAAACAGCGCGTTCGCTTCTTTTGACGTGTCGACCACGCGGTCATTGAAAGGGATACCTTCCTTTTTCAAATATGCCCGCGCCATGGCGCAGTACTGGCAGGTTGTGGTGCCGTACAGGGTCAGGCGTTCGGGTTGATTGGCAACGTGCACCGAGAAATCCCCCGTTCTGCCATGTCCCTTCCATTGCTGGTATAGCTTCGGCGCCTGGCTGCCGATTGCGATTGCTGCCGCGATGGTAATAGCCATCAGTGCGATATTGATGATGGCACTCTTGATCTTTGCGTTCATGGACACTCCGTGGTTTTTGCGGCAATCGCCGTTTTTATAATTTGGTTTCGAACTGCACACTCAGAAAGTTGAATTTCCTGGTGTTGCTGTATTGCCGAACTTGTTCGTTGGCCGCGATGTATTCGTTGATCTGCAGGGGCGAATGCGGGGACAGGGTCTTGAAGCTGACGACCAGCCGGCTTTCCTTGCTGATTGCCCATTTGGCACTCGCATCAAGGGTGAATTCACGTGCCACCGAGACGCGCTCCGAGAGGCTGGTACGCACCCACACAGAGGGACTCCAGTCCGCATTCAGGTCGAACTTCAGCGGCAGACCGGGCACGCTATAGCTGCCGCCAAGTTTGGCCGTCCATGGCGTCTGCTTGTCCAGCCGATTATCCGGCCCTGGCAGGCTCGACACGTGCGAACGCGCCAGGCCAACACTGCCATGCAACTCGATTTTCGGAGCGTTCTTGGCGATGTCGCTCAAGGCCAGCTCCATTTCGAGGTTGATACCGGCCGTGCTGGCATCACCCAGATTGGTGGGGCGCGATACATATCTCGGCGACGAGGACCATGCCACGGTATCGAGCGTGATTTCGCTACCGATCTTGCCGGTGATGTCGCGGGTGAAAAATTCCAGGGTGATCTGGCTGTCATCGCCGATGCCGTGTTCGTACGACAGATTCAGGCCCAACGAGCGTTCCGGACGCAGTGCCAGATTGCCTGTGCGATCGGCGGTTTCAATGGTGTTCGGGCCGCACGCTCCGTTCGCATTGCACGGGGCCAGTGGATGGATGTCCGGCCGCACCGTGAACGAATCCGCATGGGGCTCCTTGAAGCTCTGTGCCAGGCTGAAACGAAGCTGGCGCTTGTCATCGTCGCCAATTTTTTTCGATACATGCAAGGATGGTGACCACAGGCGAAAACTGGATTGGCCTCGGTAGCGGGACTCGGTAATGTCGATGGCAGTACCTTGTCCGGACATGCCCGCGTTCAAGGCCCAGCGTTCGTTCACCCGCCATTCGTCCTGCATATAAAGCCTGAGGCTTTTGCTCAACGACTGCCGTTCGGTGCCCAGCGCCTCCCGGGCGGTGTCCGGCAAGCCATTGACGCTGTAGTCGTAGTCCGTGTCGTTCTTGATCGCGCTCAGCGTGGTGCCGGCGCTCAGGTCATGGCCGCCTGTCAGACTGGCGCGGTAGGCGAGGCTGAAGGAATTGACGGACTTTTCGGTGCGTAGAGCGCTGTTGCGCAAAGTCGATTGCAAGCCGTCCGTATCGGTCCGCGCCAGGTCCGAGCGGATTCGCATCAACCTGCTCGACAGGTTCATGTCTACCTGGCTCGTCTTGCTGGGCTTGAACAACCATTTGACTGGCAGGGTGTACCCCTGGAACGATCCTTCTTTTTCTTCTTGCACATTTAATATCGTGCCGCCCGCCCACCGTCGCGATTCATCCTGTCTGCCTGGCCCACCCATGCGCATGATTTCAGGCGAAAAGCTCACTGTCTCGTCCGGACCGCGCTGCCAGGTGAGGTTGCCGCTGCCGAGCAGAAAAGCGTTGCGCGATGTGCCGCCGATGGCGGCCTGCCATTGATCCTGTTCGCTCTGGCCACGTGGGGTCAGCGTTTGCCTGACGTGGCGTTCCGTCGTGCCGCTCCCCTTTTCGGCGGACAGATCGACGTTAAAGCGCAGGGGAGACCCCTCGGTGCTTTGATTGTGCGACAAGGACAGATTGGCGGTGGACTTGCCGCCAGTGTTGCTCATTCCAGTGCTGAGCCGGGTATCGGTCTTGCGGACAGTCTTGCGGGAGACGATATTGATGGTTCCGGCAATGCCGAAAGGCCCGAACTGGGCGACGCTGGATTTGATGATCTCGATTTTTTCGACATGGACCAGGTCGAGCTGGCCCGGGCTTTGCCCGGACAGCGGTGCCTGGCCATCGACCAAAATCTGGGTGTAGCCGGGCATATTGAGCAGGCCGATGCTGCCGTCGCCGCGGACGGTAACGGAGGGCTCGCGTTTCAATAGCTCGTCGACGCGGCGCACGCCGCTTTCTTCGATGCGCTTGCGGCCAATAATGATCTTGCCCGCGACAAAATCCCGTCTCGCTGCGGTGTCGCTAAGACTTCCAGTGATCACGACCTGGGTGGAAGCAGCCTTGGCAGCTTCTTGTGCCCATCCTGGTAACGCGGCGCCCAACATTGCCGCGATTGCCAGCGTACGAAATGGTAGTTTCAAAGCCTGCTTCTTCCACTCAAGGAGCGCTATGGCTAGTTGCCACAGCGCGGTTTTATTGCTTGTTAAGAAGCCTCTGGCGACAGACCGCAGACTTTACGACATTGCTTCAGAGTCGATCCTTCGATTTCGCCGCAATAGGCCATGCACAGCCAAACATTTGCAAATACAGGCGCGGAAATTGCGGAGAGGGTACTGAAAAATGCGAATGCAAGAATTAAACGACGGACCATTTATGACTCCTAATTATGTTTTATGAGTGCCAGACACTACGCAGGCATAGCAATGTTGTCAATAATAAACTCTTGTTATTCCATTAAATTTCAACATTAGTTACATAAAAAAGACAATAGTTGGTCAAGAAGCGGTACGGAGACGTAAGAAAGGGGGGCGAATGGCGTAGTGATAAAGTAGCGGAACAGCAATAAGCAGCCCGTCGTTTACTTGAACGATCTGCACTTGATGGTGCCCTTGCAAGTGTCTTGCAAGGGCGATCTTATTTATTTCAGCCGTGCAAACACTCTCTTCGCTGCGGCAATAGTCG
Source organism: Pseudomonadota bacterium (assembly GCA_040388275.1). Classification (GTDB taxonomy): domain Bacteria; phylum Pseudomonadota; class Gammaproteobacteria; order Burkholderiales; family Burkholderiaceae_D; genus Telluria_A. The sequence continues at coordinate 5,241 of JAZKCA010000054.1, forward strand.
CCTCGATCACGGCGTCGTCGTGCTGGGCCGAAACGAAGCCGGCTTCGAAGGCGGCCGGTGCGAAATAGACGCCTTCGTCCAGCATGGCGTGGAAGAAGGCATTGAAGCGCGTCTTGTCGCCTGCCATCATTTCGGCATAGCTGCCCGGCACTTCGGCGCTGAAATAAATGCCGAACATGCCGCCCACCGAGTCGGCGCAGAAGGTGATGCCGGCCTCCCTGGCTGCGGCCGTCAGGCCCGCGGCCAGCTTGGCGGTCTGGGCTGCCAGCTTGGTATAGAAGCCGGGCTCCTGGATCAGCTTCAGGGTCGTCATGCCCGCCGCCACCGCGACCGGATTGCCGGACAGCGTACCGGCCTGGTAGACCGCGCCAATCGGCGCCATGTTCTGCATCAGTTCGGCGCGTCCGCCGAAGGCCGCCACCGGCATGCCGCCGCCGATGACCTTGCCCAGCGCGGTCAGGTCGGGAACGATGTCGTACAGTTCCTGCGCGCCGCCCAGGCCGACCCGGAAGCCGCACATGACTTCATCGAAAATGAGCACGGCGCCGTGGCGCGTGCACAGCTCGCGCATCGAACGCAGGAACTCCGGCGTGGCCTTGATCAAATTCATATTGCCGGCCACCGGCTCGACGATCACGCAGGCGATGGTGTCGCCCATCGATTCGAACGCGTCCTCCAGCTGGGCCACGTTGTTGTAATCGAGGACCAGCGTGTGCTTGACGAAGTCTTCCGGCACGCCGGCCGAGGTGGGGTTGCCGAAGGTGAGCAGGCCGCTGCCCGCTTTCACCAGCAGCGAGTCGGCGTGGCCGTGGTAGCAGCCTTCGAACTTGACGATCTTGTCGCGCCCGGTGGCGCCGCGCGCCAGGCGCAGTGCGCTCATGGTCGCTTCGGTGCCCGACGATACCAGGCGCACCTGTTCGATCGACGGCACCAGCTTGCAGATTTCTTCGGCCATCAGGATTTCGCCTTCGGTCGGCGCGCCGAACGACAGGCCGCGCGCGGCCGCGTCCTGCACCGCCTTGACCACCTCGGGATGGGCGTGGCCGACGATGGCGGGGCCCCAGGAGCCGATGTAATCGATGTAGCGCTTGCCGTCGGCGTCCCAGAAGTAGGGGCCTTCGGCGCGCGTGATGAAGCGCGGCGTGCCGCCTACCGATTTGAAGGCGCGTACGGGCGAGTTGACGCCGCCAGGCGTGGTTTTCTGGGCGCGCGCGAACAGTTCGGTGTTGCGTGATGGGTCGGGAGTGGTCATGACTGGTTCAATCCATGAAAAGAGTGTGCGAAAAATTTGTTGGGTACCAGCTTGCCCATGCCGAAGCGCTGGGCGTTGGCCAGCGCGCCGGCGGTAAAGGACTGGGCCGCGCTGGTTGCGGCCATCGGATCGGCGCCGTGCGCCATGAAGGCGGCGATGGCCGCCGACATGGTGCCGCCAGCGCCCACGAACGGGCCGGGCAGGTGGCGCCAGTCGTAGGTGGTCACCACGCCGTCCTCGCCGAACAGGGTATTGGTGCGCACCGCCTGCGCGCCGCTGCCGGTGCCGGTCACCAGCACGTAGGCGCAGCCGCTGCCGGTCAGTTCGGCCACGTCCTCAAGCAGCATGTCGGCGCCGCCTTCGCGCCAGGTTTCGGCCATGCGCGCCAGTTCCACCTGCGACAGCAGCAGGACGGTCGCCTGGGGCGCCAGGATCTGGCGGATCGCGCCCAGCATGTCGTCGTCGGCCAGTCCCGAATCGGGAAGGCTGGACAGGAAAGGGTCGAGGATGAAAGGCACGTCCGGGTAGTCCGAGATGATCTCGGCGATCGCCGAGGCCTGCTCGATGCTGGTGAGCGCACCGACCTTGAAGGCGGCCACCGGCATGTCCTCGAGGATCAGGCGGGCCTGGTCGACCAGCCAGTCGGCGTCGATGTCATAGGTGTCTTCAACGCGCGCGCTGTCGGCCACCAGCAGGCCCGTGGTGACCGAAAGGCCGTGGCAGCCGAGCGCACCGAAGGCCGCAAGGTCGGACTGGATGCCCATGGCGCCGACCGGATCGGAGACGCCGAATGTGAGAATGAGTGGAGATGTTTGGTTTTGCACGACGGGTAGATTAAGATGCCTGATTCGTCATGATACTAGATAGAAGGATAGTCAACGTGAGTAGCCAAGAAACAGGAAGCGCCCCGTCAACCCCTTTCCAGACCTGGATGTGCCTCATTTGCGGCTGGGTCTACGAGGAGGAAGCAGGGCTGCCGGACGAGGGTATTGCCCCGGGAACGCGCTGGGCCGATGTCCCGATGAACTGGACCTGTCCCGAATGCGGCGCCCGAAAGGATGACTTCGAGATGACAGTTATCTAATTGGAACGCGGCGTTTTTAATACATTAGTTGAACGAATGCAACAGATATCGCACAAGAGCCTTGCCCTATGGTATCGTTCAGCTTCATGCCGTGTAAACTGAATATGACAATGACGACGCAACCGACAGTCTTGAAGATCATGGTCATCGACGATAGCAGTACGATTCGTCGTTCCGCCGAAATTTTTCTCACCCAGGCAGGCTACCAGGTGGTGCTGGCCGACGATGGCTTCGATGCCCTTGCCAAGATCAACGACCACCATCCTTCGCTGGTGTTCTGCGACATCCTGATGCCGCGCCTTGACGGCTACCAGACCTGCGCCCTGATCAAAAAGAGCGCAAAGTTCCATGGCACCCCGGTGGTCATGCTGTCATCCAAGGACGGCCTGTTCGACCGCGCGCGCGGAGCCATGGTCGGTTCCTCGGCTTACCTTACCAAACCCTTTAGCAAAGACAGTCTGCTTGCCGCTGTGCGCGAGCATACGGCCGGTGCAGTGTCCAAATAATCCAGGAGAGCCACGTGGCCATTACTAAAATTCTGATCGTCGACGACTCCCCTACAGAGCGTTACTACTTGACCGACATCCTGGTCAAAAACGGTTTTACCGTCACCACCGCCGAAAACGGCGAAGAAGCCTTCCTCAAGATCAAGGCCGACAAGCCGCATCTGATCCTGATGGACGTGGTCATGCCGGGAGCGAACGGCTTCCAGGTGACGCGCGCCATCTCCAAGGATCCCGAGCTGGCCGACGTGCCTATCATTATCTGCAGCAGCAAGAACCAGGAAACCGACCGCGTATGGGGCTTGCGCCAGGGCGCGCGCGAGTACCTGGTCAAGCCGGTCGACCCGGAACTGCTGCTGGCAAAGATCGCCGCGCTCGGCGCCTGATGCCATGAGCGCAGAAGCCGTCCAGGCAGCTCCAGAAAAAACCGTCCAGTCCGATGGGGCCGGACGGCGTACCCGTTTACGCCAGTATCAGGTGCAGCTGCTCGAACGCATGCAGGCGGCACGCAACAATGCCGGCGCGCGCATCAACCAGCTCGGCGTGATGATGGGCCCGGAGCGCTATCTGCTCGACCTGACCCAGGTCGGCGAAATCGTGCCGGTGCCGTCGGTGACCGTGGTGCCCCTGACCCAGCCCTGGTACCTTGGCCTGGCCAACATCCGGGGTAACCTGATCAGCGTGATCGACCTGGCCCGCTACCACGGCCAGGGCGAGACCACGATCGGCTCGGACAGCCGGGTGGTGACCTTCGCCGGGGGACTTGGCTTTAACTGTGGACTGCTCGTTTCGCGCGTGTACGGCCTGCGCCATGCGGGCGACATGGAAGTGACTGGCGATCGGTTGAAGGACGCCGAGGCCAATGAATGGACAGTGCTCGATATTGCGGCGCTGGTACGCGACACACGCTTTTTACACGTCGGATTTTAAGTCACGCCACAAGTGGCTATGTATACCTTTGGGATTGGGAGCTGTAATGGGATTTGCTTGGAAAAGTTCATTGGGGTTCTCCCCAAAGGGTGGTGACGACAATGTGGGCGTGTTAGCGGCCCCCGACACCGAATTCGGTCCGGCCAGCGAGATGCCGGAAGACCGGGACGACACCCATTCGGACGGCTTCCTGGCCGTGCCGGACGGACCTGGCGGGCCGGGCGATGGCGGATCGGATTCGACCGAAGGCGCCCTGTTGGGACGCCAGCCGGACGAGTTGATGATCGAGCCGGAGTCCGCCCCGATGGAGTTGCCGTTCATCGGCCACCTGTCCCTCGGACGCCAGCAGCGTATCCTGATGGGCGTGTTCGCCGGCGGCATCGTCGTGATCGTCGCCGCGCTGGCGATGAATACGGCAAACAGCGTCAAGTCGTCGAATCAGACGCAGATTGCATCGGATGCACTGATGCACTCGCAGCGTATCGGTAAAGCGGCGCCTAACGCGATCCAGGGTAACGAAGAGGCATTCGCGCAACTCGAAGAGAGCCGCGCCTTGCTGAACAAGGATTTGGCGCTGATGACCGCAGCCGCGCCCTCGAGCATGACCAAAAAACTCAATCTGGCAAAGACCAAATGGATTTCGACCGACAATTCGGCCGGCACCATTATGAAAATGAAGCCAGAACTGATCGGCTTTAAGGCTACCCTGAAACAGCTCGATGCGCTGTCGCCGGAGCTGCTGTCGATGACGGAAGAACTGCTGGGCCAGAAGGTCCAGAAGGGCGCCACCCCGCGCGAACTGCAGGCGCTGGGCCGTCTGACCATGCTGACCCAGCGCATGTCGCGCAGCGCCAGTGAGTTCCTGACCTCGGGCGGTATCAAGCCCGATACCGCTTTCCAGCTGGGCAAGGATGCAACCACCTTCCGCCTGACAATCAACGGTTTCCTTGAGGGCAACGACACGATGCAGCTGGCCGCCGTGCGCGATCCTGAAATGCGCGCCCTGCTGGGCGAAATGAAGAGCAAGTTCGACACCTACCACGCGCTGGTGTATAGCTCGGTGCTGGCCAACCTGTCGAAATTCACGGCCGCCAAAGGCGCCGAACTGTCGATTTTCTACGAAAACGAAGAAATCAAAAAACTGCTGACCGCGGTCCAGGGCGACTTCCGTAGCGAGCAGGATAGCGCCGGTATCTGGCTCTGGCTGACCGGCCTGGCCACGCTGTTCACGGCCGCCGTTGCTGCCGCGATCGGTAAAGTCATGCTGCAAGATTCCCGTGCGCGTGCCCGTGCTGCTGAAGGCCGCCGCCAGGAAGCGGACTCGATGCGACAGCTGGCGCAGTCGAAGGAAGAGGAAGCGAAAGCGACCAACGACCAGAACCAGGCAGCTATTTTGCGCCTGATGAACGAACTGCAGGAAGTGGCGGACGGTGACTTGACCGTGCACGCAACGGTGTCGGAAGACATCACCGGCGCGATCGCCGACTCGGTTAACTACACGGTCGAGGAATTGCGCGGCCTGGTGGAGCGGGTTACCACGACGGCCGAATCGGTGACGTCCGCATCGACCAACGCGCAGAATATTTCGACCGACCTGCTGGCGGCGACCGAACAGCAGTCGCGCGAGATTCAGGATGCGTCCGAGACGGTTCTGAAAATGGCGAGCGAAATTACCGACGTATCGAAGTCGGCCAACGAGTCGGCCGAAGTGGCGCGCCAGTCGGTGGCTGCGGCGCACCAGGGTTCGACCGCGGTGGAAAACGCGATCAAGGGCATGCACGAGATCCGCGAGCAGATCCAGGAAACCTCGAAACGAATCAAGCGACTGGGCGAATCGTCCCAGGAGATTGGCGAGATCACCGAGCTGATTTCCGACATTACCGAACAGACCAACGTACTGGCGCTGAACGCGGCAATTCAGGCGGCGTCCGCCGGTGAAGCAGGTCGCGGCTTCTCGGTGGTTGCGGAAGAGGTTCAGCGACTGGCGGAACGTTCAGCCGGCGCGGCAAAACAGATTGGCGCGCTGGTGCGTACCATTCAGACCGATACCCACGATGCGGTGGCCGCTATGGAAAAATCGACGCAGGGTGTGGTCGAGGGTGCCAAGCTGTCAGATGCCGCGGGCGCCGCACTGTCGGACATCTCGCGCGTGTCGAACCGCCTGGCGGAACTGATTCAGGGCATTTCGTTCGCAACGGAACTGCAGGCGACGTCGGCAAACGGCGTTGCGCACAACATTCAGCACATCCTGTCGGTGACGGAAAGTACGCAGGACGGTACGCAGCAAACGGCAAATTCGATTCGCCAGCTGACGTTGCTGGCGCAGGAACTGAAAAACTCGGTGTCGCGATTCCGCGTAACTGCTTAAGGAACCGTCACGGATGACGCGGGGGCAGGGCGCTGCCTTGCCTCCGGTTTGTCCGTAACAGTTCCCCGGCGAGGCCGATTGATATCAAGGTAAGCAAAACGATGACTGATTTTTCGCACGCGCCCCAATTTGACACTGGGCCGCTCGGCTGGGTGATGGGCGAAATCCGCGAAGCGCTGGGCAAGTCCGGCGCAGCGCTGAACGACGCTTCGGCCCTGACGGGCGATGCCCAGGCAGATTCACTCAAGCATGCGAAAGCGTACTTGCACCAGGCCCACGGGGCCTTGCAAATGGTCGACGTCGACGGTGTCGGCGCCATGACCCAGGCAGCCGAACAGGCGCTTGACCGCTTCCGCGACGGCCTGCTCGACTGCACCATCGACAACGCGAAAGCGGTCGGCGCGGTCTACCAGGCGGTCATCGAGTACCTCGAAGAGCTGCTCTCCGGCGCACCCCAGCAGCCGGCGCGCCTGTTCCCCTATTACCGCGACCTGATGGAAAAACTGGGCGCGTCCCGGATCCATCCGGCCGACCTGTTCTTCCCGGACCTGTCGCTGGCGGCCGTGCTGCCGCAGCATGCGGTGGCCGCCACCAATCCCGACTACGCCGCCTGCCGCGGGCGCTTCGAGAAAGCGCTGCTGCCCTTCCTCAAGAGCGCCGACGCGCAGTCGCAGCAAGCGACCGCGCAGGTCATGCATGAAGCGATCGCGCTGATCGCCGCCGGCCAGAAAGAGTCCGCCGCGCGCACCTTCTGGGTGGCCATGCAATCGTTCGCCGAGCTGGTCGCCAAGGGCCAGCTGGCCAGCGACCTGTACGTCAAGCAGCTGTTCGGCCTGATCAATCTGCAGATCCGGCGCCTGTCGCAAGGCGAGGGCAGCCTGCCCGAGCCGATGATGCGCGACGCCCTGTTCTTCATCGCCGCGGCAAGTGCGCCGTCGCCGACCGCGCAAGCGCTGCGCCGCGCCTACCGCCTCGACGGTGTGGTGCCGGCCAACTACGACAAGAAGCGCTACGGACGGATCGACGCCGCCGCGCTGAAAACCGCCAAGGAAGCGCTGGCGCGCGCCTCGGTCACCTGGGACCGTCTGTCCTCGGAGATCGATCCGGCGATGGAAGCCGAATTCGAAGAGCTGCTCGCGACCATCGCCAGCGCCAGCGAAAAACTCGGTGCGCCGGCATTGGCCAATCTGCAGCGCGACCTGGTGAAAGCGACCAAGGATTCGGTCGCCTCCGGACGCAACCCGCAATTCAGCCTCGAAATGGCCACTGCCATGCTGTTCGTCGAGCATGGCCTGGACCAGATCCGCCAGCTGCCCGAGGACTTCGACTCGCACGCGGCCATCGTCGGCCAGCGCCTGCTGGCCCTGGCCGCCGGCCAGACCCCGCCGGACGCGCCGCAATGGCAGGGCGACCTGTCGCGCCAGATCCAGCAGGACCATACCGTCGCGGTGCTTGCCTCCGAGATGAAAAACGGCCTGCGCCAGGTCGAAAAGGTACTCGACGATTACTATGCGGACGGCTCCAAGCGTCCAACCCTGTCCCAGATCGATCCGGTCCTGCACCAGCTGCAAGGCGCCGTCGCGATCCTGGACCAGGAAGACGCGATGCGCGCCGCCCTGCACGTCAAGGAAGCCGTGCGCGCGCTTGCCGCCGCCGAAGGCAACCCGGAACTGGAAGCGGCTTCGCTGCAGAACATCGCCCAGAACATCGGCGCGCTGGGCTTTTTCGTCGACATGCTGGCCAAGAATTTTGACGCCGCCAAGGACCGCTTCTCGTTCGATCGCGCCGAAGGCATGCTGCGTGAAGTACCGTTCGAGAAGCCGTCGGGCGAAACCCTGTTCGAACCTGAACACGTCGTGATCGACGTGCCGCCGGTGGTGGCCGAACCGGTGGTCGAAGAGCTGGTCCAGGTCGAGACCAAGGCAACTGCGCCAGAAACCGCGCCTGTGCCTGCGCCGGTGCCGATGACGGCTCCGCCGATGCCGGTCGAAGGCGAAGTCGAAGCCGAACTGCTCGAAATCTTCATCATGGAAGCGCAGGAAGTGCTGGAGCTGGTCACCGCCACCCTGCCGAAACTGAAGAACGATCCGTCCAACCAGGAAACCATCACCGTTGTGCGGCGTGCGTTCCACACGCTCAAGGGCAGCGGCCGCATGGTTGGCCTGAATAACTTCGGCGAGGGCGCGGCCCTGGTCGAAAAAGTCATGAACCTGTGGTTGTCGGAAGGCCGCTCGGCGACGCCTGACCTGCTGGCGCTGCTGGGCTGGGCAAGTACCGACATGACCGCCTGGGTCGACGAACTGGCAGCAACGGGCAACTCGCCGCGCACCAGCGACATGCTCGTCGCCAGCGCCAGCCGCATGCTCGAAGGCGCCGACTTCAGCATGGAAGCGGCAGCGCCGGTTGCCGCTCCGGTCGCGCCTGTCGTGGTTGAAGTGGCCGATGTGGCCGCACCGCTCGACATCGCGCTTGAAGCGCCGCTGGTCGAAGAGACCGAGGCGCCTGCCGCGCCCGAAGAAGAGCAAATCGTCGCCCAGTTGCCGCACGAGGACGACGACGAGGAACTGGTCGCCGCATTGCCGCTCGAAGACATGCCGGCAGTGCCGGTCGTGTCCGAGACGGTCGATCTGGAAGTACTTGAGGAACTTGAAGAACTCAAGGAGCTCGAGCCAGCGCCTGTTGACGTGGTGATCGCCGACGGCATGGTCGAGGTGAGCGAGCCGGAGACCGTCGAGGCGGCCGCGCCGGCCAATGTCATCGACTTCCCTGGCCTGGTGAGCGATCCGGCGCCGGCCGACGACAACACCAAGCGCATCGGCGAGCTGGAAATCCCGCTGCCGCTGTATAACATTTATCTGGCCGAGACCGACGAAATCGTGCGCCTGCTCACCCGCGACTTCAGCGAGTGGCGCCACGAGCCGCATCGCCTGGTCACGCCGGAAGCGCTGAAGGCAGCCCATACCCTGGGTGGCACCTCGGCCACCGTGGGCTTCAGCGCGCTGTGCGAAATTGCGCATGCGCTCGAAATGGCGCTCGATACACCGGCGCCGGTGCTGCAGGACGCCGAGCGCGACCTGCTCGACGAAACCGTCGAGTCGGCCCGCGAGATGCTGCAAAAATTCGCGCTGGGCGAAATCGCCGAACCGAATCCGGATCTGGTGGCCCGCCTCAATGCGCTGCGCCACCGCCTGGTGGAGCAGGAATCGGCTGTCTATCTTGGCGCCGAGAGCTCCGAGGTGGTCCCTGCCGACGAGATTGACGAGACCATCGTGCTTGCGGAAGCGGCCCAGGAAGCCGTCGAAGCGCCGGCCGAACTGCCCGTGGTGGAAGAATCCGATCCGCCAATCGACGCGGTCGACCCGGTCCTCGAACCGATCGACGACGTCGAGCTGGAACTGGCGCCGCCTGCGGCCGAAACGGTCGATCCGGTCATGGAACACGCCGACTTGCCCGCTCCGGTGCTGGTGGTCGAAGAGGAAGCAGAGCAGCAGGAACTGGTGCCCGAGCTGATCTCCGATCCGGCCGCGTTTGCCGCCGAAGTGGCGGCCATCGAGCAGGCCATCAGCGAGACGATCAGCGATACGGCAGTCCAGAACGCGGTGGCCGAAGTCCCGTTCGGCGACGACCTCGACGCCGACTTGCTGCCGGTATTCCTGGAAGAAGCGACCGATTTGCTGCCGGAACTGGGCAACGGCCTGCGCAAGTGGCAGTCCAACCCGTCCGACGTCGCGTCGGCCAAGGGCTTGCTGCGGATCCTGCACACGGTCAAGGGCAGTGCGCGGATGGCCGGTGCCATGCGCCTTGGCCAGCACACGCACGAGATCGAAACCCAGATCGAAAACATGGTCCACGCCGGAACCTCGACGCCAGCCGCGTTCGACGAACTGATGGCCAACTACGATCACGCGCTGCTGCTGTTCGAACAATTGCAGAACCCGGTCGCAGCGGTGGCCGCCGATGCCGCAGGCGCAGTGCCTGGCGCTGCGCCGCTCAATGTGGCTGCCGACGACGCCGCCGCAACCGTGGCACGTACGCCGCTGGTGCGGGTACGCGCGGACATCCTAGACCGCCTGGTCAACCAGGCCGGCGAAGTGTCGATCACGCGTTCGAAACTGGAAAACCAGGTCTCGACGCTCAAGTCCTCGCTCACCGACTTCTCGGAAAATCTGGCGCGCTTGCGTCGCCAGCTGCGTGAAGTGGAAATGCAGGCAGAATCGCAGATCTCGTCGCGCATGTCGATTTCGAGCGAACGCGAATTCGATCCGCTCGAATTCGACCGCTTTACCCGACTGCAGGAACTGACCCGCATGATGGCCGAAAGCGTGAACGACGTTGCGTCGTTCCACGAAAGCCTGACGCGCACGGTCGATTCGGCCACTGACGATTTGACCGTGCAGTCGCGCCTGACGCGCGACTTGCAGCGCGATCTGATGCGCGTGCGGATGGTGCCGTTCTCAAGCCTGTCGGAACGCTTGTTCCGGGTGGCGCGCCAGACCGCAAAAGAGATCGACAAGCGCGTCAACCTTGATATCCGGGGTGGCGGGGTGGAGATCGACCGTTCGGTGCTGGAGCAGATGGCCGCGCCGTTCGAACACTTGCTGCGCAATTCCATCGTCCACGGCATCGAGTCGCGCGACAAGCGCAATGCCAACGGCAAGGCCGACATCGGCGAACTGCTGGTGCAGGTGAGCCAGCAGGGTAACGAAGTGGTCATTCAATTCAACGATGACGGCGCCGGCCTTGATCTTGACCGCATCCGCGCCAAGGCGCGCGAAAACGGCCTGATCGACAAGGATGCCAAAGTCAGCGATTCCGAAGCGGCCGACCTGATTTTCGAACCGGGCTTCTCGACCGCCGACGCGCTGACCGAACTGGCTGGCCGCGGCGTCGGCATGGACGTGGTGCGTTCCGAGGCGACCGCCCTGGGCGGACGCGTATCGATCGTGACCGAAAAAGGCAAGGGCGCGCGCTTCACCATCAACCTGCCGCTGACCCTGTCGGTAACGCAGGTGGTCATTACCACCAGCGGCAGCAAGACCTTCGCGGTCCCATCCATCCTGGTCGAGCAGGTATTGCAGATCAAGGAAGCGGCCCTGAACAAGGCGCGCGAAGCCGGCTTCGTCGAGTTCCAGGGTCACAAAGTCGCGCTGCATTTCCTGCCGACGCTGCTGGGTGACCTTGAAGCGCACCCGATGGTGCAGCGTTCCTGCCCGGTACTGGTACTCAAGCACGGCACCGACCGCCTGGCGGTACAGGTCGATGACGTGGTGGGCAACCGCGAGGTCGTCATTAAAAACATCGGCCCGCAGCTCTCGCGCATGATCGGCATTGCCGGCGCCACCGTGCTCGGTTCCGGCGAGATCGTGCTGATCCTGAACCCGGTCGCGCTGTCGCACCATATCGACCTGCATCCGCAGCTCAAGCCGGCGGCGATTGCGGCAGCGGCAGCGGCGCCGGAAGCGACCCGCGCCCGCGATTACGTGGTGATGGTGGTCGACGATTCGCTGACCGTACGCAAGGTAACCCAGCGCCTGCTCGAACGCGAAGGCTACCAGGTCATGCTGGCCAAGGATGGCGTCGACGCCCTCGAGCATTTGCAGGAAACCGTGCCCGACCTGATGCTGGTCGATATCGAAATGCCGCGCATGGACGGCTTCGACTTGACCCGCAATATCCGCGGCAACGAAAGCACGGCGGCGGTCCCGATCATCATGATCACCTCGCGTACGGCGGACAAGCACCGCAACTACGCGCTGGACCTGGGGGTGAATGCCTACTTCGGCAAGCCCTTCCAGGAGGACATGCTGCTGGCCGCAATCTCGGGCCTGCTGAACCGGGAAATGCCGGTCACCTCGTAAAACCAAACGCCCCGCTAAAAACGGGGCGTTTTTTATTTCCCGCTAAGTATTACCACGTCGTCTTCGCGAAAGCGGGGACAACGTGGCCTATGGCACTTTGACGACCGCGTAGCGCGCCAAGGTCTTCTTGCGCGCTTCATCATGCATGACGACCGGACCCGGATAATTGTCGACGCTGACCCCGGACAGCCACGGCGCATGGATCTGCTTGTCCGACAGACTGGCCAGTCGCGGCAGATAGCGCCGGATGAATTTGCCCTTGGGGTCGAATTTTTCGGACTGGGTGACCGGGTTGAAGATGCGGAAGTAGGGCTGCGCGTCGCATCCCGACGACGCGGCCCACTGCCAGCCGCCATTGTTTGAGGCCAGGTCGAAATCGTTGAGCTTCAACGCAAAATACTGTTCGCCGCGGCGCCAGTCGATTCCCAGGTCCTTGATCAGGAAGCAGGCGGCCACCATGCGCAAGCGGTTGTGCATGTAACCGCTCTGGTTCAGCTGCAGCATGGCCGCGTCGACCAGCGGGTAGCCGGTGCGTCCTTCGCACCAGGCGCTAAACATGGCATCGGCATCCGGCCCGTTTTCCCATTCGATCGCATCGTAGGCGCTCTTGAAGGCGCGTTCGCGCACGTGGGGATGGTGGAACAGGATCATCGCGTAGAACTCGCGCCAGATCAGTTCCGACAGCCACACCGGCGCGCCTTCGCCGCCGGCGCCGTTGGCGATCAAGGCGCTGACCGTGCGCACCAGGTGGCGGATCGACACGGTCCCGAAGCGCAGGTGCACCGACAGATAGGAGGGACCTTTGACGGCAGGGAAGTTGCGCGCCTCGCCGTAGGCGCCGATGCGCCCCAGAAAATCGTCGAACAGGGCCGCGCCGCCCGACATGCCGGCCGGAATCGGCAGGCTGGCGGGCGTGAAGCCGATCTCGGCCAGCGACGGCAGCCGCGGGCCCTGCGCCGGCGCTGCGAAGCGCGCCGCATGCGGCTCGACCGGCCAGGGATCGAGGCTGGCCGGCGCCAGCGCCAGTCGCTTGAGCCAGGCGTTCTTGTAGGGCGTGAAGACCGAAAAGGTGCGCTCGGCCAAGGTCAGCACGTCGCTCTTTTCAAAGATCACCTGGTCCTTGTAGCTGTGCCAGGCCCGCCCGTCCACCTGCAGGCGCGCTGCCACGGCCTGGTCGCGCGCGATCGCCTGCGGCTCGCAGTCGCCGTTGGCGAAGACCGCGTCAACCCCGAGTTCGGCAGCCAGCGCGGGGATGGCGTCGAGCGCGCTGGCGTGGCGCACGATCAAGTAGCCGCCCAGATGGCGCAGTTCCGCATCGAGTTCAGCCAGGCTGGCGTGGATGAAGTCGACCCGCCGGTCGCTGCGCGGCAGCTGGTCCAGGATGGCGGTATCGTAAATGAAGACGCAGTACACGGCCTGGGACGCGATCAGCGCGTGATGGAGGGCCGCATGGTCGAAGGCGCGCAAGTCGCGCCGGAACCAGACCAGGGATTTGCTTAGAGTCATTATCGTGTTCGGGGTCAAGATCAGCCGGTTTTTACAGGCTACCATCGAAGTTAGCTGCGCCCGGATGGGCGGCGGCGGTGGCTGCAAGCGCAATTCAGTGTAAACTATCGAAAAGCCTATTGTTGTAGGCGGGATAGTAACAAATCTCCAGGCTCGAGGAAGAGGACATGACAAGTATGAAGAAAAGCAAACTCGGCAAGGGGCCGCCCTTGCCCGGCATGTCGGAAGACGAGAGCGGCCGCTTCACCGGCGGCTTCGCGTCGTCGTCCGCGTCCACGCTCAATCTGGCGAATCATTTCCTGATTGCAATGCCTTCGATGCAAGATCCCGTCTTTGGCGGGACCGTCGTGTATATCTGCGAGCACAACGACAAGGGCGTGCTCGGCGTGGTCATCAACAAGCCGACCGACATGACCATGGAAATCCTGTTCGAGCGGATCGACCTGCATATCGTCGACGGCTTGCACAGCGGCGTCGTCAACGAGCCGATCATGTTCGGCGGCCCGGTCCAGGACGACCGCGGTTTCGTGCTGCACACGCCCGGCGCCCCTTATTCGTCGTCGCTGACGGTCACCGACGAAGTCGCCTTCACCACCTCCATCGATGTGCTCGAGGCGGTCGCCAATGGCGACGGTCCGCAGCGCCTGCTGGTATCGATCGGGTATGCCGGCTGGAGCCCGGGGCAGCTCGAGGACGAGATCGGCCGCAACGGCTGGCTGACGGTGGGCGCCGACGCCCACGTGCTGTTCGACCTGCCGATCGAAGAACGCTACAACGCCGCCATCAAACTGCTCGGGATCGACCCGATGATGCTGGCGTCCGAGGCCGGCCATGCATAATGGCTGAACCGGCGCTTGAGACCGTCCTTGGCTTCGATTTCGGCATCAAGCGCATCGGCATTGCCGTTGGCAACAACCTGACCGGCCAGGCCTCCCCGCTGGAGGTGGTCAAGGCGATCGACAATGCAGCCCGCTTCAAACGCATCGGCGAGCTTATCGCACAGTGGCAGCCTGCGCGCCTGGTGGTCGGCGAACCCTTTCACCCGGACGGCGCCGAGCACGAGATGACCTTGCGCTGCCGGCGCTTCGCCAACCAGCTGCACGGCCGCTTCGACTTGCCGGTGGTCCTGGTCGACGAGCGCTATTCGTCGGCCGTGATCCAGGCCAAGCGCGGCGAAGTCATCGACGCCAAGGCCGCGGCCATCATTTTGCAACAATACTTTGACGACCATGCCAACATCAACTCAGCAATTTGACGCCGAGGCACTCTACCAGGTGCTGCTCGGCCAGGTGCGCGCCGGCTTGCTCGGCGTGCCCGACGCGGCCATCGTGGGCATCCACTCGGGCGGCGCGTGGCTGGCCGAACGGCTCGCGGCCGACCTCGGCCTGCAACCGCGCCTCGGCTTCATCGACGTGTCCTTCTATCGCGACGATTACGCGAAAAAAGGCCTGCACCCCGACGTCAAGCCGACCCATATCGGCTTCAATGTCGACCGCGCCACCATCGTGCTGGTCGACGACGTGCTCTATACTGGCCGCACCACGCGCGCGGCCATCAATGTGCTGTTCGACTATGGCCGCCCGGCGCGCATCATGCTCGCCGCCCTGGCCGACCGCGGCGGACGCGAGCTGCCGGTGGCCGCCGATTTCGTGGCCACCACGCTGGCCCTGGAAACACAGCAGTCGCTCGTGCTGGCGCGCGCGGCGGACGGACAATTCACGCTCACCATAGAACCAGACCATGCTTAATCCGCAACTGAATAAAAATGGCGAACTGCAGCACTTGCTGTCGATCGAAGGCTTGCCGAAGTCCATCGTCAACCATATCCTCGACACCGCCTCGAGCTTCGTCGGGATCTCGGACCGCGAAGTGAAAAAGGTCCCGCTGATGCGGGGCAAAAGCGTGTTCAACCTGTTCTTCGAGAACTCGACCCGGACCCGCACCACCTTCGAGATCGCCGCCAAGCGCCTTTCGGCCGACGTGATCAATCTGAACATCCAGGCCTCGTCGGCCAGCAAGGGCGAGTCGCTGCTCGACACCATCGACAATCTGTCGGCCATGCACGCCGATATGTTCGTGGTGCGCCATGCGCAGTCGGGCGCGCCCTACCTGATCGCCAAGCACCTGATCGACACCAAGCAGTCGCACGTACACGTGGTCAATGCCGGCGACGGGCGCCATGCGCACCCGACCCAGGGCCTGCTCGACATGTACACGATCCGCCACTACAAGAAGGATTTCACCAATCTGACGGTGGCCATCGTCGGCGACATTTTGCACAGCCGCGTGGCGCGCTCGGACATCCATGCGCTCACCACCCTGGGCGTGCCCGAAGTGCGCGCCATCGGCCCGCACACGCTGCTGCCGGGCGGCCTTGAGCAGATGGGCGTGCGGGTATTTACCAACATGGACGAAGGCCTCAAGGGGGTCGACGTGATCATCATGCTGCGCCTGCAAAACGAGCGCATGAGCGGCGCGCTGCTGCCGTCGGCCCAGGAATACTTCAAGAGCTACGGCCTGACCCCGGAGCGCCTGGCGCTGGCCAAGCCGGACGCGATCGTCATGCACCCGGGCCCGATGAACCGCGGCGTGGAAATCGATTCGGCGGTGGCCGACGGCGCCCAGGCGGTGATTTTGCCGCAGGTGACCTTCGGTATCGCGGTCCGCATGGCGGTGATGAGTATTCTGGCAGGAACCCAAGGATGAAACTTCATATCAAGAACGGCCGCATGATCGACCCGGCCAACGGCATCGACCAGGTGCAGGACCTGTTTATCGTGGACGGCAAGATCGCCGGCGCCGGCGCAGCGCCGGCCGGCTTCGTGGCCGACACCACGCTCGACGCGAGCGCTCTGGTGGTCGCACCCGGCCTGGTCGACCTGTCGGCACGCCTGCGCGAGCCGGGCTACGAATACAAGGCCACCCTCAAGTCCGAGATGCAGGCGGCCATGCAGGGCGGCGTGACCACCCTGGTGTGCCCGCCCGACACCGATCCGGTGCTCGACGAACCGGGCCTGGTCGAAATGCTCAAGCACCGCGCCGGCAAGCTGCAGCAGGCGCGCGTGCATCCGCTGGGCGCCCTGACGATGGGCCTGCGCGGCGAGGCGCTCACCGAAATGGCGGAGCTGACCGAGGCCGGCTGCATCGGCTTTTCGCAGGCCGAAGTGCCGGTGGAAGACACCAATGTGCTGCTGCGCGCCCTGCAATACGCCAAGACCTTCGGCTACACCGTGTGGATCCGCCCGCAGGACGCCCACATCGGGCGCGGCGGCATCGCCCACAGCGGCCCGCTCGCTTCGCGCCTGGGCCTGTCGGGCGTGCCGGTAATGTCCGAGACCATCGCGTTGCATACCCTGTTCGAACTGGTGCGTTCCACCGGCGCGCGCGTGCACCTGTGCCGCATGTCGTCGGCGGCCGGCCTGGAGTTGGTGCGCGCGGCCAAGAAGGAAGGCTTGCCGGTCAGCTGCGACGTGGGCGCGCACCATGTGCACATGACCGACGCCGACATCGGCTTTTTCGATTCGAACGCGCGCGTCACGCCGCCGTTTCGCAGCCAGCGCGACCGCGATGCGATCCGCGCCGCGCTGTTCGACGGCACGCTCGACGCCATTTGCTCGGACCACACCCCGGTCGACGACGACGAGAAGCTGCTGCCGTTCGGCGAGGCTTCCCCCGGCGCCACCGGGCTCGAACTGCTGCTGTCGCTGACCCTGAAATGGGCCGACGACTACGCCGCCGGCCAGGCCGGTAGCGGCACTGCGCTGGCGCGCGCGCTGGCCAAGGTCACCTCCGACGCGGCGCGGGTGGCGGGCCTGGCGGCCGGCACGCTGTCGCCGGGCGCCAACGCCGACGTGGTGGTGTTCGATCCACAGGCTCGCTGGACGGTCGAAGCGGCCGCGCTGGCCAGCCAGGGCAAGCACACGCCATTCCTTGGCTACGAACTGGCCGGCCAGGTCAGGGCGACCATTGTGGGCGGACGTATCGCGTTCCAGCGTTGAACGCTTGAAGATCAAGCTCGCCTTCCGCCTGGTCCGGATCTTCCTGCACGTGGCCGGCGGGCTGGCCGCATGCGCGCTGGTGTTCCCGTGGGCAGGTCCCGCGCGGCGCGACGGCATCACCCGGCGCTGGTCGCGCGAGCTGCTGGGCATGTGCGGGGTCAGCGTGGAGCAGGCCGGCGCAGGCCAGGCCCTGGCGCACGCGATGATCGTGTCCAACCACGTCTCGTGGCTGGATATTTTCGTCATCAACGCCCTGCATCCCTCGCATTTCGTGGCCAAGTCCGAGATCCGCGACTGGCCGGTGCTCGGCTGGCTGGCCGACAAGGGCGGCACGGTCTTCATCGCGCGCGGCAACCGGCGCGAGCTGCGGCATATTTTCAAGGGGATGGTGGCGGCCTTGCAGGCGGGCCAGCGGGTGGCGTTTTTTCCGGAGGGGACGACATCCAAGCCGGGCACCGTGCTGCCTTTTCATGCCAACCTGTTCGAAGCGGCGGTCGATGCCTGCGTGCCGGTGCAGCCGTTCGCGCTGCGCTACCTCGACGCGGCCGGTGCACTGCACCACAGCGTCGATTTCAGCAGCGACATGAGCTTTGCGCAGAACATGATGCAAGTGCTGTCAGGGCCGCCGATCCGGGCCAGCCTGACGTGCCTGGCGCCGATTGCGGCAGGCGGGGCGCACCGGCGCGAACTGGCGCAGGCGGCGCATGATGCGATCAGCGGGGCGCTGCACAGCGCCTGAATCCGCCGAGCAGGACAATTACTTGCGGTTCGCTTCGCTGCTCAATTCAAGCTGCCGGCGCAGTTCTTCAGCATCCAAAGTCGAAATTTTTCCGCCTGGTTGAGCCGGTTTTGGGCGCGGCAGGTTCGATCCGGTCACGTATTCCGAATTGTTGCGCGCCAGCTGGCGGGCAGCCGCGTCCGGATCGTTTGCGCATCCGCTCAGCAAGGTGGCGGCGGCCAGGGCGGCCAGGCAGGAAAGCTGTTTCATCATGGTCAAGTCTCTTATAGTTGAACACATCGAGTGCCCGGGCTGGTAGCACGGGTCGGCTAATAGTGTATCTCTTCTAGCAACGTTTGTGAGGGAGGTGGCACATATTTTTTGTGCATGTTTACCGCATGCATGCCGGGCCTCAGGCGGATCGGGCGCCCCCGTGCCGCTGGTATTCCGGGCAATCGACGGCCAGCACCTCACGGTCGTCCAGGCACATGGCGCTGAGCTTGCCGCCCCAGACGCAGCCACTGTCCAGGCCGATGAGGTCGGGGCGCATCAGCAGGCCCAGCGCGGACCAGTGACCGAACACCACCGGCGTGCCTTCGCTGCGCCGGCCAGGCACGTCGAACCAGGGCAGCAGGCTTGACCCGGGCGGCGCGCCGGCACTCTCCTTGTGCTTGAAGTCCATCACGCCGTCGGGCGTGCACAGGCGCATGCGGGTCAGCGCATTGACGATGCAGCGCAGGCGCGCAATGCCGGTCAGCGCATCGTCCCATCGGTCCGGTTCGTTGCCATACATTTGCCCCAGGAAATCGATCCAGCCGGGGCCGCGCAAGACCGCCTCGACTTCACCAGCCAGCGCCAGTGCTTGCGGCGCACTCCACTGTGGCAGCAAGCCGGCATGCACCAGCAGGTGGCCTCGTTCGAGCAGGGCCAGTGGACGGTGGCGCAGCCAGTCGATCAGGCTGTCGCGGTCGGGCGCGTCCAGGATCTCGGCCAGGGTATCGCCGCGCGCCAGTTTCTGGGCCCCGCAAGCCACCGCCAGCAGGTGCAGGTCGTGGTTGCCGAGCACCGCGTCCACGCGCCCGTTGCTGCTGCCGGACAGGCTGGCCACGCGGCGCAGCGCCTTGAGCGATTCCGGGCCGCGGTTGACCAGGTCGCCGACGAAGACAATCCTGGCCTGCTCACCGCTGTCGCGCGCTATGCGGTCGAGCAAGACCTGGGCTTCGTGGGCGCAGCCCTGCAAGTCGCCGATGACGTATGTTTTCATGCTGCCCTGAATAGAAATCGTTGAGTTCGCAAGTTTCACACAGAATTTGCGTTGCGGCCAAACTGAGCGGGCGCATCCGTGATATTTCTGAATTTGGCTTCCACCCATGCAGGGATGACAATGTTTTCCTTCCTCGTGAGTTTCGGCGCGTCTGCCCTGTTGACCCTGATGGTGATCAAGCACGCGCGCCTGCACGGGCCGGCGCTCGATGCCGATTTCTTCGGCGTGCAAAAAGTCCATGCGCACGTGGTGGCGCGCATCGGCGGCCTGCCCATCTTCATGTCCATGGCCATATCCGGCGGCCTTTCCTTCGTGCCCAATCCGCGCATGACGCCTTGGCTGATGACCCTGATGCTGTGCGCATCGCTCGCTTTCAGCGGCGGCATCCTGGAAGACTATACCGGCAAGGTCAGTGCCTTGCGCCGCCTGCTGTTGACCATGGCGGCGGCGCTGCTGGCCTGTTTCCTGCTCGATGCCCGCCTGGAGCGGATCGATTTCCCGTTCGGGAGCTGGACCATCACCTGGGCCTGGATTGCAGTGCCGCTGACGGTGCTGGCGGTGGCCGGCATCGCCAATGCAATTAATATTATCGACGGCTTTAATGGCTTGGCCAGCGTGGTGACAATCTGCATGCTGGTATCGCTCGCTTATGTGGCCTGGCAGGTCGGCGATGTATTCGTGCTGAGCGCCGCGCTGATGGTGGCCGGGGCGACCGCGGGCTTCCTGATATGGAATTATCCGATCGGCCTGATTTTCCTCGGCGATGGGGGCGCGTATTTTATCGGATTCATGCTGGGCGAGCTGGCGCTGCTGCTGGTAATGCGCAATCCGGCAGTATCGACCTGGTATCCGGCATTGCTGCTGATTTACCCGGCATTTGAAACCCTGTTCTCGGCCTATCGCCGAATGTTTCTCCGAGGTAAATCACCGGCTTTGCCTGATGGCATACATTTGCATAGCTTGATTTTTCGCCGCCTGGTGCAATGGGCGATAGGCAGAAAGGATGCGCGCGCGCTGATGCGCCGTAATTCGCTGACCTCGCCCTATCTATGGATGTTTTCGCTGACGGCGGTAATACCAGCCACGCTGTTCTGGAAACATACGGGGGTGCTGATATTCTCTTGTTTATTGTTCGTAGTCAGTTATGTGTGGTTGTATGCGCGTATCGTTCGATTTAAGTCGCCCCGTTGGCTCATTCTGCGCAAGAAGGACTGGTAATAATACGCGAATGTAGTATATTGCGACAATTGGTGACATTTCACTAAATCCGATTCAACCCAACTCGAGGAATAATGATGGATCTGTCTAATATGTCCGTTGGCGATTTGCGCAACCTGCAAGATAAAATCAAGCAGGAAATGAAAAAACGCGAGCACCAGGAAGTCGCAAAAGCACGCGAACAGATCTTGGCAATCGCCCAGAGCGTCGGCGTTCCGCTCAAAGACTTGATCGGTACCGGCATTCGCGCCAAGACCGGCGCGGTCGCCGTACGTTATCGCCACCCTGATAATGCCGCCCAGCAATGGACCGGCCGTGGCCGCCAGCCGAAATGGGTCAAGGAATGGGTCGACGGCGGTAAACCGCTCGACAAGCTGCGCGTATAAGTTTCTCCCGGTAGCGGCAAGTTCCGCGGGCCTGCAATTCCCAAACAGCCCCGCTTGCCGCTACAATTACATCCGACGTTCCTGAGCGTCCCCTGTTTCCCCTTATTCCAACGCCGTGCCGGCCGCCGCATTTACTTGCCGCGACCTTTTTCAAGGTTCCTATCCATGCTTCCATTATCCCCGACCATTTTCAAGGCCTACGACATCCGCGGCGTCATCGGCAGTACGCTCGATGCAGGCGTGGCGGGGAAGATCGGGCAAGCCTTCGGCCGGGCCGCCCTGGCCAAGGGCGAGCGCACGGTGGTGATCGGGCGCGACGGACGCTTGTCGGGGCCTGAACTGACGGCGGCGCTGGCAGCGGGCCTGCAGGCGGCCGGGGTGGATGTGATCGACCTGGGCGTGGTGGCCACGCCGATGGTGTATTTCGGCACCAATGTGCTGGGCGCCGCTTCCGGCATCATGGTTACCGGCAGCCACAATCCGCCCGACTACAACGGCTTCAAGATGGTGCTGGCGGGCGAAGCGATCCACGGCGCGACCATCTCCGCGCTGTACGACAGCATTGTCGCCCACGACGGCACGGCGGCCGCCCAACCGGGTGCCTACCGCACCCACGACATTCGCGCCGCCTACCTCGAGCGCATCCTGGGCGACGTCAAGCTGGCGCGCCCGATCAAGATCGCGGTCGACTGCGGCAACGGCGTGGCCGGCGCCTTTGCCGGCGACCTGTACCGCGGTATGGGCTGCGAGGTGGTCGAACTGTTCTGCGAAGTCGACGGCACTTTCCCCAACCACCATCCGGACCCGGCCCATCCGGAAAACCTGCAGGACCTGATTGCCTGCCTGCAGCAGACCGACGCCGAGATCGGCATCGCCTTCGACGGCGACGGCGACCGCCTCGGCGTGGTCACCAAGGACGGTCAGATCATCTATCCGGACCGCCAGATGATGCTGTTCGCCGCCGACGTCCTGTCCCGCAATCCCGGCGCGCAGATCCTGTACGACGTCAAATGTACGCGCCACCTGGCCCCGTGGATCGAACAGCACGGCGGCGTGCCGCTGATGTGGAAGACCGGGCACTCGCTGGTCAAGGCCAAGCTGCGTGAAACCGGCGCCCCGCTGGGCGGCGAGATGAGCGGGCATATCTTCTTCAAGGAACGCTGGTACGGTTTCGACGACGGCCTGTATTCCGGCGCGCGCCTGCTCGAACTGCTCACCCGCGTGGCCGACCCTTCAGCGCTGATGAACGCGCTGCCGCAGTCCGACAGCACGCCCGAGCTGCACCTGCACCTGAAGGAAGGCGAAAACGTGGCGCTGATCGAGCACCTGCGCGCCAACGCCAGCTTCCCCGGTTCGGACCGCATCATCGATATCGACGGCCTGCGGGTTGAATACCCTGACGGCTTCGGCCTGGCGCGCGCGTCGAACACGACGCCGGTGGTGGTGATGCGCTTCGAAGCCGAAACGCCCGACGCCCTGCACCGCATCCAGGCCGAGTTCAAGCGCGTGATCGTGGCCGCCAAGCCCGACGCCGATCTGCCGTTCTGAGGGCGGGCGTGAACATCCTGCTGGTACGGGTATCGTCGCTGGGCGACGTGCTGCACAACCTGCCCATGGTGGCCGACATCCTGCGCCGTCATCCGGGCGCCAATATCGACTGGGTGGTGGAGGAGGGCTATGTCAGCCTGGTGCGCCTGAACCGGCACGTGCGCAAGATCATCCCGTTCGCGCTGCGGCGCTGGCGCAAGAGCCTGGGGCAGGCGGCCACGCGCGCCGAAATCCGGGCCTTCTTCAAGACCTTGCGCGAAGAGCAGTACGACTATGTGTTCGACACCCAGGGCCTGCTGAAGACCGGCATCATCATGGGTGCCGCGCGCCTCTCGTCGGGCGGCAGCAAGGTCGGGCTGGCCAACGGCAGCGAAGGCTCCGGCTACGAAGGTATTTCACGATTGTTCCATACCAAGAGCATTCCCCTCGATCCGCGCACGCACGCGGTGGCGCGCGGGCGCCTGGTGGCGGCAGCGGCGCTCGGCTACAGCGCCGATAGTCCCCCCGACTTCGGCCTGCCCGGCCTTGACCAGTCGGCGCGGCCCTCCTGGATGCCGCATGAAGACTACGCGGTGTTCTTCCATGGAACCGCGCGCGACGCCAAGAAATGGGCGCCCGACAATTGGGTCGCCATGGGCGGCGCGCTGGCGCCGATGCCGGTGCTGCTGGCCTGGGGTTCGCCCGGCGAAAAACAGGAAGCCGAAGCGCTCGCCGCGCGCCTGCCGAACGCGCGCGTGCTGCCGAAACTGTCGATGGACGAGGCGGTGACGCTGGCGCGCAATGCGGCGCTGGCGATCGGCGTCGACACCGGCCTGACCCATATCGCCGCCGCCTTTTTGCGCCCCACCGTGGAGCTGTACTGCGACTCGCCGAAATGGAAAACGGAGGGTAACTGGTCGCCCCGCATTATCAACCTGGGCGACAAAGGGGCGCCGCCCTCGGCGGACGAGGCGATTGCCGCGACCAGGCGCCTGCTGGGCCAGTCCTGATGCGCCAGGTGTACACCGCGCTGTGGTGCCTGGCGCTGCCGCTGGTGCTGCTGCGCCTGTGGTGGCGCGGCCGCAAGGAGCCCGGCTATCGCCAGCACTGGCGTGAACGGCTCGGTTTCTACGGCCCGCACCGGCCCGGCACGCACACCTTGTGGGTGCACGCCGTGTCGGTTGGCGAAACACGCGCCGCCGAGCCCCTGATCGACGCCCTGATGCTGGCCTATCCCGACAGCCGCATCGTGCTGACCCACATGACGCCGACCGGGCGCGCCACCGGCCGCGCGCTGTTCGCCAAACATGGCGAGCGACTGGTGTCGGCCTACCTGCCGTACGACATTCCCTTCATGGTGCGCCGTTTCATCGGCCACTTCGTGCCGCGCATCTGCATCCTGATGGAGACCGAAGTGTGGCCCAACCTGATTGCCGCCTGCGGCGAACGGGTGCCGGTGGCGCTGGTCAACGCGCGCCTGTCGGAACGCTCGCTGCGGCGCGGGCGGCGCTTTGGCGCCCTGATGACGGACGCGGCGCGCGCGCTGGCGCTGGTGGCCGCGCAGACCGAGGCCGACGCCGAACGGATCCGTTCGCTCGGCGCGCCCCGGGTCGAGGTCACCGGCAGCATCAAATTCGACGTGGTGGTGCCGCCCGCAGCGCTGGCCACCGGCGCCTGGCTGCGCGAGCGGATCGGCGCGCGCCCCGTGCTGCTGTGCGCCAGCACGCGCGAAGGCGAGGAAGCGCTGATCCTGGACGCGCTGGGTCCCTTGTGGGAACTGCCCGGCAAGCCCTTGCTGATGATCGTGCCGCGCCATCCGCAGCGTTTCGACGAGGTAGCGGCCATGGTGACGGCGCGCGGGCTGGCAGTGCAGCGCCGCTCGAACCTGATTGACGCCGTGGCGAGTACCACCGAGGTGCTGCTGGGGGATTCGATGGGCGAAATGTTCGCCTATTACAGCGCCTGCGACTTGGCCTTTGTCGGCGGCAGCCTGCTGCCGCTGGGCGGACAGAACCTGATCGAGCCGTGCGCGCTGGGCAAACCGGTGCTGATCGGGCCGCACACCTTCAATTTTGCGCTGGTGACCGAAGAAGCGATCGCCGCCGGCGGCGCGCTATGCGTGGCGGATGCGACAGAGTTAGTTTCGATCTCTAAAAAACTCTTGGTGGATGAAAAAGCCATGGGCGAGATGGGCGCCTACGCCCTTGCGTTTGCCAATCATCACCGTGGCGCGACCGCGCGCACAGTTGGTTTGCTGCGACACATGATTTTCTGACGACTGTTACCATGTCTCGACAATAAGAGCAGGGGATGGTCATGACGCGGTTTACTCATCAAACACAGACGGGCAGCGGCGGTCCGCTCAGGCGCGACAACGCAAGTTCCAGCCCTGTGCGCATGGACGCATCCACCAGCGGCATCCCGGCAGCCAGCGGTAGCGCCGAGGTGCCCGCCAGCGAGCAATTGCGCTTTACGGTGCGTTATGCGCTCCCCGAGTACATCAGCTTCATGTGGCAGCATGCCGGCTACCTGATCCGACGGCGCCGCATCGGCCGCCTGGCGACCTGGTGGATGCTCTCCAAAAGCACGTCGGCAGCGGCCCTGCACTTCGTGGCCCAGGGCCGCTCGCGCCACCTGTACGACTTCACGCTCGACGCGCACGGCATCATCCGCGCCAGCGGCACCGGCGTGACCCTGGTGCCGTGGAGCGACGTGAGCGCCATCCGGCGCTATTCCTGCGGGTATATGCTGGTGCTCAAGCGCGGCACCTTGCCGATTCCGTTTCGCTGCCTGGATGGCGCCCAGCTTGGGGCCATGGATGCGTTTGCGACCATGCTGAAGGCAATGTCCCGGCATTAATGCCAGGCTACGGAAACAAGACCGGCAATTCCTGCGAGCGTTTGCGCAGCGCCAGCTTGGCGCCGTCGTAGTCGGGATACACCGATTCCACCGTCGCCCAGAAGCGGGCGCTGTGGTTCATCTCCAGCAAATGCGCCAGTTCGTGCGCCACCACATAATCAATCAGCGGCAGTGCGAAGTGGATCAAACGCCAGTTCAGGCGGATATTGCCGTCCACCGTGCAGGATCCCCAGCGCGTTGAAGCCGACGACAGTGCCATCGACGCGTAGCTTACTCCCAGTTTTTCGGCATACGCATCGAGACGCTCGGCGAATACCTGCGTGGCTTGTTCGCAGAACCAGAGCCGTACCCGCTCGCGCAACTGCCATTCCGACAGGCCGGGCACCACCCCAACCGTGAGCATGCGCTGCACAGGGTCGAACACGCAGCTGCTGCGCGCCGCTGTTTCAAGGCGCAGTGTGATGTCGCCGCCCATGAAGGGCAACTGCGCGCCGTCGACCCATTCCACGGGCGGTTTTTCCTGGCGCAGCGCGCGCCGCTCGCCCCGTTCGTTCAGCTTGGCGATGATCCAGCGCTGCTTGGCGCGGATCGCGTTGTCGATTTCGGCCAGGGTGATGCGCTTGGGGGCGGTCACGCGCAGGCCGTC
Organism: Pseudomonadota bacterium; assembly: GCA_040388275.1. Taxonomy (GTDB): domain Bacteria; phylum Pseudomonadota; class Gammaproteobacteria; order Burkholderiales; family Burkholderiaceae_D; genus Telluria_A. Next base: position 31,358 of record JAZKCA010000054.1, read on the forward strand.
GTCGTCGATCATGAAACCGATCGAGCGGCGGCTGGAGCGGCGCAATTCGAATTCGAGGGCGTGGGGACCGAGCTGGATGCGGCGCAGCGGCGGCGCATCGGGCGCACGCGGGGGCGCCGGGGGCATGATTTTTGGGGGCGCCGGCGGCGCCTTGAACAGCGGCTGGGTGGGCGCCGGCTTGTTGGCCGGCTCAATCGCGGCGAAGAAATCCTGCGCGAACAATTCGAGTTGCGACCCGCCCAGCTTCGGCTTGTTCGGATCCTGTCTCGGCGCCGCCGTCCGGATCAGCGTGCCGACTTCACTCAGCCAGCGCTGTAGACGTGGGGCGAAATGACGCGCATTTCTGATTCTATCCAATTTTCTACCTCTTGCATCATGCTGTCGGGCGTGTGGCCGTCGGGGCGGATCGGTTTGCCGATCGAGACCGTGATCACACCTGGACGTTTCAGGAAGGACTTCTTGGGCCAGCATTCACCTGAATTATGCGCGATCGGGATGACGACCGTGTTGGTTTCAATCGCAAGCCGTGTTCCGCCGCTCTTGTATTTTCCTTTTTCGCCAACCGGGATGCGCGTCCCTTCAGGGAACATGATAATCCATTGTCCGTCCACCAGGCGGCGTTTGCCATGTTCTACCACATGCTTGAAGGCGTTCTTGCCCTGGCTGCGGTCAATCGGAATCATGCGCAGCAAATACATGGCCCAGCCGAAGAAAGGTATATACAGGATTTCCTTCTTGAAGACGTAGACCAGGGGACGCGTCAGGTTCGGAAGCAGGAAGATGGTTTCCCACGCCGACTGGTGTTTCGAGAGTACGACCGCCGGGGTGTCGGGCAGGTTTTCATAGCCCTTGAATGTGTAATGGATGCCGCATATGACCTTGGCGCACCAGATGATGAAGACGTTCCAGCGCGAGGTAACCCAGAAGCGTTTGTTGTACGGCAGCGGCGCGGCAAAGAAGCACACGCAGGCCCAGACGATGGTGGCCACGATCATCACGATCATGAACAGCAGGGAACGCAGGAACAGGGTGAAGTTACGCAAAAGAAGTCTCCGGATGCAATCAGATGGAAAAATGCGAGGCGCCGGCGGCCGGGCAGGCGCCGGCCTTGAGCAGGGCGTCGACCATGGCGGCCAGGTCGGCGAACACCTGGGTGCCAGGCGGCAGGCCGCCGGTCTCGAAGGTCTTCTGGCCCTTGCCGGTCAAAACCAGATAGGGCACGCAGCCGCTGATGAAGCCTGCCTGCAGGTCGCGCAGCGAGTCGCCCACCGTGGGCACGCCTTTCAGGCTGACCTTGAAGCGCTTCGAGATTTCCTCGAACATGCCCGGTTTCGGCTTGCGGCAGTCGCAATTGTCGATTGCCGCGTGCGGGCAAAAGAAAATCGCGTCGATCGAGGCGCCGACCTGCTGCGCGCTCGTATGGAGCTTCTGGTGGATCGCGTTCAGCGTGCACATGTCGAACAGCTCGCGCGCGATGCCTGACTGGTTGGACGCGATCACCACGCGGTAGTCGGCCTGGTTCAGGCGCGCGATCGCTTCGAGCGAGCCGGGGATCGGAATCCATTCGGCCGGCGACTTGATGAAAGCCGGCGAATCGTGGTTGATGACGCCGTCGCGGTCGAGGATGATCATTTTCATGCGCGCGTGTTCCTTATGCGGCCAGCTTGGAGATGTCGGCCACGCGATTCATCATCGCATGCAGCGACGAGAGCAGCGCCAGGCGGTTGTTGCGCAAGGCGATATCGTCGGCCATGACCATCACGCCGTTGAAGAAAGCGTCGACGTCGTCGCGCAGCTGGGCCAGCGTTTTCAGGTTGCCGGTGAAGTCGCCGCCTTCGAAGGCCGCGTCGGCGGCCGGACGCACGCGTGCAATCGCCGCGAACAGCGCCTTTTCGGCGTCTTCCTGGAGCAGCGCTTCCGATACGCTGCCGATGGCAAGCTCGGTCTTTTTCAGGATGTTGGTGATGCGCTTGTTGGCCGCGGCCAGGGACACGCTCTCGGGCATGGCGGCGAAGGCCTGGACCGCTTCCAGTCGATGCACGATGTCGCCGAAGGTGGCCGGGTCGAGTGAGAGGACCGCTTCGACTTCATTGGCCGTGAAGCCCAGTTCGCGCAGCATGCCGCGCATGCGCTCGAACATGAACACCTTGACGTCGGCGACCGGATTTTTGAAATTCGGGATGTCCTCGAACAAGGCTGCGGCGCCGTCGAGCAAGGTGCCGATCGGCAGGTCCAGGCTCTTTTCGCGCAGCATGCGCATCACGCCCATGGCGTGGCGGCGCAGCGCGAATGGATCTTTGTCGCCGGTCGGCTGCAGGCCGATGCCCCAGATGCCGACCAGGGTTTCGAGCTTGTCGGCCAGCGCGACAATGGTGCCGGTGGTGGTGGTGGGCAGGGCGTCGCCGGCAAAGCGCGGCCGGTAATGCTCGGACGCGGTCAGCGCGACTTCCTCGTGCTCGCCGTCGTGGCGCGCATAGTAGGTGCCCATGATGCCTTGCAGTTCAGGGAACTCGCCGACCATATCGGTCAGCAGGTCGGCCTTGGCCAGCAGCGCGGCGCGTTCGGCCAGGGCGCTGTCGTGGCCTAGCAGCAGGGCCAGTTTGGACGCCAGTGTGGCCACGCGTTTGGTGCGCGCCGCCTGGGTGCCCAGCTTGTTGTGATAGACGACGTTCTCGAGCAGCGGCAGGCGCGCTTCGAGGGTTTTCTTCTTGTCCTGCTCGAAGAAGAACTTGGCGTCGGACAGGCGCGGGCGCACCACGCGCTCGTTGCCGCCGATGATGTGCTGCGCGTCGTCGGTGGCGATGTTCGACACGATCAAGAAGCGCGAACGCAGCTTGCCCGCGGCGTCGGTCAGCGCGAAGTATTTTTGGTTGGTCTGCATCGTCAGGATCAGGCATTCCTGCGGCACGGCCAGGAATTCTTCCTCGAAGTTGCATTCGTAGACGACCGGCCACTCGACCAGCGCGCTCACTTCTTCGAGCAGCGCTTCAGGCATCAGGACCTGGTCGGCGCCAGCCTTGGCCAGCAGGGCGGCGCGGATCTTTTCCTTGCGGCCGTCGATATTGGCGATGACCTTGCCTTCGGTTGCCAAAGTGGCGGCGTAGTGCTCCGCGTGGGGAATTACCAGCGGCTGGCCATCGGTCAGGAAACGGTGGCCGAGGGTCAAGTTGCCGGCGGTCAGGCCGAGCAGGGTCAATGGCACGACCTGGTCGCCATGCAGGGCAACCAGCCTGTGGGCCGGACGCACGAACTGCACGGTGGTCCCGTCAGGACGCTGATAGCTCATCAGCTTGGGGATCGGCAGCTTGGCGGCCGATTCCTCGAGCGCGGCCTGCAGGCCCGTGACGAGGGCGCTGCCGGCCACGCTGCGGGTGTAGAACAGGCTGTCGGCCTTGCCGTCGACGGCGCGTTCGAGCGCGCTCACGTCAAGCTCGGCCAGGCCCATGGCGGCCAGTTTTTTCAACAAAGGCGCGGTGGCCTTGCCGTCGGCGTCGAGCGCGACGCTGACCGGCAAGACTTTTTCGCGTACCGATTTGTCGGGCGAGACGGCGCGCACCTCGGTGATGGAGACGGCCAGGCGACGCGGCGTGGCGTAGGCGGTGGCGACGCTGCCCTCTTCGAGGAAGTCGCGCGCCTTGAGTGCATGATTAACGCCGGCGGCGAAAGCGGCGCCCAGTTTGACCAGTGCCTTCGGCGGCAGTTCTTCGGTCAGCAGTTCAACGAGCAGGGTGTGGTTCATGGTTCTTTTTCTTCTGTTCAGGCAGGGACGGATGCTTTGGGGGCCATCGGGAAGCCCAGCTTTTCACGCGACTCGTAATAGGCTTGCGCGACCAGGCGCGACAAGGTGCGCACGCGGCCGATGTAGGCGGCCCGCTCGGTCACCGAGATGGCGCCGCGCGCGTCGAGCATATTGAAGCTGTGGGAAGCCTTCATGATTTGCTCGTAGGCGGGCAGGGTCAGTTGCAGCTCGATCAGGCGCTTCGCTTCCGATTCATGGTTGGCGAACTGGGCGAACAGCATCTCGGTGTTGGCGTGCTCGAAGTTGTAGGTCGACTGCTCCACCTCGTTCTGGTGGTACACGTCGCCGTAGCTGAGGCGCTTGGTCGCGCCGTTCTCTTCCCACTCGGTCCACACCAGGTCATACACGTTTTCGACGCCTTGCAGATACATGGCCAGGCGCTCGATGCCGTAGGTGATCTCGCCCAGCACCGGCTTGCAATCGAGGCCGCCGACCTGCTGGAAGTAGGTGAACTGGGTCACTTCCATCCCGTTGAGCCAGACTTCCCAGCCCAGACCCCAGGCGCCCAGGGTCGGGCTTTCCCAGTCATCCTCGACGAAGCGCACATCGTTCTTTTGCAGGTCCAGGCCCAGCGCCTCGAGCGAACCGAGATACAGGTCGAGGATGTTTTCCGGGGCCGGCTTGAGCACCACCTGGTACTGGTAGTAGTGCTGCAGGCGGTTCGGGTTTTCGCCGTAGCGGCCATCCTTGGGGCGGCGCGACGGCTGCACGTAGGCGGCGCGCCAAGGCTCGGGGCCGATCGCGCGCAGGAAGGTGCCGGTGTGGAAAGTGCCGGCGCCGACTTCCATGTCGTAAGGCTGGAGCAGGGCGCAACCCTGCTTGTCCCAGTAGGTTTGCAAGGTCAGAATAATTTGTTGGAATGTGAGCATCTTGGGTAGCTGCCGCGCGAGTGAAGGCGCGAACGATTGAGTTTGCTAAAACGACCAATTTTAGCGGGTTTTGTAGTGGTGCTGGGCCTGGCGGCGGCAACTATGTCATTTTTGCCGCGTTTTTGCGTATTTGCGGCCCGAAATCCCGGCCAGCAGCAGCGCCAGCGTGGCCAGCGCCAGCATCGTATAGTTACCGAAGCGGATATACGGCGTCATCCCGGTCATGCCTTGCACCTGCGCGGCCAGGGTGCCCTGGGCGTAATACGGCAGCACGCTGACGACCTTGCCGCGAGCGTCGATGACGGCGGTCGCGCCGCTGTTGGTCGAGCGCAGCATCGGACGTCCCGTTTCTAGCGCGCGCATCTGCGAAATTTGCAGGTGCTGCGGAATGGCGATCGATTCGCCGAACCAGGCCAGGTTCGACACATTGAGCAGGATCGTGGCCGGGCGCGCCATGCTGCGCAGCTGCAGTGCGATCTCTTCGCCGAATACGTCTTCGTAGCACACGTTCGGCAGGATCAGCTGGTCCTTGATCGGGAACGGCGCCTGCACTTCGGCGCCGCGCGCCATTTCGCCCAGCGGAATGCGCATGATGTCGACGAACCAGCGAAAGCCCGTGGGAGCGTATTCGCCGAACGGCACCAGGTGGTGCTTGTCGAAGCGGTACTCCTGGCCCGAGGGCGCGTAGGCGGCCACGCTGTTGGCATAGGTGCGCGCGCCGTCCGACAGCGGGATGCCGAACATGACATGGCTGCCGCTGCTGGCGGCGAACTGCTTGTAGGAGGCCAGGTAGCCGTCCGGCAGGTAGGACGGCGGCATGGTGATGGCCGTTTCCGGCAGCGCGATCAGGTCGGCGGGGGCAGCCGTCAACTGCCTCTGGTACTGCTCCAGCGCGCGCAGCACATGCTGGGGATCGAATTTTTCCTGTTGCGCGATATTGCCTTGCACCAGGCGCACCGAGATCGGCTTGCCTTCAGGTGCGGTCCAGGCGATGAAGCTCAGACCGAAGCCGGCCGCCAGCGTCGCGGCCAGCACGCCGGCGCCCATCATGCGTTTTTTCTGGGTCAGCATGGCGATGGCGCTGGCGCACAGGGCCACCAGCACGCCGATGCCGTACACGCCGACCAGCGGCGCGTAGCCGGCCAGCGGGCTGTTATTCTGGGCGTAGCCGGAAGCGACCCACGGGAAACCGGTCAGCACCCAGCCGCGCATCCATTCGGACAAGCCCCAGGCGAACGGCAGCACCAGAAACAGGAAGCTGGTGACCGGCATCGTGAAGCGGCGCCGCAGCCAGGTCGACACGCCCGTGGCGAAGGCGCTGAACAGGCCCATGTACAGACCAAGAAGGCAGACCGCGACGGCGGCCAGCGGACCGGCGATGTTCCCGAAGCGCTCCATGGCGATGTACAGCCAGTGCATGCCCGCCACCGACCAGCCGAAGCCGAAGGCCCAGCCGATGAGCGAACTGCGGCGCACATTGGTGTCCATGCCGACCTGGTAGAACAGGAAGGCCAGCGCGAAGATTTCGAGCGGCCACCAGCCGAAGGGGGCGAACGAGAACACGCTGGCCGCCCCGGCAAGGGCGGCGAACAGACATGGCAAGGCGGTCGTGCGCGCGCTACGGAGCGCGGGATCCGGTGTGACGGTACGGCGCCGCAGCATCAGTCGCGTTCGTCTTCGGGGAGTGGGAGTTTTTCGACCAGCAGCACATGGACCTGGCGCGCGTCGGCGCGCAGCACCTCGAAGCGCAGGTTGGCGATGTCGAACACGTCGCCCTTGTGCGGCATACGCCCAAGGTGGTTGGCGACCAGGCCGCCGATGGTGTCGACGTCGTCCTCGGGCAGACTGGCGCCGACTTCCTCGTTGAACTGGGGGACTTCGGTCAGCGCCTTGATGCGCCAGCGCGGGCCGAGCAGGCCTTCCTTGATCGACAGGACGTTGTCTTCTTCCTCGTCGAAATCGTATTCGTCTTCGATGTCGCCGACGATCTGTTCGAGCACGTCTTCGATGGTGATCAGGCCGGCTACGCCGCTGTATTCATCGACCACGATGGCCATGTGATTGTGATTGGCGCGGAAGTCGCGCAGCAGCACGTTCAGGCGTTTGGATTCGGGAATGAAGATGGCCGGGCGCAGCATGTCGCGCACGTCGAAGGATTCTTCGGCGTAGTAGCGCAGCAAGTCCTTGGCCAGCAGGATGCCGATCACCTTGTCGCGTTCGCCCTCGATGGCGGGAAAGCGCGAGTGCGCCGTTGCCAGCACCTGGGGCATCCATTCTTCGATGGGCTTGGAGATGTCGATCACATCCATCTGCGAGCGCGGCACCATGATGTCGCGCGCGGACAGGTCCGAAACCTGGAACACACCTTCGATCATGGACAGCGCGTCGGCGTCGATCAGGTTGCGTTCGTGGGCGTCGTGCAGGACTTCCAGCAGCTCGGCTCGGTTTTCGGGCTCGGGGGAGATCAGTGCGGTCAGTCGTTCGAACAGTGACCGGTGAATTTTGGCGTCCGGTCGGACGTCATTAGGGTGCTCTGGCATAGTTGGCGTGAGCCGTTGTTTCAATCGGCATAGGATACACTAAAAGCCGAATTGTCCCTTTTTTCGGCGATTTTTGCCGGTGCGCAGGGCAGATCGGCCCTCATCGCATGTAGGCCCGGGCCAGGTCATTGAGTTCGGCCTGGTGGGCGCGCCGGATGGCTGCCGAGCGCGCCGCGCGGGCCGGACTCTTCAACCTGGCGTCGACGCCCTTGACGATCTCCTCGATAAACAGGGCCACTGGTGCCGTCGCCCCGGCCTCTTCCGCGGGCGTGGGTGGGACTTTGGTTTGCCAGTCCCGGGTCTGAGCAGCGCGTGCGGCAGACATTCTTCGGAATGGCATGTCGAATGTCGCCCGCTCGGCACCTCGGTAGGAAATCAAGTTCTGGATCTCCGGGCAGGCATAGGCGTCGATCAGATAGGGGACGTTCCAGCTTCCCCCTGGCGCCGTGAAAAAATCGGAAAAGCGCCGCAAGGTCGCCACGGGCATCGTTGCCATGATCGACCGCAGGAACGCCTTTGCGCTGGTCTCGGGAATCAGCGGCCCGGAACGCCGGGCTTCGGCCGCGGCCGCGGCCAGCAGCACGGCATAGGCCATGTCGTAGTCGGGATTGGGCGCTTCCCACTCTTCGGTGAGCTTGAGTTCCCGTTGCACGTCGCCCATGATCAGCTCCGCACTCTTGTTGTCCGTGCCTTGCAAGGCCAGCTGAAAGGCTTCGGTTGAGCATTCGAGCGTGGCCTTGGCCATGATGCCATCGATTACCTGCGTGCGTTCGTCGGCCGCAGCCGTTTCAATGCACAGTAGCAGGGCGGTCAACAGCGCCGCCCGCGCCATGGATGTCACACGTGTCATGGGGAATTGGCCTTCGCGCTCGATGTTGATCTGGGTGGCAAGTGTAGCAGTTTGATCAAACGCCCTCGAGCGCATCGATCTAGATGCGGCGTTCGTCGCCAAGGCCGTCGTCCGGATGGACGTCGGGGCCGGATTCGATCGTGGCGCCCGCCAGGGGCCGGCGCGCCGGGCCGTGAAGCACCGTTCCGTCGGTCGCAAAACGCGAGCCGTGGCACGGGCAGTCCCAGGATTTTTCGCCCGAGTTCCAGTGCACCGCGCACCCCAGGTGCGTGCAGGCGGCCGACACCGCCTGCAGGCCGCCATCGTCGCTCCGGTACACGGCCAGCAGCTTGCCGCCGTTGCGCAGCACCGCGCCCTCGCCGGCGCCGATTTCATCGACCGATTCCACGTCGCCGCCGCGCAGCCAGTCGCTGTACTGCGCCAGCGTATTGGCCTGCTCGGTGATGAACTCGCCGATACCGTGGAAGGCCTTGCGCGATGGCGAATACAGCTCTTCCCAGTTGTTCTGGCGCTTGAGGATCAAATCGCTGACCAGGATCGCGCCGGCCGTGCAATGGGTCATGCCGTTGCCGGAGTCGCCGGTGATGATGTACACATTGCCATGGTCGAGCGGGTTGCGGCCGAGGTAGGCCACGCCGTCGGCAGGTTCCATCACCTCGCCCGACCAGCGGTATTCGACCTCGCCGGCCACGCGGTAGCGCTGGCGCACCCAGGTTTCGATGCGCTCGTAACGGTGCTGCGGATGCTCGTCCTGGCCGACCTTGTGGTCCTGACCGCCGACGATCAGCAGCTCGTAGTTTTCGCCTGGCGGGCCGGCGGCCAGGCGTACGTAGTAGTACGGGTCGCCCGTATCCCACAGCAGCTGGCGCGCCAGCGCATCCTTGGGCACCCGCAGCGCGACCACGTAGCTGCGGTACGCCGCCTGCTTGGTGTGCATTACAACGCGGTCGTTGAAGGGGGTATTGGTGGCCACCACGACAGCGCCGGCCTCGATGCTGCCAGCCTCGGTGTGCACCGTGCGGCGCGTGGCGTCGCCGCCAATGTCGACCGCGCGCGTATGGTCGTAAATGCGCCCGCCCATCGCGCGCACCGCGCGTGCCAGGCCGTCGAGGTACTTCAGCGGATGGAACTGGGCCTGACCGGCAAAGCGCAGGCAGGGACCGGTATCGAAGCCAAGGCCAGGCACCCGTTCCAGGCGCCGCACGTTCAGGCCAAGCCGCGTGGTGACGGCATATTCGTGTTCGAGGATGTCGTTCCAGCGGCCTTCCTGGTTGAACAGGAAGCCGTCCAGGCGCTCGAATTCGCAGGCGATCTGCTCGTTGCGGATGATAGCTTCGACGCAGTCGGTGGCCTTGCGGAAGCAGTCGGCCACCAGCGCGGCCTTGTCGGCGCCGAAGCTGCGTTCGATCCCGGCATAGCGTTCGTCAGGCGGGAAAAAATGCGCCGTGGTGCGCCCCGTTTCGCCGGCGCCGACGCTGGCTGCATCGATGATGACGACCGATCTTCCCGCCCTCAGCAGAAAATAGGCCGTGGTCAGCCCTGCAATGCCGGCGCCGATCACGCAAACGTCGGCGCGTTCGTCGCCCTGTAAAGTGGGAAATTTTGGCAGGGATGCGCTTGCACGCCATGCCGAGGTCGATCCTGTAATGATTGCCATGAGCAGCTCCTCCTGCCCTCAAGTAGACCGGATCGCGTGGCCCGCCACCGTGCGAGAACGCACAAATATGGCGGGAGCCGATCACCCGTCGATGTAGGACGCGAGGCCGTCTGCGAGCGCGGCAAAGACTACTGCACAGCGTTTGGTCTCGCGCAAGTCTTCGTGCATGGCCAGCCAGGTGTCGAGCGCTGGCGCGAAAGCGTCGGGCAGCACGCGCACCAGTGCAGGATCGCGCCGGGCCACGCCGACCTGGCAGATGCCGATGCCGAAACCGGCGCGCAGCGCCGCCAGCTGCGCCAGGTCGCTGTCGGAGCGCAGCGCGAAATTGGCGCGCGTGAGGTCGCCCAGGTGGTGCTTCATGCTGCGGATGAAGGCCGTTTCGTGGTCGTAGCCGATCAACGCGTGCGTGCGCAGCTCTGCCAGCGTGGCCGGGGTGCCGCGCCGCGCAAGATAATCGCGGTGCGCGTGCAGCCCCAGTTCGATGGCGCCGATGCGACGCGCCACCAGCGCTTCCTGGACCGGCCTGACCATGCGCACGGCGATGTCGGCTTCGCGCCGCAGCAGGTCTTGGGCGCGGTTCGTCACCGCCAGTTCAATTTGCAGATCGGGATACTGCTCATGCAGGCGCGCCAAAATGGGCGGCAGCACTTCGCAGCCGACCACTTCGCTGGCGGTGATGCGCACGGTGCCGCGCGGCTCGGTGGCGCTGCCCGAGGCGGCCCGCAGGAGGGCGCTGGCGTTGGCGGCGAGCGCTTGCGCATACGGTTTCAACTGCAAGGCCTGCGCGGTGGGCAGGTAGCCGTGCTGCGAGCGCACGAACAGCGCATAGCCGAGGGCGCCCTCGAGCGCATCGATATGGCGCCCCAGGGTGGGCTGGGCCAGGCCCAGTTCACGCGCCGCGGCCGACAGCGAACCGGCGTCGAGGACTGCGAGGAAGGAGCGGTATAAATCCCAGTTCGGTTCTGAATTCACGTTAGATTGGGATTTGCAGGAAGCGTCCGCCGCCTGTATGACGCCATAGAACGCGACATGCCGCGCCGCCTTCGATGCGAGACGCTTGCTCAATGATGGACGGCCACCATTTGACAAGGTTGTGGGCTTGTACCCAAAATTTCTGATGACTCCACTGCTTGTCGAGTACAAAAACCATCAAGCCGGACCGGCGCAAAGCCTCTCGTTCAAGATCATTCTTGCGCAGCGAATCTTGGGAAATGACAATCCATTCGCCATCGCGTCCTAGTTCACGCATCCACTCTTCGTCTTTGGCATTTCTCGGAAATCGATCCGAAAGATGTATGACGGTGTCGATACGTTTATCAATAACAGAGAATTCGCGCAGGCCATTTGCCAGCAAAGGGGACAAATTATTGTCCAGGAAGAACTTCACGCGGCGATGCGTTCGTAACGTAACGCGGCGTCCACTGCTGAAACTGGAATATCGAATAAGGTCGCTACCATTTTCTTGTCTTGCTCGACCGCATACGATTGAGCAATTACATTCGTCCGAATGCCATATTCGGTAAGGATCGGCTTGCCGAACGCAATCGCTGGATCCAGGACGATCGCCTTGCTCCTTCGAACCGGAAACCAACGGCGCGCTCCGCCATAGGAATCAAACTCGATACCAGCATATAACTCAGGGCGAATGATGTGCTCAAAAACCAGTTGACGTTTAGCTAAATCGGTTAATGCACCGTCGCCGTTTTCGGTTAAGGCTTCGTAAAAGATGTTCTTTCCATCCGTCAGAAACCTGTTTGCAGTAAATGGATAATCAGTATTGAACAAGGCGCGGGCATTGGTAATCGCGGCTCGAATTACCGGCAACGCGACATGATGATTGATGAACTGTTTAACAATGCGTAGTTCGAGAAGATCGCGAAATCCAATTGCTTTCTCATTTTCTTCGGAAGAAGCAAGCTGGGTTTTCCAGAGCGGCGCACTTTGGCCGTTCTGAAATCTATAGCCGAAAAGCCACCGGCTCACCTCACGGGCGCTCGCCCCGGTGAACTGTTCAGCTTCTTTCAATGTATATAGCCCGATGCCTGTCAAATCCATATTGTTCCGTCCTGATCTTGCCTTATTTTACGCGAGATACTACGAGTTTGACCGCTGGCCAGGCTAAAGTTTATAGTGGATCCTGAAATCGAGACAATGGTTTAAGCTGTTGCCGGAAAATGGAG
>JAZKCA010000055.1:0-53520 GCA_040388275.1 Pseudomonadota bacterium
ACTTACCGAACACAAACGAAAATTCAAAATCAGGGATTAATGGAAATACGGGTTAGCCCATATCGTTATACACAACTCAGCCATACCCCTCGCGCATCGACTGTAACGCGGTGGCCACATCCATCACACGCTGCAATCCTTGCCAGATCGTCTTGACGCCGGGTTCTCCGTCGCTCTTGCGGCCAAGGAAGCCGCCGAGTTGGGCGATCAATCGCAGCACCGCGTTCAGACGCGGCGGTTCGGTCGGCTGAGGCTTCTTCGAGAGTAAATATGCGCCCCGAATTTCGTCGGGGTCGAAGAACAAAGCGGCATCCAGATCCGGGCAAGTCCGACCGATGCGCATCAGATAGGCCACCCGCCAGGCGACGATCATGAACAGCGCCAACGCCCGCTCGATGCGGTCGATGGCCGACAACTGAAGCGCTTCGACCTTGCAACCGTTCTTGAGGACGTTGAAGTAGATCTCGATTTCCCAACGCGCGCGATACCAGTCGATCAATTCGATGGCGTCTTCCAGTGTCGGCGCCACCCGATTCGTCAGCAGGCGCCATTCGACTGGCTTGACGCCCTTCGGCGCGCCGATTTCGCGCGCCACGATACAGGTGGCCGATACCGTCCCGGCCTTGCCGTTCGATATGCTCACTTCGCGTGCCCAGAGTTGCTGGCGCACTTTGCGCGACTTCTGATCGTCTCTGCCCGGCATGGTGAAGGTGATCTCGCCCAGCGCGGTGCCTGCGGTCGTGTATGCCCACAGTTTCTCGCCGTCGCCATCGGGCAAGGCAGCGATTGTGCTTGGCGCGCACCAGCCAATCGGCCGGTGTGCCCAGTACCTGGGCACGCGCCATCATGGCCAGCAGATCGGCTTCGCGATCGGCGATGTACACCAGCCGCGTCGCCGGCATCTCGGCCGCCATTTCCGCCACGCGTTCATAGCCTTCGATCCAGCGCGTGCTTTCCTTGTGCCCGTGCCGCACGCCATCCTTGTCGCGCATTTCGCGCGCCCACATCCACGCGTCGAGCACGCCCAACGGCTCACGATCCGGCGTGACCGCGTAGGTCGGGTGCACGTACATGCCACGCCTCGCCTCGTAGTTCAATGGACCGAGGCCGACCGCCTCCTGGCCATTGAAATCGAGCTCGGTCGTGTCCTGCAAACACAGCACGACAGGGTACGCGCTCATCCGACGCTGAGTCTGCTCCCAGTGCTGTAATCCTCGAATGCAGAGAACACTTCTATGGAACGCTAAAGCAAACGAAACGTCTGAAAAATAAAATGGTCAATGAAGTTGTATTCCCGACGTCGGAGCTCATGCTGACCCAGACTAGCGATCCAACCCTATGGCTTTCGCTCTGTCAACTATACCAATCCAGGAAAATACAATCAAAGTAGACTTGTTCGTCGCGTCATCTCAATTGGCCTTACTGGCGCGTCCCCCTGCCGGAAGCGAAACCTGCAAGCTGATGTTTCGTCATTCGGCCAGCGCGCAGTGGACCGCTTTGGCGCCGAGCTGCTCGATCAGCACCTGGGGCGCGATGCCGACCAGGTAGCCGCGCCGTCCGCCGTTGATGTAGATTTTTTCCAGCGCCAGGATGCTTTCTTCGACGTACACCGGCAGCGCCTTGCGGGTGCCGAAGGGCGAGGTGCCGCCGACCTGGTAGCCGGAATGGCGCTGCGCCACCTCGGGCTTGCACGGTTCTACCGACTTGCAGCCGATCGCGCGCGCCAGGTTCTTGGTCGAGACCTTGCAATCGCCGTGCATGAGCACGATCAGCGGGCGCGCCGCCTCGTCCTGCATCACCAGCGTCTTGACCACCTCGTGTTCGGGCACGCCCAGCGCGCGCGCCGACACCTTGGTGCCGCCGTGTTCCTCGTAGGGATAGGGGTGTTCGGAGAAGCTGACGGCGCGCAGCCGCAGGAACTGGGTCGCTTGCGTTTCGGAAATATGTTCTTTTTTTGCCATCGGGGTCTGCGCATTGTTCAGGAAGGAACAGTAATTATGCAGCATGCGTCAGGTTTGAGAAATCCATGCTCCGCGATAGTTTTGCAGCGGCAAATCAACAAAAATTCATTGCACACTTGTCAACCATGACCTAGAATTGGAGATGCTATTGCTTATAAAGCAGACCCCTACCTCCTCCATTGGTACCTAAAAGGGACATCATGAAATTCATCGTTACTGCTGGTATTTTTGCCAGCACCGTTCTGCTGACCGCGTGCGCCACGCCAGCTGCCGATCCAGCGTCGAAAGATGTCCAGGTCGCCGAGGCCGCGACCTACGAAGACAAGGGCGAGATGATCACCGGCAGCCGCATTCCGCAAAAGAGCACCACCCACGTGGTAAAACGGGTCGGTAACGCGGAATACAAGAAGTCCAAGCAGGAAGCCGCGCCTTCCGGCATGGACAGCAACAACAACAAATCCTGGTAAGACCGCATCGCGTCGTACAACAGGGTGGGCCCAGCGCTTCTTGCGCTGCGCCCACCCTGTTTTCATTGGCTGCCAAGTAGCGAAACAGACTCTTTCCCGGCCGGCGTGATAGGCTGATCGTTCAATGAGGAGTTTCTAAAATGCAGCAAGAAATCCGCTTTGCCACCTTCAATGTCTACAACCTGGCGCCGCCCGGCCAGCAGCTGTACGACAACTTGTTGCCTTCCACCGCCGACGAATACGAAGCCAAGCTCAACTGGACCGCGCGCCAGATCGACCTGCTCGACGCCGACGTGATCGGCTTCCAGGAGATCTTTTCGCAGGCCGCGCTGCGCGAGGTCCTGGCGCGCACCCGCAAGTACCACGACGCCATCCACGTGGGCTTCGACCCCGACCCGGCCGCCGATCGCCTGACGCCCTCGGTGGCGCTGGTCTCGCGCCTGCCGCTGGCCGCGCCCGGGGTGGCGCACGCCGACTTTCCGCCCGGGGTGGCCTTGCCCGAGGGCAGCCGCGAAGCCAGCCGCTTTTCGCGCGCGGTGATCCATGCGGCCGTGGTGGCCTCGCCCGACTGCACCATCGACGTGGTGGTGGTGCATCTGAAATCGAAGCGCCCGGACTACCGCAATGGCGACAGCGGCGACGATCCATTGCTGTTCGGCATGGCTTGCCTGCGTTCGCTGGTGCGGCGCGGCACCGAAGCGGTGGCGCTGCGCGTGCTGCTGACCGAGCTGGCCAGGGACAACAAGCGCGCGCAAGTGGTGCTGGGGGACTTCAACGATGTGGCCGACTCGGTCACGACCGGCATCGTACTGGGCGCCGGCACGCCAATGACGGGACGCCATTTCGATGCCTGCCAGTTGCAAAAGCGCCAGGACCATGTGCGCCAGGTGGGCTTTTCGATGCTGTGCGACGGCCACTACTCGACCATCGACCACATTCTGGTGTCCGAGGAATTCAACGCCGATCTGCCGAACGCGATTGGCGAGGTGGTCGAGGTGCTCTACCTGAACGACCACCTGGTGCTGGCGCTGGCCGAAGCGTCCGACCATGGCCAGGTGCTGGCGCGCATACGCCTGTTCGACGAAACGCGGGGCTTTAGCGATGCCGGCGTGTGAGGTCGGGGTCGGACGTGGCCATGCTGGCGTAATAGCCCTGGTACTCGTCGCAGCCGTGCTGCTGTAGAAAGCGCAGCTGCTCGGCTGTTTCGACGCCTTCGGCAATCACCCGCAGCTTGAGGCTGCGCGCGACCGCGATGATGGCCGGGATGATGGCCGCGTCGGCCGGCTTGCGGGTAATGTCGTCGACGAAAGAGCGGTCGATCTTCAGCTTGGACAGCGGAAAGCGGCGCAAATAGCTCAGGCTTGAATAGCCGGTGCCGAAGTCGTCGATGGTCAGCTGCACGCCGCGGCTGCGCAAGGCGTTGACGGTGTCGATGATGGCCGCGTCGCCATTCATGATGACGCCCTCGGTAATTTCCAGGTCGAGAAATTCAGGCGCCAGGCCCGATTCGCGCAGCGCCGCATCGACGCTGTGCACCAGGTTGTTGTGCATGAACTGGTCGGTCGACAGGTTGACCGCCACCACCACCGGAAAACCCTGGTCGCGCCAGTTGCGCGCCTGGATGCAGGCCTGGCGCAGCACCCAGTCGCCGATCGGCACCATCAGCCCGCATTCCTCGGCCACGCCGATGAACTGGTCGGGCATCAGCAGGCCCCGTTGCGGGTGGCGCCAGCGGATCAGCGCCTCGACCCCAATGGTGAGCCCGGTGGCGATATTGACCTCGGGCTGGTAGGCCAGCTCGAACTCCTGGTTGGCCAGCGCTTCGCGCAGCTTGTTTTCCATCTGCACGCGCTCGATGATGTGGGCGTTCATGGCGGCGTCGAAAAAGCTGAAGGCGTTGCGGCCGTTTTGCTTGGCATGATACATCGCTACGTCGGCATGCTTCAAAAGTGTATCAAGATCTTCGCCGTCGGTCGGGTAGATGCTGATCCCGATCGACACCGACAGGCTGACCACCTCGCCATCGAAGCGCACCGGCTTGGCCACTGCCGCCATTACGCTGTTGGCCACATGGGCGGCCTGGTCCACCCCGCCGATGTCGGCCAGGATGACGACGAATTCGTCGCCGCCCTGGCGGCTGACGGTGTCGACCCCGCGCACGCAGCCGGTCAGGCGCGCCGCCACTTCCTTGAGCACGGCGTCGCCCACGTGGTGGCCGAAACTGTCGTTGATGCCCTTGAAGCGGTCCAGATCCAGGAACATGACGGCCACCTTGGTGTGCTTGCGGTGGGCCACGGCCAGCGCCTGCTGCAGGCGGTCGAGGAATAGCACGCGGTTCGGCAGGTCGG
Organism: Pseudomonadota bacterium; assembly: GCA_040388275.1. Classification (GTDB taxonomy): domain Bacteria; phylum Pseudomonadota; class Gammaproteobacteria; order Burkholderiales; family Burkholderiaceae_D; genus Telluria_A. The sequence goes on from JAZKCA010000055.1 coordinate 4,777, forward strand.
TCAGGAAGTCGTGCTCGGCCATGTGGCGGGTGTGTTCCTCGACCCGCTTGCGGTCGGTGATGTCGGACAGGATCGCCATGTAGTTGATGACGTGGTCGGTGCTGCTGCGAATCGCGGTCAGCGCCACCCAGACCGGGTATTCGACCCCGCTCGCGCGCTCGCTCCAGACTTCGCCTTCCCAATGGTCGTTCGAGGCGACATAGTCCCAGATCTTGTCGTAAAACCCGGGCTCGTGGCCGTCGGCCCGCAAATGCGGCAGCTCGGCGCCGACGATGTCAGTGGCGGCGTAGCCCGTGATGTCGGAAAACGCCTGGTTGACCGCCAGCACCCGATGCTCGCCGTCGGTAATGGCGATGGCGTCGCGGCTGTTTTCAAATACCTGGGCCGCCATTTGCAGGGTACGCTCGGTAGCCTTGCGCGCCGAAATGTCGCGCACCACCGCGTACGACAGGAATTCGTGGTCGAGCGTGACGGAGGTGAGCAGCACCTCGGCCCAGAAGCTGGTGCCGTCGGGCAGCTGGTACATCCAGTCGTAGCGATGGTTGCCGTCGATGAAGTTCTGGGCCGACTGGGTGGCGTCAGCCAGCATCGACGATTCGCCCGAAGGCTGGTTGGGAGGGGAAAAATCGAGCAGGGTCTTGCCGACGATAGCGTCGCGCGCGGCGCAATGGAACAGGCGCAGGGCGGCCGGATTGGCGTCGATGATGGTATTGCCTTCTATGAGTACGATGGCATCGTTGGAGCGCTCGAACAAATGGCGGAAGTTGACGCCCGCCTCCAGCAATGCCTGTTCGTCAACCTTGCGCTTGCTGATATCGACTTCCATGCAAAATATTTGCTGCGGCTCGCCGTTGCGCAGCACCGGGAAATGGGTGGAGTACATCCAGCGGTGCTGGCCATCAGGACGCTCGACCTCCCAGTCGCGCGGCGGGGGCGACTTGAGGGTGTGCCAAATGGACGCCAAGGTGGCATCGAACTCGGCTTCGCGCTCCAGGTGCGACACCAGGCTGGTCAGGGGACGGCCAATGGCCTCGCGCGCGGGAATGCCGAAGATGTCTTCGCAGCTATGATTCCAAAAACGCACCAGGCCGTCGCGGTCGATGCTGTGCACGGCCACGGTGGGCGTGAGCTCGAGCGCGGCGACGAAGCGGTACAGCGTATCGAGGGCTTCACGCCCCGGACCGTCGGGCTCGTAAGCCGGTGTCATCGCTGCTAATGCATCGTTCACGGAACTTCCCTTCTCCCGGTTGAAACCCACCGTGCAGCGTACGCACGATTCTGCTCCTATCATTTTTGTCCATGCAACACTGGGCGCGCTTGCGAACGCGCAAACGAGATTCTGACCACTTGTTTCCTGTCCGCACAATTTGCGTTTTATCCGGCTTTTTTGCAGTTCGTCGTGCCGAAATGCCTTCCTGTCGCATTGGGAGCGCAGTTGGGCTGGTGCTTTTCTATAGTGTCAACATGCGCCCGTGGCTCCATCTTGCGTTCAAGAAGGAGCACAAGCGCCCCGTCTGCTCTCTATAAGAAAACCACGACCATGAAACTAGAAACCCTGCCGCGCGCCCCTGCCCAACCGACCATCCGCAAGAACCGCTGGAAAAAACCTGTCATCGGCGCGGTGGTGCTGGCGCTGGGCGCGGGCGGCTGGTTCGCCCTGCAAGGCAACAAGGCCCCGCCGCCCAAGGCAGCCCACACGGGCGGCGACGGCAAGCCGAAGGTCGACGCCTACGAACTGTCCAAGGGCGACGTGGTCGCGGTCGAAGCGCGCGCGCTGAGCGTGAACTTGCCGCTGTCCGGTTCGCTGGCGCCGCTGGCCCAGGCCACCGTCAAATCCAAGACTTCCGGCGTGGTGCTCGAGTCCGGCCTGCGCGAAGGCATGAACGTCGCCGCCGGCCAGGTACTGGCCCGCCTCGACGGCGCCGACCAGGGCGCCCGCATGGCGCAGCAGCAAGCCATGCTGGACGAGGCCAATGCCCGCCTGGCGCTGGCGCAAAAGAACAACCAGAACAGCCAGGCGCTGCTCACGCAGAATTACATCTCGCAAAATTCCTACGACACTACCCAGAACTCGGTGGCGCTGGCGCAAGCGTCGGTCAAGGCTGCGCAAGCCCAGCTGCAACTGGCGCGCAACGCCATGAACGACACCCAGATCCGCTCGCCGATGAGCGGTGTGATCAGCAAGCGCCACGTGCAGGCCGGCGAAAAACTCTCGCCCGACATGCCGGTATTTACCATCGTGAATCTGCAGCAGCTGACGCTCGAAGCCCAGGTGCCGGCCTCGGATATTCCGCGCGTCAAGGTGGGCCAGGAAGTGCAATTCAAGGTCGACGGTTTCCAGGGCCGCAGCTTTAACGGCAAGGTCGCGCGCATCAACCCGACCGCCGAAATGGGTTCGCGTTCGATGATGGTGTATATCAGCGTCGACAACAGCGACAAGGCCCTCAGCGGCGGCATGTTCGCCAAGGGCGCCATTACCACGCAAAAGTCAAACGTGATGCCGATCATTCCGCTGGCGGCGCTGCGCAAGGACAAGGACATCGACGTCGTCTACAAGATCGAAGACGGCAAGGTCGTCGCGCAGCCGGTCAAGCTGGGCCTGCGCAACGACGATGAAGGCATCGTCGAAGTCACCGACGGCCTGGCCGGCGGCGCCAGCCTGGTGCTCGGCAAGCTCGAAGGCGTCAAGCCCGGCGTCAAGGTGCGCATGGCAGGTTCCCCGGTTGCAGCACCCGTGCTGGTCGCCTCGGCCAAGAAAGGCTAAGCCATGTGGATCACCCGCGTCAGTATCAAGAACCCGGTCTTCGCGACCATGGTCATGTTCGCCCTGGTCGTGCTGGGCCTGGCCTCGTATAGCAAACTGGGCGTCGAAAGCATGCCCAACGTCGAGGAAGGCCGCGCCTGGATCCAGGTCAATTACCCTGGCGCCTCGCCCGAGCAGGTCGAAAACGACATCACCCGTCCGCTGGAAGAAGCGGTCAACACCGTCAGCGGCGTCAAGCGCATCATGGCCAGTTCGTGGGAAGGCCGGGCCGGCGTCAGCGTCGAATTCGAGCTGAGCGCCAACATGGACAAGGCCATGATCGACTTGCGCGACAAGGTTGCGCGGGTCCGTCCATCGTTCCCGAAAGACGCCAAGGAACCGTTCGTGATGCGCCAGGAGGGCGACAATGCCCAGGCCGTCGTCGAACTGTCGCTGATGTCCGACGGGCGCAGCCTGCGCGACCTGTCGACCCTGGTCGAGCAAGTCATTTCCAAGCGTTTGCAAGGCGTGGCCGGTGTGGGCGAAGTGCGCATCAACGGCAAGACCAACCGCCAGGTGCTGATCAACATGAAGCCGGACGCGCTGAAAAGCCTGAATGTCGGCGTCGACGAAGTGCTGCGCGCGATCCAGGCCACCAATGCCAATCTGCCGGCCGGCAATATCGCCTACGGCGCCAGCGAGCGTCTGGTGCGCATCGAAGGCAAGATCAAGGATGTGCGCGGATTTAACCGCATCATCGTGGCACGCCGCGCCAGCGGCCCGATCTACCTCGAACAAGTGGCCGAAGTGGTCGACGGCGAGCAGGAAGAGCAGTCCATCTCGCGTGTCAACGGCGCGCGCGCCATCGCGCTGGAAATCACCAAGATCCAGGATGCCAACGTGGTCGAAGTGAGTAACCGCATCAACAAGGCCGTGGCGGAGATGCAAAAGACCTTGCCGGCCGACGTCAAGATCTCGCTGATCAACGACCAGGGCAAGCAGGTGCAGAGCCAGCTCGACAACGTCAAGAAGACCATCCTGGAAGGCGCGCTGCTGACCATGCTGATCGTGTTCCTGTTCCTGCATTCGTGGCGCAGCACCATCATTACCGGCCTGACCTTGCCGATCTCGGTGCTGGCCAGCTTCATCGCCATGAAGTACTTCGGCTTCACGCTCAACTTCCTGACGCTGATGGCGCTGTCGCTGTGCATCGGCCTGCTGATCGACGATGCCATCGTGGTGCGTGAAAACATCGTGCGCCACCTGGCCATGGGCAAGAGCCACCTGCGCGCCGCCTACGACGGCACCAATGAAATCGGCATGGCCGTGATGGCCACGACCTTCGCCATCGTTGCCGTGTTCGTGCCGGTAGCCTTCATGGATGGCCTGATCGGTCGCTTCTTCCTGCAGTTCGGCATTACCGTCGCGGTGGCCGTGCTGGTGTCGCTGTTCGTCAGTTTCACGCTCGACCCGATGCTCTCGTCGGTATGGCGCGATCCGATCAAGAACCGCTTCAAGTATGTGCCATGGCTGGGTCGCTTGATGGAAAGCATCGAGCACGGCATCGACCATGTCCACGTTTGGTACGGCAATATCCTGGCCTGGGCCATGCGCTGGAAAAAGACTACCTTGGCCATGGCCGTGGCCATGTTCTTCGGCAGCTTGATGCTGATGCCCATCATCGGCGGCGAAATGATGCCGGAAACCGACCAGGGCTTCATCCACATGCAGTTCAAGACCGCGGTCGGCTCTAGCCTGGAATACACCGACAGCAAGCTCAAGCAAGTGGAAGCGGCGCTCAAGGAATTCCCGGAAATCGACAAGGCGATCGCCACCGCCGGTACCTGGGACGGGCGCAACGCGGCCCAGATCAACCTGAAACTGACCGACCGCCTGGTCACCAAGCGGCGCTCGCAAAAGCAGCTGGAACAAGCGATCCGGGCGCGCCTGCAGCCGATCGCCGGCATCAGCCTGTCGGTGGGCTGGAAGCCCATCTACATCGCGCTGCTGGGCCAGGATGAAAGCAAGCTCGACAGCGTTGCGCGCCGCATCATGGAAAAAATGCGCGCCATCAAGGGCGTGGCCGACATCGAATACAGCCAGGAAGGCGCCAGCCCGGCCACCATCGTGAAAATCAACAATGAGCTGGCCAGCGACATGGGCTTGTCTGTGCAGCAAGTCGGCACCGCGCTGCGTCCTTTCGTGGCCGGCGACCAGATCAGCCGCTGGCTGGCCCCGGACGGGCAGAATTACGACGTCAACGTGCAACTGCCTAAATCGGGGCGCCAGAAGGTGGCCGACCTGGCCGACCTGTCGCTCGCTTCGGCCAAGGTCGACGCGATGGGCAATCCCGTGATGGTGCCGCTGCGCCAGGTGGTCGAATTCGTGCAGGCGACCAGCCCGCAGGTACTCAAGCGCCAGGCGCTCGAGCGCCGGGTGGCGATCTACGCCGGTGTCGAAGGCCGCCCAAACGGCGACGTCGATGCCGACGTGCAAAAAGCCATCAAGAGCATCGAGTTGCCCGAAGGCGTGCGCCTGGCGGTCGGCGGCGAGGCCGAGATGATGGGCGAAATGCTGTCCGCCGCCGGCAAGGCGCTGGGGATCGCGATCATCTTCATCTACCTGGTGCTGGCCTCGCAGTTCGGCAGCTTTTTGCAGCCGGTCGCGATCATGGTGTCGCTGCCGCTGTCGATGATCGGCGTACTGCTGGCCTTGCTGGTGACCGGCAGCACCCTGAACATCTTCTCGGTGATCGGCATCATCATGCTGATGGGACTGGTGACCAAGAACGCGATCCTGCTGGTCGACTTCACCAACCACGGCCAGCGCGAAGGCAAGAGCCAGTACGACGCGGTCATGGCGGCGGGCCAGGTGCGGCTGCGTCCGATCTTGATGACGACCCTGGCGATGGTGTTCGGCATGCTGCCGATGGCCATCGGCATGGGCGACGGCGGCGAATCGCAGGCGCCGATGGGCCGCGCTGTCATCGGCGGCGTGATCACCTCGACCTTGCTGACCCTGGTGGTGGTGCCGGTGGCCTACACCTACCTGGACAAGCTGGGCAAGCGCGTAGCGAAGTTCTTCCGCGGCGTGGATGAGCCGAACGAAGAACTGGAAGAGGAAAAAATCGCGGAAGTGGCGTAAGTCATCTTCCTGCCGGAAAGCGAAACGCCTTGCAACAGTGTTGCAAGGCGTTTTTGCTTTCCCGCACTACGAATTCTGGACTGCGCTTATTCGGTTGCTTCTGACGCTGCCTCGGGCGCATCGTCGTCTTCAGGCGCGTCGGCCTGCTCACCGCCCGGCGAATTCTTCGCCTCGAGCTTCTTACGGGCCTTTTCCTCCGCCTTCTTCTTTTTTTCTAATTCTCGTTGTCGCTTTTCATACGAAAAATTAGTTTTAGCCATGAATCACCTCTTGGGTTGGTAAAGAAAAGGGGCACTACCCCGCCATTATGACGTAGTTATGCTTTCTCCATTTAATTTAACCACGTGGGTGGTGCTCGGCATGCAGCTGCTTTAATCGCTCGCGCGCAACATGGGTGTAAATTTGTGTGGTCGAAATATCTGAGTGGCCCAGCAATAGTTGCACGACACGCAAGTCGGCGCCGTGGTTCAGCAAATGGGTGGCGAACGCATGGCGCAAGGTGTGCGGCGACAAGGGCGCGCTGATGCCGGCCCGGGCGGCGTGCTTCTTGATAATCACCCAGAACATCTGGCGCGTCATCGGCCCGCCGCGCGCGGTCACGAACAGGGCGTCGTCGACCTGCCCGTCCAGGATCACCCCGCGGGCCTCGGCCAGGTAGCGCTCGATCCACTGTCTTGCTTCCTGGCCGAAGGGAACCAGGCGCGTCTTGCTGCCCTTGCCGGTGATGCGCAGCACCCCATCGTTCAGGCTCAGTTCGAGCAGCTTGAGCGTGACCAGCTCCGACACCCGCAGCCCGCTCGCATACATCAGCTCGAGCATGGTGCGTTCGCGCAGTCCCAGCGCCGTGGCAACGTCGGGCGCACCGAGCAGCGCCTCGACCTGGGCTTCAGTCAGGGTATGAACAAAGCGCACGGGCTGGCGCGCCGACACCAGTTTCAGACAAGGGTCGGCGGTCACCTGCCGGTTGCGCAGCGCTAGCTGGTAAAAGCGCTTGAGCACCGACATGCGGCGGTTGGCCGAGCTCGGCTTCGATTCGGCATGGCGGTCGGCAAAATAGGCGTCCAGGTCGTGCGGCTGAACATCGTACAGGCCTGCGCGCTGCGGCCGTGTGACTTCCAGCCAGCGCGCGAACAGGCGCATGTCGCGCCGGTAGGCGTCCAGCGAATTCTTGGCCAGCCCCTGTTCCAGCCAGAGGTTGTCGCAGAAATCGTCGATCAGCCGAAGATTGTCTGCTGCTGCCATGGGGAATTGTTGACGCCTTCGTGAGCCAGCAGCCAGCGCTTGACGCTCAGGTGGAAACCGTTCTCGTCGTCGTGGTTGGAAAAGCCGCCCAGCCCGCCTGCGGCGGTAACCCGGTGGCAGGGAATGATCAAGGGGAACCAGTTGGCGCCGCAGGCTTGGCCAACGGCGCGCGGCGAGCCGCAACCGATATGCTTGCCAACCTGGCCGTAGCTACGCACCGTGCCGCGCGGTATGGAACTGATGGCGGCCCAGACCTTGCGCTGGAACTCGCTGCCGACCTGGGGCAGCGGCAAGGTGAAGCGGAAATCGGCGTCCTGCAGGTAGTTGTCGACTTCTCGCGCGGCCTGTTCGGCGAGCGGGTCGGTGCTGTCCTTTTCACTGAAATGGGGCGGAAGATAGACCAGTTCGCGAACCAGCCCCGCTTCGGTGCGGATGCCGATGGCGCCGAACGGCGCTGCGACGATGGCGGAAAAAAGGCTGCTGCCTTGCTGTGGTTTCATGGGTGCCAGTGTAACGCAGGCGGCTGCCAACTGACGCTGGCGCAGTTTGGACAGCCGAAAAAAAACGCACCTTGCGGTGCGTTCCAAATTTTGTTCACGTTCCCGGCCGTTTGGACTTGCCAACAGCATTCTGTAAAACGTGGGTCTCCTCGATATTTCTCCGGCATGAATTACCGTGCTCTTATCTTACCACTCCCCAAAACCGTCAATTCTGTCTCTCCGTGTGCACCATGGTGGTGCTGGAAAGGTGCTCATCATAACGTATTTAAAATCGGAAATTGTGGCTTTTATGGCACGCGGCTTGAAAATTATTCACTTGTAAATCAAATTGGGAAGCCATAGAGAGATTTGTGGCACATAGGTCACGATGACCAAAAAAGCAAGCATCGTGAACAGCCACGGCAGCACCGCGACGGTCAGCTCCGAGATGCCCATCTTGGTGATGCCGGACGCCACATACAGGTTCAGCCCGACCGGCGGATGGCACATCCCGACTTCCATGTTGACCACGATGAGGATCCCGAAATGGACGGGATCAATGCCCAGTTTCATGGCGACCGGGAACAGGATGGGCGCCAGGATCAGCACGATGGACGACGGTTCCATGAAGTTGCCGGCAATGAGCAGCAGAATATTGACCACGAGCAGGAAGCTGACCACGCCCATGCCCTTGGCGGTAATCCATGCGGCCATCGCCTGCGGGATCTGTTCGCTGGTCATCAGGAAGGAAAACAGCATGGCGTTGGTGATGATGTAGAGCAGCATCGCCGACAGCGATGCCGAGTCGAGCAGCACCTTGCGTATCTGGCTCAGCTTCAAGTCCTTGTAGACGAACACGGCGATGAAAAAGGCGTACACAGCCGACATCGCCGCCGCTTCGGTCGGCGTGAACTTGCCGCTATAAATGCCGCCCATCACCACTACGATCAGCATCAAGCCCCACACGCTCTTGCGGAAGGTGACCCAGCGCTCGCGCCAGCTGGCCTTCGGCATGCGCGGATAGCCGTGCTTGCGCGCCAGATACCAAGTGGTCAGGCCGAGCAGGAAGGCCAGCATGATGCCTGGCACCACACCGGCCATGAACAATTGCCCGACCGACGTGTTGGTGGTGACCGAATACATCACCATTACGATCGACGGCGGAATCAGGATCCCCAGCGCGCCGGAAGTGGTGATCACGCCCGCGCCAAAGGCTTTCGGGTAGCCCTGGCGCACCATGGCGGGCAGAATAATGGAGCCGATCGCCACCACGGTGGCCGGGCTGGAGCCGGACACGGCGGCGAACAGCGCGCAGGCCAGCACGCCGGCCAGCGCCAGGCCGCCATGCCAGTGCCCCACCATGGAAGTGGCGAAATTGATCATGCGCCTGGCCACCCCGCCATGGGTGAGGAAATTGCCCGCCAAGATAAAGAAGGGGATCGCCATGATCTCGAACTTTTCGATACCCGAGAACAGTTTCAGGGCAACCGCGTCGATCGGCACGTCGGTCATGGTGAACAGAAAACCCAGCACGGTCAGCCCGAGCGCGATCGAAATCGGCATCCCGGTGAGCATCAGCAACAGCAGCAGGATGAAGATGATGGCCGCGTTCATGCTTTGGCCTCGGCAATTTCATCCTCAAGGCCTTCGACATGGGTATGGTCGTGCTGCGGCAAGTCGCCCGTGCGCAGAAACTGGGCCATCACTTGCAGGAAGCGGAAACACATCAGCCAGGAACCGAGCGGCAGGCACAGGTACACATAGCGCATCTGCACTTCCATCACTTCCGAGGTCTGGTCGGGCGACAAGTGCCAGATCATATTCGCCCCGAGCGCGCCGATGGTGCCCGTGAACAAGGCGCCAGCCAGCAGCCCGAACACAATGAAGCGACCGCGCCAGCGCGGATCGAGCCGCTTGATGGCGACGTCCACGCCAACGTGGATGCCGGTGCGCACGCCGTACGCAGCGCCAAACTTGGCCATCCACACGCCCATGAAGATGCACAATTCCTGGGCCCAGCTGGTGTTCAGGCTGATCAGGTAATCCTGCACCACGGGAATGTCGACGCCGGACAGATAGCGGTGCACGACGCCAACGAAAACGACCAGCGTGGCTGCGCCCAGCAGAGTAGCGATGAGCCACTCTTCGAGGTGATCGAGCATCTTCATCCGCTGCTTATTTGCCGGACGCCTTGTTGATCGCAGCGATCAAGTCCTTGCCGACCCGCTCCTCCATCGATTTTTGCACCGGCAGCAGGGCCGCGCGCCAGGCCGCCTGTTGCTGCGGCGTCTGGACATGGATCGCGGTCTTGCCGGACTTGCGCATCGCTTCCATGGCCAGGTCGTTGTCGCGCTGGGCGATGGCTTTTTCGTAGGTGGTGGCCTCGGCCATGGCCTTGGTCAGGCTGGCGCGTATGTCGGCCGGCAAGCCATCCCAGAACTTCTTGTTGACGATGACGGCATAACCCAGGTAACCGTGGTTCGACACGGTCACATGCTTTTGCACCTCGTGCATTTTTTGCGTGTACATATTCGACGGCGGATTTTCGGTGCCGTCGACCACGCCGGTCTGGAGCGCCTGGTAGACCTCGGAGAAGGCCAGCACCTGCGGGTTGGCGCCCAGCGCGCGCATTTGCGCGTCGAGCACCTTGGACGCCTGGATCCGCATCTTCAGGCCGCGGAAGTCGGCCGGCATCAGCAGCGGCTTGTTGGCCGACATCACCTTGAAGCCGTTATCCCAGTAGGCCAGGCCGGTGATGCCCTTGGCGTCCAGCTTTTGCAGCAAGCCCTTGCCGACCGGGCCTTCGGTCACGTTGTACAGCGACACCTTGTTGGGAAACAAATACGGCAAGTCGAAGGCTTCGAATTCCTTTACGCCCAGCGGGCCGAACTTGGCCAGCGACGGCGCCAGCATCTGCACCGCGCCCAGTTGCAGGGCCTCGAGCTCTTCCTTGTCCTTGTACAGCTGGCTGTTCGGATAGACCTCGACCTTGACCCGGCCGGCGGTGGCCTTTTCGGCCAGCATCTTGAAACGCTCGGCGGCCTGGCCCTTGGGCGTGTCTACCGCCACCACGTGGCTGAACTTGATGACGATGGGCGCCTGGGCCCAGACATTGAAGCTGGCGGCCGCGGCTAACGCCACGACCAGCAATTTGATCTGCATGTTGTCTCCGTATGGAAGGAATGTCTATTATTATTAAAGCCAGTTTGCTCCCGTCCATTTTGCACTGCTATTGTGGATAACCACAATAGCCACTTGATTGAAAATGCTCGACCCTATGGCATGAAAAAATCCGCCCCGCCCGCACGCCCCCTCCGCCTTGGCGGACCGTGGCGCTGGCTATTGCCGCTGCTGCTGGTCTCGCTGTTCCTGGCGGTGCTGTTCTGGCTGCCATGGCAGGCGCGCCAGATGGAAAGCAACGAGCGCCAGGAACAATTGATCGCCGACACCCTGTGGGTCGAGCAAGCCGTGCGCTTCGAACTGAGCCGCAACGAGGAAGCGCTGGCAACACTTGGCGCCGACCTGGGTGGCGCGGGACTGGCCCGACCGGCCCTGCAGGCGCGCATGGACCAGATGCGCAAGACCAGCCACGAGCTGGTGCGCCTGGTCTGGCTGGATGCGCAGGGCCGCACGTTGCAGGCCAGCGGCCCCGAGGACGAGGCGGTCCTGTCCGAGCCGTCGCGCAACGCCGCCGAACTGGCCTCCAAGACCGGTCGCCCGCGCTACAGCGAGCCCTATGTCGGCACCCGCAGCCTGATGGACTACCACCTGCCCCTGTTCGCCTCGGGCACATTCACGGGCAGCCTGGTCGCCACCTACAGCCTCAAGGAACTGCTCGACGAAACCGTGCCCTGGTGGTTCGCGCAGGACAATGCCATCTCCCTGCTCAACGGCGACGATACCGTGCTGGCGCGCCGGGCGGCGGCCGGGCCGGGACGCGGCGTGTACACCCACAAGCGCGAGCTGGACCTGCCCGGCGCCAACGTGCGCCTGGCCACCGACAGCGTCAAGGACGTGCCGCGCCTGTTGCCCAACCTGCTGGTCGGCTCCGTCATTGCGCTCGCGCTCGGCCTGCTGGTGAGCCTGACTGCCCTGTGGCGCCACATCGCGCGCCGGCTGGCCGCCGAAGGCGCGCTGCGCCAGCAGATGGCATTTCGCACGGCCATGGAAAACTCGCTGGTGACGGGGCTGCGCGCGCGCGACCTGGAAGGCCGGGTCACCTACGTCAACCCGGCGTTTTGCCAGATGGTCGGCCTGCCGCCGGACGAGCTGGTGGGCAAGGCGCCGCCCATGCCCTACTGGGCGCCGGAAGCGATGGCCGAATACCAGGAACGGCTGGCCGGCGTGCTGGCCGGCCACATCACGCCCCAGGTTGAAACCATTTTCCAGCGCGCCGACGGCGAACGCATTCCGGTGCTGATCTTCGAAGCGCCGCTGGTCGACAGCGAAGGACGCCAGACCGGCTGGATGGGCTCTATCCTCGACATTTCCGACCGCAAACGGGTCGAGGAACTGAACCGCCAGCAACAGGAAAAATTACAAACGAGCGCGCGCCTGGCCACCATGGGCGAAATGTCGTCGATGCTGGCGCACGAACTGAACCAGCCGCTGGCCGCCATTTCCAGCTACACGGCGGGCGCCGTCAACCTGCTTGCGCGCGGCGCCGCCGACGGCTCGCCGGTCGACCCCGCGCTGCTGCTGCCGGCGCTGGAAAAGGCCGGAGCCCAGGCGCAGCGAGCCGGCCAGATCATCCGCAGCGTGCACCAGTTCGTGAAGAAGCGCGAACCGGAACGCGAGCTGCTCGACATCGCCGGCCTGGTGGACGGCATCGGCGCGCTGATTGAACTGCAGGCGCGCAAGTATTTCGTCGTCATCCGGACCGCCATCGCGCCCGCCCTGCCGCCGGTGAGCGCAGACCGCGTAATGCTCGAACAGGTCTTGATGAATCTGACCCGCAATGCCATCGAAGCGATGCAGGACATCGCACCCGAGCGCCGCATCTTGCGGATCGCCGCTACGCTGATGGATGAACACGTGTGCGTGGAGGTTATTGACAACGGGCATGGCATTCCACGCGATGTGGCCGAGCGGCTGTTCTCGCCCTTCTTCTCGACCAAGGCCGAAGGCATGGGCATGGGCCTGTCGATCTGTCGCACCGCGGTCGAGTTCCACGGCGGCACGCTGAGCCACCGGGCCAATCCGGACGGTGGCACGATATTCAGTTTTACATTGCCGATTCATACTAAAAATAACGGAGATGAACATGTTGCATATCGTGGACGACGAGGAGGTCATCCGTGACTCCCTCGCGTGGCTGGCGCAGTCGCGCGCCATCAAGGCGTGCTGCCACGCCAGCGCCAGCGGGTTCCTGGCCGACGCAGGCGCGCGCTTCGACCCCGAGGGCGACTGCGTGCTGCTCGACGTGCGCATGCCCGACATCAGCGGGGTGGGCGTGTTCGACCAGCTAAGCGCGCGCGGGCTGACGGCGCGCCTGCCGGTGATATTCCTGACCGGCCACGGCGACGTGCCGATGGCGGTCGACACGCTCAAGCGCGGCGCCTTCGATTTTTTCGAAAAGCCGTTCAACGACAACCAGCTGATGGACCGCGTGCAGCAGGCGCTGGCGGCCTCGCGCCGGGCCGGCGAAGCGGCGCAGGTGCAGGCGCGCCTGGCCACGCTGTCGGGGCGCGAGCGCGAAGTGCTCGACCTGATCCTGGCCGGCATGATGAACAAGGTGGTGGCCGACAAACTGGGCATCAGCATGCGCACCGTGGAAGTGCATCGCGCGCATATTCTTGACAAGATGCAAGTCAAAACGGCGGTCGAACTGGCGGGCTTGTTGAAATAGCTGAACCTTCAGCTCGGCGGATGATCCCATGCTAAGGGAGGTTCCATCCAATGAGCGACAAAACGATTGCTGACAAAATGTATCTGAAGATGGCCAAGTCATTGGCCATCTTCAACGGCGCCGTGCACCCCGGGGTGGTGGCGCAGTTGCCGCCCGAGCTGATCAGCGAAGGCGATGACCCGGCCGACGTCGTGCTGGTGTTTGCGCTGAACCAGAAGGAACTGGACCAGTGGTTTCCTGCGGCGTTGGCCAGGCTGGGGGACAAGGGGTCGTTGTGGATCGCGTTCCTGAAACACTCGGCGCCGAAGGCAACCGACATCGACCGCGATTCGATTTATGCGTATGGCAAGGAGCATGGGGTAACAGGGGTGGCGCTCATTTCGGTGGATGCGGATTGGTCGGCGGTGCGCTTGAAACGCCTATAAGCCACCACATCGCCCTGACAGCGTATCTCTAACCCGTCGGACCGCCGCGTGCGCGAGGACGACGGTGTATTAGCGGTGTCGCGCCAGAGCCCAGGCGACGTGCTCGCGCACCATCTCTGACGGGTCATCGGCGCGGGCTTCCAGCGCCGCCACTATTGCTACATCGCCCTTCATTTTCTCCGCCGCATTGCCCAAGCCCACCGCCAGATTGCGCAGCCAGCGTTCGTGCCCGATACGCCGGATCGGGCTGCCTTCCATGCGGCGGTTGAACTCGTCCTCGCTCCAGCCGAACAAGGTCACCATGCCCTGGCTGCCCAGGTCATTGCGTTCCTCGAAATCGGGCACCAGTGCGCGCTGGGCGAACTTGTTCCACGGACAGACCGTCTGGCAATCGTCGCAGCCATACACGCGGTTGCCGATCAAGGGTCGCAGTTCTGGCGGGATACTGCTTTTCAGTTCGATGGTCAGATAGGAAATGCAGCGCCGCGCATCGAGCCGCCCCGGTCCCAGGATCGCCTGAGTAGGGCACACCGTGATGCAGGCCTGGCACTGGCCGCAGTGAGCACTGGCTGGCGCGTCAACCGGCAGTGGAATGTCGACCAGGATTTCCCCGAGAAAGAACATCGACCCCGCCGCGCGGCTCAGCATCAGGGTATGCTTGCCGCGCCAGCCCAGCCCCGCCTTTTCGGCCAGCGGCAGCTCCATCACCGGCGCCGAATCGGTAAACACCCGAAAGCCCAGCTCACCGGTCTCGGCGCGAATGCGTTCGGCCAGCTGCTGCAGGCGGCTGCGCAACACCTTGTGATAGTCGCGTCCCCGTGCATAGATGGAAATGACGGCCGCGCCGGGTTCGGCCAGGCGCGCCGTCTCCGCTTCGCGCCAGTCGGGCGCGGTGGACATTGGCAGGTAATCCATGCGCGCGCAGATCACCCGCACCGTGCCTGGCACCAGCTCGGCGGGACGGGCCCGTTTCATGCCGTGGCTTGCCATATAATCCATTTCGCCATGGCGCCCCGCGTCCAGCCAGGCTTGCAGGCCGGCCTCGGCATCGGCCAGGTCGATATCGGCGATGCGCACATCGGCAAAGCCAAGTTCGAGGCCCCAGCGCTTGATCGCAAGCGCGAGGCCGGGCAGGTCGGGATGGGATGGCGGCATGGGGTCGATTACAATGGGCACTGGCGCCCTTGACTGAACACGACATTCTATTCGATGCAGCATTTTAAAACCCATCTCCACGACGAATCCGGCACCGCCGCCCTGGGCGCGGCGCTGGCGCGCGCCCTGCTTCCCGGCCTGGCCATCCACCTGCACGGCGACCTGGGTGCCGGCAAGACCGCCCTCACGCGCGCCATGCTGCACGCGGCCGGCCACGCGGGGCATGTCAAGAGCCCCACTTACACCTTGTCGGAGCCCTACGTCATTACCCTGGACGGGCAGCGCGTCAACGTGATCCATTTCGACCTGTACCGCATGTCCAGCGCCGAGGAATTTCTGGACGCCGGTTTTCGCGAAGATTTTAATGCGGAGAACATCTGCATCGTCGAATGGCCCGAGAAAGCCGACCCGGTATTGCCGCCGCCCGACCTGAATGTGTGGATGAACGTCGCTGGCAGCGGTCGTGATGTAGAATTGCAAGCGTTGTCCGACCTGGGTTTGCTATGCCTCGACCGCCTCAAATTCGCACCCAACCTTTGATCGCCGGCCCGGTTACGCGGCGCACCGTTCTGAAAGCCGGCGGCACGCTGCTGCTGTCGGTGTTGCCCGCGTTGCCGGCTGCCGCGGCGCAGATCCTGGCCGTGCGCGTGTGGCCGGCGGACGATTACACGCGCGTCACGCTGGAAAACGACAGCGAACTGAAAGCCACCCATTTCACCGTGCCCGATCCGCAGCGCCTGGTGGTCGACATCGAAGGCCTGGAACTCAATCCCACGCTCAAGGGCCTGGTCGCCAAGATCCAGTCGAACGACCCGTATATCAAGCAGGTGCGGGTAGGACAGAACCGTCCGAACGTGGTGCGCCTGGTATTCGACCTGAAGGAAGAAATCAAGCCGCAGGTGTTCACGCTGGCGCCCATCGGCACCTATAACCACCGACTCATTTTCGACCTGTACCCGATCAAGGCGGTCGACCCGATCGCCGCGATGATCGAAAAAGGCGAATGGTCGCCGCCAGGCGCGCCGCCCGACAAGCCGGTGCTGCCCGCTCCCGCGCCCGACCCGCTGGCCACCCAGCGCGCGCAGCTGCCGCCGGAAGCGGTGATCAAGCCCGCGCCCCCGGTGACTGTGACGCCGCCGGCGCCCGTAACGGTAGCGCCACCCGAACCGGCCAAGGTGGTGCGCATGATTACCATTGCGCTCGACCCTGGCCACGGCGGCGAAGACCCCGGTGCAATCGGCGCGGCCGGTACGCGCGAAAAGGACATCGTGCTGGCGATTGCCAAGCGCCTCAAGTTCAAGCTGGAAGAGCAGCCCAACATCCGCGTAATGCTGACCCGTGACGGCGACTATTTCGTGCCGCTCGGGACGCGCGTGGACAAAGCGCGCAAGGTGCAGGCCGACCTGTTCGTGTCGCTGCACGCGGACGCCTTCATCCAGCCGTCGGCGCGCGGCTCCTCGGTATTCGTACTGTCCGAAAAAGGCGCCAGCTCGGGCGCTGCGCGCTGGCTGGCCAACAAGGAAAACCTGGCCGACTCGATCGGCGGCGTCAACATGAAGGGCCACGACGTGCAGCTGGCCAGCGTGCTGCTGGACTTGTCGACCACGGCCCAGATCAACGACAGCCTGAAACTGGGGCGCGCCGTGCTGAGCGAAATTGGCGGCATCGCCAGGCTGCACAAGGGCGCCGTCGAGCAGGCCGGCTTTGCGGTGTTGAAGGCGCCCGATATACCATCGATCCTGATCGAGACCGCCTTCATCTCCAACCCCGAAGAAGAAGCCAAGCTGCGTGACAACGGCTACCAGGACGAGATTGCAGCGGCGATCACCAAGGGCATCAAGCGCTATTTTTCAAAGAACCCGCCCCTGGCCAAAGGCCGGCTGGGCTAGAAGGACGCATCGATGACGGCAATCGCCGAGACCCGCTATGGCGATCTGCCGGCCATTTGCATCACCAGCGCCGACGGCGCCGAGGCGATCGTCACCCTGTATGGCGCACACCTGATTTCCTGGAAAACGCCGGACGCCAAACAGCGCCTGTTTTGCAGCGCCAAATCAAAGCTGGACGGCAGCCGCGCGATTCGTGGCGGCGTGCCGGTCATCTTCCCCCAGTTTGCCGAGCGCGGCGACGGCATGCGGCACGGCTTCGCGCGCGTGAGCACCTGGCGCCTGGCTGGCAGCGGCATCGAGGAAGGCGCCGCGTTCGCCCTCTTCGCGCTGACGCAGGCCGATCTGGCACCGGCAATGTCGACGGCGTGGCCGCACGGCTTTGCATTGACGCTGAGGGTGGCGATACAGGACGACAGCCTGGCGCTGGCGCTAGAAGTACGCAATACCGGCGCCGATGCGTTCGCGTTTTCCGGCGCGCTGCACAGCTACTTGCTGGTCGACGCGCTCGGCGACATCGCCATCGGCGGCTTGCAGGAAGACCTGCTGCGGATCAGCGACAAGATCGACCAGATTTATTTCGGCATCGAAGCGCCCGTCACGCTGGACCAGCCAGCTGGAACGCTGACGTTGACGCAAGCAGGTTTCAAGGATGCGGTGGTGTGGAATCCGGGTGCAGAGGACAGCGCGGCGCTGGCCGACATGGACGACGACGAGTACCTGCGCTTCGTCTGCATCGAGCCGGCCCTGATCGAGCCGGTCACCCTGCCGCCCGGCGCCGCCTGGCGCGGGGCGCACCAGGTCAGGGCTAGTTCGATTCCTTGACGACGCGTCCGGAATTGGCCTGGATTGGTCGCGCATTGAGCGGATACAGGCGTGCAAACAGCGCCAGCTGGGCAGGCGAGGCCTGGACCGGCTCCTTCATTACCAGCCACAGCACGCCTTCGCTGCAGGGCGGCGTCGTGAGCGATCCCATATACGTGTAATAGTCGCGGCGCACCGGCAACACCTCGGCCGGATCGAGCACGATGGACGGCGCGATCGTGTCGTTTTTCTCCAGCGGCAGGTTGTTCCACACGGTCTGGATCATGTTCTGGGCCTTGCCGCGTTCGAGCAGCACCGCCACTACGGCCAGCTTGCCCTCGGAATCCTTGTGCACCATGTGCACCACCATCTCGAAGCCCTTGCCATTGATGCGCTCTTCGGACGGGCGATGGAAATGGAACTGCAGCAGCTCGAACGAGCGGCTCTGCAGCGAAATGTAATTGCCGCCGCTGACATTGACCTGGATGGTGTGGCCGTTGTCGGTCACATTGAACGACGATGGCTTGTAATCGAACACGATCTGTTCGAGGTCGACCTTCATGCCGTCGCGCAGGTCGATCGGCGACTGGCGGCTGCCCGCGCCGCACTGCGACCAGGCCGGATTGCGGCCCCAGTTGGCAGGCCCGGTCTCGCCCTCGTACGACCAGTGGTTGTTATGGAAGGGGTTGTGCACGGGCGGCGGCACGGCGGCCACCACTTTCGGGCGCGACTCGGCTGCCTTGCGGGCCTTGGCGGCAGCGGCGGCGCGTGCCGCCTGGTTGGCGCGCATGACGGCCAGGCGGTTGGCGATCTTGTTCGACAGTTCGGCTTCAGCCTCGGCTTCCTTGGCGGCCATGGCGGCCGGCGACAAGGGCGGGGCGATGGCCGGCTTGATGGACGGCAGGGCCGGCTTGATCGATGCCGGCGCGGTCTTGGGCGCCGGGGCGGGAACAGGATCGTTGGCGCTGGCCGTTGACGACAGCAGGCAGGCAAACAGGGCGATCAGAAGGCGCATGGGGTTCCAGATAGATGAATTACATGCTGGGTATCGGCGCAAATGCCCGGAAACTTGAGTCTCTCACAGAAAACCGCGCACCGGGGAGCGCGCGGTCTTGCCGGGTTGCCTATCTGCTGAGCATCTTGCGGCCAAACTTGTACAGGCCGCTGAGCGCCACCGGCACCACGGCCGCCCCGACTCCGACCAGGACGATGGTGGTGAGATGGTCGCGCACGACCGGGATATTGCCAAAGAAATAGCCAGCAGTCACCAGCGCTACCACCCAGAGCGTCGCCCCGGTGAAGTTGAAGAACTGGAAGCGCGCGTGAGGCATGGCCGATACCCCGGCCACGAACGGCGCGAAGGTACGCACCACCGGCACGAAGCGGGCCAGGATGATGGTTTTGCCACCGTGGCGCTCGAAGAAGTCATGCGTCTTGCGCAGCGCTTCCTTGTTGATCCAGCGGTAGTTGTGCGTGAAGACCCGTTGCCCGATGCGCGAACCGATCCAGTAATTGAGCGTGTTGCCGGTCACGGCGGCGGTAATGAGCAAGGCGGTCAGCACCGCATAGTTCATGTCGCCGGTAGCGCAATAGGCGCCAGCGATGAACAGCAAGGTGTCGCCCGGGAAGAAGAACAGCACGACCAGGCCGGTTTCGCAAAACACGATGGCGAACAGGACCGCGTAAACATAGATTCCGTAATTGGCCAGCAATACGTCCAGCGTCTTATCGACATGAACCAGCATGTCGAGAAATTGCATCAGATCCATAAATTTCCTATAGGGTAGCGCCGCATCATACCATTTTCACGCACTGCAAAATTGGACGCGAACGGACAGCCAGAAGTTTCCTGATTGCCCATGTTCCGGATTACAATTCCCGTGCGCCTGTCCGGGCGTGCCCAAGGGAGACGAGACAAATGCGCGTTGCAAAACAGTGGAAAAAGGCGGTTGTATGTGGCGCGGGCGCGCTGGCAGGGTCGTTCGCGTTTGGTGCTGCCGCGCCGGACAAGCCGCTGGCCGCCAAGCCGACGGTGTCGGACATCGTCAAGGCATCCAAGCCGGGCGACTGGCGGGCGCTGGACCCGGAAAACACGCTGTACATGCAAACGGCCGCCGGGCGGGTCGTGATCGAGCTGGCGCCGGCGTTCGCGCCGAACCACGTCAACAATATCCGGACGCTGGTGCGCGAAAAATATTTCGACGGGCTGGCCGTGATCCGCTCGCAAGACAATTACGTGGTGCAGTGGGGTGACGCCGACGAAGTCAAGCCGCGCCCGTATAAGACGGCCAAGGCCACGCTGGCGGCCGAGTTCACGGTAGCGATGAAGAACGACACGGCCTTCACGCGGTTGCCGGACCATGACGGCTATGCGCCGCAGGTAGGCCATTCGAACGGCTTCCCGTCGGCGCGCGACCCGAAGAGCGGGCGGGCGTGGCTGGCGCACTGCTACGGCATGGTGGGCGTGGGGCGCGACAATGACGCAGACAGCGGCAACGGCTCCTCGCTGTACGCGGTCAACGGGCACGCACCGCGCCACCTGGACCGCAACATCACCGTGGTCGGGCGCGTCGTGGCGGGCATGCCGCTACTGTCGACGCTGCCGCGCGGCACGGCCGCGCTGGGCTTTTACGACAAACCGGAGCTGAACGTGCCGATCCTGTCGGTCAAGATGGCGGCCGACGTCCCCGAAGCGGAGCGCAGCAAGCTCGAAGTGATGCGCACCGACAGCGCCGCCTACCAGCTGGCGGTCGATGCCCAGCGCCACCGCGGCGGCCCCTGGAACAAATTCGCCGCCGGCCACGTAGAACTGTGCAACGCCCCCATCCCCGTCCGCGAGCAAAAATAGCAACACCGGCAACACCGGGGTCAGACCACTTTTGCTTTCCAACAGGGGTCAGACCACTTTTGCCCGATCGCTTCTTCAGGGGGAACGCGCAATGTGGTTCACATAGGACTAGGAACTTGGTGACGCTGCCTTCGGGAACCTGTAGGCCCGGGGGGGCACAATAGCGTTGCAATATTGAAAAAGTGGTCTGACCCCTGTTGAAAGGCAAAAGTGGTCTGACCCCGGTTCGCAAGCGATATAATTCGCAGATGAATGCTCCCGTCCTTGCCCTTCGCCCGATCCAGGCTCTCCCCGACCAGTTGATTTCGCAAATTGCCGCCGGCGAGGTCGTGGAACGCCCTTCCGCCGTCGTTAAGGAATTGCTCGAAAATGCGCTCGATGCCGGCGCCACGCAAGTGACCGTGCGACTCGAGGAAGGCGGCGTGAAACGCATCGCCATTACCGACAACGGCCGCGGTATCGCGCCCGAGCAGCTGCCCCTTGCTCTAGCTCGCCATGCCACGTCCAAGATCGCGTCCCTGACCGACCTCGAAAACGTCGCCACGCTCGGCTTTCGCGGCGAGGCGCTCGCGTCCATCGCCGCCGTGGCCGCCGTGTCGGTCACGTCGCGCACCGCCGGCGCGCCCCATGCGTGGGAAATCGTCGGCTCGCACCTGGGCGCAGTAGCCCCCTCTTCCGGCGCGCATGGCACTACCATCGATGTCCAGGATCTGTATTTCAATACGCCGGCGCGGCGCAAGTTCCTCAAGTCGGAACAGACCGAATACGGCCATTGCGCCGAGGTTGTGCGCCGCATCGCCCTGGCCCGCCCGGACGTCTCGTTCTCGCTCTCGCACAACGGCCGCACCATCGACCACTGGAACGTGAGCGAAATGGCCAAGCGCAGCGCGCACATCCTGGGCAGCGATTTCGCCGAGGCGCGTCTGGCCATCGATGAAGCCGCCGGCCCGCTGCGCCTGCACGGCTTCGCCGGCCTGCCGACCGCCTCGAAGGCGCGCGCCGACGGCCAGTTCTTCTATGTGAACGGGCGCTTCGTACGCGACAAGCTGCTGGTCCACGCGGTGCGCGCGGCCTACCAGGATGTGCTGCACGGCGACCGCTTCCCGTCCTACGTGCTGGCGCTCGACCTCGACCCGGCCCTGGTCGACGTCAACGTCCACCCGTCCAAGATCGAAGTGCGCTTTCGCGACAGCCGCGCGGTCCACCAGTTCGTGTTCCACGCCGTCCAGCGCGCGCTGGCGCAGACTTCGGCCACCGCCTACGGCACCGCGCCCGCCCCCTTGCCTGCGGCCGATGTCGGCGGCGCTGCCTCGTCGTGGCGGCGCGAGCATCAGCAGGCCAGTTTCGGCGCCCAGCTCTCGTCGACCTTTTCGCCATCACCTTACCCGCCCGCCAACCGTTTCGACGGCCCCGGTGTAGCCCAGCGCGCCGACAGCTACGGCGCACTGTTCGCGTCAAACGTCCCGGTCACGCCCTACACCGCGCCGGTGCAGACCATGTCGAACGACGAGTACCCGCTCGGCTTTGCACTGGCGCAGCTGCACGGCATCTACATCCTGGCCCAGAACGCCAAGGGCCTGGTGCTGGTCGACATGCACGCGGCCCACGAACGCATCCTCTACGAGCAGCTCAAGAACGCGCTCGACGCGCAGGTCGACGGCCAGGAGATGCAGGTGCAGTCGCTCTTGATCCCGGTGACCTTCTTCGCCGATGCGATCGAGGTCGGCACCGCCCAGGAAAACCAGGACACGCTCAAGGCGCTCGGCTTCGACATCGCCGCCATTTCGCCGACCACCCTGGCGGTGCGTTCGGTGCCGGTACTGCTCAAGAACGCGGACGCGCAAACGCTGGCGCGCGACGTACTGCGCGATGTGCGCGAATTTGGCGGCTCGCGCGTGCTGATCGAGCGCCGCAACGAATTGCTCGGCACCCTGGCCTGCCACACGGCGGTGCGCGCCAACCGCATCCTGTCCACGCCCGAAATGAACGCGCTGCTGCGCCAGATGGAAGGCACCGAACGCGCCGACCAGTGCAACCATGGCCGCCCGACCTGGGTCCAGCTGGAGATCTCGGCGCTCGACAAGCTGTTCCTGCGCGGCCAGTGACAGGCATGATCCGCCCGCTCACCCAATACGCCCACGCGCCTATCCTGCTGCTGGTGGCGTGCTTCCTGATGCTGCAGCCGCTCTCGACCGACCTGTACCTGGCTTCGCTGCCAAGCCTGGCCAATGTGTTCGGCGTGCCGTCTTCCACCGTGCAGCTGACCTTGTCGATGTTCGTGCTCGCCTTTGGCGGCGCGCAACTGGTCATCGGGCCGCTGTCGGACCGCTACGGCCGACGCCCGGTCGTCATCGGCGGGCTGGTGCTGTACGTGCTGGCCAGCCTGCTGTGCGCACTGGCGCCGTCCATCGAACTGCTGATCGCGGCGCGCTTCGTCCAGGCGCTAGGCTGCTGCTCGGCGATCATCATTGCGCGCGCCATCGTGCGCGACGCCTATTCGCCCGAGGACAGCGTGCGCGTGGTGGCCCGCGCCAGCACCTGGCTGTCGCTGGCGCCGCTCACCGGCCCTATTCTTGGCTCCTACCTGCAGGTGACCTTCGGCTGGCGCGCCGCCTTCGTGGCGCTGTCGCTGCTGTCGGCGCTGGTGCTGGCCGCCGTGCTGCTGCGCCTTCCCGAAACCAACCAACACAAGAACCCGCGCGCTACCGAGTTGGCCGGCCTGGCCGCCAATTACCGTCTGGTGCTCGGCTCGCGCGAATTCTGGGCTTACGCCCTGCCCGGCGCACTGTCGTACGGATCGATCTTCGCCTTCATTTCGGGTTCCTCGCCGGTATTGATCCGCATCCTGGACGTACCTGTCGCCTCGTTCGGCTACTGCTTCGCGTTCGGCGTGTCTGGCTATATGAGCGGCACCATCCTGTGCCGCCGCCTGCTGCCGACCTTTGGCGCGGCCATCACGCTGCGCATTGGCAGCACTATCTCGTTTGGCGCCGGTGCGTTGTTCCTGGGCGCGGTCGGCTTCGGTATCGCGCACTGGGCGCTGGTGACAATTGCGATGTTCCTCACGATGTTCGCACACGGCGTCAATTTTCCGGTATCGCAATCCGGTTCGGTAACGCCCTTTCCGCAGCAGGCGGGCACCGCAGCCGGACTGATGGGAGCGCTGTATATGAGCGTGGCCTTCGGGGTCGGCACTGCGGTCGGCACTACCTTTAACGGCACCCTGTATCCCCTCGCGCTGATCGCCTGCACACTGGGCGTGGCGATCTTCGCATCGGTGCGCCTGGCCGGCACCGGCATGCAGAAGGCGGCAGCATGAAGCCGCTGGCCGTCGCCATCATGGGCCCGACCGCATCGGGCAAGACTGCAGCTGCGCTGGCCATCGCAGCCGCTATCCCGGCGGAGATCATCTCGGTCGATTCGGCGCTGGTCTACCGCGGCATGGACATCGGCACCGCCAAGCCCAGCCCGGAAGAACTGGCCGCCGCGCCGCACCACCTGATCGATATCATCGAGCCGACCGAATCGTATTCGGTGGCCCAGTTCAGCGCCGACACAGTGCGCCTGGTGGCCGAGATCAACGCGCGCGGCAAACTGGCGCTGCTGGTCGGCGGCACCATGATGTACTTCAAGGGGCTGACCGACGGTCTCGACGACCTGCCGGGCGCGGATCCGGAACTGCGCCTGGCGATCGAGGCCGAGGCCGCGCGCATCGGCTGGCCCGGCATGCACGAGAAGCTGCGCGCCCTCGATCCGCCCACGGCGGCCCGGCTGGCGCCCAACGACGCCCAGCGCATCAACCGCGCACTCGAGATTATTGAATTGAGCGGCAAGCCGATGTCGGAACTGCTGGCCAAGCGCGCCAAGACCGAACTGCCGTTCGAGCTGCTGTCGTTCGCGCTTGAGCCGTCCGACCGCAGCGTGCTGCACGCCCGCATCGCAACCCGCTTCGACCAGATGCTGGGCACCAGCGACGACAGCGGCATCGTGGCCGAGGTGGCCGGCCTGCGCGCGCGCGGCGACCTGAATCCCACCCTGCCGTCGATGCGCTGCGTTGGCTATCGCCAGTCCTGGGATTACCTCGACGGCGTGATCGACCGCGCCACGCTGCGCGAAACCGGCATCATCGCCACGCGCCAACTGGCAAAGCGGCAACTGACCTGGCTGCGTTCGATGCCAGCACGGGTGGTGATTGATTGTTTGGGTGATAACACCGCCGGCACCATGCTGGCGCAGATCGCCGGGCGTCCGGCGAAATAGGCTGCGGTCGCTTGACACTTTTTTTGGAAGTGCCTATAATGCTCGGCTGTTGGGTGATATAGCTCAGTTGGTTAGAGCACAGCATTCATAATGCTGGGGTCGGTGGTTCAAGTCCACCTATCACCACCAAGAATTAGTAGTAGGTAAGCCAAAAAAGTCGCAGCTCTCGCTATGAGACCTGCGGCTTTTTTGCGCCGCGGAGCCGAGGTCTACAACGAAGTTGCAATTTGTTACGACTGAAACAGGTTTTAGCGCATCCAGCATGCTGCAAATCTCTTGTTCAATAGTAAGATGGAACTAACCCATATCGGAACAAGAACTATGAAAAAGCTGAGCAAAACCCTAACCGTCGCCATCCTCCTCGCACTCGTCGCGGGCACCGTGGTCAGCGCCTACGCGGCGAACACGAAACAACCGGCAAGTAACGGGCAAACCGGTCACTGATCCGCGCCACAGAACTTGCCTACGGCCCGCCTCGCGCGGGCTTTTTCACGCCCAAACACCAGTGAAAAACAGTTGTTTTCGTGACTATTGCGCGTTCCCTGAAAGTAATTCATCCTTGGGCACGCCTGCATGACGGTGGGCGTGCTGTGAAGCGAGGTACACAGGGTGCGAATCGGAAAAAACGCGGACTTGGCTGACGCGGCCAGCGGAGCGCGCCTAAACGCCGGCGAGGGGCTGCGCCCTGTCGACGCCGCAATCGCCATCTACATCTTCCAGCGGCTGGCCGTGGCCGGCTCCCCTGCCGACCTGTTTGACGCCATGCTCAGCGCCGCGCTCGACTTCGCCGATGCCAAACACGCCTGTATCGCCGTGCCGGATGCCGGCGCCTGTCGAGTCGCCGCAGGCATCAGCCAGACCGACAATGCCACGCTCAGCACCATCGCCCGCCGCAGCCTGGCTGCACCTGGCGTCCCGGACATCACCGAATCAACCATTGCCTTCGCAGTGCCCAAGCACGGCAGCCTGTGCGTGTTCCAGGAAAGCGCGCCGAACCAGGCCCACCTCGACATCCTTGCCCTGATCGCCGCCTGCGGCGCGGCCCTGCTCGACAAACTCGTCCAGCTTGGGTCCCGCCTGTCGCTCGCCAGGCACCTGGGCGACGAGCGCGGCCTGCTGCGCACGCTGATCGACAATATGCCCGACCAGATCTACGTCAAGGATACGGAGGGCCGCTTCGTACTCGGAAATGCGGCAACCGCCGGCTGCATCGGTCTGGCCACGCCGGCGGACCTGATCGGCAAGTCCGACCTCGAACTGTTCCCCGGCGAATGCGGCTTGCGCTTTTATCACGACGAGCAAACGCTGATGAAGTCGGGCGAAGCCATCGTCGACCAACTGGAAGAGAACATCAACCAGGCCGGCGTGCAGCGCTGGTACTCGACCACGAAGGTACCGTTCCGGGACGAGCAAGGCAAGGTGATCGGCCTGGTCGGCATGTCGCGCGACGTCAGCTTGCGGGTCGCCGCCGACGAGGCAATCGGCTTGCGCAACCGCGCCATCGAATCAAGCCTCGATGCGATCGTCATCACCAGCTGCCTCAAGGAAGGCAATCCGGTGGTCTACGTCAATCCGGCCTTCGAGCGCATCACCGGATTCTCGTTTGACGAAGCGATCGACGGTGGCATCGAGCGCCTGATCGCGCACGACGGAAAGGCGTCCCCGGAACTGCTGCTGGCCATGCACGGGCGCCGCGAAGGCCGCGCGGTCCTGCAAAGCCGGCGCAAGGACAATGCGACGTTCTGGAACGAGGTAAGGCTAGCGCCCGTGTGCGACATTTCCGGGCGCGCGACACACTTCGTCTTCACCATGAGCGACATCACCAAGGCCCGCGACATCGAGGAAAAGCTGGAGCGCATGGCCAGCCACGACGCGCTGACCGGCCTGCCGAACCGTCGCATGCTGATGGATCGCCTGACCCAGGCGATTGCACTCGGCGAACGCAGCAATTTCGTGGTGGCGGTGGCCTTCATCGACCTTGACCGCCTCAAGTACGTCAACGACAGCTACGGGCATGAAGCCGGCGATGTCCTGCTCAAGACCGTGGCCGATCGCATGGCCGCGTGCTTGCGCAAATCCGATACCGTCGCGCGCCTTGGCGGCGATGAATTCGTGCTCGTTTCGGTGCACCAGGCTACGCCATCGCCAACTGGCGCCTTCCCGCACATTCAGGAAATGCTGGCCAAAATCCAGGCCGTTCTGGCGGAACCGGTCATGCTCGGGACCGAGCCTTTCAACGTTACCTGCAGCATCGGCGTGAGCATCTTTCCCCAGCACGGGGAGGACGCGGAAAGCCTGCTCAAGAACGCCGACGCCGCAATGTACCTGGCCAAAAAGAGCGGCCGCGACACGATCGCGCTTTTCGACGGCGCCGTCTTATGAGGTCTTGACCCGCAACGGCGGCGGTCCGTCGAGCAGCGGGCTGTAACCCGGGAACGTCATGCGCAGGATCCGCAGCACCGTGGTGCCGAACTGGCGCGTCAGCGAACCGCTGTTGTACGGCAGCTTGTAGCGCGCGCACAGTGCCCGCACACGCGGCGCCACTTCCGGATAGCGGTTGCTCGGCATGTCGGGGAACAGGTGGTGCTCGATCTGGTGACTCAGGTTCCCGCTCATCACATGGAACAGCTTTCCTCCGCCGATATTGCAGGACCCCAGCAACTGCCTCACATACCAGTGCGGGCGGGTCTCGTTTTCCACTTCCTCTTTGGTGAACACATGCACGTCCATCGGGAAGTGGCCGCAAAAGATGATCAGGTAAGTCCACAGATTGCGGATGATGTTGGCCACCGCGTTGGCGCCGCACACGTACAGGAAGAACGGCCCCGCCAGCAGCGGAAACAGGATGTAATCCTTGAGGACCTGGCGCAGCATTTTTTCGCGCGTGCGCAGCCACATCGGCCGGATGCTGGCCCAGCTCTGGCGGCCCGATACGATGCGCCCCAGCTCAAGTTCCTGGATCGCGATACCCCATTCGAAAAATATCGCCAGCAGCAGGGCCCACAGCGGATTGCCCAGGTTGAAGGGCTTCCAGCGCTGGTTCGAGAACAGGCGCAAGAGGCCGTAGCCGCCCACGTCGGCGTCCTTGCCGAATACATTGGTCCAGGTGTGGTGCTTGACATTGTGCGAGTGCTTCCACTGGTCCGACGGGCACACGTGATCCCATTCCCAGCTGCCCGACTGGATAGCCGGGTCGCGCAGCCAGTCCCACTGCGCATGCGAAATGTTATGGCCGATCTCCATGTTTTCAAGGATCTTCGCGCAGCCCAGCATCAGCGTGCCGAGCGCAATGACAGGCCAGAAGAACTGCCACGCGGCCAGGGCATGGCCCCATTGCGGCAGCAGCGCCAGGCTGGCGTAGATGACCAGCCGCCCGCCCAGCGCCATGCTGCGCTGGATCTTGATCAGGCGGTAGATGTAGCGCGCATCGCGTTCGCCGCGGCTGTCCATCACCTCATTGCGGATGGCTTCGATTTCGCGGCCGAATTCTGCGATATCGGCAGGCGTCAAGTGGGTAGGTATCGACATGTGGTGTCCTGTGTATGATTGATTTACAGCGCGAGTTCGACGTCGCCGACGGCGGTACAAACGCAGACCTGGACCGTGTCGCCAGCTTCGCCGATCAGGACGCCGGTACGCGTGTCGCGCACGCAGCCGCTGACCAGGGTTGTGTTGCAGCCGTGGCAGATGCCCATGCGGCAGCCGTGCGGGGGATTGAGCCCGGCATCCTCGGCCACGCGCAGCAGGTTGGTGCAGCCGTCCGATTGCGCCTCGACCTTGCTCCCGGCGAAAATGACGCGACCTTCCTTGACGCCGGTGGCCGGCACGATGGCCACCTTGGCGCGGAATCGCTCAACATGCAGCTGGCGCGACAAGCCTGCCTTGGCCCAGTGCGCCTCGACCGCGTCGAGCAGGCTGGCCGGGCCGCAGGCCCACACTTCGCGTTCGCGCCAGTCGGGACACGCCGCTTCCAGTTGCTCCACGCTGAAGTGCACGCTGGCCGCCTGCTCGCTGGCGCGCGTGTAGTACTTGTGCAGGTGGTAGTGCGGCTGGCCGGCCTGCATTTGCTGCAGCTCGGCGCCAAAGATGACGTCCAGCGCATGGGGCGCGTAGTGCATATGGGTCACGTCGGGAATGACTTCATACTCCATCACATAGCTGCGCAACATGCTCATCACCGGGGTGATGCCGCTGCCGGCGGTGATAAACAGCGGATGCACCGGCATCGACTCGGGCATCACGAACTCGCCCTGCGGCTCGCCCAGCGGCAAATAGCTGCCCACCTTGACGTTGCGTGCCAGGTGCTGCGACACGCGCCCGCCCTTGATCGCCTTGATGGTCACGGTAATGCAGCCATCGCTGCGCCCGGGGGCCGACGATATCGAATAAGTGCGGGTGTGGCGCTTGCCGTCGACCGGCACGCCGACCCGCACGAACTGGCCTGCGCGATGGCTGCGCCAGCCACGGCCCGGACGCAGCGTCAGGGTGCGGGTGTCGGCGGTGTCGTCCCATACTTTGATCACGCGCGCCTTGAGGACATGCTCGGTCCACAGGGGATTGACCAGTTCAAGGTAGTGCGAATGGCGCAGCGGGTAGGCGAACATGTCGGCCAGGCTGGTGAGGGCGGTGCGAATCGAAGTCATGGAAGTGCCGTGAATGGTTCAACAGCCCGCATTGTGTACACTTGTACACTGAGAGTCAAGAATTCCCGCGTTATTTAGAGTCTGCCCTCTCATTCCCCCATGTAGAATGGCGGAACACCTGTACACAATGATCAAGATGCCCGACCTCGACGCCCCCACCCGCAGCGAACGCAAAGCCGTTACCCGCAAGACCCTGCTGCACGCGGCGCTCACCCTGGTGGGCGAAGGGCACAGCTTCAGCAGCCTGGCCCTGCGCGAGATCGCGCGCCAGGCCGGCATCGTGCCGAACGCGTTCTACCGGCACTTCCGCAATACCGACGAACTGGGCCTGGAACTGGTCGAGGAGATGGGCATCACTTTGCGGCGCCTGCTGCGCGAGGCGCGCCAGGTGGAGCTGGCCCAGGGCGATATCCTGCGCCGTTCGGTGCAGGTCTACCAAAACTACGTGAAGGCCAACCGGCTGCAGTTCCTGTTCATTTCCAGCGAGCGTTCGGGCGGCAGCCGCATCCTGCGCCTGGCGATCCGCAACGACGTGACCCATTTCACCAACGAGATGGCGCAGGATTTCCGGACGCTGGGTTTATACAAGGATTTGCCGACCGCGCGCCTGCAAATGGTGTGCGGGCTGATCGTGATGACCATGCTCGCTGCCGCTACCGACATCCTCGACCTGCCGGCCGACCAGCCGCTGCTGGAACACGAGATGGCCGAGAATTTTGTGCGGCAGCTGAAGATTATCCTGCTGGGGGCGGGACAGTGGAAGGAAGCGCTATAAGGGCTCGCCGACATCGGTGTCGTCGCTGAGCGCGAAGTCGCCGCGGGCCAGGGCTTCGAGCACCTCGGCCGCTTGCTGCAGATAGGACTGGGGAACGAGGACGCGTACGCCGCCCATGGCGGGCGCAATCATCTGGTCGGCCTGCGCATGGTTGGCGTCGGCTACCACGGCCGGAATGCCGGCCGCGACCAGGCATCCCTGGGCCAGGTGTGCATCGATTGGGACCAGGTATTGGGCGATCACGAACAGGTCGCGGCCGGGCACGGCTTCGATTTCGATTGGGGTTGCCATTTGGCCGTGCAGCACGTTGTCCATCGGGGCTCCCTGTTGGTTGTTGTTGGAGCCCATACTACACCTATATACCCGTCGTCCTCGCTTGCGGGGGCGCGATGTACGTCAGATCACACTCTGCTCCACGAGCGCCGCAATTTCTTGCTCCAACCATCCCCAGTCTGCCAGCACCGCAGCGCTATGCTGCCCTGGCAGCGCCGGCGTGATGCCGATCTCGGGTTCGGTACGGCTGAAACGCGGCGCGGGCGCCGGCTGGGTCACGCCGCCAATATCGACGAAGGTCCCGCGCGCCACATTGTGCGGATGCTGCGGCGCTTCGCCCATGTCCAGCACCGGCGCGAAGCACACATCGGTCCCTTCCAGCAGCTGGCACCACTCGTCGCGGCTGCGCTTCAAGAAAACCGCAGCGAATTTTTCGGTCAACCCGGGCCACTTGCGCGGATCCATCTGCGCGTTGAAGGACGCATCGTCAATCCCGGTCAACTTGAGCAGCAAGGCATAGAACTGCGGTTCGATGGCCCCGATCGAAATGAACTTGCCATCGGCGCAGGCATAGGTGTCGTAGAAGTGCGCGCCGCCGTCAAGCATATTGGCCCCGCGCTGGTCGCCCCAGGCACCGAACGCGCGAAAGCCGTACATCATCGCGCCCAACAGGGCCGCACCGTCGGTCATGGCCGCATCGACCACCTGGCCCTTGCCCGACTTGCGCGATTCCAGCACTGCGCACACGACGCCAAAGGCCAGCATCATCGCGCCGCCGCCGAAGTCGCCCACCAGGTTCAGGGGTGGCGCGGGCGGCGCGTCGGCACGCCCCATCGCGTGCAGCATGCCGGTCAGTGCGATGTAGTTGATGTCGTGCCCGGCCGCCTGCGCCAGCGGCCCTTGCTGGCCCCAGCCGGTAATTCGCCCGTACACCAGCGCAGCATTGCGCGCCTGGCACACGTCAGGGCCCAGGCCCAGCCGCTCCATCACGCCAGGCCGAAAGCCTTCAAGCAGAATATCCGATTTTTCGATCAGCTTCAGCACCACTTCGCGCGCCGCCGGCTGCTTCAGGTCGAGCGCGAGCGAACGCCGGCTGCGCGCCATCACGTCGTATTTGGTACCCAGCATGGGAAATGGATTGGGCGCGCCCGGTACGGCCTTGCGGTCGATCCGGATCACTTCGGCGCCCATGTCGGCCAACATCATGGCGGCAAACGGACATGGGCCAAGGCCCACCATCTCGATTACGCGAATTCCTGCCAGCGGTCCTGTCA
Source organism: Pseudomonadota bacterium (assembly GCA_040388275.1). Lineage (GTDB taxonomy): Bacteria > Pseudomonadota > Gammaproteobacteria > Burkholderiales > Burkholderiaceae_D > Telluria_A. The sequence continues at coordinate 36,576 of JAZKCA010000055.1, forward strand.
TGCCCTGCCTTTACAAAGAACGTGCAACGATTTCTTTCATGATTTCATTCGCGCCGCCATAAATCCGCTGCACCCGCGCGTCAACATACATCTGCGCGATCGGGTACTCCAGCATATAGCCGTAGCCGCCGAACAGCTGCACGCACTGGTCGATCACCTTGCATTGCAAATCCGAGATCCAGTACTTTGCCATCGATGCGCGCACGGTATCCATTTCACCGGAAATGGTGTCTTCGATGCAGCGGTCGATGAATACGCGTGCGACCGTCGCTTCGGTCTTGACCTCGGCCAGCACGAAGCGCGTGTTCTGCATGTCGAGCAGGGCCTGGCCGAAAGCCTTGCGCTCGCGCGTGTAGTCCACCGTCAGCTGCAGCGCGCGCTCGATGGCGGCTACCCCGGAAACACCCAGGATCGTGCGCTCGTAAGGCAGTTCCGTCATCAGCTGCGCGAAGCCCTTGCCTTCAACCCCGCCAAGTACGTTCTCGAGCGGCACATGCGCATTGTCGAAGAACAGTTCGCAGGTGTCCTGCCCCTTCTGCCCTACTTTTTCGAGGATGCGCCCGACGCGGAAGCCCGGATTGTCTTTCGTCTCGAGCAGCAGCAGCGATACGCCCTTGGCGCCGGCCGCACTGTCGGTCTTGACCACAACGGCGATCAGGTCGGCCATGTATCCGTTGGAGATAAAGGTCTTGGAGCCGTTCACGCTGTAGCCATCTGCGTCGGCCACGGCCGTGGTGCGGATGCCTTTCAGGTCGGAACCGGCGCCCGGCTCGGACATCGCGATTGCCGCGATCATCTCTCCGCTGGCCAGCTTGGGCAGGTACTTGAGCTTCTGCGCTTCGGTGCCCTGGTTCAGGATGTAGTGCGCGACGATCGCGTGCACGTGGATGCCGAAGGCCATGTCGCCGACGTAGCCCAGCTCCTCGAACACAATCGCCATGTGCGCGAAATTGCCGCCCGAGCCGCCGTATTCTTCAGGAATGTCGGCGCACAGGATGCCCATTTTGCCGGCCTTGGACCACAGTTCGCGGTCCACGTGCTGCTGCTTGCGCCAGCGTTCCTGGTGCGGCGCGATCTCGCTGCCGACAAAGCGGCGCACGGCATCGCGAAAGCCTTCCAGTTCCGGCGTCATCCACGGCGATTTTCCAGTCACGTTCGCCATCATGCGGCCCGATACATGGTAACCACGCAGGCGCCGCCCAGGCCCAGGTTATGCTGGAGCGCGACGCGCGCGCCCTCTACCTGGCGTGCACCGGCGGTGGCGCGCAGCTGGTGCGTCAGTTCGTAGCACTGCGCCAGGCCGGTTGCACCCAGCGGGTGACCTTTTGACAGCAACCCGCCCGATGGATTGGTGACGACCTTGCCGCCATAGGTATTGTCGCCGTCGCTGATGAACTTGTCGGCGCCGCCTTCCGGACACAGGTCCAGCGCTTCGTAGGTGATCAGTTCGTTGTGCGCGAAGCAGTCGTGCAGCTCCACCACGTCGAGTTCGTCGGGGCCGATGCCGGCCTGCGCATACACCTTGGCCGCCGCTTCGCGGCTCATGTCGTAGCCGACCACTTTCATCATGTCCTCGGCGTCGAAGGTGCTGGCGCGGTCGGTCGTCATGGCTTGGGCCACGATGTAGACGTCTTTTTTCAGGTTGTGCTTTTTGGCGAACTCCTCGGACACCAGCACTGCCGCGGCGGCGCCGCAGGTCGGCGGGCAGGCCATCAGGCGCGTCATCACGCCGGGCCAGATCATCGGTGCGTCGAGCACGTCCTGGGTTGTCACTTCCTTGCGGAACAGCGCCAGCGGATTGTTCACCGCATGGCGGCTGGCCTTGGCGCGAATCTTGGCGAAGGCGTCGAAGGGAGTGCCGAATTTTTTCATGTGCGCCAGGCCGGCCCCGCCGAAGTAGCGCAGCGCAAGCGGAATCTCGGGCATGCCGACCAGGCGGTCGGTCACTTCGTCGAACGGGTCGAACGGGCTTGGGCGGTCGTTGAAAACGGAACCGAGGGCGCCTGGGCTCATCTGCTCGAAGCCCAGCACCAGCACGCATTCGGCCGCGCCGCTGGCGATTGCCTGGCGCGCCAGGAACAGCGCGGTCGAACCGGTCGAGCAGTTGTTGTTGACGTTGACGATGGGGATGCCCGTCAGGCCGACCTGGTACAGCGCCTTCTGGCCGCTGGTCGAGTCGCCGTACACATAGCCGGCGTAGGCCTGCTCGATGTCGTCGTAGGCCACACCCGCGTCTTCCAGCGCCTGGCGCGCCGCCAGGGCGCCCATCTGGTCGTAGGGGGCGCTGGCGCCCGGCTTGGCGAAGGGGATCATGCCCACGCCCGTAACAAAGACTTTGCGGCTCATCGTCGACTCCTGAAATGTTGCCCAGTTTAGAATGCGGAAGTAGGTCAATCGACCTAATAAGCCAATTATAGGTCAGTCGTACTATTTTTTAAAGCCCCGTGCGATAATCGTCGCTTATGCCCAGCACATTGACTTCCCTGAAGAACAAACCGTCCACGACCACGGAAAAAGGTCTCGGACGCGCCCTCGACATCCTGCACGCGGCGCGTTCGCTGCTGGCCGCCGACGGTTATGCGGGGCTCTCGATGCGGCGAGTGGCGGCCGAGGTGGGCATCAGCCTGTCGAATGTGCAGCACTATTACCAGAGCAAGGATGCGCTGCTCGAAGCGCTGCTGCTCTATACGATGGAGCTATTCCAGACCAAGATGGACTCGATCTCGGCGGCCATGACGAGCGCTTCGCGGATCGACCGCTTTCTCTCGACCTGCGACATGTTCCTCGAGGAGCTCACCGACCCGGTGACCCATGCGATTTTCTTCGAGCTGTGGGCACTGGCCTCGCGCAACGAATTCGCCTCGCGCCTGATGGACAAGATGCTGGCGCGCGAGCGCAAGGCCATCTTCAAGCTGATCAGCGGCCTGAATCCGCAGATCGGTGACGCGGAATACATGCAGCGCGCGGTGTTGATGGTGGCGCAGATCGAGGGCTTGATGCTGTTCCGCTTGAACAAGAGCGAGCGTCGCGAGGAATTCATGGCGGTGCGCGCATCGGTGCGCAAAGTGCTCACAACGCTGGCGACCGTCCCTTAACCGCCGCGTACGCCGAATTCACGCCCCCCTTATACTGTAGGCTCCTCCACCGACCGGGAAGGCCTGCATGCATCACAACATCAGCTTGATCACCACCATCGCCGCGGCGCTCGGCTTCGGCCTCCTGTTCGGCATGCTGGCCGTGCGCCTGAAGCTGCCGGCGCTGGTCGGTTACCTTGCCGCTGGCATTCTGATCGGTCCGGCCACGCCGGGCTTCGTGGCCGATGTCGCGCTGGCCGGCCAGCTGGCCGAAATTGGCGTGATGCTGCTGATGTTCGGCGTCGGCCTGCACTTCTCCCTTGACGATCTGCTGGAAGTGCGCGCGATCGCCCTGCCCGGCGCGGTGCTGCAAATTTCTGTTGCTACCGGCATGGGCATCGGCGTGGCGTATTTGTGGGGCTGGAGCACCGGCGCCGGCCTGGTGTTCGGCCTGGCGCTGTCCGTGGCCAGCACCGTGGTGCTGCTGCGGGCGCTGGAAGAACGCGGCATCCTCGCTTCAATGAATGGCCGCATCGCGGTCGGCTGGCTGGTGGTTGAAGACCTGGTCACGGTGCTGATGCTGGTGATGCTGCCGGCGCTGGCCGGGCCGCTCGGCGGCACCGCCAGCGCGGCCGGCACCAGTCTGTGGGCGTCGCTGGCGCTCACGCTGGGCCAGGTTGCCGCCTTCGTCGTGTTCATGCTGGTGGTCGGGCGCAAGCTGTTTCCCTGGTTCCTGTGGCGCGTGGCCAAGACCGGTTCGCGCGAGCTGTTCACGCTGGCCGTGATCGCCACCGCAGTGGGCATTGCGTACGGCTCGTCGGAAATATTCGGGGTGTCGTTCGCGCTGGGCGCCTTCTTCGCCGGCATGGTGCTGCGCGAGTCGCCCCTGAGCCACCGCGCGGCCGAAGAATCGCTGCCCTTGCGCGACGCGTTCTCGGTCCTGTTTTTTGTCTCGGTCGGCATGCTGTTCGATCCTGCGGTGCTGGTCGACAGTCCGTGGCGGGTGCTGGCGGTGCTCGGCATTATCATGCTGGGCAAGTCGCTGGCGGCATTCCTGCTGGTGCTGGCGCTGCGCTATCCGCTCAACACGGCGCTGACGGTGTCGGCCAGCCTGGCGCAGATCGGCGAATTTTCCTTCATCCTCGCTGCCATGGGCATGTCGCTCGGCCTGCTGCCGCGCGAGGGGCAGAACCTGATCCTGGCCGGCGCGATCCTGTCGATCGCCTTCAACCCGCTGGTGTTCAAGGCGATCGCGCCATTGCAGCGTGCACTGCGGGCCCGCTCGGACCTGGCGCGCAAGCTGGAACGCTCGACCGATCCGCTGGCCGAACTGCCGATGACGACGCGGCATGAACATCTGCGCGGGCAGGTGGTACTGGTGGGCTATGGACGGGTTGGCCGCATGATCGCCGATGCGCTCACTGAACGGGGCGTGCCTTTCGTGGTCGCAGAGCAGAACCGCGATATCGTGGACCAGTTGCGCAAGCGCGGTCTGGCGGCGGTGGCCGGCAATGCGGGTGAGCCGGCGGTACTGATCCAGGCTCACATCGCCCACGCCGCGCTACTGGTGATCGCCACGCCCGACACCTTCCATGCCCGCGCAATGATCGAAACGGCGCGCGCGCTGAACCCGTCGATCAAGACGCTGGTGCGATCGCACAATGAACTTGAAGCCGATTTGCTGCGCAAGGAGGGAGGCGGGAAAGTGCTCCTGGGCGAGCAGGAGCTGGCGATCAACATGAGTCGCTACATCTTCGACCAACTGAAAAAACCTGAAACTTCGGAATAAGACCTACACGCCGATCGAACCGTCCCCGCACAGCTTCAGGCGCGGGCCCGCCAGGTTTGCCATCAGCAGGTCGTGCCGTTCTTCGAGCAGGTCGAAGATGGCATCCTTGGACAGCACATACTGGTCCAGCAGGGTATCCTTGACCGACTCGATGACTTCCTTGTAGTCGCGGATCGCGCCCAGGGTGTAGCTGTACAGCTCATCCGACTTTTCTTCCACCTGGCGTATCGTGTGCTCGCCGCTGCCCTCCTGCTTGAGCTGGGTGTAATCGATCTTGGAGCGCGAGTACATCGACAGGCGGTTGACCATCAGGTTCAGCATCTTGGTGGCCTTCTCGATATCGTTCTGGCTGCCCACCGAAATCCCGCGCGCGCCGTAGAACAGCTCTTCGGCCGCAACGCCGCCGTACAGCTGGATGACATCCTGCTCCAGTTCTTCGAGCGTGCGCAGCGACACATCGTCGCCCGACTGCAGCACATAGCCGAGCGCGCCCAGCTTGGACACCGATTCGGTGCTGATCTTGAGCAGGTGCGACTTTTCCTTCACTTGCGCCAGCGACATGCCCTGACGCAAATAAGGGTCGATCTGCATGAAAAAGTGGCCCAGTTCGTGCAAGGCAATGCGCTCGCGCTGCTTGTGTTTTTCCGCCGTGGTGGCGCGGTCGGTCAGGCCCAGGGTGGCGCGTTCGAAGGCGCGGAACATCAAATCGGTATTAATGATCGATTTTTCCTGGATCGAAATCATGCTGGCGCGCTCGACGACGGTCTCCAGCAGGGCGGGACTGAGATTTGCGGTCATTTCTGCCACTTGACCGAGATCAAGATTGTTCCAATCAACCAGGCCAGCTTTCTTACGGCCAAGGAAACTCTTGAGCAAATCGCCACGTTCGCCCTTGTTCGGCAGGCGGAAATTGATCTTCACCGAAAAGCGGCGCAGCATCGCTTCGTCCATGTCGACCGAGGCGTCGTCGAAATTCGAGGCCACCACCCAGATCACGTCCTGGCCCTTGTCGCTCTTGACACCGTCGAGCAACCCCAGCAGCGTATTGGCCGTGTCGTCTTCCCATTTCTTTTCGCCACGCCCCCGCGGCATGAACAAGGTTTGCGCTTCGTCAAGGAAGATGATGCAGCGGCCGCGCGCGCAAGCCTTGCGGTACAGCGCGTTGAGCGCCTTGGAGCCACCGCCCACATAACCCGATTCGAGGGCCGAGCCGGATGCCTGGATCAGCGGCACGTTGAGCTTTTTGGCAAGATAGCCGACCAGCTTGGTCTTGCCCGTGCCGGCCGGACCGGTCAGCATTACATTGAAGGGCTTGTCGATGTTGTGCGACTGATACTCAGCGCGATTGCGGATCATGTCTTCCAGGTGCAACACTTCCTGCTTGATGTCGTCCATGCCGATCAGATCATCCATGCTGCCCTTGAGCTTGTCGGGCATGATCACGGCCGCGCTCATGCCCATGCCGGGGATGCCGAACTTGATCGCATAAATGATCAGGCAGATCACGAAAATGTCGAGCGCATGGCGCTTCAGGAAAGCCAGGGTATCGGCGGTCAGGGCGTTCTGCCCCTCGTCGAGCAGCACGGCCTTGTGGCTGGCCAGGTAGTCATCGGTGGCAATCGAATAAGGAATCGCGTTCTTGAGCAGCACTTCGCGCTCAAGGCTCAGGTGCGAGGTGCTTGGCACCTTGACCACATGCAACTGCGGCGCCGCACGGAACTTGAACACGTAGCGCGGCGACTCCGACAGCGGCTTGGCCACCAGCAGGTACTCGAGCTTGGCTTTGTCGGCCGCCAGCGCGGTGATCTTGGAAATATCCTGCGAATACACGACCGGACTCGGATCCTGCGGCGCATCGGATTTGTAAATGGCCAGACCGGCTAGCAGGGCAAGCAATAGTCCGAAGGCAATGCGCACATACACATTTTTGAGCGCGATCTGGAGTTTGGCGAGATTGGGCATGTAGAACTCTATGAAGTGTCGCACGACGGAAAAAGTGGTCCGAAGTGAACCATTTGCCATTATTCTAGTGCTTCAAGGCAATAGGATTAGGGAGACTATACCTCCAATAAAAAGGAAGGTACAGCCAGGAATGCGGAAAAAATTTTGCGGCGCAACACCTATGATCAAGTCGACAATCGGCAACTTATCAAGCTGCCAAAATTGCGCCGCAGCCGACGCCGGCGCGTGCTGCGCTGCGGTGCTTTCATCTGTTGCCGATGTTAAAGCGCCTTCGTTAAAACAAGCTTAAGCGCACGGGGGCTTTGCGTTTTCCGGCAGGCAAGGACGCCCCGAAAACCAGCCGATTCCTATCGAATCCTGATGGATTTGCCTTGGACGCCATGGTTAAATAAATAGCTGACAAAAGGTCTAAGAAAGAAAATTTTATTGCGCCGCAACAAGTGGTCCGAGGAGGTCATATGCTGAAATCTTGCGCGCTGTTTGCCGCCTGTCTGGCCCTGCTGGGGATGGGTGTTCCAGCCCACGCGCTGGAAGTACTGGGTGCGGGGGATGGCATCGCCCCCCCCCGCCAGGACCTGGCGGCCCTGCCCATGCGCATCACCTTGCCGGTGGCGCATATTTCCGAGTTGCCCGAGCCCGAAGTGTTCGCGATGATGCTGCTGGGCCTGGTGCTGATCGGCTACCGTGTCAGCCGCGACAGCGACGAAAAATTCACATCAGCAGATTATTCGTAAAACTTGGGCACATGCCTGATGTGGGCGTTCTGCTCCAGGTCGTGCTGGATCCACAGCTTGGCCTTGTTCGCCTTGATGAACGCCGCCGCGTCGTTCATCGCCTTGACCGACGCTTCCTTGTCGAAGTTAAACGATGGCACGCGCTTGTGCTCCCAGTTCTTGGTGAAGTGGGCCAGGTCGCCCGACAGCAAGACGTTGCCTGTTTTCTTCAGCTTGACGAACAGCATCTGGTGCCCCGGCGTATGGCCGGCCGCGCGCTTGATGAGCACCGAACCGTCGCCGAACACATCATGGTCGCCACTCAGCTCCTGCTTCGGGTTGGCGCCCAGGGTTGGATAATTCTTGGCGTCGTTGCCGAACTTGGCGGCATCCGGGCCGAAGGCTGCTTCGCGCTCTTCCTTTTGCATCAGCAAGGTAGCCTTGGGGAACAAGCCGACATTGCCGATGTGGTCGAAGTGCATATGCGACAAGCCAAGGAAGGTGACCGACTCCGGCGCCACGTTAATTTCCTTGAATTGCGCCGCCAGCGTCTTTTTCAGGCGCATATGGAAGCCGCCATTGACCTTGCCGTCCGGTAGCGCCGCCAGCCCATCGCTCAGACCGGTATCCCATACCAGCGTGCCTTTCGGATGCACAACCAGGTAACAAGAATCGGTCAGCGTTTTTTTCTTGCCCACGTCGACACCAGGGCTGAACACGGAAATGTCGGCCACGTCGATGGTGCCGCAGTCGAACACGTAGAGGCGCAGCGGCGTTACGGCGGTCAAGGGCAAGGCGTCGGCGGCAAGAGCCGACGAGCCGATCAGCAACAGGCTTGCGCACAGGGCGCGCTTGGTCAATGTCATGGCGAGTACTTTCAGGGAAGTGGTCAATCGATCAGGCCTTCGGCGCGCAGCGCTTGCTGCACGGCGGGACGGGCGGCAATGCGCTTCTGGAACGCCACCAGGTTGGGCCAGGCGGACAGGTCGAATTTGAGGTGGCCGGCCCAGTTGGTAACGACGAACAGGTACACGTCCGCCACGCTGAAGCGCTCGCCGCCGAGGTAGTCGCGCCCCTCGAGCATCTTGTCGACATAGCCGTAGCGCTGGCGCAGGTTGCTCAAGGCGTAGGCCTTCAATTCTTCGCCCGCGCCGGGCGTGAACAGGGGGCCGTAATTCTTGTGGATTTCGGTGCCGATGAAATTGAGCCACGCCATCATCTGGTAGCGTTCGATCGTGCCATTCGGCGGGGCCAGCAGCTTCTCGGGCGCGCGGTCGGCCAGGTACTGCACGATGGCCGGCCCTTCGGTCAGGATGGCGCCGCTGTCGGTCTCCAGCGCCGGCACATAGCCCTTGCTGTTAATGCTGCGGAAGTCATGGCCGGACGCGGTCTGCTTGTTCTTCAGGTCGACCTTGTCGATCGTGAACGGCAAGCCGGATTCAATTAAGACGATGTGGGGGGAAAGCGAGCATGCACCAGGACTGAAATACAGTTTCATGATGATCCTTTGTAGGGTATGGGCGCGATGAGGTGTCCGCGCGAATCGAGCATGCCGAGAATACAATAGTTTGATCAGGCGCGCTTGGTGCGCCTCAATTGCGTCCGCCTAATCGCGGACCGCCGCCAGCGCGACGGCGGGAACCGATGGCGGCGCCACCAGGTCATGCACCGCTTCCTGCGGCGTCACGCGCGGGATGCGCAGCGTGAAATGGGTGCCTTTGCCCAGGGTGCTGGCGACGGCGATGGTGCCGCCAAATTGCTTGGCGATCAGGTTGTAGACAATGTTCAGGCCCAGGCCGGTGCCTCCCTGCCCGCGCCGGGTGGTAAAGAAGGGATCGAAGATGCGGTCCAGCACGTCCGGAGAGATGCCTTTGCCGTCGTCGTTCACATGCAGTTCGACGATCTCGCCGTCGAGCATGGCGGTGATCTGGATCTCGCCCGGCACATCGGGCTCGAACGCATGCTCGACGCAGTTCAGGGTCAGGTTGGTGATGACCTGGGCGAAGGCGCCCGGATAGCTGTCGAGCACGATATCGGTTGGGCAAGTCAGGATCAGCCGGATCGGAGTTTTTTTCAGTTTCGGCTGCAGGCTAGACACGATTTCTTCGATGTATTCCTTAAGCCCGAAAGGACGGCGCGCTTCGCTGGTCTGGTCGACGGCGATCTGCTTGAAGCTGTGGATCAGGTGCGCGGCGCGATAGGCATTGTTCATGATCAGGCGCGCACTTTCGTTGGCCGTATCGAGGTAGCGCATGATGTCCGATTTTTTCAGGCCGGTGGTGTTGACCGCGGCCTGGATTTCATCGGTGGCCGCCTTCAGCACCGAGGCGCTGGTCAGGGCGATCCCGACCGGGGTATTGATCTCGTGGGCCACGCCCGCCACCAGGCTGCCGAGCGAGGCCAGCCGTTCTGCCTGGAGCAACGATTCCTGGGTCTGGCGCAAGTCTTGCAGGGCCTGGGCGGTTTGCTGGGCCGAGCGGCGCGCGGCGTCCTCGGCCTCGCGGATGCGCACGATGGTCGACTTCAGGCGGCGCTGGATCTGGTTGAAACCGCGGATCACGTCGCCGAGCTCGTCGCGCCGGTTCTCGGGCAATTCTTCGACTTCATCGGTGCCGCGCGTGGCCAGGTCAAACAAGCCGTCGCGCAATTGCTTGAGGGGTTCGAACACCATGCGCAGCGACAGCGATAGCGCCAGCACCAGGAAAATGTCGAGCAGCAGCACTTCGACCACTTTGCGCATCAGTTCGGAGGCGAGCGCGGCGTCGATCTGGGCGCGGCTGAAATTGATGACCACCTTGCCGACCGACACGGGCTTGATGGTGGCGCTGGCCGAGCCGCCGTCCTGGAACACCAGGGCCGCTTCGACCGGCGTGCCGTCCGGCTCGGGCTTCTCGTCGACCGCCACCAGTTGCCCGTTGGCAGCGCGCATCTTGCCGGCGAACAGGCCAACCGAGGTGTCGTAGACGCGGATCGACACCACTTCGGGCGGCAGCATTTCCGCCTCGACGATGCTGTCGACCTTGGACTTGTCGAGGTCCCATAGCGCCGACGGCAGGCTGATCTGCAGGCGCGTCAGCACGCCCTGGCGCAGGCGCTGGTTGCTCGCCTCCAGGTCCTTGCCCAGCGAATACTGCGTATAGCTTCCGGAAATCGCCAGCACCAGCGTGACGATGACCACAAACAGCAGTTTTAGCCGGTTTTGAATGCTGAACATCGATCCTCCAGATCGCCTCCGCCTGCGCCGCTGGCATGCGTGGCTTCCAATGTACGGTATGCCCTGCCGAATGGCAAGAAATCTAAGAGCAAGTAAAGATTCTCAGCAGCAGCACAGCGACATTCGGCAATGGTAAGATCCACCTATAGACAGGGAGGCGGGTATGAGTGCAGCTTACCAGCATCTGGCGCTGACGCAGGTTAAGCCAGGAATGATTCTCTCCGACGAATTGTTGGACAAGCAGGGGCAGGTTTTGCTTCCCCAGGGCGCCGTATTGACGGCCGCCACCATCGCCCTGCTGCCGGGCCACGGGATCGAGATGCTGGCCGTACTGTTGCCCCCGGGCGCGGTCGACCCGCAGGCCGCGCCAGACCAGAGCGTGATCGAGCGCCGCCTGGAGAAGCTGTTTCGCAAGCACACGACGGCCGAAGCCGAGGGCGACGCCTGGGCCACCGGCATCTTGCAGCACTACATCACCGACTATCGGCTGGGCCGGGAGCTTCCAACATGAGCGCCCTGGTCCTCGACGATATCGTCAGCAAGCTGGTGGACTTGCCCTCGCTGCCCGCCGTTGTCATGGAATTGCTGACAAGCATAGACCAGGACAATGTGGACATTTCGGTGCTGGCGAAAAAGGTCTCGCACGACCAGGCCCTGACGGCCAAGACCTTGCGGCTGGCCAATTCCTCGCTGTTCGGCCTGCAGGTCAAGGTCACCACGATCCAGCAAGCCATCACCTTCCTTGGCTTCCAGACCACGCGCAACCTGATCACCGCCGCCGCCGTGACCGGCTGCTTCCCCGAGGGCCAGTGCCCCGGCTTCGACGACAAGGCCTTCTGGCGCCACTCGATCGCCAGCGCCGCCTGCTGCAAGGTGCTGGCGCGGCGCGTGCGTTTCAACCAGGACTACGCGTTTACGGCCGGCCTGTTGCATGACATTGGGCGTTTGGTGCTGGTGAGTAGTTTTGCCGCCCAATACCAGGAGGTGCTGGATTACCGCAAGCTCAACGATTGCAGCGTACTGGACGCGGAACGGGCGGTGATGGGAATCGACCATGTGCTGGCCGGCGTGGCGCTGGCCGAACACTGGCATTTTTCCGACACCATGAAGATGGCCATCGGTTTCCACCACGACCCGGATGCGCCGGGCGCGGGGATATTGGCCGCCATTGTGCATGTGGCCAACGCGATCGTCCATGCACTCGATGTCGCCGGAGAGGAAGACGATCTCGTGCCCGCAGTGTCATCGAACGCGTGGACCGCACTGGCGCTGAACCAGGAAGCGTACCTGCATGTGTTCCGCGAAACCGAATTGCAGTTCGAGGAAATCACCTTGTTGCTGATGGGCTGAAGCGCGCTTCAGCCCCCACCGGAATCCGCAGGCATGGACGGCAACGCCGCCACGCCCGGGAAATCAGTGCGCATAATTGCCGGTTGCCGAAGGATCTGCAGCCTTCTCTTCGCTTGGCTTCGGACGGCCCTGGGCGTCGGACAGGCGATACTTGGTACGGCGGTCGCCCATCAAATCGCGCAGATCGCGGATGCTCATGCCGGTCACTTCGTGCATGCGGATCAGCAGCGAGGCGCCGACCGGCAAGCGGTGGTGGCGGATCTTGCTGATGACCGGCGGTGCAACTTCCAGCATGCGCGACAGCGCAGCGTCATTTTTTAGCTGCATCTTGCCGAGCAGGATGTCGAGCAGGTGGTTAGGATTGTAGCTTTCCTGTGATGCCAGAGCATGGTGTGCCATGATTTACCTCGTGGTGTGTTGGTTGAAATAATGCCGTTTACGAACTTAATTAAAGACCATGTTGCGTCTAAAGAAGTTCCCGGAACATCGCCCCTGCCAGCAATATTTAACGAAATGAATCCGAAAGTTGCTTCCAGCAGCGTGCCCGGCTCGTATGCGCTCTGCGCCACTCGCTTCCAACGCACTCGGCTCCAAACAAATTATTAGACTCATATGCCTTTAGTACAACTTACCCGGGCAAATGTGTCATTGTTTGAAATCAAGCTATCAGTTGGAAAGCTTGTCACATAGTCATTTCAACACAGGAGACACATTTGTGGCGCACGCAAGACTTTTCCGGGCTTCATTTTTTTCCTGACGATTCTCACGGAACCCATTGATTTACAAGAAGAAATAAGCCGTGCACAATTAAAATACTGTCAATGATTCCGCCTGGAACTATCGGTGGATTTTCGACCATGCCGGCGATTTACGGTAAACTGGCGGCCCGCCTTGCCAAACGACCAGCAGAAAACCCATGCAGAAAAAAGTATTCATCAAGACCTTCGGCTGCCAGATGAACGAGTACGACTCGGACAAGATGGCTGACGTGCTGGGCGCCTCCGACGGCATGGTGCGCACCGACACGGCCGAAGACGCCGACGTCATCCTCCTCAACACCTGTTCGGTGCGCGAAAAAGCCCAGGAAAAGGTGTTTTCCGACCTCGGCCGCCTGCGCGAACTGAAACTGCTGAAACCCGACCTCCTGATCGGCGTGGGCGGCTGCGTGGCCTCGCAGGAAGGCGCAGCGATCGTCAAGCGCGCGCCGTATGTCGACATGGTGTTCGGCCCGCAAACCCTGCACCGCCTGCCGCACCTGATGCGCGAACGGCGCGCCAGCGGCGACGCCCAGGTCGACATCAGTTTTCCCGAAATCGAAAAATTCGACCACCTGCCGCCGGCCAAGGTGGACGGCGCCTCGGCCTTCGTGTCGATCATGGAAGGCTGCAGCAAATACTGCAGCTATTGCGTGGTGCCCTACACGCGCGGCGAGGAAGTCTCGCGCCGCTTTGAAGACGTGCTCGCCGAAGTGGCCGGTCTGGCCGCCCAGGGCGTCAAGGAAATCACGCTGCTGGGGCAGAACGTGAATGCCTTCCGCGGCGCCATGGAGGGCGGCGACACGGCCGACTTCGCGCTGCTGCTCGAATACGTGGCCGACATTCCCGGCGTCGAACGGATCCGCTTCGTCACCAGCCACCCGAAGGAATTCACGCAGCGCCTGATCGACGCCTACGCCAAGATCCCGCAGCTGGTCGACCACCTGTACCTGCCGGCCCAGCATGGCTCGGACAAGGTGCTCGGCGCCATGAAGCGCGGCTATACCGGGCTCGAATACAAGTCGATCATCCGGCGCATCCGCGCGGTGCGCCCGCACATGTCGATTTCGTCCGACTTCATCGTCGGCTTCCCGGGCGAGACCGAGGCCGACTTCGAAGCGATGATGAAACTGATCCAGGATGTCGGTTTCGACACCAGCTACAGCTTCATTTTCAGCAAGCGCCCCGGCACCCCGGCGGCCAGCCTGGAAGACGATACGCCGCACGAGGTCAAGCTGGCGCGCCTGCAAAAGCTGCAGGCGGCAATCGATGCCAACACCCGCAAATACAGCGCTGCCATGGTCGGCACGGTGCAGCGCATTCTGGTGGAAGGCCCGTCCAAGAAGGATGCGGCCGAACTGCAGGGCCGCACCGAGAACAACCGCGTCGTCAACTTCGACGGCGGCAGCGCAGGCGCCGCGTTGACCGGGCAAATGGTCGACGTGCGCATCACTGAAAGTTTTAACTACACGCTGCGTGGCGAACTCGTCGCCAGCCTTGATGCGATCGGCAAAGCCAGTTGAAAAAGACACCCATCCAGCCTGAATACTTCATTCCCGAGCCGCTCGACAACACGCGCCTGGCGCACCTGTGCGGCCCGCTCGACGAAAACCTGCGCCAGATCTCGGCGGCGCTCGACGTCACCATTTTCCGGCGCGGCGAAAAATTCATCGTCAGCGGCACCAATGCGGCGCAGGCGGTCGAAATCCTCGAACGCTTCTACGCGGTCGCCAACAAGATCATCCCGATCGAGGAAGTGCAGCTGGCGCTGGTCGAGCAGCGCACCGGCCTGCACAAGCACGCGCACGAACAGAACGAACCGGCCCAGGACCTGCCCGAGATCGAGATCAACAGCCCGGTCCTGAAAACCCGCCGCAGCGATCTGCGCGGGCGCACGCCGCACCAGATCGAGTACCTGCGCGCCATCCTCGAACACGACATCGCCTTCGGTGTCGGCCCGGCCGGCACCGGTAAGACCTACCTGGCGGTCGCCTGCGCGGTTGACGCGCTCGAACGCGACGCGGTCAAGCGCATCATCCTCACGCGCCCGGCGGTCGAAGCGGGCGAACGCCTGGGCTTCCTGCCGGGCGACCTGGCGCAAAAGGTCGACCCTTACCTGCGCCCGCTGTACGACGCGCTGTACGACCTGCTCGGCTTCGACCGCACCCAGAAAATGTTCGAAAAACAGGTCATCGAAATCGCGCCGCTGGCGTATATGCGCGGGCGCACGCTGAACCACGCTTTCGTGATCCTCGACGAAGCGCAGAACACGACGGTCGAACAGATGAAGATGTTCCTGACCCGGATCGGCTTCGGCAGCAAGGCCGTGGTCACCGGCGACGTGACCCAGGTCGACCTGCACAAGACCCAGAAGAGTGGCCTGATCGATGCGGTGCACGTGCTCAAAGACGTGCGCGGCATCGCGTTCACCCAGTTCTCGAGCGTGGACGTGGTGCGCCATCCGCTGGTCGCGCGCATCGTCGACGCCTATGAAACGGCGCACGCAATCAACGAATTGGTCGAAAAACCGGTGGTGAAAAATGTCCGCAAAAAATAAGCTCTCGCTGTCGGTACAGTACCCCGACGCCCGCCTGCAGGATTCGGTCACGCGCCAGAAGGTGCGGCGCTGGGTGCAGGCCGCGCTCCTGGGGCCGGCCGAACTGACGATCCGCTTCGTCGACGACGCGGAAGGCCGCGTGCTCAATCGCGACTACCGCGCCAAGGACTACGCGACCAATGTGCTGACCTTCGCCTACAACGAAGGCGAAGACATCGCCGAGGACGAGCCGACCCGCGCCGACATCATCCTGTGCACCGACGTGCTGCAAAAGGAAGCTGCCGAACAAAAGAAGACAGTCGAAGAGCATACCGCGCACCTGGTCGTGCACGGCGTGCTGCATGCCCAGGGCTACGGCCACGATGACGACGAGGAAGCGGCCGAAATGGAGCAGCTCGAACGCGACATCCTCGAAGCGCTAGGCTATCCCGATCCGTACGCCTAAGCCAGACTGCGCAAGGCCGCCCCGACCGCCTGGTCGAGCGGGGTGTGCGTCTCGCTCCCCAAAAACCGCAGCAGCTTGGCGTTATCGAGCCGGAACGGCAGCTGCCACAAGTAGCGCATTTCCGCCATTTCCCTGAACAGCGGCACCACCGGCGCCAGCAACCGCAATGCCCACCACGGCAGGCGCCGCACCGGCAGCGCAGGCTTGCCCGCCGCGCGCCGGATCGCAGCGACCATGGCGCTGCCGTCAGCGTCCCAGTGCCCCGCAAAATGGAAGCTCTCGAACGGTGCCAGGCGCGCCTCCTGTTCGGCCAGGCGCACCATGGTGTCGGCCAGGTCCGGCAGGTAGGCCCAGGCATGTCCGGCTCCCGGATAGCCCGGATAAGTCACTGCCGCCATCCCCGACTTGACCAGCCCCTGCGAAAACCAGTTGTTCCCGGCACGCGGCCCGAAGAAGTCGCCCGCGCGCACCACGAGCACGCGCGCACCCTGCCGCGCCGCCTCGCGCAGGCGGCATTCCATCTGCACCCGGATCGCCCCCTTGCGCGACGATGGCAGTTGCGGCGTTTCTTCCTCCAGCGTTCCGGCCAGGTCCGCGCCGTAGTTGTAGATGGTCCCCGGCAGCAGGATGCGGGCGCCGCTCTCGAAGGCTGCGGCGATCGTGTTGTCGATCATCGGCAGCACCAGGGTGTCCCAGTTGCGGTAGCCGGGCGGGTTGACCGCATGGACGATCAGCGCCACCCCGCGCGCGGCCGCCACGACGTCAGCGCGTCGCATGGCGTCGCCCAGGACCCATTCGACCCCGGGCGCCGTGCCCGGGCTGCGCGCCAGCGCCCTGACCTTCCATCCGCGCGCCAGCAATGCGCGCGCCACTTCGCCACCCACCCCGCCTGTCGCACCCAGTACCAATGCCGTCTTTGCCCGATCCATCTCATTCTCCCCGCAGGTCGATGAAGACCAGTGTCGGGCAATCGGCTAGTATACGGAAGTGCATAACCAATAGATCTGCTATACATTTTTGCATATCATGAACTAAAGTGGACCCACGAGTCAAGACAAGAATGTATTTAGTTTAGGCTGTGCCTAT
>JAZKCA010000056.1:0-40152 GCA_040388275.1 Pseudomonadota bacterium
GCGGCGACGTCAGCCACCTGAACCTGCACAAGACCTTCTGCATTCCGCACGGCGGCGGCGGTCCTGGCGTGGGCCCGATCGGCGTTGGCGCACACCTTGCGAAGTTCCTGCCGAACCAGCGTTCGACCGGCTACACGCGTGACGAAGCGGGCATCGGCGCGGTCAGCGCGGCGCCATACGGCTCGGCTAGCATCCTGCCGATCTCGTGGATGTACATCGCGATGATGGGCGGCGAAGGCCTCACGGCGGCCACCGAAACCGCGATCCTGGCGGCCAACTACATCGCGCGCCGCCTGGCGCCGCACTATCCGGTGCTGTACACGGGCCACGACGGCCTGGTGGCGCACGAATGCATCCTGGACCTGCGTCCGATCACCGACGCCACCGGCATCAGCAACGAAGACGTGGCCAAGCGCCTGATGGACTTCGGTTTCCACGCGCCGACCATGAGCTTCCCGGTGCCTGGCACCCTGATGATCGAGCCGACCGAGAGCGAATCGAAGGTCGAGATCGACCGGTTCATCGATGCGATGATCGCCATCCACGCCGAGATCGTCAAGGTCGAGCGCGGCGAGTACGACCGCATGGACAATCCATTGAAAGGTGCGCCGCATACTGCCGAAGTGGTCACTGCCGACGTGTGGGAACACAAGTACAGCCGCGAAGTGGCGGCCTTCCCGGTAGCGTCGCTGCGCAAGCAGAAGTACTGGCCGCCGGTCGGCCGCGCCGACAACGTGTACGGCGACCGCAACCTGTTCTGCGGCTGCGCGCCGATCAGCGATTACGAGTAATTAGCAAGCTGTCGTAACGCAAGCATGGAGGAATGCGCTTCGCTTTTCCGCCCTACAGATTGATCAGTGTGATCACGTAGGGCGGAAAAGCGAAGCGCATTCCTCCATTTTGTATCCGCCATCGGTCATCCAATCTTTTGAATAATAGCCCGCTGCCACATAGCGATGGAATGAAGAATACGGCCAGTCCTTTACATGTTCGACCAGGCCATGTTTGACCGGATTGCGGTGCACGTAATTCAAGTGATGGAGATAGTCCTCATCATCGCGGATCGCGTGCTCCCAGAACCGCCGTTGCCAAATCCCGCGCTCGCCCCTCGTTTCTTGAACCGTCGACCGATATTCTTCCTTTGGAAATGACCTCGAAAACTCAGCCTTGATCCGCTTCCACCGCGACGAATAATCACTATCCCCCTCCGGCAGAGTCCAAATGCAGTGCATATGCTCCGGCAGCACCACCCACGCATCAATATGGAACGGCCGTGCCGCCCGGGCCTTGCGCACCGCATCGCGCAACAGGCCAACTTGGTCCACCAGCAGGCTACTACCCCGGTCCAATAGGTTCACCGTAAAAAAATACGTTGCCCCCGCCACCCTCACCCGCCGAAACTCACCCATTCTTGGACGCCAACCGCAACTGCGGCTTGCCGCCCTTGGGCGCGGGCGCCGGCGCCGGGGGCCCGGTTTCGTCGAGCTTGAAGCTGAGCACCGCGCGCGACAGTGACAGCGCCTGGTCCTGCAGACTCACCGCCGCCGCAGCCGCCTGCTCGACCAGCGCGGAATTTTGCTGCGTCATCTGGTCCATCTGGACAATCGCGCAGTTGACGTCGGAAATCCCGATCGCCTGCCGCACCGACGCGTCGCTGATCTTGTTGATCATGTGCTCCACCTGCTGCACCGAACTGACCAGCCCGGCCATGCTGTAACCCGCCTCCAGCGCCGCGGCGCTGCCGCCGTCGATCTCGGCCACCGATTGCGCCATCAGCGCGCGCATTTCCCCGGCCGCGCCCAGCGCCTGCTGCGCCAGCACCCGCACTTCGCCGGCCACCGCCGCGAAACCGCGCCCCTGTTCGCCAACTCGCCCCGCCTCGAACGCGGCATTGAGCGCCAGCATATGGGTCTGGCCGGCGATCTGCTCGATCGCATCCAGGATGGCGACCACCTTCTGCGAACTGCCCTTGATCGACGCCATGGTGCCGACCAGGCGCTCGACCACGCTGCCGCCCTGCTGCGCGATGGTCGATGCGCTCGCGGCCAGCCGATTCGCTTCCAGCGCGTTGTCGGCGGTCCGGTTGACGGTCGCCGTCAGCGCTTCCATCGACGCCGTGGTCTGCTCGAGCGAACTGGCCTGCACCCCGGTCCGGCTCGACAGGTCGACGTTACCCAGCGCGATCTCGCGCGAGGCGGTATCGATCGACCTGGCCGAATCGAGGATGTTCTTGAGGGTCGAATTGAGCGTACGGATACTGGTGTCGAGCGCGCGCGAAGTCTCGGAAATTTCATCGTTGCCGTAGCTGTGGCGGCGCACCGTCAGATTCCCGGTCGCCAGGTCGACGGCGGCGTCGCCGATGTCGCCCACTTCCTTGAGCAGGGCCCGCCGCACCGCCATCGTGATCGCCAGCGACAGGATGACCGACAGCGCCACCAGCGCCGGCATCAGGGTCGAAATGGTCTTGAAGTCGTCGGCGGCCCGCTGCGAAGCCGCTTCGCTCAGTTGCTGCTCGAAGCCGGACAGTTCCGACAAGCGCAGCGCCACCATGTCGAACGCGCGTTCGGCCTTGCCCATGGCGTTGGCGCCGATCGACTCGTCGCCGCGCGCCAGTTCGATCACGTTCTCGATCGCCACCACATACGCGCCGTGGGCCGCCTGCGCCTGTTCAAGGAAGCGCCGCTCGGCGCTGCCCGCTGCCGCGTGCCGGGTCAGGCGCGCAAACTTGCTTTCGATCGCCAGGTGGCGCTGGTGGATCTCGCCGACCAGCGCTTCAATCCGCGCCTGGGAGAAGCTGCCGCCGATGCCGGTCAGCAGGCGGTAGCTGCGCGCGTGCGCGGCCTGGGCTTCCGCCACCAGGTCGGTGGCGTCCTTGATGCGCGCCGCGTGGACCTGTACGATGCTCTCGAGCGACTGGTTCTGGCGCACCATCGCGTACCAGGCGCCCAGCGACGAGACGATCAGCAGGAACAGCACCACGCCGGGCGCCAGCAGCAGCTTGGGACCAATCCGCAGGCGGCCTAGCATGTGTTCTCCTTGTCGGCAACGGGCAGGGTATGATGGGCGCTGCGCCCACCTGGACCGTTCGATCTTTCCCGAACGCATTGGTTAATCTACGCCGTCGCCTCCGGCCCGGCTTTGCGCAATATCAAGCTCTTAACGCAAGGAAATCGATGGATCGTTCGCATAAAGCCGCCCTCCTGTCCGCGCTGGTGTTTCCCGGCGCCGGCCAGTTTTTCCTGCAGCGGCGCCTGGTGGGATGGCTGTTCGCCGTGCCGACCGTGGCCGCCGCACTGCAACTGCTCACTGTCGTGTATGCGCGGGCGCAGCAGATTGCCGACGATTTGGTCGCCGGGCGCATCGACCTGTTCCAGGTGCTGGGCCGGGTGCACGAGCAAGGCTTGATTGCCGGTCCGGCCGCCAACATCGCGGCTTACGTGATGGTGGCCTGCTGGATTGGCAGCATTGCCCACGCCTGGCTGGCCGGACGCGCACCCGCAGCCTAGTTGGCTCTTCCGCCCTGCCGGGCCACACGTTACACTAGCGTATGACCCAAGCCGAACTTCGCCGATTGCGCCGCCTGCTGGTGCTGGGCCTTTTGTCCGCCGCACTGCACCTGGCCGTGATCGCGTGGATGGCGCGTCCCCCTGCCCGCGCGCGCGCGCCTGCCGCGGCGGCGCAACCGGCGCTGATGGTGTCGCTGAGCGCGCCGGCCAGCCCCGCGGCGCTGGCGCCCTCGCCCGCAGCTGAGACCCCGCCGCCACTGCCACCGGCGCCGGCGCCGGTCGAAGCGGCGTCGGGCGCGGCCGGCGTTGCGACGGGCGAGCAGGCACAGACCCAAAGCGAAGCGAGCATCCAGATGCCGTCCGTGTATGCGGTGCAGCCGCCGCCGCCGGTCGCGCTGACCTACGATGTCCTCGAGGGCCCGCAACAAGCGGCGCGCGCCACGCCTTCGCGCCTGCTGTGGGAATCGGACGGCAACAATTACACGCTGCGCTTCGAAAACACGCCGGGGGCCGATGGCGGCCCGTCCCGGACCTATACCAGCGTGGGCAAGGTCGACGACGGCGGCATCGCGCCCGATAGCGCGCAGCAAGAGATCGACGGCGGGCGCACGACCAGCACCCGCTTCGACCGTGAAACCGGGCGCATCGAATTCGATTCCGGCGCCAGCGTGCGACTGGGCCCGAGCGGCCAGGACACGGCGTCCTTGCTGATGCAAATGACCGGCATGGGCCTGGCCGAACCGGACCAGTTCAGGGGGACGCTGTCGTTCCAGGTGGGGGCAGCCGGCCGGCATGCGATCGTGCGTTTCGACGTAGTGGGACTTGAGCAGCTCGAAGGCGCCAGCGGCATCCTGCCCGCCTGGCACCTGAGCGAACAGGCGGCGCCGGGCCAGGCCCGGCTTGAGGTGTGGCTGGCGCCGTCGATGAAATGGTTCCCGGTGCAGCTGCGCAGCAGCGCGCCGAACGGCCAGGTGACCGTGCAGCGCCTGCGCAGCATGGCGCCGGGGGCGCCAAAACCCTGATCAGCCTACCTTGACGGCATGCTCGCGCGTGGCGTGGAAGGTCAGCTTGGGCCAGCGTTCCTCGGTCAGGCGCAGGTTGACGTTGGAGGTGGCCAGGTAGGCCAGG
This sequence comes from Pseudomonadota bacterium, assembly GCA_040388275.1. Lineage (GTDB taxonomy): Bacteria > Pseudomonadota > Gammaproteobacteria > Burkholderiales > Burkholderiaceae_D > Telluria_A. The sequence goes on from JAZKCA010000056.1 coordinate 4,635, forward strand.
TTGCCGGCCGCGTCATAGGCGACGTTATGCCCGAGCGCGGCCTCGAAGTCGGCCAGCACCCGCTTGTCTTCGCCGCTGACCCAGCGCGCGCTGCTGATGCTGGTGCCTTCGAACACGGCGTCGACCCCGTACTCGTTGAGCAAGCGGCTGGCGACCACTTCAAACTGCAGCACCCCGACCGCGCCGAGCACCAGTTCGCTGCCCTGGACCGGCTTGAAGACCTGCACCGCGCCCTCCTCGCCCAGCTGCTGCAAACCCTTGTGCAACTGCTTGATCTTGAGCGGATTGCGGATCCGCACCGAGCGGAAGAAGTCGGGCGCAAAATACGGAATGCCGGTAAATTGCAGCATCTCGCCTTCGGAAAAACTGTCGCCGATCTGCATGTTGCCGTGGTTCGGCAGGCCGATGATGTCGCCCGCGTAGGCTTCTTCGACCTGCTCGCGCGAGGACGCCATGAAGGTCACCACCGACGACACCTTGATTTCGCGCCCAAGGCGCAAATGCTTGACCTTCATGCCGCGCTCGAACCGTCCCGAGCACACGCGCAGGAAGGCGATGCGGTCGCGGTGGGCCGGGTCCATATTCGCCTGGATCTTGAAGACGAAGCCCGAAAAACCCGGTTCGGCCGGTTCCACCACGCGCACGGTGGCGTCGCGCGGGCGCGGCGGCGGGGCCCAGTCGACCAGCGCCGACAGGATCTCGCGCACGCCGAAATTGTTGATGGCCGAGCCGAAAAATACCGGCGTCTGGATGCCCGCCAGGAAGCGCTCCAGCTCAAACGGATGGGAGGCGCCGTGCACCAGTTCCACTTCCATTTTCAGCTGTTCGATCTCGAGCGGGAACATCGCGGTCAGGCGCGGATTGTCGATTCCCTTGATCACTTCGAAGGCGCCGTCGGCCTTCTCTTCGCCGGCCTTGAACAGCATGATCTCGTCGCGCAGCAGGTGGTACACGCCGCGGAAGTTCTTGCCCATGCCGATAGGCCAGGTCACCGGCGCGCATTCGATTTTCAGCACCGACTCGAGTTCGTCGAGCAGTTCGAGCGGATCGCGCGTTTCGCGGTCCATCTTGTTCATGAACGTGACGATCGGCGTATTGCGCATGCGGCACACGGCCAGCAGCTTGATGGTCTGGGCTTCAACACCCTTGGCCGCGTCGATCACCATCAGGGCCGAGTCGACCGCCGTCAGCACCCGGTAGGTGTCTTCCGAAAAGTCCTGGTGGCCGGGGGTGTCGAGCAGATTGATGACGTGCTCGCGAAACTCGAACTGCATGACCGAACTGGCCACCGAAATGCCGCGCTGCTTCTCGATTTCCATCCAGTCGCTCGTCGCGTGCCGTCCACTCTTCCTGGCCTTGACGGTGCCGGCCATCTGGATCGCGCCCGAAAACAGCAGCAGCTTCTCGGTCAGCGTGGTCTTGCCTGCGTCGGGGTGGGAAATGATGCCGAAGGTGCGCCGCCGCGCCACCTCGCGCGCAATGGCGACAGGTGTCGTGGCGGTGACCGCTGGGGAAAGATCGACGCCCTCTGGGGGCGTCGACGGTGTGGCTTCATTGGACATAGTGGCGGCCATTCAACGGCCCTCGCAAAAAACCCTCGATTCTACCGGCTCCTTGCGAGTTCGTGTGAACTGCTTTCGCAGCGGCCTGGCTCGGATCAGTCCTTGATCTGGCGCCAGCCGGACTTGATCGTATCCTTGCTCGGACCCGGAGGGGCGTCGTCGGTCAGGGTTTTTCCGTCCGCCGTGGTGGTAATGATCTTGAGCACGCCGGTCGGCAGGCGGATCAGGATGAATCCGACCGCCGCCGAGTTGGCCGACAAGGTCCTGCCTGCCACCGTCACGCCGGAGATCTTGTCGGCGCCGTTGGTGAGGAAGCCGCCCGTGCACACGTTGAGCTCATACACATTGGCGCTACCGCCGACACTGCACGCCGAGGAAGAACTCGGAATATTCGTCACCACGATCGCCGTACCCGAAACGATTTTCGGGTCGAGGTTGACACGCTCGCCCTGGCTCATGTTCAGGTCGACCCACCAGCCATCCTTGGACGTCACGCCATCGGTGATGGTCAGGTCGACCGCATTGTTGGTGATCGTGTAATGATTCAGGCTCGAACCGTCCGAGATGTCCGACAAGGTCTGCTTGACCATCTTGGTCCCGCGCATCGCCACCGTGTTGGGCGAGTCGCGCAGCATGTACACGCTCTGGACCGCGACATTCGAGACGTCGGGAACGTCGAGCAGGCGTCCGGTGCCGAACATCACCATTTTCTTCCCTTCCGTGCCGGTCAGGATCCCCGCGACCTTGGTGTTGACCTTGCAGGTGGTCACGTCAGGACGGGTGGTGATCGGCTGGGTCGGACCGACGTCGCCCATCAGGGACACGGTAATCGGGCCGGTGGCGTTGGTCAGGTCGAAGCGCCACATCCGGCCGTCATTGTCGCCGCCGTACACATAGGTCACGACAGGATCGTGCAGCGGATCGGCGGTAATGGCGGAAATTTTCGCCAGTCCCGATGGCGTGGCGACGGTGCCGTGCGGCTCGGCGGCAGTGCCCTTGCCGGTCGTGATCGCTTCCTTGACCGCGCCGGTCGCAGGATCGAGCAGGTACAGCGTGCCCCTGCCCGAACCGGTGGCCACGCCATCGGTGCCAGGAACGTTGTTGTAACCGGTGGTGACGAAGATCCGCCATTCGCCCTTGTACATGCCGACCTGGGGATTGCCGAAGGTCAGGCCCAGTTCAGGGATATGGCTGGTGCCGGTACACACCGTGGCGTCGGCGCACACTTCCCATAGCGGCTTCGGAGGCAGCGTCGGATCGGTCACGTCGAGCGCATAGTAACCGCGCCCGCCGCCATTGAGGCCGGCGACCAGGATGGTTTTCCACACGCCGGCGATCTGGACGTCGACCACTTCAGGCGAACCGTCGGTGGAGTACTGGTGGTTGGTGCCGTAACGGGTGCTGACCTGCTTGAACAGCTTGCCCATCGTGATGCGTGGCACATAGGCCCACAGTTCTTCGCCGGTGGAGGCGCGAAATGCATGCAGCATGCCGTCATTGGCCGCGGCGAACACGGTCGCGGTGCGGGCCTTGTTGGCCACCACAAAGGCGTTGTAGCCGGCCAGCGAATATTCCTTGCGCGGCTCGCGCATGAAGGCCGGTTTCGACGAGGCGATGTCGCCAAGCACGATCGGAATCGGCGCGGCCATGCCCGGCGGATTATGGTCGGTCAGGGAATACGAGCGCATGACGACGTCATCGCCGTGCTGCTGCTGGCCGCGCAGCCAGTCGACCACGTTGTCACCCGTATTGAGGATGATCTTCTGCGCTGGCGACAGGGATGTGCACTGTGGCAGGAGGTCGCACTTGTCGTCGAACCAGCCCTGTTCGAGCGCTGTCATGGTCGAGTACTTGAAGTCCTTCAGCCCGCCCGCAGCGGTATTGAACATTTTGATGATGCGGGTGTCGTTTGACGCCGAGACGCGGGCGCCCAGCGTGTCCGACGTGATCCAGACCGGCGTGGTCATCACCTCGCCCGTTACCGTATCGATCTTCTTGTCCGACAGTTCGCCATACCATTTCACGGTCGTGAAGGTGTCCGAGAAGATATCGTTATCCTCTTGTGAAATATTCGGCGTCGAGGTTGCCGCGGCGGCTGCCGCGCCGACCTGGCTTGCAATGTTTTCCAGGGCGTCGCGCACACCGTTGATCACTTCATCCGGGCTGGCGGCGCTGAAATACTTGCCGTGACCATTGACAGCGGCATGCCACAGATCGTCGACCCGGGTCTGCAAGGCAAGCGATCCGCTCGTTTGATTGGTTTGCGGATCTGGCCACACGTAGGCGCCACCCCCATTCCACGGGCAGCCGCTGGTGACGCGGTTGATCAGTTTGTAGAAGTCGCTCGCCGGCGCCGGATTCTTGTCGTACAGCGGGTCGTAAGTCATGATCCCGTCCACGCCCAGTCCCAGCGTGTAGGTATTCATGTGCAGGCGGCGGTTGTCGTTGTTGCCGCCCGAGACCAGGCCGGGCTTGCTCCAGTCCTCGAGGCTAGGCCGCAGCGAATTGGTGCCTGCGGTGTAGGTATTGAAGCCGCCGTTGTACCAGTAGAGCGCAATGTCGGCCAACGAATTGTCGCTTTGGGCGGCCGGATCGACGCAGCCGCTGGACAGGCTGCAAAAACGCGTGGTGCTGGCTACTTCGTCGTTACTGGTCACCGAGCCGGCAGCCGGACCGTTCCAGTAACCGTCGGTGGTCATGAACGTAAAGTTTTGCTCGCATGGATACTTGACCACTTCCGAGCCGGCCGCCGCCACGTAGGGAGCGCGATTGGCGTACATCTTGCCCACCGCGTTCAGCGCCTGGCGCAGCGGGGTCGAACCGGAGCTGCTCATCGCGTACAGGCGGCTGTACCAACTGTCGCGCACTGCGCCGGAGAAAACCGCGGGCGGCACCATCGGCTGCTCGGCCGCGGCCACCGACAAGGACACGAGGCCGACCTTGAACGACGGGGTGACCGAATCGAAGGCCAGTCCGACCGCCGTTTTCATCATCTGGTTACGCGTCTTGTAGTAAGCGTACCAGTTGGCGAAGTTGGTCATTTCTTCATCGTACGAGCAGAAGGCGGCAGCCGCGCAATCGAGGCGGTCTACCGATTTTGGATAGCTGGTGCGGGAAGGGACGATATCGGTACGCACAAACACGGCGTTACCGGCCGACAAAGGCGTCGTTGGCATCCCGATCGTGGCGGAGGCGCCAACGATGGCCCAGCCCGCGCGCGTGCTGTCGGCCAGCACCGAGCAATTACCCAGGTTCTTGTTGGGAGCACCGGCCACGCAGTCGATCGGCACGATCGCCACGATGTAGTCGGTGGCGAGCGTGATGCCGAAGCTGGCACAGGATGGCACGCCGGCAATCGGGGTCCTGGTGCAGGCCGTATACTGGTTGGTCAGGCCGGTTTTGGCGATGATCGACGCGGCCAGCGCGTTCGCCAGCGCAGCTTGCTTGGCGCCCGAGTTCACGCCCGAGGGCGCCGTCACGGTGGCGTTGGTGATCGTTACCGGACCGGCCAGCTCGGTCACCTTGATCGACGTCACGGTCTGGGAACTGGTGCTGGCCGAAGCGTTGATCGTGAGCGTGCCGTAAGCGGCAATCAAGCCCCCGTTCGGATTGGAAAAGCGGGGATACTTGTATGCGCCGACATACTTTGCCTGGCAGGTGGTCAGGGCCGTACTGTTACACCAGCGCACCTTGGCAGGAAAGGGGCTGCCCGCCGGCGCCGGCGCGCCCACCGCCGTGGTGGTGCAGGTGGTCAGGTTGGCCGTGGTACACCACTCGGCCACGTTGATGGTGTAGTAATACGCGTTGGTATCGTAGTTGCTCGCGCTCTGGTAGGTGTTGTCGGGGTAAGTATAGGTGGCCGTGTTGAACACGCAGGTGCCGCCGTTACACCATTTCAAGTCCGGAAAGCCAGTCGCCAGGTTGCTCGTCGGCACATTGGTGGCATTACGCAAGGTGGTGTCGTTGACGTTGAAGCCATCGGTCGTGACCGCGGTCCAGTTCGCGGTAGCGGCCCGCGTCATGCTCGGGTAGAGGCTACGGTCGGACTTGACCGGCGGCGCATACACGATCGCCGGGTTGTAATACTGCTTGTTGAAGTCGCTGCTAGTGAAAGGCGGATGGCCTACCAGGCACGCTTGCGTTCCGCTCGACATCAGCGCCGAGGTGCGGCACGAGGTCGCATCATCGACATAGTCGGGCGTGAAGTTCGATACCATCGAGCCCGAGTTATCGTAAATGATCATCAGGTTCGGCTTGACCAAACCGGTGCCGCTCACGTTGAGCAAAGGTTGCTGTGCGATCTCGGTCGTCGCCGCCTGCACGGCCAACGGCGCCAGCAGCAGTGCGATCAGGGGAAGAGTAAGTTTCATGCGCATTCCAATCTTTCAAATACAGCGTAATTTGGGCCGGCTGGTCAGCCGGGCCTCAAGCACCGACCAATACCACTAACTGATTGACCACGTTGCCGCCGCGCGGACCGGAAATGCGCGATGTGATGACATAGTGCACTTGCGGTGAGGGTTTGAAATTAATGCTGTCACCGACCAGGCTGGTACCGGCGGACACCGTGGCCGCGTAGCTGGCCGGCGGCGTGCTAATGACGCACTGGTTCGGCGACGCGATCGTGCCGGCCTTCAAGCAGAGCCGCCGGATCACATACTGGATCGTGTAGTTGCTGACCGGGTCAACGACACTGCGCGCACCGTCCCAGAAGTTCTTGTCGTCCGGCTTCATCGTGCCGTCGTACGTGGGCATATAGCCGGCCGCGGGAACTGGATTGTTGAGGTCGCTCTTATTGGTCGCGGCGAAGGCATTCAGCCAGGCGTAGCCATCGACCAGGCCGAGGTCGGCAGCCTTGCGCAGCGAGCTTTCATAAGCCACATTACCGGCCATCAGGGTCGTCGAATTGACCGATTTGAGCAGGAAAATACTGGTCACCAGCATCATCAGCAGAATCATCAGCATGACCGGGAGCGCGATGCCGCGCTGGCGTAAAAGGGGTGTTTTCATGATTGCCTCAGTTAGGACGCCATCCGGCATTGCGTAGGGGAACGACCGTTTCGAATACCCGGTACTTGTAGCATTTCCAGTCGACCGGGTCGCCCGTCACCGCCACGGTCACGTCGACCGGCACCGCTGCCACGCCCGTGGGCACGGACGCGTCGAACACCCTCGGCAGCACCGTGGTGGCGTCGCACACGCCCGACGCGTTCGGCTTTTGCGGCGTCTTGCTGCGCGCCACGACGGCCACCCGCAACGCGGCGATATGCTGGTAGTCGCCGCCGTTGCCGGCGCCGCCCTGGCCGTCGGCATCGATCATCGTGGCCGACCATTGGTGAATCTGCATGCCAAGATCGCGTCTGAAAAGAGCGCCTTTACGCGTGTCGAAGCCATATTGCGCCTTGAGCGCGACCACGTTGTCGATCACTGCCTGCGATGCGGCGCTGGCGCCGGTCAGGTTGGTGGCGCGCAGGCGCAGGAAACCGTCCACCACCGACCAGGTGTGGAAGGAAAGATCGGCGGCCGGTCCCAGGTTGAACACGCGCGACAAGTAGTTACCGAAGGGCAAGCCCAGCGCGCCGGCGAAGCGCCCGGCGCCGCCGATCTGCAGGAAATTCTGGGCCGGCGCGACCTGCAGGACGGGGGCGGTCGTTATTTGCGAGAGCGCACAGCGGCGCGAATCGAGCGGATCGTCCATGGCGGCGACGATCACGTCGTCCTTGGCAAACCCATACGGCGCGGCGGCGACGTTGATGGTCGTGCCGCCAGGATAACTGGAGATGCCAAGCGTGCCGGTGCCGGTCTGCGAGGTGCCCGAATACAGGGTGACCGTGTCCGAGCCCGCGGTGGACTCGATGACCGCCGGGGACAGCGGCGTGATGGTGGCGCCGGCGCGCGTTGCGGTGGCCAGCTGGAAGCCATTGGTATCGTTAAAGCGCGTGTCGCAGCCGACCAGCATGTCGTCATTGAGGCCGAAGCCGGCCTGGTTGGCGTCGGAGGTGATCGAGAACAGCGCCAGCATGCCGTTCTGCATGGCGTCCGAGCCGCCCAGCGAGGCTTCCTTGTTCTGCTCGCCGACCAGCACCAGGCGCGTGGCGAAGGTCAGGGCCAGCAGGCCGATGACCAGGCTGACCATCAGTTCGACCAGCGAGAAGCCGCCGGCGCGGCGCACCGATACGCGGGCGCTCATGATGGATCCGCCAGGTAGGCAACCAGCATGTGCTTGCTGGCCTGGTCGCCAGCCTTGCGTACCCAGCTGATCGTAATATCGACCCGGTGCCGGTTGTTGAATATACCGACAGCTCCCTGCGCCGTGGATGGCGTGGTGGTGGTGGTCACGGCGACCGTGATGTCGGCGTTCGGGATCACTTTGAGCGTATCGGCATGCCAGGCCGCCAGCGCGGGCGGGATGGCGGCGCCGGCCTTGACGTAATTGGCGGCGTTGCTCTGGTCGTTGGCCATGATGCCCACCAGGGACTCGCTGGCCAGGGTCGCTTCCGAGCGCATGGTCGCTTCCGACAGCGCGGTATAGGCGCGCGCCTGGATGCCGATCGCGCCGATCAGGCCGATGCCGAGCAAGACCACCGCCAGCATGGCTTCGAGCAGGGCGATGCCGCTTTGTTTGCGCAGGGCGTTCATTGTGGACACTTTCTGGAATCATGAAGGGCGACGCCAGGCCTGCACTTCGAGGCAATCCCCGACAGGGTGATGGCGATCGCCGTGGCCGGGATCTGGGCGTCCACCCCGGTCGGGGCCAGCACCAGGCGCGCAATGCGCGGCGCAAACGTCGTGTCGACCCAGCCCAGCGAGTTGTAGTACACGTCGTCGGCGCCGGCCGGCTCGATGGTCTGGGTCAGCACGTTCGTCGTCGGCATCTTGTCGGACGTGCGCAGCACCGATTTGTAGCCGGCCGCCATTTCCGGGTCGCCGTTGGCGACAGCGGTCGTGGTCGACCAGGACGCGGCGTTGGCGCAGCTCACGATCGGGGTCGGAAAGCACAGGTCGATCTGATAGTCGTACTGGCCGCTGGTGGCGTTCGTGGTGAGCACGATGCGGCTGCTCGCCTTGTGCTTGATCGCTTCGGCGCGCGCCTGGCGGAAGCCTTCGGCATAGAATTCATTCGCGCTCTGGATCTTGGTGGCGCGCAGCCAAGCGGCCACGGGCGGCACGCCGAGCTTGAGGCCGACGGCCAGGATGGCCAGCACCACCAGCGTCTCGACGATGGTGAAGCCGGCGCTGCGGTTTATTGGGTGCATGCGCCCCCCTTGCGGTCAACCCAGCAACCGAGGTTGGTGGTCCAGCCGGCAGGTGCGCCCGTGGTCGACTTCGCGGCGGCCTGGTCGATGGTATAGATCCAGCCGGCGTTCGCGCCCAGGCCGTTGGCCCTGACCACGTAGGCGGACGGGGTGGCGCTGACCAGCGTATAGGTAAACGTGGCCGTGTCCGGCGGCATGCGGTTGAAACCGACGTAGCTGTGTTCATTGTTCCAGTACTGTTCCATGTTGATCTGCACCGCGCTCAGGGCGCCAAACGCCTCTTGCACCCGGCCGCGCACCACGTAATTGGTGTAGGACGGCAGCGCGACGGCTGTCAGAATCCCGATGATCGCGACAGTGACCATCAATTCGACCAGGGTAAAACCGCGTGCGATGGATTTCATGCCATTTCCTTAGAAAATTGTTGCCATGGAAGAATATTACTCTTGGAACCTGTCAGCAAGCTGAGGAAAGGCTGACAAAACGCTGACAAAAGCAATTTGTTTCGTTATTGAAACACCGAATTGCCTACAGCGGGGGGAAAAGTACGGTAAATACGGCGCCCTGCCCTGCTTCGCCGCCGATCCGGATCTCGGCATGGTGGGCGCTGACGATGTCGCGCACGATGGCCAGCCCCAGCCCGCTGCCGGGCACCTTGTCGTCGAGCCGGGCGAAGCGTTCGAACACGCGGCTGCGCTCTTGCACGGCAATGCCGGGGCCCGAATCCTCGACCAGCAGCACCGCGCCGCGCGGTGGTCCGCTCACGCGCACCGTCACCTTGCCGCCGGGCGGCGTGTAGCGCACCGCATTGTCGACCAGGTTGTCGATCAGGTCGCGCAGCAGGCCGGCATCGCCCATCACGGGCGCCGGCGCCAGGTCGAAGCCGATGTCGATCTGTTTCCTGGCGGCCGCTTCGACGAAGACCTGCACCGCTTCGCGCACCAGGTCGGCCAGGTCAAGCGCTTCACGGCGGGCCTTGACGAAGCGGCTCGGCTCGGCGCGCGCGAGCGCCAGCAGCTGATTGCTGTGACGGATCATGCGTTCGTTCGACAGCAGCATCAAGCCGACCGAGCGCAAGGTCTCGGGATCTTGCCGGTGGCGCGCGGCCAGCCACTCGAGCTGCAGCTTGATCCCGGCCAGCGGGGTGCGCAGCTGGTGCGCCATGTCGGCCAAAAAGTCTTGCTGGGCCTTGGCCCCGCTTTGCAGCTGGCCCAGCAAATCGTTGAACGCGGCCACCACCGGCGCCACCTCGGCCGGCACCGCGCTCGTGTCGATCGGCGACAGGTCGCCCACGCCGCGCCCGCCCACGTTCACGCGCATGCGCGCCAGCGGCAGCAAGCCATTGGTGACGGCGTACCAGACCAGGATCACCAGCGCCGCCATGAATAGCGTTTCGAGCAGCAGCAGCGCGCGGACGATCGCGTCGCGCGTCTGGGTGCGCTTGCGCAGCGTTTTGGCCACACCGATGCGCAGCGGCTCGTCGGCGTTGCCGGCCAGGCGCAGATACACGCGCACCGGTTCGCCGCGCATGGTGTCGTCGAAGGCGCCCGGCAGCGGGCGCTCCATGGAGGGGAAATCGGGGTCGCCGGCGAGCACCCGTCCAGCCCGGCTGAGCACGCTGAAATACACGGCGTCGGTGTCGCCGGCGCGCAGCACCTGCTCGGCGTCGGGCGAGAGTTCGAGCGCAGCCAGCCCGGGGCGCACCCGCGCCGCCAGCGCGCCGGCGGCGTCGACCAGGCTCTGGTCGAACGCCAGCTGAGCCGGCACCCAGGCCAGCATGTAGACCAGGATGGCGCCGCCCAGGTTGATCAGCAGCATGGGACCGAGCAGCCATACCAGCAGGCGGCGCCGCATGCTGGTCATGGCTGCTGCTCGAGCATGTAGCCGAAGCCGCGGATGGTGAGGATGCCGACCCCGGCGTCGGCGATTTTCAGGCGCAGGCGCGAGACATACACTTCGACCGCATTTAGGGTCAGGTCGCCGCCCCAGGGCAGGATGGCGTCGATGATCTGCTGCTTGGAGACCACCCGGCCGCCGTGCTGCAGCAGGTATTCGAGCACCGCCCATTCGCGCACCGACAGCTCGACGTTGCGCCCGTCGATGCTGGCGCGGCGGGTGAAGGTATCGAGCGTGAGCAGACCCAGCGTCAGCATGGCCGGTTTCGGCGCGTTGCGCCTGGCCAGCGCTTTGATGCGCGCGACCAGCTCGGCGGTGGCGAAGGGCTTGACCAGATAATCGTCGGCGCCCAGCTCCAGCCCGCGCACCCGGTCTTCGATGGCGTCGCGCGCGGTCAACAGCAGCACCGGCACGTTGCTGCCGCGTGCGCGCAGGCGGCGCACCACTTCAAAACCGTCGATCCCGGGCAGGCCGATGTCGAGCACGACCACGGCCGCCTCGATATGTTGCAGCATCTGGTCGGCCTGGGCGCCATTGCCCACCACGTCGACCACCATCGCGTGGCTCTGCAAGACCCGGGACAGCCCGTCGGCCAGGACGGCATCATCTTCGACCAGTAGAACGTGCATGCAGGGTTTCAATAAGTTGCGGTATGCACATTATGGAGCATTTCGGTGCCTGCGCCCAAGGACTACGGCCAGCGCCCCGGGGAAAGGGGCATTTTTTCCCCCTTCCCTCCCAGTAGGACCAGGACTACAAAACCCCATGCATACAACCTACACAGGGGCGACTGCTAATCTTATGTTCGGCAACAGACTATAGCTTTAATGTTCACACATCGCGTCCTGTCGCGTTGTGCAAGGCAGGCGTCCTGGATGTCTTAGAGATAGTGAGGAAAAAAATGAACAACACTCAACTTGGTGGTACCGCGCAGAACACCCAATCGGTCAACCAGATTGCTGCCGATACGCAGGAGTTAAAAGTTGCGTCCCGGCCCGTTGTCAGCTATAGCGGCACCCAGCAGAACGAATTGCTGGCCGCCCTTCCCCGCCATGACCTGGAAAGCCTGTTCGAGCACCTGGAACTGGTCGCCCTGCCCTTCGGCAAGGAATTATTCGAATACGGCAGCAAGCTCGAGAATGTGTATTTCCCCACCACCGCCATCGTTTCTTTGTTGTACGTGATGGAAGACGGGGCCACCACCGAAATCGCCGTGGTCGGCCACGAAGGTGTGGTCGGCATGTCGCTGTTCATGGGCGAACGCGCCATGTGCAGCGCCGTGGTCCAGAGCGCCGGCTACGGCTACCGCCTGAAAACCCAGTACCTGCGCGACGCCTTCAACCAGGGCGGCGCCCTGCCGCAGCTGCTGATGCGCTATACCAACGCCCTGTTCGCGCAAATGGCGCAGAACGCCGTCGGCGGGCGCCACAGCTCGATCGAACAAAAGCTGTGCCGCTGGCTGCTCGACCGCCTCGACCGCTCCGCCTCGAACGAATTGAAGGTCACCCAGGAACTCATTTCCATCATGCTCGGCGTGCGCCGCGAAAGCATTACCGCGGCCGCCGGCAAACTGCAGGACGACGGCCTGATTCAATACCGCCGCGGCAATATCACCGTAATTGACCGTCAAGGTCTTGAGGAATATGCGGGCGAGTGCTACAAGGTGGCGAAGACGGAATACGATCGCCTGCTGATGGATGTGGCGCGCTAACAGCATCATCCTGCACGCCGCCGTCGCCGACCGGGATCAGCGCCTCGACGCAGGTGCCCCGGTCGCCGATGCCCCGCTTCACCTGCAAGCTCCCGCCCAGCAGCAAGGCGCGTTCGCGCATGCCCAGCAAGCCGTGCGATTTCGGCTTGGCTAGTTCTTCTGCATCGATGCCGATGCCGTCGTCGATGATCTCCAGCGCCAGCATGTTGCCCTCGCGCGCCAGCTGCACGATGACGTGGCGCGCCTGCGCATACTTGGCGATGTTGTTGAGCGCCTCCTGGACGATCCGGAATACCGCAATCGCCTGCATCGGACCGGCCGCATCGGTCTCGGGCTCGATCAGCGCCTCGCAATCGAGCCCTGTGACGCGCGCGTATTCGCCGCAGTAGCTGAGCAAGGCGCTCGACAGACCCAGGTGGTCGAGCATGCTGGGGCGCAGGTTTTCGACGATGCGCCGTTTCAATTCGACCGTATTGACCAGGGTCGCGCGCGCGCGCTCGAGCATGCCGGCCAGTTCCGGCTCGCTGCCGCGCAGCCGGTCGGCCACCGCGTTCAGATCGATATTAATGGCGGTCAAATTGGCGCCCAGCTCGTCGTGCAGTTCGCGCGCCAGGCGCGCCTTTTCCTCTTCGCTCACGCTGATCAGGTGGCGCGACAAGACCGACAATTGTTCGGTGCGCATCACCACCATCGATTCCAGGTTTTCATTGGCGTTTTGCAGCGCGCGCTGGGTCGCCACGCGCACATGGAAGCTGCTCCGGATCAGGCGGTAGAACAGGCCCAGCACCAGGATCGCCATCGCATTGATGCCGATCCCGAGCATGACCGCGTAACGGTATTCCTTGTTGAACGCGGCGCGCCCGGACGTGGCCAGCAAGTCTTGCTCGCGCACCATGACGGTCACCTGGAAGCCGATTTCATCGAGCAGATATTTGCTGTCGCTGTTGGCCGCGATCGCCACGATGTCGTTGAGCCCGCCCTTCTGGTATACGTTCAGGGTCTGGTTCATATTGTCGAGCTTGCGGTTGACCAGGGCTTTCAGCTGGGCCAGGTTCCTGCGCTCGGTGGGGCTGGCGGCCAGCAGGGTATTGAGGGCGTCGAATTGCTCGTCCATGGCGCTGGCGGCGGTGCGCAGCGGGCCCAGATAGACATCGTTTCCGGACAAGAAATGGCCGCGCAGGCTGCTCTCCGCGTCCATGATCAGCAGATTGATGGTCTGCAGTTTTTCGGTCACCACGGCGGTGCGCGTCTGTACCAGGCTGGCCGCGTTCAGCGTTTGCAGATTGTGGAACAGGCTGACACCGTTGACCACCAGGATCAACACGCACACCAGGCAAACCACGGTCTTATAGAATGGCAAGCCTGCTTTGACGGGAGGGTCGGTCGTAAAATACATCCAGTATCCTTTGCGCACTGCTGAGCTTAGACGTGAGGCAATTATAGACCGGGAAATGCGGCGGCGCAGCCAAGCTCTACAGGAGCTCGGCTGCGCTACGGGAAGTGCGGGGGAAATCAGTCCAGCAGATTGTTTTTCATGGCGTAATAGGTCAGGTCGCTGTTCGACTGCAGCCCCATTTTTTCCATGATGCGGGTACGGTAGGTGGAGACCGTCTTGATGCTGAGCGACAGCGCGACGCCGATATCGGACACGGTTGCGCCCTTGGCCAGGCGCAGGAAGACCTGGAACTCGCGGTCCGACAGTTCGGTGTGCAAGGCGGTGCTGGGATCGCGGTCGAAGCTCTGAGCCAGCAGCTCGCCGACGGTGGAGCTGACGTAACGGCGCCCCTGGAATACGGTACGCACCGCCGTTTTGAGTTCGTCGGCTTCGCATTCCTTGTTCAGGTAGCCATTGGCCCCCATTTTGAACAGGTTCAGCGCGTACTGCTGCGCCGGATAACCGGACAGGATCAGCACCGGCAAATTAGGCTGGCCCTGACGGATGGTGCGCAGGATGTCGATGCCGCTCTGGTCGGGCATGGCGATATCGAGCAGCAGCACGTCGCAAATCTCGCGGCGCGCGATATCGAGGGCCTCGCGGCCCGTGGCGCCTTCGGCAACGACGTCAAAGTCGGCCGACGATGAAAAAATCTGTTTGAATCCTGCTCGTACAATTTGGTGATCGTCACAAATGGCAACGCGTATCATTGTCTACCCTTATATTTTCCTTGCACAGGAAAGAGCCCGAGGCTTGCCTCACGCCCCGCACAGCGCGTCAATTAGTATTCTAGCACTCGGAGTCGATTGCACAAACACGGGAGAAAGCAGCGGGAGCGCCTTGGCTCCCTGGGGTTACGCGCGCGGCTTGAGCAGCGCGAGGATGGCCGTCAGCTCGGAGCGCAGCAGCACGTGGTCGAAGCCCGGCGCGGCCATGAAGGCCTGGGCCTCAGCGCCGTTCTGGCCGTCGTCGCCGGCCGGCTCGCCGCTACGGCTGTCGAGCTTGTTGCGCGCGCCGCTGATGGTGAAGCCTTGCTCATACAGCAGCTCGCGGATACGGCGGATCAAGAGCACTTCGTGGTGCTGGTAATAGCGGCGGTTGCCGCGCCGCTTGACCGGTTTGAGCTGGGTAAATTCCTGCTCCCAGTAGCGCAGCACGTGCGGTTTGACACCGCACAACTCGCTCACTTCACCGATGGTGAAATAGCGTTTCGCCGGAATCGCCGGCAGCACAATCAGATCGGTCTTGCTCGGACGATCGTTCATAAGTGGCTTTTATTGCTGCACGGCACGCGGAACCGGGCTGGTCTCTTCGACCATGGTCTTGAGCTTCTGGCTGGCGTGGAAGGTGACGACGCGGCGGGCCGTGATCGGGATTTCTTCCCCGGTCTTTGGGTTGCGGCCCGGCCGCTGCGGCTTGTCGCGCAGCTGGAAATTGCCGAAACCGGACAGTTTGACCGCCTCGCCCCGTTCCAGCGCGTTGCGAATTTCGTCGAAAAACGTCTCGACCATGTCTTTCGCTTCGCGCTTGTTCAGGCCGACCTGCTCGAACAGCAGTTCGGCCAGCTCGGCCTTGGTCAAGGTCGGCAAGTCTTTTTCCGCCTCCTGGCGAACCTTGGCGTCAAGCATCGCACGATGCAAGTCGGCCGCGAGAGCCGATTGGAGTACGGCGGAATCCACGTCGTTGTTATTAATTTTCCAGCCCTGCCTTAAATTTCGTCACTGCTTTTGGACTCATGCACGCGGTTTCGCGCCGAGCTTCTTCCCTGCGGCACTGATCAGTGCGGCCATGACGGCGTCGACCTGATCGTCCTGCAGGGTGGTTTGAGTATCTTGCAAGCCAAAGCGGAAAGCAAGGCTTTTTTCGTCCGCCTCCAAACCTTTTCCGCGATATTCATCAAATAAAACAATGGCTTGCACAATCTTTCCAGCAGGATTTAGTTGCAGCTCATCATTAAATGCATCCAGCAGCGCTTGCGCCGCCACGTCTTGTTTGACCACCAGCGCCAGGTCGCGCGTGGCGCCTGGAAACTTGGAGATCTCATTATAATGTGGCACCACACGTTGTTGCAATGCAACTGCATCGACTTCGAATACCACCGGCGCTTGCGGCAGGTCATATTTCTGCAGCCAGCGCGGATGCAGTTCGCCGATGAAGCCGATGGCGACGCCGTCGAGCTCGATCGCGGCCGAGCGTCCCGGATGCAGGCCCGGATGCGCGGTCTTCACGAAGCGCAAGGTGCGCGGCGCGAACATGGCTTCCACATCGGCCTTCAGGTCGAAATAATCGACTGCGCGGGTCGGCACGGCCCACTGCTCGTCCTGCGCGGGACCGTAGGCGATCGCGCCCACCCGTTTCGGCTGATCGAAGCCGGCCACCGACAGCGGACCGTCCACGGCGGCCGGGTTGCGCTTGAAAATGGCGCCCACTTCGAACATGCGCACCCTGCCCGCCTTGCGGTTCAGGTTGTAGCGCACGTTCGCGACCAGGCTGCCGACCAGCGACGAGCGCATCACGTTCATCTGGCTGGCGATCGGGTTTTGCAGCTTGATCGGCTCCAGGTTGGCGTTGAAGTCAGCCTCCCAGGCGGACTCGACGAAACTCATATTGACCACTTCCTGGTATCCCAGGTCGGCCAGCTGGTGGCGCACGGCGAACAGGGAACGGGTGTTTTCCGGCGCCAGGATGATCTGGCTGGCGGCCACCGGCGGCAAGGCCGGGATGTTCTCGAAGCCGTACACGCGCGCCACTTCCTCGATCAAGTCTTCCTCGATCTCGATGTCGAAACGGTAGGACGGCGAAGTGACCGAGAACAGGCCGGGCTGCTGCGTGAACGGCAGCGCCAGGCGGGTGAAAATGTCGGCCACCATGGCGTCGGTAACCGGCACGCCGATCACCTTTTGCGCGCGCGCCGTGCGCAGCTGCACCGGGGCGCGCTGCGGCAGGTTGACCGACTGGTCGTCCACCGGGCCCACCAGGGTGTGCGTGGTGCCGCAGATTTCGACGATCAGCGCGGTGATGCGCTCGATGTGCTCCACCGTGGTGGCGAAGTCGACGCCGCGCTCGAAGCGGTGCGCCGCATCGGTCGAAAAATTCAGGCGCCGCGCGCGGCCCTGGATCGCGTTCGGCCACCAGAAGGCCGCTTCCAGGTAAATGGCTTCGGTGTCGAGCGATACGGCGGTCGCGTCGCCGCCCATGATGCCGGCCAGCGATTCGATTTCCTTGTCGTCCGAGATCACGCCGAAGAATGCGTCGATTTCGATCGTGGTCCCATTGAGCAGCTTGAGCGTTTCGCCCTTCTTGCCCCAACGGATATCGAGCCCGCCGTGGATCTTGGCCAGGTCGAACACATGCGAAGGACGGCCCAGTTCCAGCATCACGTAGTTGGAAATGTCGACCAGTGCCGACACCGGGCGCTGGCCGCTGCGCTCGAGGCGCTGGCGCATCCATGCCGGGGTTTCGGCGCGTGCGTTCAGGCCGCGGATCACACGGCCGGAAAAGCGCCCGCACAGGTCCGTTGCGCTGATCTTCACGGGCAGCACTTCGCTGCCATTGACCGGCACCGCACGGAACTGCGGCATCAACAGCGGCGTGCCGGTCAGGGCCGACACTTCGCGCGCCACGCCCAGCACCGACAGGCAGTCGGCCTTGTTCGGGGTCAGCTTGATGGTGAATTTGAGGTCGTTGAGCGCGAGGTAGTCGCGGATGTTCTGGCCGACCGGGGCGTCCGACGGCAGCTCCATCAGGCCGCTGCTCTCTTCCGAGATTTTCAGTTCCTTGGCCGAGCACATCATGCCCTGCGACTCGACGCCGCGCAGCTCGCCGACCTTGATCACGAAGGGCTTGCCGTCCGCGCCAGGCGGCAGCACGGCGCCGGCCATGGCGCAGATGGCTTTCATGCCGGCGCGCACATTGGGCGCACCGCACACGATGTTGAGCAAGGTGCCGGTGCCGACATCGACCTGGCACACGTTCAGGCGGTCCGCGTTCGGGTGGCGCGTCACTTCCAGCACCTTGGCCACGACCACGTTCGAGAACGGCGGCGCGACGGCTTCGACTTCTTCCACTTCCAGGCCGGACATGGTCAACAAATGGGCCAGCTCATCCGAAGTCATCTTCGGATCGACCATGGTACGGAGCCAATTTTCAGAAAATTGCATAGGTAAGCCTTGAATTAGTTAAATTGCTTCAGGAAGCGCAGATCGCCTTCGTAGAACAAACGCAGGTCGTTGATCCCGTAGCGCAGCATGGTCAGGCGCTCGAGGCCGGAGCCGAACGCGAAGCCGATGAATTTTTCAGGATCGAGGCCGAAGTTTTTCACGACCGTCGGATGGACCTGGCCGGCGCCCGATACTTCGAGCCAGCGGCCCTTTAATGGACCGCTGCCGAAGGCGATGTCGATCTCGGCCGACGGTTCCGTGAACGGGAAGTAGGATGGGCGGAAGCGCACCTGCAGGTCGTCGGTTTCGAAGAAGGCCTTGACGAAGGCGAGGTACACGCCCTTCAGGTCGGCGAAGGAGATGTCCTCGGCGATCCACAGGCCTTCGACCTGGTGGAACATCGGCGAGTGGGTCGCATCGCTGTCGACGCGGTAGGTGCGGCCCGGCGCGATCACCTTGATCGGCGGGGTATGGGTGCGCGCGTAACGCACCTGCATCGGGCTCGTGTGGGTACGTAGCAGCAGCGGCTTGCCGGTACTGTCGTTGCCTTCGACGTAGAAGGTGTCCTGCATCGAACGGGCGGGATGGTTTTCCGGGCTGTTGAGCGCCGTGAAATTGGTCCAGTCGGTTTCGATTTCGGGGCCGTCGGCCACGTCGAAACCGATCGAGCGGAAGATCTCTTCAACCCGTTCCCAGCTGCGCATGACGGGGTGGATGCCGCCCATCGAACGGCCGCGGCCAGGAAGCGTCACGTCGATCGCTTCAAGGTTCAGGCGCGCTTCGAGGAGCGCGTCGGCCAGCGCGTCGCGGCGGGCCGTTAAAGCGGTTTCAATCTGTACCTTGGCGGCGTTGATCAGCGCGCCCTGGATCTTTTTCTGGTCCGGGTCAAGCTTGCCCAGGCCCTTCATTTGCTCGGTAATCTGGCCGGTCTTGCCAAGGTACTTGGCTTTGGCGTTTTCGAGTGCGGCAGCGTCTTCGGCGGCGACAAAATCAGCCTGGGCCAGGACGACGAGTTCTTCGAGGGTGTTCATGCGGGTTTTCCGAGTTAGGGTGGCGCACGCGCGCCACAATCAAAAACGGGGCACAGGTTTGAACCTCTGCCCCGCTTCTCGAGCCGCCCGAAGGCGGCGCTGACAAAAATCAGTGCTTACGCAGCGATCTTTGCCTTTACTGCGGCGACAATCGCGGCGAATGCCGGCTTGTCCATCACAGCCATATCGGCCAGGACTTTACGGTCCAGTTCGATAGATGCTTTCTTCAAGCCGTTCATGAATACGCTGTACGTTACGCCATGCTCACGGGAAGCGGCGTTGATACGGGCGATCCACAGGCGGCGGAAGACGCGCTTCTTGTTGCGGCGATCGCGGTAAGCGTATTGGCCAGCGCGCATGACTGCTTGCTTGGCAACACGGTAAACCTTGCTGCGGCGACCACGGTAGCCTTTAGCTTGAACAAGAATTTTCTTATGACGGGCACGAGCTGTAACCCCACGTTTTACTCTAGGCATAGTAACTCCTTAAATTGAGTGGTGAGATTAAGCAGACGGCATCATACGCATGACGGAACGTACATCCGCAGCGTCGACGTTCGTGATTCCGCGCAACTGGCGCTTGCTCTTGGTGGTCTTCTTGGTCAGGATGTGGCGCTTGAAAGCGTGACCCGCTTTGACGGTTCCACCTGGACGCACGCGAAAACGCTTCTTCGCGGAGCTTTTGGTCTTCATTTTAGGCATAGTAGTTCTGTCGTTTTACGACAGCTCCAGTAGCAGGATTGCAGGTGGCAGCAACGCGCTGCGCTTAGATGCCTGCTTTCACATTGGTCTTCACCCCTTGCGGAGCGAAGCCGAAGATTTTAACACGAATCTCCGTAGAAACAACAAGGGCCGGTGAGAAAACTCAGCGGCCCTTGTAATTTTATTAATCAGTCAGGGTTCGACCCCTAACTGAACAACCGGGGTCAAACCCCGATATGATACGCTTTTACTTCTTTTTCTTCGGCGACAGTATCATGATCATCTGGCGGCCTTCCATCTTCGGGAACTGCTCGACCTGGCCGTACGGCTCCAGATCAGCCTTCAGACGTTCGAGCATGCGGAATCCGATGTCCTGGTGCGCCATCTCACGGCCGCGGAAGCGCAGCGTGATCTTGGTTTTGTCACCTTCGTCGAGAAACTTGATCAGGTTACGCAGCTTGATATTGTAGTCACCGTCATCGGTACCCGGACGGAATTTGACTTCCTTCACGAGGATGATCTTCTGCTTCAATTTAGCTTCGTGAGCCTTCTTCTGCTCCGAATATTTGAACTTGCCGTAGTCCATCAAACGGCACACCGGTGGCTGCGCGGTTGGCGCAATCTCCACCAGGTCGACGTTCGCCTCTTCGGCCAGACGAAACGCCTCAGCCAGGCTCACAATGCCAAGCGGCTCGTTTTCCACCCCGGATAAACGCATTTCGGGGGCGGTGATTTCGCCATTGATGCGATGTGACTTGTCAGTAGCTATGTTGTTTCCTTTTAAAATCTGATGATAAAGCCGCGCTGGCGAGTTTCCTCGTCAAGCTTTGGAATCGATCTCGAGTTTGAGACGTTCCACGAGGGCATCGACGGACATGACTCCCAAATCGACATTGCCTCGTGCGCGCACGGCCACAGTGTTGGCATCCCGCTCTTTGTCGCCAATCACGAGGATATAAGGCAGTTTTTGGACGGAATGTTCGCGTATTTTATAGGTAATCTTCTCATTTCGCAAATCAGCGTGAACGCGGTACCCGGATTTGGTCAACAGCGCGGTGATTTCCTTGGCATAGTCGGCCTGGGCGTCGGATATATTCAACACCGCCACTTGCACCGGCGCCAGCCACAGCGGCAAGGCGCCGGCGTAGTTTTCGATAAGGATGCCGATGAAGCGTTCCAGCGAACCGACGATCGCCCGGTGCAGCATGACCGGCACCTTCTTGGTGTTGTCGTCGGCCGTGTATTCGGCGCCCAAACGGCCCGGCGTCGAGAAGTCGACCTGCATCGTGCCAACCTGCCATGGACGACCAAGGCTGTCCTTCAGGTGGTACTCGATTTTCGGGCCGTAGAAGGCACCCTCGCCCGGCAGCTCGGTCCATTGGACGCCACAGGCGCGCAGCGCAGAACGCAGGGCCTCTTCGGCCGCATTCCACACTTCTTCAGAGCCGATCCGGTTGTCCGGGCGCAGCGCCAGCTTGACCTCGATCTGCTCGAAACGGAAATCGGCATACACTTCCATCGCCTGCGCGTGGAAGGCCGTCACTTCGGCTTCGATTTGCTCTTCAGTACAGAAGATGTGGCCGTCGTCCTGGGTAAAGCCGCGCACGCGCATGATGCCGTGCAGCGCGCCGGACGGCTCGTTGCGGTGGCACTGGCCGAACTCGCCGTAGCGCAGCGGCAGGTCGCGGTAGCTCTTCATGCCCACGTTATAGATCTGCACGTGGCCCGGGCAGTTCATTGGCTTCAATGCATACGAGCGGTTTTCCGACTCGGTCGTGAACATGTTTTCGCGGTAGTTTTCCCAGTGGCCGGTCTTTTCCCACAGCGAGCGGTCGAGGATCTGCGGCGCCTTCACTTCCTGATAGCCGTTGACCTGGTATTTGTTGCGCATGTACTGCTCCACCTGCTGCCAGATGGTCCAGCCCTTCGGATGCCAGAACACCAGGCCCGGCGCCTCTTCCTGGAAGTGGAAGAAGTCGAGCTGCTTGCCGAGCTTGCGATGGTCGCGCTTTTCCGCTTCTTCCAGGTTGTGCAGGTACAGCTCCTGGTCTTCTTTCTTGACCCAGGCCGTACCGTAAATGCGCTGCAGCATTTCATTCTTGGAGTCGCCGCGCCAGTAGGCGCCGGCCAGCTTCATCAGCTTGAACACCTTGAGCTTGCCGATGGACGGCACGTGCGGGCCGCGGCACAGGTCGGTGAAACCGCCTTCGGCATACAGCGACACGTCTTCACCGGCAGGGATCGATGAAATGATCTCGGCCTTGTAATGCTCGCCGATCGACTTGAAGTAAGCGACGGCTTCATCGCGCGGCAGCACGGAGCGCGTGACTTTCTCATCCTTCTTGGCCAGCTCGGTCATCTTCTTTTCGATGGTGACCAGGTCTTCCGGCGTGAACGGACGCTTGTACGAAAAGTCATAGTAAAAGCCATTCTCGATCACGGGACCGATGGTCACCTGCGCGTCCGGGAACAGCTCCTTGACGGCGTAGGCCAGCAAGTGGGCGGTGGAGTGGCGGATCACGTCCAGCCCTTCAGGGTCCTTGTCGGTGATGATGGCCAGTTCGGCGTTTTGCTCGATCAGGAAGGACGTATCGACCACCTTGCCGTCGACCTTGCCGGCCAGGGCGGCCTTTGCCAGGCCGGTGCCGATGCTGGCGGCAACCTGGGCTACGGTGACTGGGCCATCGAACTGGCGCTCGGAACCATCGGGAAGTCGGACTGAAACCATGCTGTTCTCCTGAACATTAGACTAACTAGTGTAAAACAAAAACGCGGACGAAAAAAAACGCGGGCTAGCCGCGTTTTTCTTTTCGTAGAGCAAAAGGAATCACCTCGACTAGTGTCGCTGGAACAACTCCGTCGTAGTTCGCGGTGTCATAACCATGATGCCTTTCTCACTCTTACTAATTTACTTCATATTCTGGTGGGCGGTGAGGAATTCGAATCCCCGACCCCTTGGATGTCGACCAAGTATTCTAACCAGCTGAACTAACCGCCCGAAGACCAGCATTATAGAGAGCCGTTCCCAGAAAAACAAGGGCTTTTTTCTCGCCTGTTTTTGAAGCGCGATTTTCCATTACACTTTGCCCATGCATTCGAAAACAACACCCTCCCCATCAGCCCACCTGCACGCGCACCACGCGGGCGACGCCAAGCATCTCCACGTGACCGAAGGACGCAGCCAGAACGCGCTCGCGTTCGCGCTGGTGCTGACGCTGTGCTTTGCCGTCGTTGAAGTGACCACCGGCTTCATGGCCAATTCGCTGGCGCTCATTTCGGACGCCGGCCATATGGTGACCGACGCCGCCTCGCTCGGCCTGGCGCTGCTGGCCCAGTTGATCGCCAAGCGCCCGCCGTCGGCGCGCCACTCGTTTGGCTTCGGGCGCGCGGAGGCACTGGCCGCCTTCGTCAACGGCCTGGCCATGCTGGCGGTGGTGGCATGGATCGTGGTGGAGGCCATACACCGCTTTGCCGCACCAAGCCCGGTGGCCGGCGCCACCGTCCTGATCGTCGCGGGCATCGGCCTGACGATCAACCTGGGCGTGGCGTGGCTGCTCTCGCGCGACCAGGCCGGCATCCACACCCGCGCCGCGCTGGTGCACGTGATGGGCGATATCCTGGGCTCGCTCGCGGCCATCGCCGCCGGCGCCGTCATCTACCTGACCGGCTGGATGCAGATCGATCCGCTGCTGTCGGTGCTGGTGTCGCTGCTGATCCTCAAGTCCACCATCGCCATCCTGCGCGAGTCCTACCATTCGTTGATGGAAGGCGTGCCCCATGCGATTGATTACCTGAAGGTGGGCGCCGACCTGGCCGGCGTGCCCGGCGTGCTGTCGGTGCACGACCTGCATGTGTGGGACATGTCGCCAGGTCAGCCGGCGCTGATCGGCCACCTGAAGATTCGCACGCTGGAAGAGTGGCCCGCGATCCTGGCGCTGGTCAACGACATGCTGTTGTCGCAGCACGGCATCGACCATGTGACCTTGCAGCCCGAAGCGCACGACTAGCTTGTCGGCGCCGTCTTACCTGTAGGCGGCACGCGCACCGATAGGTGTGCACGCATGGCATTCCTACAATGCCGCATGGCTAATCCAATTGTAGACACCTTGATCATCGGCGGCGGTCCCGGCGGGCTTACGGCTGCCGTGTACCTGCGCCGCTTCCGCCGCAGCATTACGCTGGTCGACAAGGGCAACAGCCGCCTGGCGCTGATCCCCGTGACCCATAACTTCCCTGGCTTCCCCGATGGCATCGAGGGCCGGCAGTTGCTGGAGAACCTGCGCTGCCAGCTCGGCAAATATGGCGGCGAAGTGACCGATGGCGAGATCACGTCGCTGCGGCGCGACGGCGAATTGTTCGTGGCCGGCTTTGGCGACGGCGAAATCACGGCCCGCAGCGTGCTGCTCGCGACCGGCATCGCCGACGCCGGCCTGCCGATTGAAAACTGGCGCGAGGCCGTCGCTGCCGGCGCGGTGCGCCTGTGCCCCGTGTGTGACGGCTTCGATGTGCTCGACAAGCGCATTGCGGTCGTCTCCTCGCCCCAGAATCCGGTGTCGCACGCGCTGTTCATGCGCACGTTTTCGGCCAGCGTGACCTTGTTCGAAAGGGAAAAGGAAGTGAGCCTGAGCGCGGAGCAGCGGCGCCGGCTGGACGAAGCGCAGGTGCGCTATGTGATGTCACCGCTGCTGGGTATCAGCATGACCGGCGCCATGAAGCCGGTGCTGCACACCGAGGATGGCGAAGACCATCGCTACGATGTGGTGTACCCGATGCTGGGGGAAACGGCGCGCTCCGACCTGGCGGCGGCACTGGGAGCGAAGACGGCAGACTGCGGGGAACTGGTGGTGGACGAGCACCAGTGTACGTCGGTGCCGGGTCTGTATGCGGTTGGCGATGTGGTCAAGGGACTGAACCAGATCAGCGTGGCTGCGGGGCAGGCCGCGATTGCCGCGACCCGCATCCACAATCAACTGGCGCGCCGGTTCAGGGGACGCGGCGCCTGAAGCCTTAGTCGGCCTTGTTGGCGACTGCGGCTGCAGCCGACGGCGGCGCCGTCAGTGCCAGGACTTTCCATTTTTCGGACAAGGTCATGTCTTTCGGTACGCCCTGCCCGATCGAATACAGGTAGCTGAGGCGTTCCTGCGCTACCGGATGGCCCGCTTCGGCAGCTTTGCGGTACCAGATGGCCGACGCGGCGAAATCACGTTCGGTACCGCGCCCTACGCGCAGCATCGACGCCAGGTTCACTTGGGCAGGAACATTGCCCGCTTCAGCTGCCTTCTTGAACCAGGCAAAAGCCGTTTTGACATTCTTGGTCACGCCAAGGCCTTCTTCATACATCAGGGCCAGATTGGTTTGCGCCGGTGGGAGACCTTGCTCGGCGGCCAGCGCCATCCATTTGAAGGCTTGGGCATTGTCGACCGGGCCGCCCTTGCCGTTCATATGGAACACGGCCAGGTTGAACTGGGCGGTGCGTTCGCCCTGGAGGGCTGCTTTCTCGTACCAGCTGCGCGCCACAACCGGGTCGGCGGCCACGCCGTTGCCATACTCGTAGAAACTTCCCATGCTCAACTGGGCGGCGGGGTTGTTTTGCTCGGCCAGTTTCTTGTATTCGGCCAGACTCCCCTGTTGCGCAAAAGCCGATGAAACGAAGAGTACGCTTGCCACTACCAACATCGACCGCATGATTTGCTTAGACATATTGCCCCCGGTTGAGAAAACTCATGTACATATGATTTAGTGTACTCCGGCAATTGTGTTAAGTCTCGCCTATCTTTGTTTATTCGTGGCAACGCCGCAACAGGGCACCGGGCGGGTGCGAAATGCACCGTGACGGTGCGGGAATTACGGGTTTTTGCGGCGCCGCAGTGCACAAATCCAGGTCAGACCTGATTTGCGCCATTCAGGTCCGACTTCGAATTTCAACCCATCGGCCCGCTTGCCACAATCCGGAACAAATCCAGGTCAGACCTGATGTTCCGAATTCAGGTCTGACCTCGATTTTTCAGGTCCAGGTCAGACCTGATGTTCCGAATTCAGGTCTGACCTCGATTTTTACCGACCTCGACTTTTATCCCTTATTGCTACGTCGCAGGGCAATCACCGCGCTTGCCGCCACGATCAGCAGCAGGGCCAGATTCAGCCCAAGGCTGGCTTTGGCAATGGTCGTCAGCCCGGCCACCGCGTCGCCCGCGCTCTCATTGTTCGCGTGCAGCTTGATGATTTCTCCGCGTACCCATTCAAGGGAGGTCGGTTCGAATGGCTCCGTACTGGCCACCACCAAGGCGCTGCCGTCGAAGACCAGGTGCGCGAGATGATTTTCGGGCAGGTCGAGCGGCAAGGCGAATGACAGCGCCTTGGGTACGCAGCCGTCAATCGTCACTTCCGCTTCGCTTTTGCCGGAAGGGACCGCATAACGGAAACCGAACGGGATGGGATTGTCCACGAAACGCGCCAGATCGGCGCCTCCGGCGAACATGAGCTCACCGTTCGACGTTACCGCCACACTGCAGCCTTTTTTCGGATCGTAGCCGGCCATCTTTGGGGACGCTTTGATCGTCAGGTCAATCCAGCCATGGGGGCCGGCGAGAATATGATCTAGCCGCGCTACCGCCATTTCCGCCCTGCAGCCAGCACTGCTCAGCGATACCCCAAGCACCAGCGTGCTCGCCAGAATCCGAAATCCGTTCTTCATTTTTGCTTTCGTAAAAGGGGATTGCACTCACCCCGAAATTATTCACCCGGGTTTTTCGGCGCCGCCAGCTCGATACGCCGCTGGATACGGGCCGCTTCAGCGTTGTCGCCGGCGGCCTGGACGCGCTTGAGCGACACGCCCAGCCACATCAGCAACGGTCGGCGCCAGCCCTGTTCCGAGGCGGTGCTGGTGGCCACGGCGATGTCGGCCGGCGCGATGCGCTGCGTCTTCATCAGCACGCCCGCCGCCACCAGTCGCGAAAGCGGATCGGCAATCGCCGCCAGCGTGGCCTTGCCCTGCACGATGGCGCGCTGCTGTTCCGGCAGCAGTTGCGCGTCGAGGCCCTGCCAGCGTCCGTCCAGGTAGGCGGCGTAGGCATGCTCGGCGGCGCTCGCATCCTGCGCCACGGCAGCGAAACCCGGGCAGTTGTCGTATTCCAGGCTGGCCACGCGCGTGGCGCAGCGATACAGCTCGGCGTGCGCAACGAGGTCGGGCCGGCCCGTACTGGCCATCTCGCCGCGCGCGCGTGCAAACTCGGTGTCGGCGATGCCGGTGTCGCCTTTCAGGTAAGCGTCGCTGAAGGCTGTGAGCGAGCCCGCTGCATTCGCCTTCCAGGATGGCTGCGCCGGTTTGCTGCCGCAGGCGCCCAGTGCCAGGGCAAGTGCGACGATCAATGCGATGTTCTTCATGGCAGTTTCAACTCCGTCTCACGTGCGAATGGCCATTTGCGGTTGATTTCATCGATCAGGCGCGTGACCTTGCGCAGGCTGGCGTCAACCTCGCTGCGCAGCGCGCCCAGGTCCTTGGTGGCCATTTTGGCGTTACCGGCCACCGCTTGCGCCTCCACCAGCACCGCGTCGACTTTCTTCAGGCTGGCACTGGCTTCCTGCAGCACCGTATTCAATTGGCGGATCGTGGTTTGGGCGTCGTTCATCACGCCTTCCTTGCCGAATACCCGCTGGTCGGCCTTGGCCAGCAGCGCATCGACACGTTCGAGAATGCGCAGCGCCTTGCGCGCTTCCTCTTCGCTGCCCAGGGCGCCGCCCAGCAAGCCGTACTTGCCGCCCAGGCGGCCGGTGGCCACTTGAATGTTGGCCAGGCTGGTGTTGATGGCCGAATCGCTTCCGGTCATATTGGTCAGGTTTTCCAGCAAGGTGCGCGCGCTGGCCACCAGCTTCGGGATCTCGGCGGCGGTATCGCCCGCCAGCACGGTGCGCGTTGCGTTTTCTTCGAGCGGCGGGTCGGTCAGGATGCCGGAATAGGCGCGGATGCGGGTTTCGCCGACCATGCTCTTTTCCATGGTGAACACACTGGACACGCGCAGCCACTTGGCGTCCTTCTGGTTCACGTCAACCAGGATGCGCGCCTTGCCGTCGGGCGCCAGCTCAACGCGCTGCACGCGCCCGATCGGAAAGCCGGAAAACGTGACGTCCATGCCCGGGATGACGCCTTCTGAGTCTTCCGATACCAGCACCAGGCGCTGGGTGCTCTCGAACACGCCGCGCGCGTACATCACGTACAGCACGAAGGTGGCTACCAGCGCCGCCATCAGCACCAGCAGGATAACGGCCTTTATTTCGACATGGGCGACGGGTTCGGCGGGGGAATTGGCTTCGGCTTCGGTCATGCTCATGCCCTCTCAGATGTATTTAACGGCCAGCGACGCGGCCTCGATGACCAGCAATACGAACAGCAGGCGGATCGCGCCGGGCTGCACGGTCGACGAGGTATTGCGCCCGAATCGGTGCATTTCCAGGATGGCGGCGGTCGGAATCACGGCCACCGCCAGGCCGAAGAAAATGGTCTTGAGGATGAAGCCGAGCGTGACCGCGGGATCGAACACACGGCCCACGGTGCGGGTATATTCTGGCACGCCCCAGGGTGAGGTGCCGTACACGCTGATGTAGGCGAGGATCAGGACGATCACGCTGCTGACCATGGCCAGGCTAAGGACCGCGAAGGCGTTCGCGATCACCTGCGGCACCAGCTCGCGGCGTAATCGGTTTTGCGCCTGCTTCGATCTTTCGGTGGCGGCGGCGCTCGTTACCTGCAATGCGCGCGCGTCGCCGGCGTTGAAGGCCAGGCCGGCGCGCAGCGCCACGAACATGGCGGCCGTGAGCGGGATCAGTTCGAGCACCAGCACGCGCACCACCATCTCGAGGGCGTAGCGCGACAGGCCATAGCTGAGGGCAGTGACCACCACGATGCGGATCAGCACCAGGCTGACCAAAGCCGCCAGCAGCGTGAACCAGGGCAGCACCTGCCAGGTGCTGGTGTAGATGTAGCGCGAGGTGACGATGCGGTTTTCGCGGTTGTAGGTCGACGGCGAGAAGGCCATCACCAATGCGATTGCGCCCAGGTGCACCATGTACCACCAGCTCGCTACAAGGCGCAGCAGCAGCGGGCCCCATTTGCTGGGTTTCAGCGTGAGGAAGGTGTTGGGGCGCATGGCCTAACGTCGTCCTCGCGAAGGCGGGGACCCAAACCCCGCATGACTGGTGATAGCGCAGCAATAGCCGGTGTCACTGAGCTTATGCGCTATGGGTCCCCGCCTGCGCGAGGACGACGTAACACTGATCATATGTGCTACGGGTCTTCGCCGATCGGCGCCTTGGAGCAAGGACGACGGGGCGCGAGGGGTGGTCATTGCCGCCGCGCTTCCTGTACGCCGTTCACTTCCATGATCGCCAGCAGCGCCTTCTGCAGCTGGGCGGTCGAGCCGATTTCCGCCGTAAACGTCATGCGCGCCACGCCCTTGGCGCTTTGCGTATTGACCCCGATGACATTGATCTTCTCGCGCGAGAAGACCTCGGAGATATCGCGCAGCAGCCCCTGGCGGTCGCCCGCCTGGATGAACAGGTCGACCGGATACACGGTGTCCTGCCCCGCCCTGCCCCAGTCGGTCTCGATCACGCGCTCCGGCGCCTTGGAGCGCATCTCGGCAAAGTTCTTGCAGGTGGCGCGGTGGATCGACACGCCTTTGCCGCGCGTGACAAAGCCGACGATGCCGTCCGGCGGCGCCGGCTTGCAGCACTTGGCCAGCGCCGTCATCAGGCCCTCGGTGCCAACCACCAGCACGCCCGACTTGGCGCCCTGCTCCACGCTCGATGCGCGGCTCTTGTTCAGTACAACCGCGTCCTCGGGCACCACCACTTCGCCAGTGTCGTGCAGCGCCTGCTCGACGTGGCGCAGGCTGAATTCTTCCTTGCCCACCGAAATGAACAGGTCGTCGACCTTGGAAAAACCCAGCTTGTGCGCCAGCGCTTCCAGGTTGACGGCGGTCTTGCCTTCGCGCTGGAGCGATTTCTCAACCAGCGCGCGGCCGTGGGCCAGCGTTTCCTCCAGGTCGATCGCATGGAACCACGCGCGCACCTTGGAGCGGGTGCGCGTGCTGACCGTGTACTCGGCGCTGAGCCAGTCGCGCGACGGCCCTGCGGTGCCTGGCGCGCCCTTGGCGGTGATGATCTCGCAGGTCTGGCCGCTCTTTAGCGCGGTATTGAGCGGCACCATGATGCCGTCGACACGCGCCCCGCGGCAGCGGTGGCCCACTTCGCTGTGCAGATGATAGGCGAAGTCGATCGGCGTGGCGCCGACCGGCAGTTCAAGCACCCTGGCCTGCGGCGTCAATACAAATATACGATCGTCCAGCGTAGTGGATTTTAGCTTTTCCACCCACTCGCGCTGCAAGTCTTCCTGGCCAACCACGGCGTCGGCCACGTCGGCCTTCCAGGCCAGCAGCTGGCGCAGCCAGGCGATCTTCTCGTCGTACTTCTGGCCCTTGAAGTCGGAGCCGCCCTCTTCCTTGTAGCGCCAGTGCGCGGCGATCCCGTATTCGGCAAAGTTGTGCATGGCCTGGGTACGGATCTGCACTTCCAGCGGGCGCCCGTCGTCGGCCGTCACTACCGTGTGCAGCGACTGATAGCCGTTGGCCTTGGGGCGCGAGATGTAATCGTCGAATTCCTTGGGGATCGGGGTCCAGATATTGTGGACCACGCCCAGCACCGTGTAGCAGCTCTTGTCGTCGGCCACGATCACGCGGAAGGCGCGCACGTCGTACAGCTCGGAGAAATCGAGGTCCTTGCCGCGCATCTTGTTCCAGATGCTGTAGATATGCTTGGGCCGGCCGAACACTTCAGCCTTGATGCCGGCGGCGGCCAGCTCGTCCTGCAGGCGCACGATGGCGCCCTGCACGAAGCCCTCGCGCATCATGCGTTTTTCTTCGAGCATCTTGGCGATGCGCTTGTAGGTTTCCGGTTCGATGAAGCGGAACGACAGGTCTTCCAGTTCCCACTTGAGCTGCCAGATACCGAGGCGGTTGGCCAGCGGCGCATACAGGTCCAGCGTTTCGCGCCCGTAGGCGTGGGTCATGTCGTTGAACAGCTTGATGTCGGCGAAATAGCGCAAGGTGGTCACGCACGAGGCCAGGCGCACCAGCACCACGCGCATGTCGCTGGCCATCGCCAGCAGCATCTTGCGCAAGGTTTCTACCTGGGCCACGGCCTGCTGGGCCGCGTTCTTGCCGCGCCCGACGGTCTCTTTCCCGACCGTCATGTCGCGCAGGCGGATCAGCTGGCGCACGCCGGTCACCAGGTCGGTCGCTTCCTTGCCGACCCGCGTTTCCAGGCCCGTCACCGCTTTCGGATCGAGCACGGTCAGCTCGAACATCAGGCCGGCGATGCGGGTTTCGGCGTCGCTGCGCAGGAAAGCGAGCGTGTTGGCGACGCCGAGCGCGAATTCAAGCGCGTTCTGGCCGGTGGAGCACAGCTTGTCCTGGTAGGCGTCGCTGGCGTAGGCAAGCACGGCCTCGACCCGCGCGGCGTCGTCAAGCGACAGACCCTGTACCAGCTGGCTCGATGCGCTTCCCAGCGCTGCGATTGATACCATTACGTTTAGCGCAGCGCCGCGGTGACGACCACCTCGACCAAACAGGCCGGATTGGCCAGCTTCGCTTCGACGGTGGCGCGCGGCGGCGTGTGCCCGGTGGTGACCCAGTCGTCCCATACCTCGTTCATGCCAGGGAAATGGGCCATGTCGGCGATGTAGATCTGGCAGGCCAGGATGCAGCTCTTGTCGCTGCCCGCTTCATTGAGCAGGCGCTCGACGTGACCGAGCACTTCGCGGGTCTGGCCGACGATGTCGGCCTTGGTGTCGTCGGCAATCTGGCCCGCCAGGTACACCGTGCCGTTGTGGATCGCCACTTCGGACAATCGTTTTCCTACATGCAGACGTGTGATATCCATAAAATCTTTCAAGTACGGCTCAAGCGACCAGGAATTCGCGCGCGATGGCGATCTGGTCTTCGTGGATAAAGGTGGGTGCATGGCCCACGTTGGGAATTTCAACCAGCCGGGCCTTGGGGCCGCGGGTCGTCATCTCTTGCGCGGTGTCGTGCGAGAGCAGGTCCGAATTGGCGCCGCGCACCAGCAAAGTCGGGCAGCGGATCGCGTCGTAGCAAGCCCACAGCGCGGCCTGGTCGGCCATGGCCGACTCCGGCGTGGCCGAGCGGAAGGGCTGGGCCAGGCCCATGTCGTAGTGGCGCACCCACTGGCCGTCGGGCTGCTCGCGCAGCACGTCGTTGGCCAGCTTGAACCATTGTTCGTCGCTGTGCTCGCCGAACGACTGCGACACTTCGCGCACGAAACGCGCGGCGGTATCGAAGTCGGGGAAGCGCAATTCCTGGCCGATGTAGTCGCCGATGCGCAGCAGCGCGGCCGGGTCGAGCGTCGGACCGATATCGTTCAACACCAGCTTGCGCACCGGATTGCCGGGCAAGGAGGCGAGCGCCATGCCGATCAAGCCGCCCATGGAGGTGCCGAACCAGTCGATCTGCGCACGCTCATTGTGCGCAGTTACCCGTGCAATCAGGGTCACCATGTCGCTAACATACTGGGGCACCAGATACATGCGCGGATCGAGCAGGCGGCCGGAACGGCCGCGGCCGACGACATCGGGGCAAATCACGCGGTAGTTGCCTGACAGCTCGCGCGCCAGGGTGTCGAAGTCGTCGCCGACCCGGGTCACGCCGTGGACGCAAATGAGGATATTCGGATTGTTTTCGTCGCCCCACTCCTTGTACGACATGTGGTGCAGGCCGGTCGGGGAACAGCATTGGACGGATTTGATTCTTGCTGCGGTCATGCCAACTCCTTGTGGTGCGCTCGCCTGGCGCCTGTCGGACGCCAAATTCGTCGAATATGTACTATATGCTTTACGTTTAGAATTCTACATCATCGCCCACTAACCTTTCCTACAGAGGACACAATGAAATCAAGCATGTTAAGCGGCAAGACGGCACTCGTCACCGGTTCGACCTCGGGCATCGGCCTCGGGATTGCCCGCTCGCTGGCACAGCAAGGCGCCAATATCGTGTTCAACGGCTTTGGCGACGCCCAGCAGATCGAAAAGCTGTACACCGACATCGGGCGCGAATTCGAGGTGCAAACGGCCTACCACAACGCCGACATGTCGAAACCGGCGGAAATCGAAGCGATGATGAAGTTTGCCGGCCAAAAATTCGGCGGCGTCGACATCCTGGTCAATAACGCCGGCATCCAGCACGTGGCCAACATCGAAGACTTCCCGGTTGAAAAATGGGATGCGATCATCGCCATCAACCTGACCTCGGCCTTCCATACCTCGCGCCTGGCGTTGCCGGGCATGAAGCAAAAGAACTGGGGCCGTATCATCAACCTGGCGTCGGTCCACGGCCTGGTCGGATCGGCGCAAAAGTCGGCCTACGTGGCGGCCAAGCACGGCCTGGTCGGTTTTACCAAGGTCACGGCGCTGGAAACGGCCCAAAGCGGCATCACCTGCAATGCCATTTGTCCGGGTTGGGTGTTGACGCCGCTGGTGCAAAAGCAGGTTGACGACCGCGCTGCGCAAGACAAACTGTCGAACGACGAGGCCAAAAAGGCGCTGCTGGCCGAAAAGCAGCCGTCCGGCGAATTCGTCACGCCCGAGGAACTGGGCGCGCTGGCGGTGTTCTTTTGCAGCCCGGCGGCCAACCAGGTGCGCGGCGTGGCGTGGAATATGGATGGGGGCTGGACCGCGCAGTAAGCGCCGGGGCGCGCGTCAGGCGGCGGACGCCTTGGGCGCCCATTTGCGACGGCACCGTTCCACCGCCCGCATAATTTCGTGCTGCCGTTTTATAACTGCCTGCGATTGGCGTTGCCGGCCACTCTCAGGGAATCACTCATGGGTGAGGGCCGCCGTATCGACCACCTGGGCGATCGTTGACGGCAAGGCGATGGCGTCTGTTGAAACCACGAGCGCAGGGGCGAGCAAAGTTGCCCAACAGGCGAAAGAGGCACGTATTCGGGATGCCGGAGGTACATTTGTACGCGACCGTACTACCCGGAAGCGCAACATCTGGTCGGGCGCGCCGGCGCCGGCGAACATGTCGAGCGCCGCGCACCGCCCGGAAAAGACGAGGATACGGCTCATGGAGGAGGAAATTCGACAAATTTGTGAAGCGGACAAGATACATTGCGCAAAAAAATTTGTCTTCAAGTATCGCCATATGCAACTTTTCCACGGGCGCGCTGCGGATATCCACAATAGATCGGCGCGCCGAATTGGACAATCATGCAGTCATTCCAATCCGGCCGGAGACTGCCATGAAAAAACCGTTCTACAAGATTTTATACGTCCAGGTGCTGTTCGCCATTCTGTGCGGCATCCTGCTCGGGATTTTCTACCCCAAGCTGGGCGTCGACATGAAACCGCTGGGCGACGGCTTCATCAAGCTGATCAAGATGATCATCGCACCGGTGATTTTTTGTACCGTGGTGGCCGGGATCGCCGGCATGCAGGACATGAAGAAGATCGGCCGGGTGGGCGGCAAGGCGCTGCTGTATTTTGAAGTCGTCTCCACGCTTGCACTGGCGATCGGCCTGATCGTGGCCAACGTGGTGCGCCCTGGCGACGGCTTCAATGCCGACCCGGCCACGCTCGACACCAAGGCCATCGCCGAATTCACCGTCAAGGCCAAGGCCCAGACGACCACGGACTTCGTGATGAACATCATCCCGAACACCGCAGTCGACGCCTTCGCCAAGGGCGACATCCTGCAGGTGCTGCTGTTTGCGATCCTGTTCGGCTTTGCGCTGTCGATGCTCGGCGAACGCGGACGGCCAGTCACAAAGCTGATCGACGACCTTTCGCACGTGATTTTCGGGGTGGTCGGCATCATCATGAAAGTCGCTCCAATCGGCGCGTTCGGCGCGATGGCCTTCACGATCGGCAAATTCGGACTGGCCTCGCTGGTGCCCCTGCTTAAGCTGATGGGGTCCTTCTACCTGACCTGCGGCCTGTTCGTCTTTGTGGTGCTGGGCCTGATTGCGCGCTTTACCGGCTTCTCGATCTTCCGCTTCATTTCCTACATCAAGGAAGAACTGCTGATCGTTCTCGGCACGAGTTCGTCGGAAAGCGCCCTGCCCGCGTTGATGCGCAAGCTGGAAAAGCTCGGCTGCTCGAAGCCGGTGGTGGGGCTGGTGGTACCGACAGGGTACTCCTTCAACCTGGACGGCACCAACATCTACATGACCATGGCCGCGCTGTTCGTGGCGCAAGCGACCAATGTCGACCTGACGCTCGGGCAGCAGTTGACGATCCTGGGCGTGGCCATGCTGACGTCGAAGGGGGCCTCGGGCATTACCGGCGCCGGGTTCATCACGCTGGCGGCCACCCTGGCCGTGGTGCCGACCGTACCGGTGGCCGGCATGGCGCTGATCCTCGGCATCGACCGCTTCATGAGCGAATGCCGCGCGCTGACCAACTTCATCGGCAATGGCGTGGCCACGGTGGTGGTATCGAAATGGGAGAAAGAACTGGACCACGACCGCCTGGCGTCGGAATTGAAGCATCCGACCCATCTTGAGGATGACAGGGAGCTGTACCCGGTGCGCAAGGCGGCCTAAGCCCTCGTTAAGTATCAATCACGTCGTCCTCGCGAACGCGGGGACCCATGCTGAGCATAGAAATATGGGTCCCCGCTTTCGCGAGGACGACGAACTTTCTGCCTCTTTTGAATTTGATATGGGTTATGCGGCGTGCGGGTTGATTTTTGAGAAG
>JAZKCA010000057.1:0-53906 GCA_040388275.1 Pseudomonadota bacterium
ATGCAAGGTGGACTGTTCTGAGTGGAAGTCAACGAAATTATTCCGGACAGCAGTGTGCGCAGGCGGGGACGACGAGGTAACAATGTTTTCGCGCCCACTATTGCGCCAATCGATATCCGCCTCAGGCACGCCCGGCACACTGGCCGGCATGCGCAACTACCGCCACAACCGTGTGCCCGGTCGCAGCTATTTTTTCACCGTACGTCTGGCCGATCCGCACAGCACGCTGCTGACCGAACATATCGCCGCCTTCGGTGCCGCGTTGCGCCGGGTGCGCTTCACGCAGCCTTTTCACATCGACGCATGGGTGGTGCTGCATGACCACGCACACGCCATCTGGACCTTGCCGCCAGGCGACCATGACTACGGCGGCCGCTGGCGCGCGGTCAAGATCGCCTTTTCCAGATCGGTGCGCGCCTCGCGTCCGCCGGGCGCGCCGCTGTGGCAACGCCATATCCAGCAGCGCCCTATCAGCGACGACGACGACGACTACCGCCGCATGGTCGACTATGTCCATGCCAACCCGGTCAGCCACGGCATGTGCCTTCATCCGGCCGAGTGGCCATGGTCGTCGGTGCACCGCTTCATGGCCGAGGGATGGATTGCCTCGTCCGGACGCCCGTGTTAGCCTCGTGCATCTTCCTTTTTCGAAAGCCCGCCATGCGCCTCAAAACCTTGCTGAGCTGTGTCCTGCTGGGCGCCGCGTCCGGCGTTCTCGCCGCCACTCCCGATCCGACCGCCAAACTGGGTTGGCTGCAAGGCTGCTGGGCGGCCACCGGTGCCGAGGCGGGCTCGGTCGAACACTGGAGCTCGGCCGCCGGCGGCACCATGATGGGCATGAGCCGCACCGTCAAGGGCGGCAAGACGGTCGAGTACGAGTTTGTCCAGATCCGCGAAGTCGAACCGGGCGTGCTGGCCTACATCGCCCAGCCGTCGGGCCAGCCGCAGGCCACTTTCAAGCTGCTGCGCCAGAGCGATACCGAATTCGTCTTTGAAAACCTGGCGCACGACTTTCCGCAGCGCGTCATCTACCGGCGCGAAGGCGAGAAAGCTTTGCGCGCCCGCATCGAAGGCATGCGCAAAGGCGTGCTGAAAGGGGTGGATTTCCCGATGCAGCGCGTCAGCTGCGAAGCGACATGAAAAAAGGGTCCCGCGGGACCCTTTTTTATCGTGCATCGAAGCGGCTTAGAAGTTGTAGCGGGCGGCGACCGTGATCGCGTCAGCTTTCACGCCGAAGTCCTTCTTCTTGCCATAGCGCTCGTATTCCAAGGTCAACGCGATTTTCTCGTTGATGTTGTACTGGCCGCCGACCGCGCCATACAGTTCGGTCTTGGTGTCGCTGCGGCTCACGCCCGGCGTGGCCGAGTTGACGCTGACCTTGCTGTAGCCGGCGCCCAGCTTGCCGTACAGCCCGAACTGCTCATTGATCGGCATATTGACCTTGCCTGCCAGGTAGCTGCGGCTGCCGTCGGTGGTGGCCGTGCCATTCACGCCAGGGGTGCCCGGCAAGGTGAAGGTGTGGTTGGCCTTGCGAATGTCGGTGTAGCCGGCTTCGATGCCGAAACGGGGGGTCAGGTCGACGCCGCCGAAAATCTTGGCCGATGGCTTGTAGCCATCCGAATCGGTGGCAAGCGCGCCGCCGAGGTTGAAATTATGGTCGGCGCTGGCCACGCCCAGGCCGATGTAAGGGCCCTCGGCATGCGCTGCGCTCATGGCGGTAACACCGGCGATCAATGCAAAGATAAGCTTTTTCATATGCGGTTTCCTTTTTTAAGACTGTCTGGTCCGCAATTCCGAATGAATTGCGAGGTAGCCAAGATAGCATCGTCAAAAGTGCAAGGCTTTGCCGAAACCGTAAGAAACGTAAGCGAATGTAAGCAAAAAACCGAGAATTCCCTCTATTGCTGACTTTAAAGTCAGATATATGTATGAGCAGGATGGAAGAAGTTGCCGGAACTTATGTGATCTTCCGGAAAGTTAAATTCACCCTGGCCCCAGCCGGGCGGGTTTGCTTGTTGATGCCATGCAGCCAGTGCGCCTGGGTCTGTCCAGCCATCAGGAGCAGGCTTCCGCTGGTCAAATCGAGCTTGAAGGTGCGTTTGCTGACCTTGTGCTTGAGAATAAAGCTGCGGGTGGCGCCGAAACTGACCGAGGCGATTGCCGGTTCCGGTCCGAGCGCCGCTTCATCGTCGCAGTGCATGCCCATGCTGTCGCGCTGGTCACGGTAGTAATTGAGCAGCACGCTGTTAAAGCGCCGTCCGCAGGCTTGTTCGACCGCCGCCTTGATTTCCAGCTGCAGCGCGGTGAAGGGCAAGGGCGCGAGGGTCAGGCCTGAATAGGTATACGCCGCTTCGCCATGCCAGGCGGTCAGGCGCGGCTGCGGATGCTGCCTGCCCCACACGGTAACCACTTCCGAGCGCCAGGCAGTCTCGGCGATGAGGCGCGTCAGCACTTCTTCATTGCTGATGCTCAGCGCAAGCTGGCTCAGCATGAACAGCTCGCCATCTTCCAGCGGGATCGTGGTCAGCAGGGGTTCGGGGGCAAACAGATCCATGGGCGAGGCGAAAAGGCTATGATGGCACGACACCAACGAGACCTTATTTTCTCATGAAAAAACGCGCTTTTCTGGAAGTGGCCGCGCTGGCCGCCGTGACGCTACCTTCTGCCGCCAAGCCGGCCGGGGCGACGGGACCGGGTCTGCTGACCGTCACCGCCGCCACCCTGCAGGCCAACCGCGGCGCGTTCGATCCGGCGCTCGACCAGATGTTCAAGAAGCACAAGCTCAGTTTCCAGCAAGCCCGCAGCTTCGACTTCGCCGCCCTGCTCGCCTTGCCTGCGATCACGATCCGGCCAACCCTGGAATACGATGCCAAAGTGCACGAACTGCGCGGGCCGCTGCTGCACGAGGTGCTGGTCAAGGCAGGGGTCGGGCTCAAGCCCGGCAGCCGGATCGTGCTGCGCGCCGTCGACGGCTATGCCGCCACGATCACGCTGGAACAGGCCCGCGCGCAGCGCTACATCGTCGCCACCCACCTCGACGGCAAGCCGCTGGCGCTGGGCGGCCTGGGGCCTTTATGGGCGCTGTGCGACGCCGACCGGGTGCCGGCGCTGGCCGCCGCCCCGCTGGCCGACCGCTTCGGCGCCTGCCCATGGGCGCTGTATCACATCGACGCGCCGGATCAGGCGTAGGCTTCGGCCAGGCTCATCACCCGGGGGGCGACTTTGATGCCCACGGCGTCGAACAGCGCGTCGATGGCTGCCAGGTTGGCTTCGCTTTCTTCGGATTTCCAGCCGTTGAACAGGTCGGTCCCGTTTTTCTGGAAATGCAAATCGAGCACCTTGCCCCGGTCTTTATGGGTATAGGCTTGCTTGTAGGTATTGTGAAAGCCCAGTTCAGCCAGTCCCGCGAGCAAGGAAGCGGGCGGATTGTCCGGGTCGGTGGCGATGAATATGCCAAAAGTCTTTCCGGGCGGCTTGGCCGCGATATCGACCTCGTAGATCCCGGGCGCCTTGGTGACGGAGGTACTTTTCAAAAATAACATCGTTGTCTCCTTCTTCCTCACGAATTCCCACAACAGCGTTCTAGCTTATTGCGATTCATTACGTTTGTCGATGCATCCTTGCATCTTTTTACGGTGAGGGGCGCAGCCAGCCCATGATCGTGTCGGTTTCGGCCTCGCCTTTGGCATTATTGACACGCGCGCGCAGCCGCCCTTCCTCGACAAAGCCGAGCGAGGCATACAGCGCGCGTGCCCGCACATTGCTGTCGCGCGCGAACAGTTCGATGCGCGTGATGTGCGGCATGTTGACGCTGACCTCGTCGAGCAGCGCCCGGAACAGGCGCCGGCCCA
The DNA here is from genome assembly GCA_040388275.1 of Pseudomonadota bacterium. GTDB lineage: Bacteria > Pseudomonadota > Gammaproteobacteria > Burkholderiales > Burkholderiaceae_D > Telluria_A. The sequence goes on from JAZKCA010000057.1 coordinate 3,852, forward strand.
CGCCCTTGCCCTGGACCTGGGGACAGACGGCGATGGTCAGGTCGGTCAGCACATGGGCCAGCGCGGCGATCCCGACGCGGGAGGCATGGATTTCGCCGACGATGCGGCCATCCTGTTCGAACACCAGCTCAATGCCGTCGGCCTCGGCCCGGTGCATGAAGCCGCTGACATACGCGTCGTTGACTTCACCGGGCGTGCGCGCGATGCCGTCCGGCACGGCGGCCACGTCCCTGTAAAGACGCACGACGCGCGCGTGGTCATTGGCTTGCGCTTTCCTGATCATTGCCATCCTTGGGATTGTTTTAATAATATTTAACTGTCGCAAAACCTTACCGCACGATACGCATTCGATTGCACCGGCCTAGGCACTGCGGCATACTCGCTCTGTTCAAGATCGTCCACTATGCTTCCCATGCGCCTGTTTGCAGCGAACTACCGCTTGCTCGGCTGGATAACGCTGATCCTCGTTGGCGGCTTCCTGACGACCAGCGTCGCTGGCTTTCTTGCCTCGCGCGACGCGATCGAGCACAGCATATCGGAACAGGCCTTGCCGCTCACTGGCGACATCATTCACGCCGGCCTGCAAAAGGACATCCTGTACCCGCTGTTTATATCCTCGATGATGGCGCAGGATCCGGCCGTGCGCGCGTGGCTGGCCAATGGCGACAAGCACCAGGAACAGATCCTCGCCTACCTCGGCGACATCAAGGCCAAGTATGGCACGGTGGCCAGCTTCATGGGGTCCGACAGTTCCAGCAAGCTCTACCATACCTACGGGCCGCCCGATCCGCTGGTTGAAGGGCGCGCCGTCGACGCCTGGTACTTCCGGATCAAGGCGATGCACAGCGCCAAATACGAAACCAATATCGATATCGACACCCAGTACCTGGCCAAGCCGACCCTGTTCATCAACCACCGGGTGCTCGACCGCGACGGCAAATTCCTCGGCGTGGCGGGGGTGGCGATCACGCTCGACATCATGAACCAGGTACTGGCGCGCTACCAGCAGCGCTTCGGCCGCAACATTTATTTCGTCAGCGGCGAAGGCAAGCTGGTGCTGTCGGGCGCGCCGCTCGGGGACGACGACGGCAGCCTGGCCACGCGCGCGGGCATGAAGGACATCGCCCCGGCGATATTGAACCGCAGCGTGACGCCGACCAGCCTGGCCTACCGCAGCGGCAAGTCCGATGTGCTGGTCAACTCGCGCTACCTGCCGGAGCTGAACTGGTACCTGGTGGTCGAGCAAAACGTCAGCGGCAACATCTCGCCCCTGACGCGCATCTTCGCGATCAATTTCGCCATCAGTTTCGCGGTCATGCTGATGGTGCTGGCGGTGACGCTGTTTACCGTCATCCGCTTCCAGCGCCGCCTGCAAAAGCTTGCCACCACCGACGCGCTCACCGGGCTGCTGAACCGGCAGGCGCTGACGGTGCTGTTCCGCCAGACCACGCTGGTATCGAAGCGCAGCGGCAGGCCGCTGTCGGCGATCCTGTTCGACATCGACCATTTCAAGGCAGTCAATGACGCGTTCGGCCATTCGGTGGGCGACTCGGTAATCCGCCAGGTGGCCGAGATCACGCTCGACGTGGTGCGCGAGAGCGACGTGGTCACGCGCTGGGGCGGCGAGGAATACCTGGTGCTGCTCAACGACTGCAAGCTCAGCCAGGCGATCGCGATCGCCGAGAACCTGCGCCAGCGCGTGGCCGAGCACGATTTCGGCCTGCCATCGGGGCGCACGGTCGTGACCATCAGCCTGGGAGTGGCGCAGTACCACGACAACGAAAGCGAAGCGAACTTCTTCGCACGCGCCGACGACGCCCTGTACGGCGCCAAGAACGGCGGGCGCAACTACACCAACGCCTCCCACGTAGCCGCCCCCGCCCCGCAGCTGTTCTAACCAGGGTCAGCCCTCAATTAGTTGCACCATCGGGGTCAGACCTCTATTTATTGCACCATCGGGGTCAGACCTCTATGTATTGCAACGACGAAATTCGTACACTTTCCTTGCTTCGCTAGCGATCAGAATATCGATTTCAGCCGCTGCATCGTCCGTATCGGCAACGAATAGAGGTCTGACCCCGATGTGGGGGTACGATGTGGGGGCAGGGAACTACTTGCGGCGGCGGGCGAGGTCGGTGGTGGCGTGCGCGAGGGCGCGGTACAGTTCTCCACTGGGCTGGTCCCAGGCGTCGAGCGCGGCTTGCTGGCGCGCTACCGTGCCTGCGTCGCCGCGCGCGATCGGCCCCGTCAGTGCGCCCTCGGGCCCGAGCAGCATCACGTTGGCCAGCGTTTCCGCAGCCAGCGGTGCGGCCAGCTGCCGCGCCACCGCGTCGCTGATGCCGGCCGCCTGGTAGGCGCGTAAGGCGGCGTCGAGCACCGTTACCAGGTAATTCGATGCGAATACGGAGGCCGCGTGGTACACGTTCTTCGCGGCAGCGTCGATCTCGACCGCACGCCCACCTATGCGCTCGAGGGCGCCACCCAGCATCGCCAGCGCCCGCGCATCGCCTTCGATCCCGCAGAATGTACCGTCGAAATGCGCCGCCACCTGGTCCGGATCGGCAAAGCTGCGGATCGGATGCACGCTGGCGGTGAACGCGCCGGCGCGCGCGGCGGCGTCCAGCGCTTCCGATGACTTGGCGCCGCTGCAGTGAAACACCACGGCCCCGGCCAGTCCCGGCACGCCGGCCAGCGCGGCGCATGCCGCTTCGATCTGGTCGTCACCCACAGCCAGCATCCAGGCGTCGGCCGGGCGCATTTTTTTCAGGTCGTCAGCCGCTTGGCCGGCTTCCATGAAACGCACCGCGTCCGCGGCGCTGGCCAATGAACGGGTCAGCACGTCCTGCACGACAAAGCCGCCGCTGGCGGCGAACAGGCGCCCCAGCACCCGGCCGACCTTGCCGGCGCCGATGATGTTGAGCGTGGCCGCCATCAGAAGCCGGACCCGGGCTGCGCCAGGTAGGCGATTTCGTCAGCGGTGGAGGCACGTCCAAGGATCTGGTTGCGATGCGGGAAACGGCCAAAGCGCGCGATCACGCCGCGGTGCCGGTGCGCGTAGTCGAGCACGCCTTCGTAGCCTTCGTTGGCCGCGGCCAGCGCGGTGAACAAGGCCACCGAACGCTCCTGCATCCGTGCATCCTCGGCGTGCTCGAAAGGCATGTAGGCGAACCAGCGCTGCACCGGCAGCAGCGCCTGGTCGGCCCCGCTATCGACCAGCGCCTCGGCGCCAGCGAGCGCCAGCGCGTCGCCGGCGAACGAGGCTGGCGTGCCGCGCCAGGCATTGCGCGTAAACTGATCAAGCAGCAGGATGCGGGCGAGCGTGCCTTGCGGCCCTTGCCGGTCCCATTCGCGCAGGCCGCCGGCCAACGCCTGTTCGACCAGCGCGCCGAAACGCTCCCTGATGCCGGCGTCAAAGGCGTCGTCCTTGCGGAACCAAACATCGCGCGGCGCGCCATGGCCTTCGCTGCCCTCTGGCAGGAACCAGAAATCGAGTACGTCTTGCGCAGTCATGGGATGCTCCTAATTGCGGGCATGGGAAACCTGGAAGCTGTCGACCCCGGAGAAAGCGGCCAGTTCTGCGGCCAGCATGGCCAGCGGTGCGCCGCTGGTCTTGGAAAGCGCCAGCGCCACGAAGCGCCATTCCTGCATGCCGTGATTGCTGCCGATGGTCAGCGTACCTCCGGCGATGGTGTAGCCGCGTTCGCGCGCGATCCTGCGCAGCGCCGCCTCTTGCGGAATAAAGTCCTTCTTGAAGCGCATCATGATCGCCACCGCATGGCGCGACGGCAGCAAGGCCTCGACCTTGGACATGTAGATCATGATCATCGCGGCAAGGAATGCCATCCCCATCGCCGCCAGGTAAAAGCCGACGCCGACCAGTATCCCGATCACCGACGAGCCCCAGATAGAGGCCGCCGTAGTCAGCCCGCTGATGTTGAAGCCCTCGCGCATGATGACGCCGGCCCCCAGGAAGCCGATGCCGGTCACGATGCCCTGGATGATGCGGGTCGGGTCGGATCCGCCCACGAGCCCCGCCCCGCTGCCGCCGAACCAGAAGTCGGGATAGCCGCCGACGATGGTCAGCGCGCACGAGGCCATGCACACCAGGCCGTAGGTGCGCATGCCCGCCGCGCGCCCGTGATAGGAGCGCTCGTAGCCCACCAGAAGCCCGAGCAGCAGCGCGCCGGCCAGGTGCAGCAGGATCACCACGTTCGTGATGATTTCGGGGGTCGACCAATAGGCCGCTATCAGATCCGTCGTGATCATACTTTCCTTCAGCGCGGAGCTTTGGTTAGGGTTTTTTCTTTACCAGCTGCTTTTCGAATGCCAGGTCGAATTTGCTGACCCGGCGTGCGACCTGCGGACCGAGCTTGTTGACGAAGGCGACGAAGTCGTCCAGTTCGAGCGGTTCGCACAGCGGCGCTTCGCCCGGCGCTTCGGACAGGAAGAACAGGCCTTCGCCGGTGCGCGCCATCGAGTAGCCCTGGTTGCCGCTGCGGACCTTGAGGCGGTCGACGGCGGCGCTGGCGCGGGTTGAGCGTGCGGTCGACATCAGATTGCCTCCGTGCGCAGTTCGAGCCAGGCCAGGGCGGCGCCGCTCAGGTGGGGCGCCAGGCGCGCGCGCACCTGTGCGTGATAATCGTTGAGCCATGCAAGTTCGTCGGGGCGCATCAGCGCCATGTCGATGCAGCGCGCGTCGATGGGACACAGGGTAAGCGTCTCGAAGCGCAGGAAGTCGCCGAACTCGGTACTGTCGGCCGGGCGCGACAGGACCAGGTTCTCGATCCGGATGCCCCAGCGGCCGGGCCGGTAGATGCCCGGCTCGATCGAGGTGATCATGCCCGCTTCCATGGCGGTGTGCGCTTCGGGCATGGTGGTGGCCGAAATCGACTGCGGTCCCTCGTGCACGTTCAGGAAAAAGCCGACGCCGTGGCCGGTGCCGTGCCCGTACTCGATGCCGGCCGCCCAGATCGGGGCGCGCGCCAGCGCATCGAGCATCGGCGAGCGGGTCCCGCGCGGGAACTGGGCCGACGACAGCGCGATCATGCCCTTCAGGACCAGGGTAAAGTCGCGTCGCTGGGCGGCATTGACGGCGCCCACCGGCACCACGCGCGTGACGTCGGTGGTGCCGCCCAGGTACTGGCCGCCGGAATCGATCAGCAGCAAGCCGTCACCTTCGATGGTGGCATGCGAGTCGGGCCTGGCGCGGTAATGCATGATGGCGCCGTTGGCGTTGAAGCCGGCGATGGTGGCAAAGCTCGGGCACACGAAACCGGGCCGGCGCGCGCGCGCCGCCGTCAGGTGCACGTCGACCGCGGTTTCGGTCAGGGGCGCGCGCGCCGGGGCCGACAGCTGCCCTTCGAGCCATTCGAAAAATTCGCACAGCGCCGCGCCGTCCTGCTCCATCGTCGCGCGCACATGGCCCGCCTCGGCATCGTCTTTTTTCGATTTGGCGAAGGTGGTCGGGTTGACTGCCTCGATCACCTTGATGCCGCCCGCGACCGCCGCGCGCATGCCGGCCGTGATGCGGCGCGGGTCGACCAGCAGCACCGTGCCCGGCGCCAGGCCGGCCAGCGCCGGTTCGGCTTCGGCATAGGGCGCCACCTCAACCCCGTCGGCCATCAGGCGCAGGCGCAGTTCAGGTCCGACCTTGCCGTCGGCGGTGAACAAGGTTGCGCCTTGCGGGCCGATCAGCGCATGGGCCAGGAATACCGGGTTGTAGTTGACGTCCGCCCCGCGCAGGTTGAACTGCCAGGCGATGTCGTCGAGGGTCGACATGAAGTGGTGGGTGGCGCCCGCCGCATGCATGGCGGCGCGGGTGGCGGCGAGCTTGGCGGCCCGGTCCACGCTGGCGTACGGTGGCATATGTTCGAACACGGGAGCGTCCGGCAGGCCGGGGCGCTCGGTCCACACTTCGTCGAGCAGGTCGATATCGGTGCGCAGCTTGATCTCGCGCGCGCCGAGCGCATCGGCCAGCAGGCGCGCGGTGGACAGGCCGAGTACGCGGGCGTCGACCGCGACGCTCTGGCCGCAGGCCATGTTGGCGGCCAGCCAGTCGATGTGCATCAGGCTCGCGCCGGAAGGGATTTTCATCAGCCGCACGCCGCTGCCGGCCAGTTCGGCTTCCGCCGGGGCCCAGTAGCGCGCGTCGGTCCACACGCCGGCAAAGTCGAGCGTGGCGATAAAGGTGCCGACCGAGCCGGTGAAGCCGGACAGCCATTCGCGGCCCTTCCAGCGCCCCGGCAGGTATTCGGACAGGTGCGGGTCGGCCGAGGGCACGACGACGGCGTCGATGTGATGGCGGCGCATGGCGGTGCGCAGCTGCGCGAGGGCGCTGGCGCGCGCGCTCAAGGTATCTGGTGTTGGCATAGTCGAGGGGTCATAGTCGAGGGGTCAGACCCCGTTTGTGTTGGCGCTCCATCATCATACCCTCATGCCTGGAAGTGGCGCAGCCCCTCGAGATCGAGGACCTTGATCCCCCCGTAGTCGAGCCGCACCAGCCCCTCCTTCTCGAGCAGCTGCAAGGCCTGATTGGCGCGCTGGCGCGACGCGCCCGACAAATAGCCCAGCTCCTCCTGCGAAATCTGCACCAGTTTTTCGAGCCCGGGATACAGGTGCGAATTGAACATCGCCGCCAGGCAGCGCGCGACCCGGGTGTCGATGTCGAGCGTGCGGTCATTCTCGACCAGGCCGATGAACTGGCCCAGCCGCTCGTTCAGCTGCATCAGCAAGAAGCGCGTGAACGGCAGGCTGGCGTCGAGCAGCCAGGTGAAGGTGGCGCGCGGCATACGGGCCACGCGCGTGTCGCGCAGGGCCATTACGTCGTACTTGCGCGCCTCGCCCTTGAGCAGCGAGCCCTCGCCGAACCAGCCCCCGGTGGGCACGCCGGCGAAAGTGACGTTCTTGCCTTCCGGCGAAAAATTGTTGATCTTCACCAGGCCCTCGATGATGCCGACCCAGTTTTCGGTCGCTTCACCCTTACGGCATACATAGCCGCCCTTGGGTACGAAGTGCTCGACGCACTCGGCCTCGACGCGCGCCATCTCGGCGCCGGTGAGCGTGCGCGCCCAAATGGTCGAGCGCAAATGTTCTATCAAAGTATGTGGCTGGGTTGTCATTGTGCGGCGCAACATCGAAAGTGCTGCAAATGTCATTCAAAAGACAACGTACGAATCAAACGCGAGCTAATATCATCACACAAAACGATCCCTCTCCGCCAGTCGATTGCGGGGTGCGGCAGGATGAACACAAGGGGACGCTGGTGCAGACGACTGACGGCATGCAATTGCATACATTTCCGCGCCGCTTGCTGGGGCACGGACAAGCGCGTCCGGGCAGGCCGGCCTTCCGTGAAAAATACCTTGGCATCTGGCAAACCTGGAGCTGGTCCGAGGTCAATCAGGAAGTGCGCGCGCTCGCCTGCGGGCTGGCCTCGCTCGGTTTCGGGCGCGGCATGAACCTGGCCATCATTGGCGACAACCGGCCGCGCCTGTACTGGGCAATGCTGGCCGCGCAGTGCCTGGGCGGGGTTCCGGTTCCGCTGTACCAGGACGCGCCGGCCGCCGACATGGCCTATGTATTGAACGACGCCGACATTGCCTATGCGGTCGTCGAAGACCAGGAACAGGTCGACAAGCTGCTCGAATTGCAGACCCTGTGCCCGCAGGTGCGGCATATCGCCTACGAGGACGAGCGCGGCATGCGCCACTACCGCCAGCCTGGCCTGCTCGCACTGGCCGAGCTGCAGAAGCTGGGCCGGGCCTGGGACAAAGCCAACCCTGGCAAATTCGACGCCTCCGTTGCCGCCGGCCAGGGCAGCGACACCGCCATCATCCTGTACACCTCCGGCACCACCGGCAAGCCAAAGGGCGTATGCCAGTCACATGCCGCGCTGCTGGCGGCAGGCATGGGCGGGGTCGGGTTCGACCAGCTCACCGAACGCGAGGACATCCTTTCCTACCTGCCCATGGCATGGGTGGGCGACTGCCTGTTTTCGCTGGCGCAGGCGCTGGTGGCCGGCTTTACCGTCAACTGCCCGGAATCGGGCGACACGGTGCTGACCGACCTGCGCGAAATCGGCCCCACCTATTATTTCGCCCCGCCGCGCGTGTTCGAGAACATGCTCACCACGGTGATGATCCGCATGGAGGACGCCAGCGCCGTCAAGCGCCGCATGTTCGGCTATTTCATGGACGTGGCCAGGCGCTGCGGCGCGGCCATCCTGGACGGCAAGCCGGTGACAGCAAGCGACCGCCTGGCCTACGCGCTGGGCACTGTGCTGGTGTACGGGCCGCTGAAAAACGTGCTGGGGCTGTCGCGGGTGCGCGTGGCCTATACCGCGGGCGCGGCCATCGGCCCTGATCTGTTCCGCTTTTACCGCTCGATCGGGGTCAATCTCAAGCAGCTGTACGGCTCCACCGAAACCTGCGCCTACGTGTGCCTGCAGCCGGACGGGAACATCAAGTTCGACAGCGTGGGCCTGCCCGCGCCGGGGGTCGAGGTCAAGCTGGCGGCCAACGGCGAAGTGCTGGTCAAGTCGGTGGCGACCATGGACGGCTACTTCAAGCGGCCCGACGCCACCGCCGAAGTAATCGACAGCGACGGCTACTTCCACACCGGGGACGCCGGCATCTTCGACGCCGAAGGCCACCTGAAGATCATCGACCGCGCCGCCGACGTCGGCAAAATGAACGATGGCGCGATCTTCGCCCCCAACTACATCGAGAACAAGCTGAAGTTTTTCCCCTTCATCAAGGAGGCGGTCGCCTTCGGCCACGGGCGCGACCAGGTGTGCGCCTTCATCAATATCGACATCGAGGCGGTCGGCAACTGGGCCGAGCGGCGCAACATTGCTTACGCCGGCTACACCGACCTGGCAGCCCATGTCACCACCTATGACCTGGTGCGCGACTGCGTCGAAAAGGTCAACGCCGACCTGGCGGCCGAGGCCCTGATGGCCGGCACCCAGGTCCACCGTTTCCTCATCTTGCACAAGGAGCTAGATCCCGACGACGACGAGCTGACCCGCACGCGCAAGGTGCGCCGCAAATTCATCGCCGACAAATACGCCGTATTGATCGACGCGCTGTACCAGGACAAGGCGAGCCAGTTCATCAGCACCCAGGTCAAGTTCGAGGACGGGCGCGTGGGCACGGTCAGCGCCGAGCTGCGCATCTGCGGGGCGACTACCTACCCCGCGCTCGCGAGGGCGGCGTGAACGACATGAACATGAACGAATTGAACGAGCCGGCCGGGACCGTGCGCAAGACCGGGCCGGTGATCCTCACGCTGGAAAATATTTCGTTGTCGTTTGGCGGGGTCAAGGCGCTGACGGATATTTCCTTCGACGTGCGCCAGCATGAGATCCGCGCCATCATCGGGCCGAACGGCGCCGGCAAGAGCTCGATGCTCAATGTCATCAACGGCGTGTACCGGCCGCAGAAGGGCGAGATCATCCTGCGTGGCAGGCGCCGCAACAATATGGACTGCTATGGCGCGGCCAAGGCCGGCATTGCACGCACCTTCCAGAATATCGCCCTGTTCAAGGGCATGACCGTGCTCGACAACATCATGACGGGCCGCAACCTGAAGATGAAGTCGAACTTTTTGATGCAAGCCTTGCACTGGGGACCGGCGCGGCGCGAAGAGATGGAACACCGCGAACAGGCCGAACGGGTGATCGACTTCCTGGAGATCCAGGCGATCCGCAAGACCCCGGTCGGGCGCTTGCCGTATGGATTGCAAAAGCGGGTGGAGCTGGGACGCGCGCTGGCCGCCGAGCCCGATATCCTGCTGCTGGACGAACCGATGGCCGGCATGAATGTGGAAGAGAAGCAGGACATGTGCCGTTTCATTCTGGATGTGAACGACCAGTTCGGTACCACCATCGTGCTGATCGAGCATGACATGGGGGTGGTAATGGATATTTCGGATCGGGTGGTGGTGCTTGATTACGGCAAAAAAATCGGGGATGGGACGCCGGATGAGGTGCGCAGCAATCAGGATGTGATTGATGCCTATTTAGGCGTGGCCCACAAATGAGCAACGGTGCTATGGGTCCCCGCCTGCGCGAGGACGACGTTTTTAAGCCAACGTATTTAGCTACGTCATCCTCGCGCACGCGGGGATCCATGGCAGTGACCACGGGACCCGCATGAGCTTTTTTTTCGAGGTACTCATAGGCGGCCTGCTCTCCGGCGTAATGTACGCGCTGGTAGCGATCGGCTTCGTGTTGATCTACAAGGCATCCGGCGTCTTCAACTTCGCCCAGGGCGCGATGGTGTTCTTCGCCGCCCTCACCTGCGTCGGCATCATCGACAAGTTCGGCGTCTCGATCTGGGTCGCCATCCCCATCACCATGGTGGTGATGGTGCTGCTGGCCCTGGCCATCGAAAAAGTGGTGCTGCGCCCGCTGGTGAACCAGCCCGAAATCACGCTCTTCATGGCCACCATCGGCCTGGCCTTCTTCATCGAGGGCCTGGCCCAGCTGCTATGGGGCTCGCAGGTGCACAAGCTCGACCTGCCGATCGAAGACGTGCCGATCCCCTACCTGCTCGACAAGTACAACATCATCGTCAGCCAGTTCGACGTGACCGCCGCCGCCATCTGCGCGGTGCTGGTGACCGCGCTCGCGCTGCTGTTCTCGCGCACCAAGATCGGACGCGCGCTGCGCGCCGTGGCCGACGACCACCAGGCCGCACTGGCAGTGGGCATCCCGCTGCAGCAGATCTGGGCCGTGGTGTGGTCGGTGGCCGGGCTGGTCGCGCTGGTGGCGGGCCTCCTGTGGGGCGCGCGCAACGGCGTGCAGTTCGCGCTGACCTTCGTGGCCCTGAAATCCTTGCCGGTGCTGATACTGGGCGGCTTTACGTCGGTGCCCGGCGCCATCGTCGGCGGCCTGATCATCGGCGCGTCCGAAAAAATCGCCGAAGTCTACCTCGGCCCCATGGTTGGCGGCGGCATCGAAGGCTGGTTCCCCTACGTACTGGCCTTGCTGTTCCTGCTGGTGCGGCCGGAAGGCCTGTTCGGCGAAAAAATCATTCGGAGAATCTGATCCATGTTCTATCGTGAAGCCGGACAATTCAAGACAAGCTACGAATCGGACAGCCAGATCTTCCCGATCCGGCAAGACCGCATCGCGCTCGGCGCGCTGCTGCTGGTGGCGCTGGTGGCGGTGCCGTTCTTCGCTTCTCCGTACTTGCTGTCGGCGATACTGATCCCCTTCCTGATCTTTTCGCTCGCCGCGCTCGGCCTCAATATCCTGACCGGCTACGCGGGCCAGCTTTCGCTCGGCACCGCCGCCTTCATGGCCGTGGGCGCCTTCGCATCGTTCAACTTCATTGCTCGCCTGCCAGGCCTGCCGATCCTGCTTGCCTTCGTGCTTGGCGGCTTGTGCGCCGCCATGGTCGGCATCGCTTTCGGCCTGCCGTCGCTGCGCATCCGCGGCTTTTACCTGGCCGCCTCGACCCTGGCCACCCAGTTCTTCGTGGTGTGGTGTCTGACCAAGATCCCCTACCTGACCAACTACAGCACCTCGGGCGTGATCACCGCGCAAAAAATCGTGATTCTCGGCTACCAGTTCGATTCGCCGGCCAGCAAATACACGCTGGTGCTGGCCATCGTGGCGCTAATGGCGCTGATGGCCAAGAACCTGGTGCGCTCGAACGTCGGGCGCTCCTGGATGGCGGTGCGCGACATGGACGTGGCGGCGGAAGTCATCGGCTTTCGGCCGATGCGCACCAAGCTGCTGGCGTTCGCCGTCAGTTCCTTCTACTGCGGCGTGGCCGGCGCGCTGTATGCGTACGCCTACCTGGGCACGGTGGAGCCGGAGGCATATAACCTGGATTTGTCGTTCCGTATCCTGTTCATGATCATCATTGGCGGGGTCGGATCGATCCTGGGGTCCTTCCTCGGCGCGGCCTTCATCGTGCTGCTGCCGGTGTTCCTGAATATCCTGGCGCACGGCATGTCGCTGCCGACGTCGGTGGCATCGAATCTGGAGTTGATGGTATTTGGCGCGCTGATCATTTTTTTCCTGATCGTGGAGCCGCACGGGCTGGCGCGCCTGTGGCAAGTAGGTAAAGAAAAGCTGCGGCTATGGCCGTTCCCGCATTGATGTCTGCACACAAGAGGAGACTTTACAAATGAATCAAATGAAAAGAATCATGCTCGGCGTTGCGTTGATCGGCGCTTTCACCCAGGCCGCGCAGGCGGCCGACCAGTTCGTCGCGCTGCCATCCTACCGGGTCGGCCCGTATGCGGCCGGCGGCTCAGGCTTTTACGGCGGCGCGATCGACTACTTCAACCTGGTCAACGCCAACGGCGGCGTCAACGGCGTCAAGATCGCGTGGGAGGAATGCGAGACCGAATACAACCCGTCGCGCGGCATTGAATGCTACGAGCGCCTGAAAACCAAGAACGGCGGCGCCACCCTGGTCGAGCCCCTGTCGACCGGCATCGCCTACGGCATCCTGGACCGCGTCAGCGTCGACAAGATCCCGATGACGACCCTGGGCTACGGCCGCTCCGACGCGGCCAACGGCAAGGTCTTCCCCTACGTTTTCCCCTTGATCACCAGCTACTGGAACCAGGCCGCGGCCATGGTCAAATACCTGGCCGACAAGAACGGCGGCTACGACAAGCTCAAGGGCAAGAAAATCGTCCACCTGTACCACGATTCCGCGTTCGGCAAGGAGCCGCTGCCGGTGCTCGAGGCGCAGGCCAAGCAGTACGGTTTCGAGTTGATCAAGATTCCGGTGGCGCCACCGGGCAGCGAGCAGCAGTCGCAGTGGCTGCAGATTCGCCAGGCCAAGCCCGACTACGTGATCCTGTGGGGCTGGGGCGTGATGAATTCGGTCGCCATCAAGACGGCGGCGCGCAACGGCTTCCCGGCCAATAAGATGCTGGGCGTCTGGTGGGCCGGCTCCGAGGAGGACATGATCCCGTCGGGCGACGCGGCCAAGGGCTATACCTCGATGACCTTCAACACGCCAGGCAACTACCCGCTGATCGACGACATCCGCAAGAAGGTCTACGCGACCGGCAAGGGCAACCTGGCCGACCAGAGCCGCATCGGTTCGGTGTACCACATGCGCGGCATGACCATGGGCGTGCTGTGGGTCGAGGCAATCCGCGCGGCGCAGGAAAAGTACGGCAAGGGCAAAGTGATGACCGGCGAACAGGTGCGCTGGGGCCTGGAGAACCTGGACGTGAACGAAGCACGCCAGAAAGCGCTCGGCGTGCTGGGCATGTTCCCGCCGGTGAAAACCAGCTGCGACGATCACGAAGGATCGGGCGCGGTCAAGGTCCAGCAGTGGGACGGCAAGAAGTGGGTCGCCGTCACGCCCAAGTGGGTGGTGGGCGACAAGGCACTGACACGCAAGCTGCTTGAGGAGTCTTCCGCCGCCTATGCGGCCGAGAAGAAAATCACGCCGTCCTGCCTGAAGTAAGCCGCACGGATGAAAGATATGACGACTGCCGCCACCGATCCGCCCTACCTGTCGGTCAACAACATCGAAGTCATTTACGACCATGTGATTCTGGTCTTGAAGGGCGTTTCGCTGCAGGTACCAAAGGGGAAGATCGTGGCGCTGCTCGGTGCCAACGGGGCCGGCAAGTCGACCACGCTGAAAACCATTTCCACCTTGCTGCGTGGCGAACGCGGCGACGTGACCAAGGGCGACGTCCGCTTCAAGGGCGAACGCGTGGACCAGCTCACGCCGAATGAACTGGTCAAGCGCGGGCTGTCGCAGGTGATGGAGGGGCGCCACTGCTTCGGCCATCTGAGCATCGAGGAGAACCTTCTCACCGGCGCCTACACCCGCAGCGGACCGCGCGCCGAGATCAAGGCATCGCTGGAAGCGGTGTACCACTATTTTCCGCGCCTGCGCGAACGGCGTTCCAGCCTGGCGGGCTATACCTCGGGCGGCGAGCAGCAGATGTGCGCAATCGGGCGCGCGCTGATGGCCAGGCCGTCCATGATCCTGCTCGACGAACCGTCGATGGGGATCGCGCCCCAGATCGTTGAAGAGATTTTCGACATCGTCAAGGACCTGAACCAGAAGGAAGGCGTGTCCTTCCTGCTGGCCGAACAGAACACCACGGTGGCGCTGCGCTATGCCGACTTCGGCTACATCCTCGAGAACGGGCGCGTGGTCATGGAGGGCGCCGCCAGCGAACTGGCCACCAACGAAGACGTCAAGGAGTTCTACCTTGGCGTATCAGGCGCCGGACGCAAGAGCTTTCGCGACATGAAATTTTACCGCCGCCGCAAACGCTGGCTGGCGTAAGGGAAGCAACATGGATTTTGAAGCCGCAAAGGCACTGTGCCGTTCGTTCCCCGGCTGCACCGAGGACATCAAATGGGGCTGCGACGCCGTCTTTTCCGTCGGCCTGAAGATGTTCGCGGTGTCGCGCCACGAGTCGCCCGCCAACGGCATCGCCTTCAAGGTGGAAGACGAGCGCTTTCTCGAGCTGACCGACCGTCCCGGCATCGTTCCGGCGCCCTACATGGCCCGCGCCAAGTGGGTGTATGTGGAAAAGGCGTCGACCCTCAGCGACACGGAGGCGGCACAACTGCTGCGCCGCTCGTACGAACTGGTGTTCGCGAAACTGACCAAAAAGCTGCAACGGCAGATAGGAGGGCAAGCATGACCGTGGACACCTTCGACGCGCTGGAGCGGCGCGACCCGCTGGAACGCGAGCAGGACCTGATGGCGCGCCTGCCGCAGTTGCTGGCGCGCGCCCGCAGCGCGTCCGGCTGGGCCCACATACTGTACGGCGTGGACCCCGAACGGGTGGACAGCCGGGCCGCGCTGGCCGACCTGCCGATCACCCGCAAGGCCGACCTGAAGGCATTGCAAAAGGCGTCCATGCCATTCGGTGGCCTGAACGCCACGCCGGTGGGTCAGCTTGCGCGCGTGTTCGTCTCGCCCGGACCGATTTTCGACCCGGAAGGGCGCGGCGCGGACTGGTGGCGCTTTGCGCGGCCGATGCACGCGGCGGGCATCCGTCCCGGCTCGCTGCTGCAGAATTGCTTTTCCTACCACTTCACGCCGGCCGCTTTCATGGTCGAAGGCGGAGCCGCCAGGATCGGCTGCGCCGTGATTCCGGCCGGTGCGGGACAGACCGAGATGCAGGTGCAGGCCATCGTCGACCTGCGTCCGGATACCTATGTCGGCACGCCTTCGTTTTTGCGCATCATTATCGAAAAAGCCCGCGATATGGGCGCCGACATCAGCAGCATCGAACGCGCGCTGATGGGGGCGGAAGCGCTGCCCGAGTCGCTGCGCTCCTGGTTCCGCGAGAACGGCGTGCCGCATGTGTTCCAGACCTATGCCTCGGCCGACATCGGCAGCGTGGCCTACGAAACCGAAACCGGCGGCGTACTCAATCCAGGCATGGTGCTCGACGAGGACGTGCTGCTCGAGATCGTGCGGCCCGGCAGCGGCGAGCCGGTGGCGCCGGGCGATATCGGCGAGGTGGTTGTTACCCTGTTCAACGACGACTATCCGCTGATCCGCTTTGCAACCGGCGACATGTCGGCCCTGCTGGTTGACGTGCCCCCTTCCAGATGCGGCCGCACCAACAGCCGGATTCGCGGCTGGATGGGTCGGGCCGACCAGACCACCAAGGTGCGCGCCATGTTCGTGCATCCATCGCAGGTCGACAACATCACCCGCCGCCATCCTGAAATTCTCAAGGCACGCCTGGTTGTGTCGGGCCGCATGGCCAACGACGTGATGACGCTGCGCTGCGAAGTGAAAGCTGCGCTGTCGCCCGAAAAGGCGGCCGCCATTGTCGAATCGATCCGCGAAGTGACCAAGCTGCGCGGCGCAGTGGAGTTCGTCGCGCGCGGCGCCCTGCCGACGGACGGGGTAATGATCGAGGATGCGCGCGACTACAACTGAAGCGCCGCCCGCGCATGTCGCATAAAACCAACTGTTGCCGTTTGTGCAGTGCGATATGCAGGATAATCAGCATGTCTCCTTCATGAGCGGAATCATATGCAAGACTTCCACGTAGAGCGCGCCCGCAAGCTGCTTCAAAATGCGGAAGAAATTTTCGACGCCGGGGAGGTGCAGCTTGCGGTCACCGGCGTTGCCGACAAACTCAATGCGCGCTTCGACCGGCCGGACGACGATACCTTTCCGCTGGTGCTGGGGGTCATGGGCGGGGCCGTGGTGTTCGTCGGCCAGCTGCTGCCGCAGCTGCGCTTTCCGCTCGAATTCGACTACATCCACGTGAGCCGCTACGGCGACGACGACCAGGGCGGACGCGTGGTGTGGAAGGTGATACCGCGCCCGAACGTGGCCGGCCGCACGATCATTGTGCTCGACGATATCCTGGACGAAGGCGAAACGCTGGCGCACGTCAAGCAGCGCCTGCTCGACATGGGCGCGGCCGACGTCATCATCACGGTATTTGCCGACAAGGCGCTCAAGCAGAGCAAGCCGATCAAGGCCGACATCATCGGGCTGACGATCCCGAACAAGTTCGTGGTCGGATTCGGGATGGACGTGTACGGCTACTGGCGCAATTTGCCCGGCCTGTGGGCCATCCGCCAGGAAGACCTGAAGCCAAAATGAGGCCGCACCGGCCCCATTGTTAAATTCTTCAGCAATACCAGTGCCAACGGGTATTTAATTGGTCTTACTGCCTCTGCGCGCGGCCGCAGGGGCGTCACCTCTTGTTTTCCCTCATGATCTGCCCTTTCAAACCGGGCACTGGTCTGTCTAATTTGACAATATATCAAAACCACTTGACTACCAATTTATGCGGTCGCATTCTCATCCGGCACGACGAGAAAACCAATCATAAAAGGAGAATCAATGCAACATACAGGCAAAGGCAGTGTGCTCGCCGCACTGATCGCAGCGATGCTGGCAGGTTGTGGCGGCGGCGCCGAACAGGGAGCGGCGCCGCAAACCCAACTGAAAGCCAGCATCACCACCGGGGAGGCAGCCGCATGTGCGGCATGGGTATCGACCCAGATCTACACGATCGGCAACTGCGTGACCTACCAGACCAAGGTCTACAAGGCCAAGTGGTGGACCCAGGGGAATGTGCCGGGCACCGAAGAATGGGGCCCATGGGAATTGACGACGGTGACGCCGACCCCAACCCCAACCCCAACCCCGACACCAACCCCAACCCCGACACCGACACCAACGCCGACGCCGACGCCAACGCCGACGCCGACGCCAACACCAACACCGACTCCGACGCCGGTTGGCGCGCGCGAAATCGGCTCCTACTTCGCGCAGTGGGGCGTGTATGGGCGCGGCTATGAAATCGCCGACATCCACACCACCAAGACCCCGGTGGCGGGCGTGCAGACCAGCGTGGCCGACCAGCTCACCTTCATCAACTACGCGTTCGGGAACACCTACGCGAAAAACGGTGGCTACGAATGCGACATGCTCAGCGCAGCCGAATCGGGCAACGGCAACGGCGGCGACTCGTACGCCGACTACCAGCGCTCGCCGGCGCGCACCGTGGACGGCAAGGCAATTCCATGGGATGCGAAATTGTCGGGTAACTTCGCCCAGCTCAAATTGCTGAAGGCGGCCCATCCAAAGCTGAAAATCTTCATCTCGCTGGGTGGCTGGAGCTGGTCGAAAAACTTCTCGGCTGCTGCCAAGACCGACGCCCTGCGCAAGCAGCTGGTGCGCTCGTGTATCAAGCAGTTCATCGTCGGCGACCTGCCGGTGCAGGATGGACGCGGCGGACCGGGCGCGGCCAAGGGTGTGTTCGACGGCATCGACATCGACTGGGAATACCCGGGCGGCGGCGGCATGGCCTACAACTCGGTCGATGCGGTCAACGACAAGCACAACTTCACCTTGCTGATGGCCGAGTTCCGCGCCCAACTCGATGCGCAGGGCGCGATCGACGGCAAGCGCTATCCGCTGACAGCGGCCATTGGCGCCGGACCGGACAAGATCGCGCAGACCGAGCCGGCCCTGTATGGCAAGTCGATGGACTGGGTCAACGTGATGACCTACGACTTCCACGGCGCGTGGGAAGGCTCGACCAACTTCCATTCCGCGCTGTACCACGATGCGGCTGACCCGTCGACCGGCGCGGTGGCGAAGTACAACGCGCACGACGCCATCACCGCGCTGGTTGCGGCCGGCATGCCGAAGAATAAGATCCTTCTCGGTGTGCCGTTCTACGGACGCGGATGGAAAGGCGTGCCTGCCGGCGCCAGCGGCAATGGGCTGTACCAGGCCGGCAGCGGCGCAGCGCCGGGCGCGTACGAAGCCGGGATCGAGGACTACAAGCTGTTGAAGGCCAAGGCCGGGCAGCGCTGGTACCATCCGTCGACCAAGCAGCTGTTCCTGCTGACTGGCGCGGGCGAGTGGTGGAGCTATGACGATCCGACCGTAATCCGTACTAAAATGCAGTATGTACGCGACCAGGGACTGCGCGGGGCATTTTCGTGGGAACTGGACGGCGACGCGAGCGGAGAGCTAACCAGCACGGTATGGCAAGGCAGGTAAGCGCGTAACCGCAGCGCCGGCGGTGCAGCATGCCGCCGGCGTTTTTCGTTAACCTGACGGGAGAACCGTTTGAAACCACACACCACCGGGCACGCCACAGTGCACGTGGACGCCAACTGGCGCCGCTGGATCGCAGAAAACCTGATGCTTGGCACGCCGCCGCCGGCGCTGACCGCCGTCCTGGTCAGTAATGGCGTGGCAGCGGCCGAAGCCCAGACCGAAATCGACGCGGCGATGCGCAGTCCCTACCTGCAAGGCGCGCGCCGCCTGGCCAACCGGGTCGCCAAGCGCGACTGGGTACTGTCGATCCAGGCGCAGCTGAACCGGCTGGGCGACGACAGCATCGCGCGGCGCGAGCGCTTGACGGGCGACGAATTCCTGCACCAGTACTACCGCCAGAACCGGCCGGTGATCATCACCGGCATGCTGGAGCACTTCGCGGCGCGCGGCAAATGGACGCTCGATTATTTCGCGCAGCGCTTTGGCGAGCGCGTGGTCGAAGTGCAGTTCGGGCGCGACGCCGATCCGCAGTATGAGCTCAACAGCATCGCCCACAAGCGCCAGCTGCCGTTCGGCGACTACGTCGACATGGTGCGAACCTGCGGCAGCAGCAACGACTTCTACATGACCGCCAACAACGACTCGCAAAACCGCGAAGCGCTCAAGGAACTGTGGGACGATGTGGCTGCGCTGCCGGACTACCTGGACGACGACCTGACGCGGCGTGGCTTTTTCTGGTTCGGTCCCGAGGGCACGATCACCCCGTTCCACCACGACCTGACCAACAACTTCATGATGCAGATCATGGGCCGCAAGCGAGTCAAGCTGATCGCCCCGTGCAATCTGGCGAAGGTCTACAACCACCGGCACTGCTTCACCGACATCGACGCCAATGCGGTCGACCTGAAGCGCTTCCCGGCGATGAGCGGGGTACCGATCCTCGACTGCGTGCTCGAACCGGGCGAGATCCTGTTCCTGCCGGTGGGCTGGTGGCACCACGTGGAAGCGCTGGACATCTCGATCACGCTCGCGGCCACCAACTTCCGCTGGGACAACGACTTCTACACCAACTACCCCACCGACCACGATTTCTAAAAGTTTCCTTAAAACCAGGGTCAGACCACTTTTGCCGATTGCTAAAAGTGGTCTGACCCTGGTTATAGGGCCAGGCGGGTGCGGGCGGCGTCGTATTCGGCTTTTAGACGGGCGACCATGTCGGCGACCGTGGGGATGTCGTCCATCATGCCCACGCCCTGCCCCGCGCCCCAGATGTCGCGCCAGGCTTTGGCGCTGCTCGAACCGAAACTCATTTTCGATTTGTCGGACTCGGGCAAGGCGTCCGGGTCCAGCCCGGCGTTGAGAATCGATTTCTTCAGGTAGTTGCCGTGCACGCCGGTGAACAGGTTGGTGTACACGATGTCGGCCGCCGACGACTCCACAATCGCTTCGCGGTAGCCGTCCGTCACGTTCGATTCCTGCGTGGCCAGCCAGCGCGAGCCGATATAGGCGAAGTCGGCGCCCATCGCTTGCGCGGCGAGGATGGCGTCGCCGGTGGCAATCGATCCCGACAGCGCGAGCGGGCCGCTGAAAAATTTGCGCACTTCGCCCACCAGCGCAAACGGCGACAGGGGACCGGCGTGCCCGCCCGCCCCCGCCGCCACCAAAATCAGCCCGTCCACGCCCGCTTCCAGCGCCTTTTGCGCGTGCCGGATCGAGACCACGTCATGCAACACGATGCCACCGTAGCTGTGGATCGCCTCGAGCATGTCTTTGGGCGGCGCGCGCAGCGAGGAGATGATGATCGGTACCTGGTGCTTGACGCACATCTCGATGTCGTGCGCCAGCCTATCGTTCGACTGGTGCACGATCTGGTTCACCGCGATCGGCCCCACCTTGGCTTGCGGATTGGCAGCCTGGTAGTCGGCCAGCTCTTTTTTCAGGTCATGCAGCCAGGTGTCGAGCATTTCCGCCGGCCGCGCATTCAGCGCCGGGAAGGAGCCGACGATGCCGGCCTTGCACTGCGCCGCTACCAGCGCCGGTCCGCTGGCGATGAACATCGGCGATCCGATGACGGGAAGGGTGAGGTTTTGCAGCGCGGCGGGCAGTGCCATGTCGTTCTCGCAGTGGTGGGAAATGGAAACCCATTATAGTGCGATAAAAGAACGATCGTGCTAGAACAATGCCTCGATTTTCACATCTCGTGATTGAGCAACAGGCCGTCGACCTCGCGCGCCGCACCCGCCCGCACCAGCGAGCGCACCGCCCAAGTCGCCAGGTCGGCCGCGCTCAGGTCCAGGTAGCGCCTGCGCGCGCCCTCGATCACCGGGTTCTGCTCGAACATGGCCGGCAGCGTGGCCAGCGCGAACTGCTGGCGTTCCAGCAGCAGGAATTTGAGCATCACCTTGATCGCATTTTCAGCGTTGCGCTTGGGGTCGGCCTGGAGGAAATCGACGCGCGAAAAGGCCCGCCCCAGCGCCGCCTTGACGTCGGTGAAGGGCGCGCCATGGCCGGGGATGACCAGGCGCGCATCGAGCGTGGCGATCAGTTCCAGCGTGGCGCGCGTTTCGGCGAAGCCCGACTCGCCCGCCAGCTCGGGGAAGATCACGCCGAAGCCGTTCTGCCACAAGGCGTCGGCCGAGATCAATATGCCTTCGGACGCGCAGTAAAAAATCAGCGAATGGGGATCGTGCCCCGGTGCGCCCAGGGCTTGCCAGGACAGGCCGCCCAGCACCAGCGTGTCGCCCGGCGCCAGGGTGGCGTCGAAGCCGAAGCGCTGGCACTGCTGGCCGGTGGCCTTGTAGCTGAGCGCCTCTTCGTCCCAGGCGCGCACTTTGTCCGCCTCGGCCACCGGGATCGATGTATGGCAGCCGTAGCGCGCCTGCAGCGCCGCGTTGCCGCCGCAGTGGTCCGAGTGCAAATGGGTGTTGATCAGGCGCTCCAGTGGGCGCCCTTCGAGCGCGTGCTCAACCAGCGCCAGCGTTTGATCCGCGTGTATCAGGTAGCCGCTGTCGATCAGCGCCGTCGGGCCGGAACCGGTAAACAGGATATTGTTCGATGAGAGCCAGCCGCGTTCGAACACCCGCATGGTGGCCGGCAGGTCGATCACTTGAATTCCATGTCCGCTTCGCGGCGCCGGATCTCGGCCCACACGGCGCGCTTGTAGTCGTCGCCGGCCGAACTCCAGCCGATGATCTCGTCGATGGTGCGCAGGCAGCCGCGGCACAAGCCCGTGTCGGGCGCCATCTCGCACAGGCTGATGCAGGGCGAAGGCACCGGCGTTTGTATTTCGGGATTCATGCGGCCTTCCTTTTCCGTTCGACCTTGGCCGCGAAGCGCTGCGGATCGATCACATGGCGCTCGTGCGTGCCTTCGCATATGCGCTCGACGTCGTCCCACGCCTCGATACGAAAGCGCACGCGCCGTCCTTCGACTTCGGTCACCTCGCCTTCGATGCGCAAGGTCATGCCTGGCGGCGTGGGCGAAAAATGGTCGAAGTGGACCATGGTGCCCACGCTCTGCTCGCGCGGCCAGTCCATGAACGGCATCATGCCGTGCACGCAGGCCAGCTCCATCATGCCGACCATATAACCGGTGGCCAGCACGTCGGGCATGTCGAGGCAGAAGCCGGTGTCGGCGTACAGCTGCGGCACGGTGGCGCGCGCGGGAACCGTATAACGCCATTCGAAACGGTGGCCAGGCTTTAAATCGGGACTCATGAGGCGATCAATTCAATGCGGTTGCCGAAGGGGTCGAACAAGGTGGCGCGCTGGCGTCCGTTGACTTCTTCTTCGGCTTTCAGCGTCACGCCGCGTCCTTCGAGCAGGGTGGCAAAGGCCGGAAGATCGGCCACGACCAGCGCGGGGTGGGCTTTTTTCGCGGCCTGGAAGTCGGGATCGGAACCCAGGTGGATCTGCGTGATGCCGCATGAGAACCAGACGCCGCCGCGCACCGCCAGCACCACCGGCTTGGGAATTTCTTCCAGTCCCAGCACGCCGCCATAGAACTGGCGCGCATGCTCTTCCGCGCCAACCGGGATGGCAAGTTGTACGTGATCAATTCCCAAGATGTGTCCCATACCGGCTCCGCTGTGACTCGAAAGCCACATTATCGCATTCAAGCGAATCGCGCTTGACCCGGGCCGCGAGATGCGTAGACTACCATCCATGTAGATGGTGTATGGATGCCACAAGGATGTTAAACGGAGATATATGAACGCCCCCGACTTGAAACCGAAACTTTCCGACTCGGAAAAGATCACTATTAACCTGGGCTTGATCGATCTCGGCCAGATCGACCTGCTGGTCAATGAAGGTTTTTATTCGAACCGGACTGACCTGATCCGTACTGCCATCCGCAATCAACTGGGTACCCATGCGGAAGTAGTTCGGCAAACCGTTGCACGCAAGAGCCTGGTGCTCGGCTTGCATCATTATTCCCGCGCCGACCTCGAAGCGGCGCTGCAGGCCGGGGAGCGCCTGCAAATCCAGGTACTCGGCCTGGCCAGTATCGCCAGCGATGTCTCGGTGGAACTGGCGTTGGCAACCATCGAATCGATTTTCGTGCTCGGCTCGCTGCATGCAAGCAACGTGCTCAAGACAGCACTGGCAGGACGCATCCTCTGAAGCGCCTAACTAAGGAACGCATATGAAATTCAATGAAAAGCTGCTGGCCCGCATGCGGGCAGCAACCAGCACCCTCACCGGCCAGGGCCCCAAGGCGGCCACGGCGGCGATCCAGGACGCGCTGAAAATCCTCACGCCGAACAAGGCCCCGGCCCAGCCGGCGCCCACCCAGGGGCCAGCCATGCGCGACATCAACCCGCCGCCCGCCTCCGCCAAGGTGCGCAACCCTGCGCCGCAGCCCGAGGCTGCGCCTGCACCAGAACAGAAGCCAGCGCCCACTCACACTGGCATGGCGTCGGCTGCAGACCTGCTCAAGGACCTGGTGCCGGAGCTGATGGCCAAGCTGGACAAGAACGGCTTGAGTGGTCGCAACGGGATGGGCAGCTTCAAGATGCCCAACTTCGAGATGCCCGGCGGAATGGCCGGCATGGGCTCTCCCGCGCCCGACCTGCCCGGGAAATTCGTCGACGGCAGCTTTACCAATGCGGCCGGAACGCGCAGCTACAAGCTGTACATTCCCAGCAGCTACGCCGACCAGGCGATGCCGCTGGTCGTCATGCTGCACGGCTGCAGCCAGGATCCGGACGATTTCGCCCGCGGCACACAAATGAACCTGCTGGCCGAGGAGCTCCATTGCCTGGTGGTCTACCCGGCCCAGTCGCAGCAGGCCAACCCGTCGCGCTGCTGGAACTGGTTCAGCGCCGTCGACCAGACCCGCGGCCAGGGCGAGCCGTCCCTCATCGCCGGCATCACCGAGACCATCATCCACAACTACGCGGTCGACCGGGCCCAGGTGTACGTGGCCGGCCTGTCGGCGGGCGGCGCCATGGCCACCATCATGGGCACCCTGTATCCGGAGCTATACGCGGCCGTGGGCGTGCATTCGGGCTTGCCGTTCGCCTCGGCCCACGATTTGCCGTCGGCGCTGGCGGCCATGCAGGGCAATTTCGGGCGCAGCCAGCCGGGCGGCAAGGCCATTCCCATCATCGTTTTCCATGGCGACAGGGATACGACGGTGCACCCCGCCAATGGCGACGAGCTCATCAAGCAGGGCGCGCACCAGGGGCCGAAGGAGATCGTGGTCGAGCCGGGCCGGGTGCCAGACGGCCATGCCTACACCCGCACCGTGCACCAAAAGGCCGACGGTACGCCGCACGCCGAGCAGTGGCTGATCCATGGCGCCGGTCACGCCTGGTCGGGCGGCAGCGCGCACGGTAGCTTTACGGACGGCAAGGGCCCGGACGCGAGCCGGGAAATGATGCGCTTCTTTCAGACCAAACGCTGATTTACAGGGCGGGCAAGCGTTCGAAATACCATTTCATGCCGAGGATGGCGGTGGCCAGGATCAATGTGAGCGCATTGGCGATGACCACCGGCCAGGCGTGCAGTGCCAGTCCGTACAGCAGCCACATGGTCACGCCGGCAATGAACATCAAATACATGCCGCTGGAAATGCCGGGCGCACCGCGTTCGCGCCACACCAGCGCCACTTGAGGGAGCGCGCGCATGCGCGTGCGGCGCCAGTGGTACATGCCGCGGCGGCGAAACCGAGGTGATTGATATCCAGGGGCATTGCGAACTTTCATTGGCGGGCGGGGTGCGCCAATTATAGTTCAGTCAGGAAAGAAGTTGGGGTCGAGTACCTGGCTCGCGGTCCAGAGTGGAACTTCGGGAAATTCATGCAGCCCGGTTTCACCGATCGCCATGCTGACCGCATCGTCCCATGCCTCCTCGAGCCACTCTTCATCAAAATACGATCGCTTCAGGCTGGGAATCCTGTCCAATTTCCTGGCGATCGCCCTGCGCTGGACGGCGACCGTGGCCAGCCAGCTTTTGGATCGCAACTGCGGCTGGTACTTCCACTTGAGCAGGTGGGCCAACAGGACCGCTACCCGGCTGCTCAGCTCACGCTGCACGCTCTTGCCCACGTCCGCGATCTCCTCGGCGATATTCTCGATATCGAGGGCGGACCAGCGCCGGCCGCGCAGCAGCTCAGCCTGCTCGTCGGCCCAGGCCACGATATCGGTGTCGTATGGGGTCCCCATGGAACGGCTCCTTCAGTCAGGAAAGAATTCAGCATCAAGCAACTGGTCCACTGTCCAAAGCGGCTTGCGCGGCAGGCTGTGAAGGCCGGTTTCCTTTTGCGCGATCGACAAGCCGTCGTGCCACGTCTCTTGCAGCCATGTTTCGTCGACAAGAAGATGTTTAAGGCTGGGCGTGCGCCGCAATCGGTCCGCAACCCGCATCCTTTGCACGTCGATCGTGTCGATCCAGCTCTTGCTGCGCTTTTCGGGCTGGAATTGCCATTTCAGAAGATGGCCGATGAGCACGCCCAGGCGGCTTTCCAGCTCGCGCATTTCGCTCTTGCCCACGTCCGCTATCTCCCCGGCGATATTCTCGATGTCGAGGGCGGACCAGCGCCTGCCGCGCAGCAGCTCAGCCTGCTCGCTGGCCCAGGCCACGATATCGGTCTCGTACGGGGTGCCCATGATGTGGTCCTTCGATCAGGATCATTCTAGGCCGCGTTACAACGGGCGGGAAGCGAGCTGCCTCAATCGTGCGGCGGCCTCGCTTCGGAACCTTTTTGCGCCTCGATCTCCAGCTTCAAACAGCCCGGACACCAGCAGCTGACGCCCACGCCCGGCACCGGCAAGGCCGGCGGCATGGCCGTGCACCAGCACGGGCCATCCTGCTCGCCCATCATGGCGCAGCTGAACGACTGGCCGCAGCGCATGCAGATGCTCATGGCTGCCCGTCCTCGGGCGGGCCGCCGCGCATGGCGCGCCGCAGCAGGTCCATCTGGCCGTTAAAGCGCGTACACGCCTCGCACACCATCAAATGCAGCCGCATGCGGGTGCGTTCGACCAGGGAGAGGTCGCGGTCCATGCCCTCGGACACCAGGCGGTGCACTTCGCGGCAAGTCGGTTTCAGCCCATCCATCGCTTTTCCTGTCATTTCACGGCGGCGTTGCCGAACCAGTTCAGGTCCAGGCACTCGCGCAGGCGCACGCGGGCCCGATAAAGGATGACCCATACATTGGCCGAAGTAATCGCCAATTCCTTACAAATATCGTCGGTATCCAGCTCCAGCCACTCGCGCATCATGAACAGCCGTGCCTGTTGCGCGGGTAATTTTTCCAGGCACACTTCCAATACCCGGAAAAAATCCTTCTGCTGCAAGGTAGCGTCCGGGTTGCCCCACTGTAGCGGCGGCGCCACCGTATGGCCGTCGGCCGCGAACAGCGCGTCCACCGCCTCGTCCTGCGACTCGTCGTCGGCGCACTCGATCTGGCGCTCGCGGGTGGCGCTGCGCAAGTTGTCGATGATCTTGAACTTCAAAATGCCGGTCACATAGGTACGCAGCGAGGATTGGCCGGCGAAGCGCTCCGGCTTTTCCAGCACGGCGATCAGCGCATCCTGGACCGCATCCTCGGCCAGCGCTTCGTTTCGCAACTGCAATTGTGCAAAACGGACAAGCTGGGGCCGCATGGCCTCGAGTTGGCGGTGCAGCGAAGGGGCGTCGGGCGTGGAGGTGGTCATTTGCGGATCAGCGTAACGGATCGGGAATTAAAATACAACAACTTGGCCCTATAATGGCCACAGGGCCAGCGCTGTTGCCTGTAAAATCTCGCCAAATTTCCTTTTCGGACCTGCCATGACCGCACCACTGCCTGACCTGAAGAATGACCAGTCCGACGACCTGACCAAGGTTTCCCCGCAGATCAAAGCGCAAATCCTGGCCGAGGCGCTGCCGTACATCCGCAATTTCCACGGCAAGACCATCGTCATCAAATACGGCGGCAACGCCATGACCGACGAACGCCTGAAACACGGTTTCGCGCGCGACGTCATCCTGCTCAAGCTGGTCGGCATGAACCCGGTGGTCGTGCACGGCGGCGGTCCGCAGATCGACAATGCGCTGAAAAAAATCGGCAAGCAAGGCACCTTCGTGCAGGGCATGCGCATCACCGACGAAGAAACCATGGAAGTGGTCGAATGGGTGCTCGGCGGCGAAGTCCAGCAGGATATCGTGATGCTGATTAACCATTACGGCGGCCAGGCGGTGGGCCTGACCGGCAAGGACGGCGGCTTGATTCGCGCGCGCAAGATGGCCATGCCCGACAAGGAACGTCCAGGCGAGTTCCTCGACATCGGCTTCGTGGGCGAGATCGACGCCATCAACCCGGCGGTGGTCAAGGCGCTGCAGGACGATGCCTTCATCCCGATCATTTCGCCTATCGGTTTTGGCCAGGACGGCCAGGCCTACAACATCAATGCCGACGTCGTCGCGGGCAAGATCGCGGAAATCCTGAAAGCCGAAAAGCTGATCATGATGACCAACATCGCCGGCGTGCAGGATAAAAAAGGCAATCTCGTGACCGACTTGTCGGCCCGCGAAATCGAAGAAATGTTTGCCGACGGAACCATTTCCGGCGGCATGCTGCCGAAAATTTCATCGGCGCTGGATGCGGCCAAGTCGGGCGTGAACACGGTTCACATCATCGACGGCCGGATCGAACACTCTTTGCTGCTCGAAGTCTTGACCGAACAGGCTTTTGGCACTATGATCCGCTCGCACTAAAACTTTGTGAAGGCCGCGTTCGCGGCCTCTTCAACTTCAGTACCGCCCTTTTAGCTCAGTGGTAGAGCACTCCCTTGGTAAGGGAGAGGCCACGTGTTCAATCCACGTAAAGGGCACCATTCCTCCCTGTTTCAATACACCCGCTCGACCGTCAGGCCGCGCGCTTTCATCAGCGCGGGCACGCTCTTGTTGCCGATCAGGTGCAGCACGCCGATCGCGGCCACGCTGCCATCGCTACGCTTGAGCAAGGCGGCCAGCTTGGCTGCAATGTCCACATTCCGTTCATCCAGCAAGACCGTCTTGAGGAACTTCCCTGAGATTGTGGTGTCGTTGTCCGCGCGCTCGGCGATCGCTTCCAGCGCAGCCTTGTCGGCCATGCGCCAGGCGTCGACGATCTGGCGCACTTCCACCACTTGCTTGCCGCTTTCAATCATGTCCACGCTGTCCTCCAAAAACCGCAACTGCTCGGTATCGGACAGGCGGTCGAACAGCTTCATCTGCGAGGCCGGGGTTTCCAGCGCGATCACGGGCACCTTGCTGGCGCGGGCCAGCTGCACCAGGTGGGCGTCGACCGACAGGTCGGCGCGGTAGCCCTGGGCCGCGTATTCCGACATGGCCAGCACGGTGGCCACCAGCCACGGCTTGAAACGGGCCACCGCAGCCGGATCGACATTGACCTTGGCCAGTACCTTGTCCAGGCGCGCGCGCAAGGTGGGCGTCATTTCCTCGAGACCGGTACCAGGCGCGGCCATGCCATGCGCTTGCAGCGCCTCGGCGATGGCGGCCGGTTCGCCCGACGGGTCGATCTCCAGCGCCAGGGTGGAGGCGCCCGCCACCGCCGCGGCAATGCGCGGCTCGAGCGGATAAAATTCCGGCTGGCCCACGTGGATGGTGCCGAACAAATACATGGTGTGCCCGTCCCCCGTGACCTTGAACAGCGCCCCGCGGTCGGCGCCGAAGGCCGGTCCCAGGACCAGCCAGAACAAGCTGAAGAAGACCACTATAATCTGACGTCGCATGCAATTTCCTTGATGTATTTTTGCGTAAAGCTACTCGTGCCAAATATTACCGCGTCCTCCCCGCTCTGGCTGTTCGATCTTGACAATACCTTGCATGATGCCTCCCATGCAATTTTTCCTTCGATCAGTGCGAACATGAATACCTTCATCGGCCGCGTGCTGGGCGACGGCGTCACGCCGGCCAGCCAGGAGACCGTGGACGCGGCCCGCATCGGCTACTGGAAGCGCTATGGCGCCACCCTGCTCGGCCTGGTGCGCCACCACAATGTGAACGCGGCCGAGTTCCTGCACCAGACCCACGACCTGGACGACCTGCGCGCGATGATGCGTTTCGAACGGGGCCTGGGCCGCATGCTCAAGCGCCTGCCCGGCCGAAAAATCCTGCTGACCAATGCGCCGCTGCGCTATTCGTCCGAGGTGATGCGCCACCTCGGGCTGCGGCGCCACTTCAGCCACCACATCGCCATCGAGGACATGCACGTGCACGGCCAGCTGCGGCCCAAGCCGTCCAGCCTGATGCTGCGAAGGCTGCTGCGCAAGCACGGCGTGGCGGCCGGGCGGGCCATTCTGGTGGAGGATACCCTGGCCAACCTGCGCAGCGCGAAGCAGGTCGGCATGCGCACCGTGTGGCTGACCCAGTACCTGAAGATGGTCGACCCGATCGGCGGCCCGACCCTGCCCAAAATGCTAAAACGCCCCGCTTTCGTCGATGTCAAAGTAAAATCGCTACGGCAGCTGCCCGCCCGCTTGCACCGGTTGCGCTGACCTCCCCCAACTTACAGATCGAGATAACATGGCAAGCACCAAGCCGGGCCAGCGCAAACTGCAAATCCTTCAAGCCCTGGCCGCGATGCTGGAGCAGCCCAAGGGCGAAAAAATCACCACTGCGGCGCTGGCCGCGCGGCTCGAAGTATCCGAGGCTGCGCTGTACCGCCATTTCGCCAGCAAGGCCCAAATGTTCGAGGGCCTGATCGACTTTATCGAGTCCAGCGTGTTCGGCCTGATCAACCAGATCTCGGAACGTGAAGCCGGCGGCGCCGACCAGGTCCATGCGATCTTGCAGATGCTCCTCAGCTTTGCGGCGAACAATCCGGGCATGACGCGGGTGCTGATCGGCGACGCGCTGGTCAACGAAGACGAGCGCCTGCAGCTGCGCATGAACCAGTTCTACGACAAGGTGGAACTGGCGTGCAAGCAGTCGCTGCGCCTGGCAGTCACCCAGGGCCACGGCCAGGAAGCCGACGTCGCCGCGCGCGCCAGCCTGCTGGTGAGCTATGTGGTCGGGCGCTGGCACCGTTTCGCCAAGAGCGGCTTTCGCAACAACCCGGCCGAAGGCACGGCGCTGCACCTGGCCCTGATGCTGGCCGCGTAGATTTTCCTGCAATGACCAGTCCCGCATGCTTTGCCCTGCTCGACGACGCCAGCGCCGCCGATCCGCAGCACGCGCGCTCGCGCCTGTACACGGGGCATGCGGGTACCTTGAGCTGCGCGGCCGCCGACGAGTGGCCGCAGGTGCTGGCCGACATGCAGGCGGCTCTGGCGCGCGGCCTGTACGCAGTGCCGGTCCTCAGCTACGAACTGGGCGGCCATCTGCTGGGCATACCCGCGCACCCGCTCGATGCTCCCCTGGCCCAGGTGCTGCTGTTCGACAGCTGCGCCCACCTGTCCGCGTCCGACGTAGCGGCCTGGCTGGCTGAGCGCGTCGATGTCGCGCGTCCCGCCGGCATCGGCGCGGTGCACGCGAATGTCGACCAGGCCGAATTTTCGCGCGCGCTTGGCGTCATCCACGACTATATCGAGGCCGGCCACTCCTACCAGGTTAACTACACGTATCGGCTGCGCTTCGACGCTTTCGGTTCCCTGTTTGCGCTGTATGCGCGACTGCGCGCGCGCCAGCCCGTGCCTTACGGCGCGCTGGTCAGCCTGCCCGATGGCGGCGCGCTGTTGTCGCTTTCGCCAGAGCTGTTCGTGCGCCACGCGCAGGGCGAACTGGTCACGCGGCCGATGAAAGGCACGGCGCCGGCGTCCGACGACGCCCTTGAAAACGCACGCCGCGCCACAGCCCTGTCGCTCGACCCCAAGAACCGCGCCGAAAACCTGATGATCGTCGACCTGCTGCGCAACGACCTTGGGCGCATCGCCGTGACCGGCAGCGTCGAGGTGCCCGCCTTGTTCGAGGTGCAGCGCTACAGCAGCGTGCTGCAAATGACCTCCACCGTGCGCGCGCAGCTGCGGCCCGATGCCGCGCTGGGCGAGATCTTCCGCGCGCTGTATCCGTGCGGGTCGATCACCGGCGCGCCCAAACGGCGCACCATGGAAATCATCCGCGAACTGGAGCCCGCCGCGCGCGGCGTGTACACCGGTGCGATCGGCTGGTTCGACCCGCCGGCCGGCGCTCACGCCATCGGTGACTTCTGCCTGTCGGTGCCGATCCGCACGCTGGTATTGCAGGCGCCGGTGGCAGGTGTGCGGCGCGGCGAAATGGGCGTCGGAGCGGGCATCGTGTTCGACAGCGATGCGCATGACGAATACGCCGAATGCCAGCTCAAGGCACGCTTCCTGACCGGCCTTGGCAACGATTTCGAGATCTTCGAAACCATGCACGCCAGCGTTGACCACGGCTGCCGGCACCGCGCGCTGCACCTGGCGCGCATGCAGGCGTCCGCGCGCTACTTTGGCTTTCCGTTCGACGGCGCCGACGCGGCGCTCGATGCGGCTTGCGCGGCGCTTCCGCCCGGCCCTTGCCGCCTGCGCTTTGCGCTTTCAGGCGACGGCAAATTCACGGCGCACAGCGCGCCCTTGATCGAGCTGGCGCAGCCGGTGCGGGTGCTGCTGGCGCCCGATGCGACCGATGCCGACGATATTTTTTTGCGCCACAAGACCAACATCCGAACGCGCTACGACGCCGCCTGGCGCGAGGCCGAAGCCGCAGGCGCCTTCGACACGCTGTTCTTCAACCAGCGCGGCGAACTGACCGAGGGCGCCCGCACTAATGTGTTCGTCAACATCGACGGGCGCTGGTGCACGCCGCCACTCGTCTGCGGCGCCCTGCCCGGCATCATGCGCGCGGTGCTGCTGGCCGATCGGCAGGCGGAAGAGCGCGTGATCACCCGTGCCATGCTCGACAGCGCGCAGGCGATCATGCTCTGCAATGCCCTGCGCGGCCCGCTTACGGCGACACTGCTTCGATAGTTTCCGAGAACTGACGTCGGTAAGCCGCCGGTGTGGTGGCAGCGAGGCGCCGGAAATGGCGGCGCAGCGATTCCTCGGAACCGAAGCCGGCACGCTCGGCCATCTGCGCCAGTGGCATGCTGGAGGTTTCCAACAAATCCTTGGCGATCGCAATGCGCTCGCGCGTGAGCCATTCAACGGGTGCAAAGCCGGTCGCATCCTGGAACTGGCGCTGCAAGGTGCGCGCGCTCATGGCGGCGCGTGCAGCCATGCTGGCCACAGTATGGCTTTGCTCCGGATGGGCGCGTACCCAGTCCATCAATGTTGTCAGCCGCCCTTTCTCGTCGTACGCCATGGGGCGCGGCAGGTATTGGGCCTGGCCGCCCTGGCGGTGCGGCGCCACCACCAGGCGCTGAGCCAGCAGGTTGCCCACATGGGCGCCGTAGTCGCGCCGCACCAGGTGCAGCAGCATGTCCAGGCCCGCCGCAAGATCATCGGCTCCAAGCTAGCCGCCTACCCGGCCGGCACCCTGTTCGTGGTCTACTGCGCCGGCCCGCACTGCAACGGCGCGGCGCGCGCGGCGATCCGGCTGGCGACACTGGGACGGCCGGTCAAGATCATGGCCGGCGGGATTACGGGCTGGCTGGACGAAGGCTTCGCGCTGTCAGAGCCAGCGCAAGAGGTGCGCGCCCACCTCGGCTGACGACAATAGCTGCATGTGATTGGTCTGGAATACCATCACGCCGTCCAGGTCCAGGCAGCGCGCCGGATCGGCATGCTGGCCCAGCGCACTGGCCAGCGGCACCAGGCCATCGCTGGCCAGCATGCGGTCGGCCAGGTCGCCCTCGCGCTTGCCGATCGACGCGGCCACTGCGTGACAGCGCACGCCCGGCGGCAAGGGCAGGAACAAGGGCAGCGGCGCGCCATGGGCGAAGCGATCCTGGCCTTCCCAGTCGTCGTCGAGCACACTGCCGTGGCGCAGGTCGGTAATACCGGCGCTGCGGATTTTCGCAAGGCGCGAAAATGGCGCGCTGTAAGCCGACAGGTCGGTCAGCAGGTGGACCCAGTTGCCGCCGCGTTCCATGGGCGCGCCGTGATGCGGGGTGCCCAGGAAAACGAGTTTACTCAGTTTGCCCAGCCAGGCCTGGCTGTCCAGCGCGCCGTAATGGCAGGCGCTGCGCGCCACCAGGCCGCCCATGCTGTGGCAGACGATCACCAGTTCCTGCACCGGCACCGGCCAGCCGTCGACTAGCTCGCCGAGCTGGCGCGCCAATTGGCGACCGTTCTCCGAGATATGCAAGCCGCTGTTGTAATCCACATAGACGGGCGTGTAGCCGCGCTCGCGCTCAAGCGTAGCGCCGTGATCGACGCCGTCGCGCAGCCACTGCTCGCCGTTCATGCACAGGCCATGGGCCAGCACCACGATGCGGCCCGACACAGGCTGCGGCAAGCCGCGCTGGCGCAGCCGCATGCGCACCGCCAGCGGATTGCCGCTGTGCGCCAGGCGGTCGCCCAGCACGCCGTTGAGCGCCGCCAGCAGCGCTTCGCGTCCGGCCCAGGCGGGCTGCCCGCTCAGTTCCGGCGCCAGGCGCCGCAGCACCGCATCGAGGCCGCCGCCAACGAGCGAGGTGACCCCCTTGACGCTGCGGTAGACGAACGACGTCACGCCCGCCACCGGCCGCACCAGCGGCGTGCCGATGGCCTTGTTCAGCACATTCATGTGAACCGCTTCAACCAGCTCGGTCACCCCTGCCACTGCCTCGAGGGCGAGGTGCGAGGCACCGAGCAGGTCGGCGCCGAGCGATGGTTTGGCGGCCATGCGCTTACGTGCCCAGCGCCTGTTCGATCTTGCCGACCAGGGCCTTGTCTTCCGGCGTGACCTTGCTCGGGAAGTGCTCGATGACCTTGCCGTTACGGTCGATCAGGTATTTGGTGAAGTTCCATTTCGGCTCCTTGGCGGTCGCCTTGATCAGCTGCGCGTGAAACGGATTGGCCGCCTCGCCGCTGACCACGGACTTGGCGAACATCGGGAACTTGACGCCGTAGGTGTTGAAGCACAAATCGGCGATTTCCTTGGCGCTGCCCGGCTCCTGCTTGCCGAAGTCATTCGACGGAAAACCCAGCACCACCAGGCCCTTGGCGCTGTATTTGGAATACAGCGCTTCGAGGCCCTCGTACTGCTTGGTGTAGCCGCAGTAGCTGGCCGTGTTCACGACCAGGATCACCTTGCCGGCGTACTGGCACAGGTTCTGCGGCGCGTCGTCCTGCAGGCGGTTGAAGCTCTGCTTGAGCAGGGCAGGGCAGGAAGCCGCGGCCGGCGTGGCCGGCGCCGCCTGCGCCAGCGCCGGGGCGCTCGTCAATACAGTAGC
The DNA here is from genome assembly GCA_040388275.1 of Pseudomonadota bacterium. GTDB lineage: Bacteria > Pseudomonadota > Gammaproteobacteria > Burkholderiales > Burkholderiaceae_D > Telluria_A. Next base: position 38,114 of record JAZKCA010000057.1, read on the forward strand.
GGCGCAGGTGGCCAGCAGCAGTGCGGAGAGCTTGATCATGTTCGGTTCCTGGCATGGATAAAGGAAAATTCATTCTATGCCAATTCGAACACTGTTGCCTGCACAGCCACGATAAGGCATGGCGAAGTGCTAAGCCCGGGAAACAACAGCCAAGCGATTCCCGATTGCTACTATTGGTTCATTGGCGCAACATTCGATTATGTCTACGATAAACCTCAGCACCGCCGTCAACCATCATTACCTGGACAAGGTCATGAAGCTGACCGATGTGATGGACGTTGCGGCCAGCGAGGATATCCTCGACCAGCGCGGCATGAAGCTCGTAGCCAAGGGCACCCGGCTCACGCGCGCCCAACAGAACACGCTGGGGCTGCACAAGCTGAGCAAGTCGCTGGAATCGACCCTGGTGGTCGAGGGCGCGGTCGACAGCGGCAAGATCGTGGCTTGCGCCACCCGCCTGATCGACACCAGTGCGCCGCTGCGGCTGATCATTGCCAATGCCGGCGGCGGCGGACCGTCGCCCCAGGCGCTGCTGGCCAATATGCGCTTTGGCCACGCGATGCGCATGATGCTGACCCTGATCGAACGCGACGGCGAGGCGTCGCTCGACCACAGCGTCATGGTCAGCATGCTGGCCATTTGCATGGCAAAAAAATTGAAAGTGTCGCCCGAAGAGCAGATGGTTGCGGCCCTCGCCGGCCTGCTGCACGATATTGGCGAACTGTATATCGACCCGGCCTACCTGAATCCCGGCCGGCGCCTGCTGCCGCATGAATGGGCGCACCTGGTCGTGCATCCGCGGATCGGACAAATGCTGATTGCCGAACTGGAGTCGTATCCCGCATCGGTAGGTCGCGCGGTGGCCGAGCACCATGAGCGCGCCGACGCCACCGGCTACCCGCGCCAGATGGGCCGCAAGGACCTGAGCCCGGCCGGCCAGGCGGTATCGGTGGCCGAGATGATCGCCGGCGTGCTGCAGCTGGACCACGCGCTCGAACGCGCCGAGCTGGCGCTCAAGATCGTCCCTGGCGAGCATGCGCGCGAACTGCTGGCGGGCGTGTCCGGCGCCTTGCGGGCGCAGGACAAGAAGCAGGGTGAACCGCCGCTCGCGGCGAGCAAGAACGAAGGCATCGAACACCTGTTCGGGCGCATCTGCCTGATCATCGAAGCGGGCGAGCAGCTCGCATCGGGCGCCGCGGCGGCATCCCCGCACGCGCTCGCGCTGCTGGCGCGCAGCATGGAGCGTGTCAGGACCGTTCAACGTGCCTTCATCAGCACCGGCCTGGACTTCTACATGAAGCAGGTCCACCTGCTCGGCGATGCCGACGGCACGATGTTGTTTGAAAAGGCCGTCGCCACGCGCGAAATCGAGTGGCGCTTGCGCGACATCGCACGCGACCTGGCGCTCAATACGTCCGCGTCGCCGGAGGAGCAAGCGATTTTTGCCGGGCTCATTACCATGCTCGACGACACCGCCGCCAACGACGCTGCCGCTCCGCCGATCAAGCAGGGCGACGAACCGCAGGCAGCCTGATTCAGGGCAGCGGCTACTCGACCTTGAGCTTGGACAGCCGTGCATCGGCCGGCGGATAGGCCAGCTTCAAGCCTTGCATGATTTCCAGCAGCAGCGTCGAAATGAGCAGGTTGCGGTGGGTTTTGGAATCGGCCGGGATGATGTACCACGGCGCGTGGTCAGCGTCGGTGGCCATGATGGCGCGTTCATAGGCGCGCATGTAGGCATCCCATTTTTTGCGCTGAACCAGGTCATTCTCGTCGAATTTCCATTGCTTGTCAGGGTCGTCGATGCGCTCCTGCAGGCGCTTGCGCTGTTCATCCTTCGAGATGTGCAGGAAGATCTTCACGATCACGGTACCGGTTTCGGCCAGCATGCGTTCAAAGTCGCAGATATGCGCATAGCGCCGCTTGCACTCCTTCTCGTCGATCATGTCCTGCACCCGCGTGATCAGCACGTCTTCGTAATGACTGCGGTTGAAGATGACGATTTCGCCGTTCAGCGGCACCTGGCGATGCACGCGCCACAGGTAGTCGTGCGCCAGTTCGTCAGCGCTGGGCGCCTTGAAGGTGACCCCGCGCAGGCCCATTGGATTGATCTGGCTGAACAGCGCGCGCACGGTGCCGTCCTTGCCCGACGTGTCCATCCCCTGCAGCACGATCAGCAGCTTTTGCTTGTGCTGCGCGTACAGCATTTCCTGGAACACCGCGATCTGCGCGGTCAGCTCGGCGGTCTTGGTACGCTCGCGCTGCTTGATGTCGTCCTTGGACAGGGTGTCGCGGTCGGCGCTGTCGCGCAGCGGCGTGTCGCCGGCATCATCCTCGCGCAGCTTGACCGTGCCTGGCGCCCTGAAGCGCTCGCGCGCTTTCACATTTTCCCCAGGGCTGCGTATTCGATCTTGATGCAATGGTCCATGACGACGTCGAGCCCGGCCGCCTTGGCCAGGTCGGCCGCGGCCTGGTTGACCACGCCCAGCTGCATCCACAGGCAGGCGGCGCGCACGGCGATGGCTTCGCGCGCGACGGGCAGAATTTCTTCGGACTTGCGGAAGCAGTCGACGATATCGATCTGGATGCCGCCGGCGTCGAGCGCCGTGGCCGCTTCCTGCAAGCTGGCATAGACTTTTTCGCCCAGAATGTCCTGGCCCGCGTAGGTGGGATTGACCGGAATGACGCGCAATCCCTGCTGCTGGAGGTAATGCGCCACGCCATGGCTGGCGCGGTCGGGCTTGCTGGACATGCCGACCATGGCGATGGTCTTGCTGTCCTTGAGGATCTGCTGGATGGTTCGCATGGGCTCGCTCTGATGGTTGCTTGATTTAATCAAGACTAGCAGATTTGCCATCAAAGCAGGCGCGAGTTTGGTCAGGGCTTGACGATCCTGGCGAGCCCGATGAACAAACCGCCGAAGCCCACGAATAGCCCGATGATGGTGGCGACCAGCCAGTTGCGCATTTCGCTCGCGACGTTTTGAAATTCAAGTTTCTGCTCGGCGACGATTTTTTGAAATTCAAGCCTCTGCTCCGCGGCGATCTTTTCGATCTTGTAATCCAAGGCCGTGATTTGTTCGACAAACTTCAGATTCAGTTCATTCTTGGCCGAGACGATCTCAAGGCGCAAGCGGGCCTCCGTTTCGACCAGCGCAATATTCGTGGCGTAGTTGGAATGAATTGTTTCGACGAATGCGCGCATCGCCGCAACGTCGCTTTCGAGAGTGGAAATCCGGGGATCCATGCCATCCTCCAAGTCAATGATCTGCGCGCCAGCGCGGACGACGGCAAATCATAAACCGTGCGCCAGCGCGCACGATTGAGGCACGATTGAGAAAAGCGGCCGCGATCAGCGGTTGGTAAAGACGTCGTTCCAGCTCGGCTTTTCAGGCATCTTGGTAATGAAAGGCGCGTTGGCGATTTCGATGTCGTTAATCTCGGTCAGCACTTCGTGCGGAAAACCGGCGCGCTTGCTGGCGCGCGACTGGATCGACAGCGAGGTCAGGTAGTCCTCGAGGTGGTTCGGCTCGGTGCAAAACATGCGGATCCGCTCCCACACGTGCGGATAGGCTGCCTTGGTGTGGCCCAGCGGCGCGAGCTGGTCCAGCGCTTCTGGCGTCAGCGACCTGGCCTTGGCCATCATCACTTCGCTGGGCGGACCGCCGAACTCGGTATTGGCCGCCGCTGGCAGCGCTTCGCCTTCGCTCTTGACGACCGGCAGCACGAATGAACCGAACAGCCGCATCATCTGCTCGCTGGTTGGCAGCTTTTGCTTGTCCCAGCAAAAATGCTTGATGCTGGCGCCCTTGAACAGGGACGCGTTCGATCCTGGCGAATTGTCGACCAGGCCACCAGTTTTGAGTTCAATCACGCACAGCAGGCTCAGGCCGGCGTTGAAGACGGCGTAATCGACCTTGCGGCCGACCAGATATTCTTTTTCGGTGCGGCGCTGCTTGCCGTCGGTGCTGATCGGGGTCATGAGCGCACGCAATTCCACGTCCGGGAACACATAGCATTTCGGCAAGGCACGGCGCAGGCGCGCGTAGAAAGCCTTTTGCTCGCTGCGGAAGAATGGCTTCTTCGTGAAGGCCGGGACAGCTTCAGTAGCTGTATTTTTCTTTAACAGGCGCGAAAGCATGGCTCAGTGTACTTACTAGGGGGAACGGGCTGCTAGTTTCTATTTTTTGTATTAATAACACAAGAGAAAATTGGTAACACCGCCATATTTGTTGTGCAAATGTAAAATCTATCAAACAAATGTCCATACAAAAAACGCGAGTGTGGTTTTCACGCCGCAAAGCGCCGGCGGCTATGCCGATTCTCCATCGCGCTGCGGCGAAATAGGGCGAACCCTTCCTTCAGCTTTCGACAACTATATTTACCTGACAACTTCCACGCTAGTATTGCTCGCCTGAAGGCCTTCAGCACTGCGCGAACCACCCCTCCGCGCCGACTTCCCGCGCCGCTGCCTACCCTGGCGCCGGCGCGGTGCGGTCACAACCCATTCATCCAAACAGGAGTGAGAAACATGTTCTTCGAACGCACACCGTTGGTGCTGGCAGGCCTGGTCGCAGCCCTCGTCAGTACCACCAGCTTTGCCGCCATCCAGGAAACGGAAGGCCACCAGCACAAACGCCTCGGGCATGCGCCCAAACCGCACCAGCGGCAAAGCTTGCCGCCCTCGGTCGAGCAATCGACCTTCAACCTGCCGCCCACGACCAAACCGCGCTACGATTTGCTGCCGCGCACCGCCGCGCGCGTGCAAGCCATGCAGGCCACGCCGGAATGCAAGAATATGGACACCATGGCCGGCTACAACGGCAGCGCACTGGCCGCCTACCTGGTCAGCCTGCCCGACCATGAATGCACCTATCCGCTGTTTTCGCTGACGCCGGCCCAGGCCGCCAAAGTGTATTCGTCCGCCAATTTCAGCGCCGTGGTGAGCCGTTTTTCAAGCGAAGCGGGTACTTACTCCGCCAGCAACCGTGCGCTGGTCAACCTGGCGCTCTACCTGCGGGCCGGCTACTACCTGGCCGGCAGCAGCGTGATCCCGCAGCCAGCGAGCGCCCAGACCACCGCCTTGCGCGCCCCGATCAAGTTGCTGGTGGAGGGTTCGATGCTGTTCGCGCCCAACACCGTGGCAAGCTCGACAGCGGGAGAGACGGTCAGGCTGATTACCAACATGCATGACGAAGCCTACTTCCTGCCGTCGATGAAAAAGGTGCTGGCTCGCTACACCAACACGGCGGGCAATCCAAATGCGGCCACGGCCTTGACGGATTCGAGCGCATCCGGTGGCTTCACCTCGGCCCTGACCGTCATCTACTACGCCCACTACCGCCCCGAAGGCCTGGCGCTGCTGCAGACGGATGCGTCCTACCCGACGGCCCTGAACAGCTTCGTGACCCAAGGCAAGGCCGCGCTGATTGCCTCCCCGGTCGCCTACCAGCTGACCGACGCCGCCAACGAGGCATTCCGCTTCATGCAGTACGCGGCGCAAAAGCCGGTGGTCAAGCCGATGGTCCAGGCGACCCTGGCCAGCAGCACCATGCTGGGCGCCGACAGCGGCCTGTGGCTGGCGGCCGCCTCGGCCGTCAAGTACTACGACAACGCCAACTGCGCGCAATACGGCACTTGCGACTATGCCAACAAGCTGGCCGATGCGGTGCTCAGGGTCAGCCATACCTGCAGCCCCAGCCTGCGCATCCGCGCCCAGGACATGACGCTGGTGCAACTGCAGGAAGCGTGCACCATTCTGGCCAAGGAAGAGAGCTACTTCCACGAGATGCTGCAAACGAAGCAGACGCCGGTCGCCAATGACCGCAACACGACGCTGGAACTGGTGGTGTTCGACGATTACGCCAACTACGGCAAGTACGCCTCGATCATCTACGATATCGACACCAACAACGGTGGCATGTACCTGGAAGGCGACCCTTCGGTCGCGGGCAACCAGGCGCGCTTCATCGCGCACGAGGCGTCGTGGCTGCGCCCGGCATTCTCGGTGTGGAACCTGGAGCATGAATACGTACACTACCTCGACGGCCGTTTCGACATGGCGGGCGACTTCGGCGCCGCCGTGACCAAGCCGACCGTCTGGTGGATCGAGGGCGTGGCCGAGTACCTGTCGCTGAAAAACAATAATCAGAAATCGATCGACGTCGCACGCACCGGCACCTACAAGCTGAGCCAGATTTTCGGCAACACGTATGCGATGTCGGACTACACCGACCGCGCCTACCGCTGGGGCTACATGGCAACGCGCTTCATGGTCGAGCGGCACCGCAGCGATGTGGACGCCGTCGTGGCCAAGTTCAGGGCAGGCGATTACGAGGGCTATCAGAGCTACATGGCTTACGTCGGCACCCGCTACGACTACGAGTTTGGCGTGTGGGCCGCTGCGGCCACCACGGCCGGCGAACCGCCATTGCCGACGCCAGCGCTGCCGGCCTGCGCGTCGGCCAGCCAGCTGGGCAAGAACTGTTCGATCAGCGGCTTCGCGTCGGCCAGCCAGGCTTACGCCTACATTCTGCTGCCGGCCGGCGCGAAGAACTTGCGCCTATTCACCAGCAAGGGTAGCGGGGATGTCGACCTGTATGCGGCGTTGGACCGTTACCCGACGACCACCTCGTACACGGCGGCGTCGAGCAAGGTAGGCAACCAGGAATCGGTCAGCATTGCTGCGCCGGTGAGCGGACGCTGGTATTACATCATGCTCAAGGCCAGGCAGAGTTTTGCCGGCGTGACCTTGAGCGCGACCTACGACTAAGCAGATCGGGAAGGCGCCTGCTTACTTGAGGCGCTTGCCCGGCATATTGCGGCCGCCCTGCAACAGCACCATCTGGTCGTTGCCCTTGTCGAAGCGGACCTCGGCGTCCACTTCCTTGACATAGAAGGCGGTCTCGGACACCGGCACCAACAGGAATTTCTGTTGACCGGTGGCCTGTCCGAAGAACTTGTCACCGTCGCGGGAAAGTTCCAGCACAAAACCCGGCATCAGTTCGAAGCGCCCCGCAAAACCGTCCAGCGCGGCCTTGGGCAGCGTGACCGCCTTGCGCTCCGGAGCCACGTCGCCAGTCCTTGCGCTGACCGATTCAACACCGTCGTCGTCAAGCGTGACCTGGGTGACCACGCCCTTGGCATTGCGGCTGAACTTGACGATGGTAATCATGTCCTTCATGAAGAAACTGTCGTCGGCGAACGGATACAGGGCGATCGGCCCGCGTCCGCTGCGCTGGATGAGCAGGTGGTCCTGCTCGCGCCGCACGGTGCGACTGACCTTGTCGTCGACCTGGTAGACGCCGGCGTAGCCATCGAGTTTGTCCGCGCTGAGCACGATGGTTTGACGCTCGGGAAATGGCGTGCCCATGGCGACTGCGGCCGCCTTGTTGGCCACCAGCGCAGGCTGCACCAGGCCGCCGTCGGCATTGGTCAGCACCGCCACATACACTTTTTGCCCCGGCACACGCAAGGCGTAGGTCGAAAAACCATTGATGCCGCCGCCATGCCCGATGGTATCGCTGCCGCGCAGCTTGCCCAACATCCAGCCATAGCCATAGGCGGTCGCCTTGCCATCGGCCAGCTTGTAGGGGGTGAACGCCTGGGTCCAGCTGGCCGCCTTCAGCAGCTTGCCGGACGAGACTGCGGCGTCCCAGCGCGCCAGGTCGTCCACGGTCGAGACCAGCGAACCGGCCGCGTACGGCAGGCTCATGCTCAGCGGCGGGCTTGGCGCGAAACCGCCTTCCGAACGGGAATGGCCGGCGGCGCGGCTGGTGGGCCCGCGTTCCATGCCTTCGTACGCGGTCTGGGTCATTCCCAAAGGAACGAAGATGCGCTGTTCGACAAACTTGGCATACGACTGACCGGACACCTTTTCGATAATCGCACCCAGCAGGAAGTAGCCGGAATTGTTGTAGGCATAGCGGGTGCCGGGCGCGAATTCGAGTGGATCGTTCTTGAAGGAATCGATCATCTGGGACACGCTCAAGTCCCTGGTCGAATTGGCGCGGAAATCGGGCTTGCTGGTGTAGCTGACGACGCCGGACGTGTGGGTGAGCAAGTGTTCAATCGTAATGGCCTTGCCCTGGGTCGGGTAGTCTGGCAGGAATTTGGTGATCGGGTCGGTGACGGCCAGCTTGCCTTCCTCGGCCAGCATCAGGATCGCGGTGGAGGTGAACTGCTTGGTGATCGAACCGAGGCGCAGCGACATCTCCGCGCGCATCGGCACCTTGGCGGCGACGTCGGCCATGCCGTAAGCCTTGCGCAGCAGCGTCTTTCCGTCTTTGGTGACGATCACGGTCGCGCCCGGATCGGTCGCCTTGTAGTGCGGGGCGATCACCGCGTCGATGCGGGCGGCCAGCGCCTGGTCGACGGTTGCTGCCACGGGCACCGCCTGGACTGCGCTGGCTGGCAATTGGAGCAGCAACATGACTGCAAGGCAAAGAGGTGAAAGTTTGAGCATGCGGGTTTCCTGTTCCTGGGATGAAAGGGGCGCAGCGAGATGGCTGCCGAACGTCACTATATGGCGGGACGGATGGTGCGTCCCGGCTATGCGACAGGCGGCCGTTTCTGCCTGACAGGCTGCCGGAATGCGGGATAGCTTAGTCAGGCAGGGTCATACCAGACCTCGTATTTGTCCCCTTGCCACATGAGGAACTGGAAATAATAGGCGGTCGACAGCATGATCAGGCCGCCTGCCAGCGCGGCCTCGTTCACCAGGCCCAGCAAGCAAAATACGAAGCCTGTCGCATGTGACATCAGCACGACGCGCCGGGCGGACGGTCTGCTCGCGCGGATATTATAAAAATTTAGGAAAAACCAGCATTTGAGCCAAAGGGAATGGCTTTTCCAGTGGTCGGTGGCTTTATCGATCATGAAGGTCTCCTGAGTCAAGGTTGGAATATCAACTTCGAGCGCGGAAGCGAGGCATTTCAGCGATTCCACACTGGGTTTGTGGCCGCTTTCTATCCTTTGAATGGTTCTGACATTCAAGCCTGACATCTGGGCCAGCTGTTCTTGGGAAAGATGACGACTGATGCGCAGCTGTTTCAGAATCATTTATTTGCTCCAACGAAGATGAACCTTGAGTTTGCACCCGGGATGGCAGTGTCGGTGACGAAATCTACCCGACTTTAGGCCGACTCGGAGTGTTATCGAGGTTAGAATCCGAGTGGAAAGTTCAACCACGAGGATACACACATGAGATTTCGCCCTACCCTAGCCGTACTCGCTTCCCTGGCAATGCTTGGCGCCCCGGCGCTGGCGCAAAACTTCGACAAGGCCCAGGTCAAGGCCGAAAAGCTCAGCGCCAACACCTACATGCTTACCGGCGCGGGCGGCAATCTCGGCGTGTCGGTCGGGACGGACGGCGTGTTCCTGGTCGACGACCAGTACGCGCCAATGAGCGGCAAGATCAAGGCGGCGATTGCGGCGATTACCGACAAGCCGGTCAAGTTCGTGATCAATACGCACTGGCACGGCGACCACACGGGCGGCAATGAGGCATTCGGCAAGTCGGATACGATCATTGTCGCGCATGAAAATGTCCGTAAGCGCATGTCCTCCGACCAACTGATTGAATTCTTGAACATGCCGGTCAAGGCGTCGCCCGCGCTTGCCCTGCCGGTAATCACCTTTACCAGGGATGTCACCTTCCACCTGAACGGCGAGGAGCTGTACGTCTTCCACGTGCCCAACGGCCATACGGATGGCGATGCGGTCGTCCATTTCAAGGGCAGCAACCTGGTGCACATGGGCGACCTGTTTTTCAACAAGTTGTACCCGTTTATCGATACCTCGAGCGGCGGCACGGTCGACGGCGTGATCGCGGCGGTCGACCGCGTATTGGCCGAATCGAATGACAGCACCCGCTTCATTCCCGGCCATGGCGCGCTGGCAAGCAAGGCCGACCTGGTCGCCTACCGCGCCATGCTGGCCACCATCGCCAGCCGCATCAAGACGCTCGTAAAGGAAGGCAAGACGCAGGCGCAAGCGATCGCCGCCAGGCCCACAGCCGATTTCGATCCGATTTGGGGCAAAGGCTTCATTTCGCCCGACAGGATGGTCGAGATGCTTTACAAGGACTTAAAAAAATAAGGCAATCAACGCAACTGCTGCGGCCCGAGTCATTCAAGATGTAGCCGCTGGCCGGCGTGCTACAGTTCGACTCTTTCAACGCACCACCGTCGACGATGAATATCAACACTGCTGTTTTCCGCGTGCTCATGGCGGCATGCCTGGCACTTGTTACCGGCGCCGCGGCGGCTGCGGCTCCGTCGGACCTGGACAAGCTGGTCGGTTCCCCTGCCTGTCTGTCACAGCTCGCCGCGATCGGTTTTGCGGTCGATGCGCGCGATCAGGGGGTCTCGAAAGCCCAAGTCCTCAAATTCAATCGCAGCGAAGCGGGCGCCGATGCGCTGCCAGAGGAACTCATTGAAAACGTATTCAAATTTCGCAAGCTGGAACGCCAAGTGTTCGAATCGTATGGCATGTGGTATTGCGATGCCCGCAGTCGCGGATTGACCGCCTTGCCCCTGGCGGACGTCAGCGCCGAACTGGCCGAATGCCTGGCCAAACCCGTTGGCAGTGCGTGCCTCGGAGTGCGGAACCGGGTGATCGGATTGCCGCCGGATCGCGGTCCTCAGCAGTAATAGGGATCTGACCGTCGCGTTTATAGTTGCCGAAAAGCCGACTGATAGCCGGCAGTAACGGTCAACCGTTCCTCGCGGTCGCGCAAACGCACCTCCATGTGCCCATCGGAGCGGAAGATCGTTTCGATGCGGCGCAGATTCACAATCGCACCGCGGCTGATCTGCACAAAGTCTTCCGGATCGAGCTCCTCTACCAGATCCTTGATCGGCTTGCGGATCAGCGCTTCCGCGCGGGCGGTGACCACACGCGTGTACTTGGTGTCGGCCTGGAAATAGATGACTTCATCGGTGGTGATCAGGCGCGTCAAACTACCTACCGACGCCTGAATCCAGCGCAAGTATTTTGGCGCCGCCTTGGCAACAGGCAGCGCTGCCCACACCGCTTCGGGAACGGCTTGGGTGTCATTTTCCAGGCGTTTCCGCAAGCGCGCGATCGTTTCCAACAGGCGTCCCCGGTCCAGTGGCTTGACCAGGTAATCAAGGGCGCCGACGCCGAATGCGGCGAGCGCATGTTCGTCATAGGCGGTCAGGAAAACCACCGAGGTCTTGCCTTGCACTGCCCTGGCCACTTCCAGCCCTGACAGGTGCGGCATGCTGATATCGAGGAACACCAGATCGGGCTTATGCGACTCGATTGCGCGCAACGTAGCGGCGCCGTCATCGGTTTCCGCGATCACCTGCAACTCGGGCCAGAGCGCGGCAAGGGTGTCGCGCAGTTCAGCGCGCAAGACTGGCTCGTCTTCTGCGAGGATAGCCGTTGGCATATCATTCAATCTCGGATAAAGGCACCACTATACTGGCCATGAAGCCGCCTGTGTGCATTGCTCCTACCTCCAGCCAGGCGCGGTTGCCATGCAGCGCTTCGAGGCGCTGTCGGATGTTGCTCAGGCCCATACCGCTCCCCGCCACGCTGGACAGGCCGGGCCCATTGTCGAGCACGGTCAGGCGCAGATGCTCACCTTCACACTCGGCGCTGACCGTCAGTGTGCCGTCTTGCTTGTCACGCAATCCGTGCATCAGGGCATTTTCGACCAGGGAGATCAACATCGCTGGAGGAAAGGAGTGCTGTGCCACTTGGTCGGAGAGGATGAAGCTGTATGACAGGCGCTCGCCCATGCGGATCTTCATGATGGCCAGGTAATGCTGGGCCAGGTCAAACTCCCGGGCCACGGTCGAGCTATCCGCGCGCAGCTCGTGCATGGCGTAACGCAGGTAGTTGATCAGATGATCCAGCATGTCTTCGCCGGCCTGCGTGCTTGAGCGATACAGGTGACGCACATTGGCCAGCGTATTGAACAGGAAGTGCGGTTCGATCTGTGCCTGCAGGATGCGCAGTTGAGATTCGGCCGCCTGTTTGCGCAAGCTGTCCTGCCTGGCGATCGCGTTCGACAGCGCCAGTTCGCTGGCCAGCAGGCTGACGACATGCGCCTCCAGATACGTCATCACGGTGAGTTCGGTGCGTGGATTCGACAAGAGATTCGCGTACCAATTTTTACGCAAGCTTGTCATCCTCAGCGTGGTTGCGCCAGTGCCGCTTTCGGCGAGCGTGAAGCTTATTTTGACCGGGCAGTAGCGCCATTGAAGCTGATAGGCCGGCGCGCCGTCGATCGCGACCTGGGTGAGCGTCATCTCTTGTTCAAAAAAGGATGAAAATGCCCTTGTCGGTACCTGTGGCAATCGCGCGAAGTAGTCCAGCAAACGGCTCCGGACTGTTTGAATCGGCGCCGGCAGTACGCGTTCGGTCGAGGTATGGATACGGGCATCGAAGTCAGCGAAACTGACGCCGCTGCGCTTTAAATCGTGCATGCGCCATTGATTGACGAGGAAGGTCACGCCTTGGGCGATGAAAAAAAGGGTGCCGTTGAGTGCGTGCAGCTTGGGCACCGTGAGCAAGGTGCTCAATGCCGCGATCGGCACCAGCAGCGCAATGGCCTTGGCGACCAGGACGCACATGATACCAACGAGGTAGACGTAGAAAAATACCTGGCATATGGTGCGGGCTTGTAACTTCATGGCAAAACGTACACTGGCGCGGCGTTCCGGCGCCGTGGCGGAGTCCTGCATGGCCCAAAAAAGCAGCGTCATTTCGATTGCTGCTAGTAGTGCCAGTTTCATCCATGGCGCGGCGACGAAGCAATAGGCAAGGAATAGTACGGCGGCGATATGACCGGCCAGGTACTGGTGTGCGTGGGATAGGGGGCGCGTTGTCGCTTGCATGTCAAGACTCCAATATAGTGGGGGGCAGCGAACTGTGCCTCAACAGCCCGGCCGATTCACCCACAATGCGACGGATTGGTGCGATTCTGGAATTGCAGCGGCTTTTAGCGGTATTGCTCGTGCCGCAGGCTTGCATATGGATTCAGTATGTCCCAAACGACGGTGTGGAAGTGGCCAAGCGTAAAAAAGGCAGCCGAGGCTGCCTTTCTTGTACTGCGTGCGTTGCGTTGCTTAGCGGTTTTTCATGCGCAGCTTGGCGATTGCGGCCAGCTGGGCGATCGCCGTCGCGAGTTCGGCTTGCGCCGTCGCGTAGTCGATCTTCGATTCCTTGTTGACCATCGATTCTTCGGCTGCTTTTTTGGCAGCCAGCGCTTTTGCTTCGTCCAGGTCGTGACCGCGGATCGCGGTATCGGCCAGCACGGTCACGCCGTTCGGCTGTACTTCAAGGATGCCGCCAGCGACGAAGACGAATACTTCTTCGTCCTGACCAACTACCTTGATCCGTACAGCACCCGGCTTGATGCGGGTAATCAGCGGGGTGTGCTTGGGATAAATCCCCAGCTCACCCGCTTCACCCGGCAACGCGACGAATTCAGCTTCGCCCGAAAAGATAAGCTCTTCGGCCGATACTACGTCAACGTGAATTGAGTTTGCCATAAGTGTCCTATCGGCTCTTACTTAGTTGAGCTTCTTGGCTTTTTCGATTGCTTCTTCGATCGTGCCAACCATGTAGAACGCTTGCTCCGGCAGGTGGTCCAGTTCGCCCGATGCGATCATCTTGAAGCCTTTGATCGTGTCTTTCAGCGAAACGTACTTGCCTGGGGCGCCGGTAAACACTTCGGCGACGAAGAACGGCTGCGACAGGAAACGCTGCATCTTACGTGCACGGGAAACCAGCAGCTTGTCTTCAGGCGCCAGTTCGTCCATGCCCAGAATCGCGATAATGTCACGCAGTTCCTTGTAGCGCTGCAGGGTGCCCTGAACGGCGCGCGCGGTGTCGTAGTGCTCCTGGCCGACGACGAGCGGATCGAGCTGGCGCGAGGTCGAGTCGAGTGGGTCGACCGCAGGGTAGATACCCAGCGAAGCGATGTCACGCGAAAGAGCAACGGTCGAATCCAAGTGAGCAAAGGTGGTTGCTGGCGATGGATCGGTGTAATCATCGGCAGGGACGTACACGGCCTGGATCGAGGTGATCGAACCGGTCTTGGTCGAGGTGATGCGCTCTTGCAGACGGCCCATCTCTTCGGCCAGGGTAGGCTGGTAACCCACTGCGGAAGGCATACGGCCCAGCAGTGCGGATACTTCGGTACCTGCCAGCGTGAAGCGGTAGATGTTGTCCACGAAGAACAGAACGTCTTTGCCTTCGTCACGGAACGATTCAGCGATCGTCAATCCGGTCAGCGCAACGCGCAGACGGTTACCTGGCGGCTCATTCATCTGGCCGTAAACCATCGCTACTTTGGAGTTCTCTGGATTTTCCAGATCGACAACCTTGGCATCAGCCATCTCGTGGTAGAAGTCGTTACCTTCACGAGTACGCTCACCCACGCCGGCGAACACGGAAACACCCGAGTGCGCTTTTGCGATGTTGTTGATCAGTTCCATCATGTTAACCGTTTTGCCCACGCCGGCGCCGCCGAACAGGCCGACTTTACCGCCCTTGGCGAACGGGCATACCAGGTCGATCACCTTGATGCCGGTTTCCAGCAGCTCTTGCGATGGCGACAGTTCGTCGTACGCAGGGGCCAGGCGGTGGATCGATGCGGTTTGCTCGTGCGATACAGGACCGCATTCGTCAATCGGGTTGCCCAGCACGTCCAGAATGCGGCCCAGCGTAGCTTTGCCGACCGGTACCATGATTGGCTTGCCGGTGTTCTGGATCATCATGCCGCGACGCAGGCCGTCGGAGGTACCCAGCGCAATGGTACGGACAATGCCGTCGCCCAGCTGCTGCTGTACTTCCAGGGTCAGTTCGGAGCCTGCCATTTTCAGTGCGTCGAAAACCTTAGGCATTGCGTTGCGTGGAAACTCAACGTCAACAACAGCGCCAATACACTGAACGATTTTGCCATCAGCCATGTTCGTTCCTTCTATATTTATTTAAAAACAGGGTTAGACCGCTGCCGCACCGGCGACGATCTCGGAGAGTTCTTTGGTAATCGCAGCCTGGCGAGTCTTGTTGTAGACCAGCTTCAGTTCACCGATGACGCTGCCGGCGTTGTCGCTGGCCGCTTTCATCGCGACCATCCGCGCCGATTGCTCGGACGCCAGATTTTCGGCAACCGCCTGGTACACCAGTGCTTCTACATAACGCACCAGCAATTCATCGATCACGGTTTGCGCTTCCGGTTCGTAGATATAGTCCCAAGAGTGATTGCCCTTGTCGCCTTCGAACTTGTCAGCGGCCAACGGCAGCAATTGCTGCACGATCGGCTCTTGCTTCATCGTGTTGATGAACTTGGTGTAGCAGATGAAGACTGCGTCGAGTTTGCCTTCCTGGTACTGGTCGAGCATGACCTTGACCGGTCCGATCAACTTGTCCAGGTGCGGGGTGTCGCCAATCTGGATCGCATGCGACACGACCTTGACACCCACCCGATTCATAAAACCCAAACCCTTGTTGCCAATGGCAACCGCTTCAACCTTGTTGCCAGCCGTTTCCAGCTCGCGCGTTTTTTGCGTCACCATACGCAGGATGTTGGTGTTCATGCCGCCGCACAGACCCTTGTCGGTCGTGACGACGATGAAGCCAACTGCCTTCGCTTGCACGTTCTTGGCCTGGGCCATGAACGGGTGCGTGTATTCCGGATTCGCCGTGGCCAGATTAGAGGCGATATTACGAATCTTGTCACTGTAGGGACGGGCGGCCCGCATGCGATCCTGCGCTTTGCGCATTTTCGATGCGGCGACCATTTCCATCGCCTT
>JAZKCA010000058.1:0-63709 GCA_040388275.1 Pseudomonadota bacterium
CTTCAACCGAAAAAAATCGGCAAAATGCCGATCAGACTGTCGAACTCGGGAGTACGGGATCCAGGTCGACCGCACGATGATTCAGAACATGGTCGAGACCGATGTCGGCGAAGCCTCCGAACTGTTGAGCTGGAAGCTGGTCTTGATGGTCACCGTGCTCGGGATACTGCCATCGCTGGCCGTGGCGCGGGTACGCATCGCCTTTCCGCACGGCGCGCGCGGTCTGCTGCGGCGCGGGGGCATCGCGGCCGGATCGCTGGCGCTTGCCATCTTGCTGCTGCTGGTATTTTTCAAGAGCCTGGCGCCGGCCCTGCGCGAACATCGCGAGCTGCGCTACCTGCTCGCGCCCACCAACTACATACAGGCCGTCAACAGTTACTTCAAGTACCAGCGCAAGCAGGCGCTGGTCGTGGCGCCGCTGGGGACCGACGCCGTCAAGTCCGTGCGCAACGGCGGCAACCGGCACCGGGCGGTGACCCTGATCGTGGTCGGGGAAACGGCGCGGGCCGCCAGTTTTTCGTTGAACGGCTACGCCCGCATCACCAATCCGGAACTGGCGCGCCAGCCGGACCTGATTAATTTCACGCACATGGCCAGTTGCGGTACCTCCACCGCGGTCTCGCTACCCTGCGTGTTTTCCGTGCTGGGACGCGAGCACTATTCGGATGCGCAGGCCTATGCCCAGCAAGGCTTGCTCGACGTCCTGGCGCACGCCGGTTACAAGGTGTTGTGGCGGGATAATAATTCCGGTTGCAAAGGTGTGTGCGGCCGGGTTGCGTTCGAGGACCTGTCGCAGCCGGCGCCCGGCAACCGCTGGTGCGTGAACGGGGAATGCTACGACGAGCGACTGCTCGAACGGCTGCCTGAGATCATCCGCGATGCGGGCGAAGACCTGGTCATCGTGTTGCACCAGAAGGGCAGTCACGGCCCCGCGTACGCCAAGCGCTATCCGGCGGCGTTCCAGCAATTTGGCCCGGTGTGCGACACCAACGACCTCGATGCCTGTTCGCGTGAATCGATCGTGGCCGCCTACGACAACACAATCCTCTACACCGACCATTTCCTCAACCAGGCGATCGAGCTGCTCAAGGCCAGCGTCGCCAGCGACGACGTCGATGCTGCCATGATGTACTTTTCCGACCATGGCGAATCGCTCGGCGAACACAATATGTACCTGCACGGTGCACCCTACATGATCGCCCCGGCCGAGCAGCGCGAAATACCCTTCATGATGTGGATGTCGGACGGCTTCCGTTCGCGCTTCCAGATCGACCAGCGCTGCATGCAAGCGCGCGCCGGCCAGCCTTTTTCGCACGACAATGTATTCCACTCGGTGCTGGGCATGCTGGGCGTCAATACCGCCGTCTACAACCCGCGTCTCGACGTCTTCGGACCTTGCACGCGTGACGTATAAGCGCGTCCTGCTGATGCTGGCCGGGAGCGCGCTGGCCATCCTCTGGCTCGGCGCGTTCACCGATGTCGACCTGTGGCTGGCCCGCACGATGTACAGCCAGGCTGCGCGGGGTTTCCCCCTGCGTCATGCATGGCTCACGGAAACCTTCAGCCACGTCTACCTGAAGAACCTGCTGGTCATGCTGGCTTCCTGCGTGTTGATCCCGGCCGCATTCGACTGCTGGCGCCCGCGCGCCAGCTCGACACCCGCCTTCAGGCAGCGCTTGCGCGTGGTGGCGCTGTCGGCCATCCTGGTTCCGCTTGCCATCTCGCTGCTCAAGCAGGCGAGCCGCTCCCATTGTCCATGGGACCTGGCCGAATTTGGTGGGGCCGAATCCTATATACGCTTGCTGCAAGCGGCCTTGCCGGGTGCGCCCGCAGGCCACTGCATGCCGGCCGGCCATGCCGCGAGCGGACTGTGGCTGATCTCGCTGGCGGGATTGTGCTTGCCGCGGCGACCGCGCACGGCAGCGGCCGTGTTCGTGGTCGCGCTGGCGTTCGGTTTCTGGCTGGGATGGATGCAACAGTTGCGCGGCGCCCATTTCCTGACACATACACTGTGGTCGATGTGGCTGGCCTGCGCCATCGTCGCCCTGATTCAGGCGCTAAGCAGCCTTGAAGGCGTCCTGCTCCGCAAGCCAGCTACTGAGGTCGGCGAACGGGCGCTGTGAGCCGGTTTCGTTGAAAATCTCGTGGTACAGCTCGTCGTAGACAGTCAGCTGTGCGCGTTCTTGCGGCAGCTGGGCAAAAAAGCGCCGGCTGCCGTCGGCGTCCACCAGATGGTCGTCGCCGGAGATCAGCATTCGCACCGGGATCGACAGGGTGCCTGCCTGGGCCTGGCAAAACGCCATCGAAGCGAGCATCGAGGTAAGCAGGCGCGCGCTGATCTTGCCATGCACTAGCGGATCGGCCTTGTAAGCCTCTACCACGCGCGCATCGTGCGACAGGTAGCGCGTCTGCAAGCCGTTCGGCAAGCCCAGCCAGGGGACCACGGTGTGCATGACTTTGAGCATCAGCATCTGGAAGGCCGACATGCGCACCGCCAGCGCCGGCGACGACAGGATCAGGCCGCGCAAGGGCGCGCATTGGGCAAGGGCAAAGTGGGCCGCGAACAGCCCGCCCATGCTGTGCCCGAGCAGGAAGGGGCGAAAGCCCGTGCGCGCGCTGAAATCTTCCACCACGATCTGCGCGTCCTGCAACATGGGCGTACCGTTGGGCACGTCGCCGCGCGGACCTTGCGAGCGACCGTGGCCGCGGTGGTCGTAGCAGCGCACCGACCAGCCCGCTTCATTGAGTTGCTGCGCCAGCTGGCGGTAACGGCCGCTGTGTTCGCCCAGGCCATGCATGATGACAATACCGCCGCGCGCTTCGGCGATGGGCAGCAGGTAGTCGGACACGTACAGTGACGTGCCATCAGCGGCGGCCAGCTGGTGGCTGCTTGCCACCAGCGCCGGCATCAAACGCCCCAGAGGACGTCGTGGCCGCCCGCCTTTGCCGCGCGCAGCATCTCCAGCAGCGGGAAGGCCCGGGTCGAAAAACTGACGACTTCCGCGCCTTCGTGATCGCTGTCGTCGCCCGCTTCGCCATGGTGTGCAACGACATCGCGGCGCACGTCTTCGGACGCGGTGTGCAGGCGCGTCTCGGCGATTTCGCGCTCGAGGACCTGGACCGCATCAGCCGCTTGCGCCGCGGTAATGACGCCGCGGTTCACGTCCTTGTGGAGCAAGTCCAGGATGCGCTTGGCGTGATCCTTGTACATCGTGACTTCTGCGGCGGCCTTGGATGTAAACGTAATTAACATAGGAGCTTTCTGATTGTGCGGTTCATGACGAAACGATAACACGAACTGGGACTGGGGTCATCCCGCGCGCGCAGGCGCGGCGGGTCAAGGCTTACTTGTACCACAAAGAAATTTTACTCCCGGTTTGCTCCGGTGTGCGCGCCGCTGCATCACTGCAGCTTGAACGACGACATGAACATCTCGATGTTTTCTTTCGTCAGTTCCTTTTCCTTGCCCATGACGATCACCTGATAAAAACGCTTGTTGCGCGACTCGAAATGGCCGACCAGGCGCATCGGCACGCCGTTCTGCGTGCCGCTGGCCTCGACGTCAAGCGCCGCGCTGCGCGCGCTGGCCGCGCCCGCCACGGCCGACGCCTTGCTGTTTTTTTCGCTCTTGATGGTGGCTCCAATGTTCTTGATCAGTGCGATCTTCATGGCCACCAGGGCGGCTTCCGCCTTCTCGGCGTCGGGCGCTTCGGCCGTGCCAACGGCGAACGTGGTGCCGTCGACCTGGGCGGCGGTCATCGTCATGTCGACCTTCATGCCGTTCAGGTCGATGCTGCGGGTATGGGTGGAGGGCTTGTCCGGGAACATGACGCGAAACGGCGCCAGCTCGCTGCTGTAGTCGCGCCAGTTGTAAGTGGGGCTGCAGGCGGCCAGGGCAACACAGGCCAGCGCGCTTGTCATGATGATTTTATAAAGGGGGGATCGCATCCCAGCATGGTAGCAGGACTGGCCGCAGTCCGTCCCTGGCGGCGCTCTGTTAGGCAATCAACATACACCTCCGGCATGCAGCGCTAAAATTGTCCAGGACAAATTATGCAATGGAGGGCAGCATGGATTCGATCAATAAGCAACAGGCTGAACACAATCACCAGGACCTGGTCGGGTCGAGCGCCATCCACAAAATGGCCGAGCTGGTGCGCCAGGCGCAGACCTGCTTTTTTTGCACCGACGACGGCCATGGCCGGGTCGATGCCCGCCCGATGAGCGTGTTGCAGGTAGACGAAGAGGGCAATCTTTGCTTCCTCAGCGCCAACGACAGCCACAAGAACCTGGAACTGCGTGACAACCCGGCCGTCCGCTTGTTTTTCCAGGGATCGCCGCATGCCGAATTCATGCACCTCGAGGGCGTGGCGACGGTGTCGCGCGACAAGGCGAAGATCCGTGATCTATGGAAATTCGTGCTCAAGACCTGGTTTACCGAGGGGGAAGACGATCCACGCATTACGGTCATCAAGGTGGCTCCGTCGCACGGTTACTACTGGGACAACAAGCATGGCAACGCGGTGGCCGGCATCAAGATGCTGATCGGCGCGACCATCGGCAAGACGCTGGACGACTCGATTGAAGGCAAGCTCACTGTGTGAAATAAAAACCATCAATTGCTAAGCATGCCTGCCTCATGCTACAGTTTTCGACTACGTCGTTACTTTACAAGAGGCTTACTCATGCAGAACAAATTTTTGGCCCTTTGCGCCGTCGCGGCTCTGGCCGCCAATCCGGGCCTGGTACAGGCCCAGGTGGGGAACGGTGGCGCCACCTATTCCGAAGTCAATAACAAGACTTCGCTGGCTGACTTCATGCCAAAGTTCATCAGCGCAAGCCGGATTGCGATTGCTGCCCAGGCGAGCATGGACACGACCGTCGGCATGGCCGACCAGGCCAACGCCCTGACGGCCCAGGCCAGTGAAATGAAACTCGACAGCGCGCCAGGCATTGTCGAGAAAGTCATGGATGCCCGCGCTGCCGACGCCCTGGCGCTGAACGCCAAGCTGGCCAGCGCCGGGCTGACCATCGATGCGGCGAAAAAGCCGCAATTCACCGCCGACATCGAGGACCTGGCGCGCAGCATCAAGCAATTTGAGGAATTGAGCTCCGACCTGCCGTACATGAAGACACAACTGCGCGGCGCCGGCGCCAAGGGCCGCACCGGCCTGTTCGTGGCCAAATCGCTGCCAGGCTATTCGAAAGAAATGAAGGCCCAGCTGGCGGCGGCCGTCGCATTCGCGCGCGCCAATGCGATTCCATTCGCACCTGAAGTGAACGCGGCGCTGGCCCCTTAAGCGTCCCGGCAGTGGCCGTCCGGCCGCTGCCTTCCCCCCCCCTGAATCAGAGCGCCGGTGTTGCGAAGGCACCGTACAGGAAGCGGCCATCGGCCCGTACCCGGCTCTGGTGGCGCAAGTCTTGCGGGTACATCTGGCCCCGGTACAAGCTGCCGGTGAAGATGACCGCCGGCGTGAAGAGCGGGCTGGCCACCGTGGCCGGCAAGCCGTGCACCACCTCGCTGCTCAGACGCAACTCGGCATTGACCAGGTTCGGCAGCGCCGATGCGTTGATGGTGTTGCTCAAGCCGGCATTGATGCTGGAGATAATGTTGTGCGACCCTCGAACAAGATTGTCGGCGCCAGGCGACCCATTCATTAACTGGATATCGTCGGCCGTGCCGTTATTCCAGATCACATTGAAATACAGGTGGGCCGTCGCATCCTGGACCGCCACGCCGGCGCCCGTGTTGTTCACGATGGTATTGCTGACGATGGTGATGAAGTTGCGGTCGTTATTGCCATTCGTGCCCGCGCAGCTGTTCGAGCAGGCGCCGTCCACCAGCACCGTGCCGCGACCGGTATTGCCGATCATGACGTTATTGATGACATAGCCCGCGTCTGGTCCAGGAACAGCGCGGCGCCCGCCTTGCCCGCACGATTGCCTTCAAACCAGTTGTTTTGAACGATGGTCATGGCCGTGCTAGGACCATTGCTGGTGCCGTGCTGCGCAATCAAGCCGCCGCCCACACCGTAGCCGGCCCCGGCGCCCAGCGTATCGTTGGCACGGAATTCATTATGGTCGATGATCGCGTTCATGCCGATGGCCAGGCCGGCCCCGTGCGGCAGGCTCGGTTCGTGCACGCTGTTGTTGCGGATGACGTTGTACGCAATGTTCGCCCCCCCGCGGCTTGCGCACTGATGGCGACGAAGCCGTTGTCTTCGAGTATCCACCGGCGCCTGATCAGGCGTTCATGATGCGCATTGTAGGACTGCCCGGCGATCGGATCGCGTGTGCCGATCGCCGTCTGGTCGTCAAAGGCGTCGATCCCAGGGGCAAGCAGTTGGACGATCTGCTGGACGATCAAGCGGGGGGCTTTGTCCCGGCGCACATCGTGGTCGGCAAGGCCGTCAACATCCGGCCGTGAGCGAATGAAAAGGTAGCTATTCCACCCCGCGGTTCAGCACGAATGCACGGCTGGCGTAGGCCAGCGACACGATCAAGATCGCGGAAAACAGCAGGAAAAAGCCCGCGTGTGCGGACAGCGGGTCCCCTCCCAGCACGGTGCCGCGCAAGGCTTTCACGAACAGGTTGACCGGCATCTGGTCGAGCACGCGGCCGATACCCGGGCTGCTCTCGACCGGAATGAACAGGTTGCCGAGCAAGATGAGCGGGAAATACATCAGGTTGCAGATGATGTTGGCCCAGTCCGAAGTCTTCACTTTCGCCGCCACCACCAGCGCCAGCGCCAGGAATCCCAGCACGCCGGTGACCAGGACCAGCAAGCCGTTCGCGTAGCGGCCGATCTCCATGCTCAGGCCCAGCTTGTACACGGTCGCGCCGAACACGAACAGCAGTATTCCGCTGAAGAAGATGACGATAAATTTCGACACCGACAGCGCCAGCACGATCGAAATCCTGGCCGCCGGCACCAGTTCGAAGATGCGGTAATGACCCTGCTGGCGGGCACTGACCAGCGGAATCACAAAGCCCATCAGCGAGGTGGAAATGACGACCATGCACAACAGGCCGGTGACCAGGTAGGCGGGGTAGTTGTAGGCGTTCGGCGGGGTGTCCGCCGGGCTGGCCTCGGTGACCACCGCAATGCCGCGCTGGCCGTTGACCTTGCGCAAGACATAGTCGTCGCCGACCGACGCCAGGATTTTCGCCGCGATATCGTTCGACAGATGCTTGCCCATCGGGCCCTTGACGCGCACGATGGCCCCGGTCGGCGCGTCCAGTTGCTCCTTGAAGCGGGCCGGGATGACCACCACCAGCATGTCGTCGGCCTCGCGGTCGAACGCGACGTCGATCGATTTTTGCTTGGAAAACACAAAGCGCGTATACGCGATGAAGTCGGCCGAGGCCGCACTGCGGTCCTGGTCCTCGAAACGGATGCTGACCTTGCCCAGGCCGCTGGAACTGCCGAAGCTCCCCATGAAAATAATCAACAGCAGCAAGGGGAAGCCGAAGGTCCAGAATGCGGCCGTCTTGTTGCGGCAAAAGTTCGACAAATCGACCTTCAGGAAGGCGAGGAAAAACGCGACACTGGTATTCATGCGGCTCCTTCTGCGGCAGTGGTGAAACTGCCTGCGACCGTGTACAGGTCGGACAATTGACTGCTGCGCACCTGGTAATTGTGCAAGTGCTGTTTCAGGGCATTGGCCTGGAAGGCGGCCAGGAAGGCTTGGTCGCCCAGGGCGATCAAGCCATCCGGGCGCGCGATCAGCGAGTGCGGCGCCATCGACCGGATCGTCGCTTCCAGCGCCGCCATGTCGCCGGACGCGGGCAGGTCGATCCTGAAATCGGACAAGTAGCGCGCGCTCAGTTCGCGCGGTGTGCCGAGCGCCTGCAAGCGGCCGCCGGCCAGCACGCCGATGCGGGTGCAGCGGGCCAGCATGGGCTGATAGTGGCTCACGACGAGGGTCGCCGCGCCCAGCTTGGTCTGGGCCGCCATCAGGTCGAACAGGCGTGCCGTGAACTGATCGTCCAGGCCGAGCGTCGGCTCGTCGAGGAAGAACAGGCGCGCGTCGCGGTGGAATGCGAAATACAGGTCGACGCGCTGGCGCTGGCCGGTCGACAGCCAGCCGTATTTTTTCTTCAGCAGGGGCGCGATCGAAAAGCACTGGTAGGCCGCCGTGTCGTCGGCGCCAAAACTGGCGCGCGCCAGCGCCACGATATCGGCGACGTGGAACGACGGCTCGAAGGCGAGGCGGTGCAGCTTGGCGCCCACCAGGCGCCGGTTCGCCAGGCGCTTGTGCCATGGCTTGAAGTCCTGGCCGAATAGCTGGTGCGATTCGCACTGGAAGCTGTTCAGGCCAAGGCAGCATTCGAGCAGTAGCGACTTGCCTGCGCCATTCGGACCGATCAGGCCGAGCACTTCGCCGGCGCGGATCTCAAGCTGTTCGAGCTCGATCGAAAAATCCTGGTTCTTCCCGAACGACATCCCCTTGAGCGAGAACAGCAGGGGGGCATCGGAAGGCACCGGCTCGGCCTCCGGGGCGGCCGGCGCCGCGCCGGGCGCCTCGGGCCGCTGCGGGGGGGCGCCATAATTCTTGACGTGGATGCTGGTGGCGATGTCGCCGTACCAGTCCGAACGGCGGGCAATGCGGCGCAGCAGGGCGGCGCCGGCATCCGGGTCGCCACCGTACTGCTGCGGCGTGTGGATCAACAGATGCGCGCGCGTGAGCAGCGCGTCGGGCGTCTCGGGCGCCAGCGCGCACGCCGCTTCGACCAGCTTGGTGGCCTTCGCCCCGAGCGTGGCGCGGTCGAAAAAATTGTCGGCGTCAACCAGCTTGACCAGCGCGTAGCGGGCCGACAGCTCCAGCGAATACACGTCGCGGCGGCGCTTGTCGAGGTCGGCGTTGAGGCGGGCGATCGTCTTTTCGCGGGCCTTGTCGAACACCTGCCCCAGTTCGCGCGTCGATACAAAGGCGTCGATCAGGACCGCGTCGAGCTGCGGGTCGCCATGGGCGACACCGGCGTCGAACAACTCGACTGCCATCTCGCGCAGGGCGGCGTGGTCGCAGCGCGCGCGCGCTTCCAGGATCGCCGCCCGCAGCGGTGCGGGATCGCGCGCCGGCGCCGTGGCGCACGCCTGATCGGCGGCGCCGATCAAGCGTTCGAGCGTTTCGAACTGATCGCCGGCCGCTTCCTTGAACAAGGAAAGGGCTTGATCCGGATCGCGCTTGATGGCCGCAAACAGTGCGCTCAGTCCTGCCGCGCCGTGGCGCCGTGCGATGGTGTCGATCGCCAGCGCGCCCTTCGGGTAGAGCGCATCGCGCTGCGCTTCATCGATCACGCGGTCTTCGAAGCCGAGCGCGTTGCTAAAGCCGCTGGTGAGCAATTCGGACAGGGGCAACTGTTCGGAGTTCCCCGCCACTGCCGCGCCGCGCCGCGCCGCATCGGCGTCGAAGACGCCGTTGTGACGGTGCAGTTCGGCCCAGGTAGCGAAACCCTCGTCGAGAAAGCGCACGCCGCAGCGCAGGAAACAATGGCCAAGTTCGTGCCACAGCAAGCGCGCGAGATCGGCGCTTTCCAGCAGCGACACGGGAATCTGGATCAGCGCCAGCGACGGTGTATCGAAAGCCACGTAGGTGGGCGCGGCAAATGCTTCCACCACGCGCACGGTGATGCCGGGCAAAGGCGTGGCGAAACTGGCGTGGCCCCATGCCTCGGCCTGGCCGAGGATGGCGTCCATGCGCTCAAGCGCCGCGGCCAGGCGGTCAGCGGCCGCGGCCGGCAGCAGGTAATAGCGCCCGCCCTGGAAGGTGATGCTCAGCTCGCGCGCGAGCAGGGCATCGAGCGGGGCCAGAAAACCCGACCTGACCGCCATGTCGGACAGGATGCTGCGCCCGGCAAGGACGCCGGGCCAGTTGCCGTCGGCTGCCTGTGCCAGCGTCGTTGAAATAATGCGGCCGAGATCGTAGGGGTTTCCTGGGATATATGCTTGCATGCTTGCGCGCCTAGGCTTTGCCGACGATAAAGGAAGTGATCACCGATTCCGTCACGCCGTCGATGCCAAGCAGACGTTCGACTTCGTCGTCATAGAACGAGCCCCAGAACAGGCTGTTGAGCTGCAGCGCGGTGGCCACCAGTTGCAGCGTCTGGCCGGCGGCACCGGCTTCGATCAGGGCGAATTTATACCCCTTGTTGCCGTACTTGTTGGTCGAACGCTGGAATACGCCACTCATGAAGATGATCGCGGCGGGCGCTTCGCCTGCCGCGAACGGGGTGGTCATGACGGCGTTGACCTCGTCGATCGTAATGTCTTCGCGCAGCACGCGCAGGCGGTCGGCCACGCCGTCGTAGTGCGCCACGCACGGCTTGACGCCCTCGACGTCGAGCATGACGACATAGAATTCGACCGGATACAAGCCGCCGCCGGATGCATACGGCTTGCGGTGCATGACTTCTTCCGGCGCGATGCTGGGCGCGACCTTGGCATTGGCCGCCAGCGCGTACTTGAGCAGCGTGGCCAGCTCGGCGCCGCCGAGCGCCTTGCCGAACTGCGCCACCGAGCGGCGCCGCGCCAGGATGGCGCTCAGGCCCGCGGCGGGCGCCGGCTGTGGCGCCGGCAATGCCAGTGGCGCGAAGCCGGCATAGTTCTTGACCCCTGAGATATGCAGCTTGATGGTGGCCGGATTGGACAGGAAGTCGTTGATGCGCATGCCGATCCCGCGCATGGTCGCGCGGTAGTACTTGGCATTCTCGTTAAATATTTCGTACTGGCAGTCAATGTCGTAACTGGCGTATTCGTACGACGGCTTGACGCTGGCCTGATCCAGGTCTGCGATATTGGCCGCGCGCTGCGCCTGGCTGACGTTATCCATGAAGGTGTTCCTGTCATCGGTTATGGGAATGGATGGGGGGCCATGTTCAGCGCCGGCGGCACTGGCACGTTCCAGAAGGCGGCCAGCTGTGCGAGTCGGCGCCGGTCCTGGTTGGCGAAGCAGTCCGGATTGCCGAAATACAGCGGCTGCATGGTCGAGATGATGACCTTGACCACATTCAAGCCGACCGCTGCCACGTCGGCCGCCGTGACGTCGATCCAGGCAACGGTGCGGCCCGAATCGGCGATTTTTTGCAGCACGGCGTTGAAACTGGTCGTGCCGATCTCGGCGTCGAGCGCGCTGGCGCCGATGCTGTTCGGGCTGTCGAGCAAGAAGGCGATCTGCGCGCGCTTTTCCGGCGCCAGGTAATACGACACGTGGTCTTTCGAATCGCCGCTATTGCCGTAGGTGGACAGCTGCTCGTCGGCCCGCTCCAACGTTTCCTGTGCAAAGCGTACCGACCAGGTCCAGGTATGGCAAGCTTCGACGATCGCCTTTTCGCAAGCTTGCGCCAGCGAAAAATGGCAGGCGGCGCCGAAGCCGAGCCGGTAGCCATGGCGCCCTTCGGCGCAGGCCAGGACCGTGATGGCGCCGAATTCGTTGGGCAGGTACCAGAGCTTGATGTCGACATTCTGGTTGTCGAGCAGGGAGCGCGCGCCGTCCGACATCTGGGCGGCAAAGCCGGCGTCGATCTCGATGCGGGTGGGGGCGTAGTTGAGCAGCCACATGGAAATGAAGACATCGCGCTCGAGGATTTCGCGAAAGCCCGACACGATCGCGTCGAGTGCCGTGGCGCCGCAGGCCAGGCCAGTGCTGACGGTCTGCGTCAGCGCTTCCTGGTTGTTGGCGCGAAAGCCGAAATAGACCAGCTGGGCCGGCAGGTGCAGGGGCTTGCCGCTGATCAGGTCGCGTCCTTCCACCCACGTGCATTTGGCCACCTTGCGGATCGGGTAAAACGGGAAGGACGGGTTGTCGTATTGCTCGTCCGAATACAAGATCATGTCCGGCAGCGGAAAGATCAGGCCGTCGAGTTCGCGCCCGTCGGCGTAGTACACCATGTCGCGGTAGTAGATGCCGCCGCAGTAGCGTTCGACCGCTTCGCCCAGGGTCGACCACAGGCATTGTTCGCGCGTGACGCCGGCCCCGGCCGCGCCCATCGGCACGTTGACCGGAGGCGGCTTGTTTTCGCAGAAATAGGCTGAATTCGACAGCACCGCCGCAGCAATGTGCAACTGCGGAAACTCGGGGCTGCTGCAGGACTCGACCAGCATTTTGACCAGGCCGAAGTGGGGGTCGACCAGCCCCTGGTGCACTTCAGTCAGGCCCAGCGGCCGCGGCAAGGTGGTGGCCGAAGCGGGCAGGCAGTAGGCAGGGGTGTGCATGGTTTTCAGATTCATTAATAGGAGGCGACGAGACGGAATGTCATGGCATTGCGAATCGGGAAGTAGGCAAATTCGGTTCCGTTTCCGGCTGAAAAATGACTAAGCGATAAGGTGGTAGCGAGTTTGCGACTAAAGGTCTTGCTGAGCGAGACGAAGCTGGCCGTGCTGCTATCGTTCAAGCTCCATTCATTGCCCACGGAAACGGCGATCCCGGGCCAGCTTTGTTGCAGCTGCAGGTAGGCGTAATCACGGCGCGTGCCTTGCGCGCGGATGGTTTCCAGGTCCCACAACAGGTTGCCGGTGCGCAGGCCCTGACCCGGCGCGGGCGCCGTCTGGTGAAACGCGCGCAGCGATTTCCAGCGCTGCCATTCGGCATCGCTCAGGCCGCGGTCGTCGTGGGCCACTTCCAGTGTCAGCGCGGGCAGCTTGCTCGGGGTCCAGGTCATGCCCAGCAGCGCCTGCGATTCGAAGCCGGGCTGCGCCAGCGGCGCATAGGGACTCGTTTGCCAGAATTGCGGCGCCTGTGTGCCGCTCACGCCCTGGTGCATCAGGCGCGTGGCGCCGTGGTGGGCATAGGCCGACGCGTGCACCTCGAGCGTCTCGCCCAGGGTCGTCGAGAAGGTCGCTCCCGCGCCGTTGCCCTGGCCATTGACGCGCCGCGCCAGGATCGCGTACGCGGCGTTGCCGTGATGGCCGGACAGGCGGATGACGGACTGGTGCAGCCCGCGGTTCTGGAAGTCGGCGCGCTCGCCGAGGTCGTCGCTGCGGACCAGGTCGAGCGCCAGGCCGCTGCCCACGCCGCAGGAAAACAAGACCAGGGGCAAGCCTTCGCTATTGCCGGCCACGTCAACCAGGTCGGTCAAGACCGACTGGGTCTGGAAAAAGCCGACGGGCTGGGTCAGGTAGCCCACATCCCAGGCCAGGATGCGCTTGCCGGCCGAGAGCCTGCACGTGTCCGACACGGTCCAGACCTTGTTCAATTCCTTGATGCGGAACTGGCGCGCCGCGCCGTTGGCATCATCCTTGGAAACGAGCGCGCGCACGCGCCAGGAGACGCCGGCGGTCTCGCCGTCCATGCTCAGTCCGAGGGAGTTGCCGACCCGCCCGAAGCCGTTCTCGCGCGACACGGGAAACTGCGACCGGTCAAGTTCACTGACGCTGTGACTATACACGGCGACATAGTTGACCGCGCTCGAATCCGCCTTGGCGGGCGCCATCAGCGCCGCGAGGGAACAGAGCGCCAGCGCGCCGCGCCTACTGCCCCACTTCCAGCGCATGCAATGTAAACTGTTCACTATTCGCCTTGATATTATTGACCGAGCCAATCCGGTATACCGTTTCCTTGCCGCTGCGCTCGATGGTGCTGCGGATCGTGGTCTTGCCGATCATGCGGCGCCCGTTGATCTGGGTCGGTTCGGAAAACGTCGCGCTCTTGAGCAGCTTGCCGCCAAAGGTGTACAGCACCGCCTTGACCGGATCGAGCTTGCCCTCGTTCACATACAGGTCGATGCGCCCATACGCCGCATCCTCGCGCGCCGCGGCCAGCCGGATCAGCTTGCACGGTTCGCCATCGACCGCCTGCGTTTCCTTGTCGACCGACTGGACCGCGTATTCCGAACTCCAGCGCACGTGCAAGATGTCGCCCACGCTCGCGTTGCCGTGCAGTTGCTGCATCGGCGTGAGCCGGATCGGGCGCCGGGTCTTGGGAAAGTAAATCCACACGCCCTGGTTCGTGCTGAGCACCTTTTGCCCGCGCTTTTCCTTGGCCAGCATGATCAGCAAGGCGTTGCCGCCGCCATCGGAGCGGATGGCATAGTCGTCGCTGTCGAGTTCCTGGCCATGTTGCATGGTCGAGATCGTCGCCTTGAGCTCCAGGCTGCCTTCCGGCTGGCGCAGCAGGTCGGCCTTGGCAACGGCTTGCCTGGCGTCCTCGATGGACAGGTCCTTGGCGCCGGCCTGGCAGGCCAGGCCGAGCAGAATGGCGCCGGTTGCGCGTTGGGGAAAGGTCAGTGCCATGAAATCGTTCCTGTCAGTGCGAGTTGATCGCGTCTACCACGTTGAGCCTGGACACATAGCGGCTGGCGAACCAGGCGGCCACGATGCCGACCATGGTCAGGGCCAGGCAGCACACGACGGCGTACTCGGTATTCCATAGCAATTGCAGTGGATAGCCGGTGGTGCTGCCAGGCGGCGCCGGCATCAGGAACACGAACCTGGCGGCGCCCATGCTCAGCAGTTTCGCCAGCAACGCGCCCAGCAGCGCGCCGGCGCCGCAGATATACATGCTCTCGAAGATGAAGCCAAGCCGGATCTTGCCGGCATCGATGCCGAGCGCCCGCAAGGTGCCGATTTCGCGCGTGCGTTCCATCACATTCATGATGATGGTATTGAGTATCGACAGGAAGGCGACCACCAGCAAGATGGTGCCGAGCACGATGAACTGGCCCCGGTACAGCGTCACCAGCTGATCGTAAATCGGATTGAGTTCGCGCCAGCTGCGCATTTGAAAGCCGGGCGGCAAGGCGGCCTGGAATTGCGCCGCG
The DNA here is from genome assembly GCA_040388275.1 of Pseudomonadota bacterium. Lineage (GTDB taxonomy): Bacteria > Pseudomonadota > Gammaproteobacteria > Burkholderiales > Burkholderiaceae_D > Telluria_A. Next base: position 14,758 of record JAZKCA010000058.1, read on the forward strand.
TCCTCGCCGCTCAGGTCGGCGGTTTTCATCAACACCGTCATCCTGGAGATTTTTTTGGTGCGCAGCAAATCCTGGGCGCCAGCGAGCGGCATGGCCAGGAAAAAGCCATCCCTGGCCGCAATCCCGGTCGACACGATGCCCTTGAGCGTGACATCGACCGCGTTCATCTGGCCGCTGGTGGTGGCCACCACCACGGTCAGATTGTCGCCGACCTTGGCGTGCAAGCGCGCCGCCAGCTGTTTTCCCAACAAGATGGTGTAGGCCTCTTCCGGGCCACCGTCCAGGTAGTCGCCGGAAAGGATGCGGTAACTGCTGCCGAAGGCTTGCCATTCGGCGTCCGGCAACATGCCTTCGCCGCTGAACGTATGGGTGTTCTCACCGTTCGAGATCAAGCCCTGGAACGCCAGGCGCGGCAGCATCTTGCGCAGGTGCCCGTTGCGTGCCAGGCTGGCGCCGATCGCGGCAACCTCGGCCTGGCTGCTGCCAAACTCGAGCGGCCGGTTCTCGGCGTTCTTGAATTCGTCGCCGCGCGCGATCTGCAAGTGGCCCGCACCGCCGTGGACGATGGAATACTTGACGCCTTCGAAGGACGCCAGGATGAAGCCGAGCGCACTCAGCAGGGCGGTCGAGGCGACCGCAACGATGGCCAGCGTCAGCAGCGAACGGCGGAAATTGCGCAGCACATTGCGCCACGCGAGCGCAGCCCACAGGATCAGGTCAGACATTGGCCATCCTCCATGGTCACGACGCGCGCCATATAGCTCAGCACCAGCGGGTCATGGGTGGCGATCACCAGTGTCGTTCCGCTGAGCTTGTTCAACTCGATCAGGGAATCGAGGAAGATGGTGGCATTCTTGCGGTCCAGGTTGGCGGTTGGCTCGTCGGCCAGCACGATCGATGGCGCGTGCACCAGCGCGCGCGCAATCGCCACGCGTTGCTGCTCGCCACCCGACAGCAGGGCCGCCCGCACATGACTGCGGTGCGCCAGGCCGACGCGCTCGAGCCACTCGGCCGCCCTGGCCTTGCGTGAGGCGCTGCCGATCCCGGAGGGGATCAAGGCCATTTCCACGTTTTCCTGCGCGCTGAGCACCGGGATCAGATTGAAACGCTGAAAGATGATGCCGATACGGCCGGCCCGGAAATGGTCGACCTTGGTGGCGGCCATGGTGCCCAGGTCGGTGCCGGCGACGCTGATGCTGCCTTCGTCCGGCCGCATCAGGCCGCCGAGCATCGACAATAGCGTGCTCTTGCCGCTGCCGGAAGGTCCCGACAAGCCCAGCACTTCGCCGGCCGCAACCGAGAGCGACACATTGCGCACGGCCCAAAAATTGCTGTCGCCATTGGCAAATGCCTTGCCAAGCTTGTCTAATCTGATCATGGTCTCGTCGCTGCGCCGGTCTTGGCCTTAGTAGTTCAAGCGGAATTTCATTTCCACCGCCTTGCCTGCGACCTCGACGCTGGCGCTGGCGAACTCGGGCGGGCCGTAGTGGCCCTTGGCATTGCGGCTGAAGCCGGTGCCCTCGACCGGGATGCCGATGGTGCTGGTGTCTAGCTTCCCGTTGCCATTTTCATCGTGGAAAGCCATGGCCCCCCATGATCCGTCCGGAACATTGTTGAACACCACCACTTCAAGGTCGGACTTCACATCCCCGATGTTTTGGAACTTGCAGTCGCGCACCAGGAAGTCTTTTTTCTGGCACAACTGGACCATCATTTTCCCTTTGCGGGCACTATCGACTGCCACGATGCGCACCGTGACGGTGGCGGCCAACCCCGAACTGCAGGCGGCCGACAGCAGCAGGCCGAGGCCGATGGTTTTCATTGTCAACATGGGGGACCTCTTAAGCGGCGGCGGGATTGTAAATCGGCGGGAAAGGCCGGGCGGTATTGCCAGGCCCACAGACTTCGCAGCGCGGCAATTTCAGGATCGCGGTCTTCTTGCGCGCATCGCTGAGCGCGGCGATTTCGACGAGATTGCCTTCATGCAAATCAAGGGCAGTGCGCCCCAGCATGGCCGAAGCCTGGATCAAGGTGGTAGCGGCAAGCTGCTGCGCCTGTAAGGCGGGCGCGGCCGGTGTTTCCTGGAACCACAAGGTGCTGCCGGATGAGGCGGCGTCGAACTCGCGGTAGAACGTCTTGCCGACCCGCATGCGGTGATGCAGGCATTCGAAGCACGCGGTCGCACCAGGGATGACCTTGAAAATGCGGGCGGTCGCCCCGTCGAGGTAGGAAAAAATCGCCGCCACCCCTGACGCAATCACCTGCGAACGATTCAGATCGCGAAACAGCGTGTGGTTCGGCGTGTCGCTGGCAACCAGGATCAGGGAAGGCGGGACGTCGGATTGTGCTTCGCTGTTGCTCACCTGGTAACCGGCTTCGCGCGCCATACGCATGAGTTCGGCGTGGAGACGGCCGGAACCCAGAATATTCAGGCGCAAATCGGCCGCCTGGAAAGCACCGCCGCTGCGTTCGCCCCTGGCGATCGGAAGCAGATGAAACAGGCTGTCGGGCGCGGGTGCAGCTGTGTCCGGCTCACCAAGATAAATGATACCGCGTTCGCGCATCGCGTTGACAAAGCCCAGCACCACCTCGCGCTCGAATACCGCGCCCAGTTTATCGGCCAGTGCATCGGGCGTGAGCTTGCCGAACGCCTGCACCAGCTCGCCGAGCAGGCTTTCGGGACATTTCATGGTCAGCGCTTCGGCTGGCGTGACGACTTGCCATTCATGGTCATCGAGCTTGAAAATCTTGGTTCCAAGCACGGGCATCAACACCGCCTTGTTGTCAGCATTACTGTTCATGGTTGATTCACTTGAATACGATTGCCAAAGCAGGCGGGGAGATCGGAATATTTGCTGGCAACACGAGGAAACCAGTCTCGGAAAAAACGACCCCGCATAGGAGCGAAACAATCTCGTTGCGCGCTTTTTGAAAGATCGTTTTTTTTCACTGCGACTTCAGGAGCCGTCAATGAAAGTGGCATGCAGCTGCCACCTATGGCGCGCTATTATTCAGTCGCGTTTTCAACGGGGGCATCGCCGCCGCCGCAGCAGGTGCAGGTGCAAGTACAGGTGCTGCCGGCGCTGTATTCCGACAGAGCGGACGACGCCATGAAGTCTGCTTCCAGGGAGCTGGAAAATTCGATTTTTACGGAAGTGTTCATTTCATACCCTTTTGGTAATGGATGTAGTTGATGCTCATTCAGACACGCACGGGATCCCTAGCAATGAATGTCGAAATGGCACTATTAGTCTAAAGTACCAAATGTTAATTAGTCAATTAATTTTGTAAATACCAAGTACTTTTGTTCGCGCGTCACAACATTTGTCGACAGACAGCTCAGGCAGGCGGCTTGCCTGCCGGTCGTGGCATCAAAAGAGGGTGATAGAAATCGTCTTGTTGTCCTGCTCCAAGTTCAGTTTCACCGCGTCGAAGGCGGGCGGGCCGAATGTACCGCGTGCATCGTTGGAAAACCCGACCGGCTCGGTCGGGATGCCGATGAGGTTCTTTGCCATTTTTTCATCACTGTCTTCGTCGTGAAACAAGGCGACGGCGTACTCGCCGCTCGGCAAATTCGAAAATACCGCGCTCACCGTTCCAGTGGCGGCAGGGGCCAGTACCCGCTTATAGCCGAGCTTGAGCCATTTTGCGGACTGATTGTATAGAGTGATGCGTATTTGCCCTTTATCCGACTTCACATTGTTGACTGTAATCGTGAGGTCGGCTGCATACGCTGCCGGATTGGCGGCGAACAAGATGCTGAAACAGAGGGTGAGCAATAAACGTTGCATGTCGAGATCCGTGTCGTCGAGGGAGATGGGTTGCCGCCCGCAGTGTAGCATGTGACATTGTTAATGCTGCAACGTTGTTGGCGACGCCTCAATCCAAACGCATTCCCTAACGCTCGCGCAAGCCGCGCCGGCACTGGATCGCTTCCTTCATGTGGATTTCCCTGATCCGGTCGGAGCCGGCCAGGTCGGCGATGGTGCGTGCCACCTTCAGCACGCGGTGGTATCCACGCGCCGACCAGTGCAGCTTGAGCATGGTCAGGCGCAGCAGCCGCTCGCATTTGACGTCGAGCCGGCAGTGGCGGTCGAGGTCGCGTGTGGTCATGCGCTGATTCGACTTCTGCTGGCGTGCCAGTTGCCGTTCGTGCGCGCGCGCCACGCGTTCCGCAATCAGGGCACTCGACTCACCGCAGGCATCGGCGGCCAGGATGTCCGGTTCGAGGGCCGCCACTTCGATCTGCATGTCGATGCGGTCGAGCAGGGGGCCGGAGATGCGGTCTTGGTAGCGCAGCACGGCTTCGCTGGTGCAATGGCACTTGCCCGACAGGTGGCCGAGATAGCCGCAGGGGCAGGGGTTCATCGCCGCGATCAACTGGAAGCGCGCCGGGAAATCGGTGTGCTGGGCCGCGCGCGCGATCGTGATGCGGCCTGACTCGAGCGGCTGGCGCAGTACTTCGAGCACGCGCCGGTCGAACTCCGGCAATTCGTCGAGAAACAGCACGCCGCAATGTGCGAGCGAAATTTCGCCGGGACGCGGGACCGGTCCGCCGCCCACCAGTGCCACGCCCGAGCTCGTATGGTGGGGGCTGCGGAAGGGCCGCACCTTCCAGCGTTCGGCGGCAAAGCCGCCAGTGAGCGACTGCACGGCGGCCGACTCGAGCGCCTCGTCATCGGTCATGGGCGGCAGCAGGCCGGCAAAGCGCGAGGCCAGCATGGTCTTTCCCGCACCAGGCGGGCCGATCAGCAAGACGCTGTGCGAGCCCGCCGCAGCGACCTCGAGCGCGCGTTTGGTGAGGATCTGCCCCTTGACGTCGGAAAAATCCAGATAGGCAGGCGCGGCCTGCTGCGCTTGCGGCACGTGACGTGCCAGTCTGCCGCCGGCATCGCTGGCGGTGAAGTGTCCGCACACCTGCAGCAAGGTGGCCGCCGGGTAGATGATGGCACCGTCCACCAGCGCCGCCTCGTCGGCATTGGCCAGCGGCAGGATGAAGCCGCGCGGCTTGCCTTCCTTGCCGCGTTGCATGGCGAAGGTCATGGCCAGCGCGCCGCGCACTGGGCGCAGCTCGCCCGAGAGTGACAGTTCGCCCGCGAATTCGTAGCGCTCCAGTTCGGTGTTCGGAATCTGGCCGGCTGCGGCCAGGATGCCGATTGCGATCGGCAAGTCGAAGCGGCCGGATTCCTTGGGCAGGTCGGCCGGCGCCAGGTTGATGGTGATGCGGCGCTGGGGGAATTCGAAGCCGGCGTTTTGCAAGGCGGCGCGCACACGGTCTTTCGATTCGCGCACTTCGGCGTCGGGAAGGCCGACGATGGTCAGGCCTGGTATTCCGTTGGCTAGATGCACTTCGACGCTAACGCACAGCGCTTCCATGCCGGCCAGTGCGCGGCTTCGCAAAACGGCAAGGCTCATGGGGTTCCTGATAGGGCCTGGGTGGACCCGGCAAATAGTAGGCGTCGCTAGCCGTACCCCATTGAGGGCGACCAAACGTGCGCCTGGGACGAGGGCTTTTTCAGGGCGATGCCAGGCAGCAGACGCTGATTGCATGCCATACGGCTTCTGCGTAGATTTTTCCTATCGATACGCTGAGCCGTCAATAAATAATTACCGACCACTTCAAGGGCCATTGGGAAGATCCGGAATGGGATCGGGAAGCGCGCTCAAATGACGGGCCAAGCCATGGGAATGAGCAAATCCTGGCTTCAGACCGCGTTCGAGCGCTATTTCTCACGTGCGCTACGCCTCGACGGGGCAGGAATAGACCTGGCCGCTCTTGCCTTTGGCCTGTACCGAGATGAGCTTGCCGTGCTTGTCGAGTACGACGTTGATCTCGTCGGCATCAGTCGACGCCGTGTACGACAGCACGCTGGAGGCGTTCATCAGCATGACGTATTCATTCATTTTTCCAAGTTCGAAGCTGTCATCGTGCAGCTTCGCCACGCCGTTTGAAAACTGGAAGTTCAGGTCGCTCGTTTTCAAGGCGCCAACCTTGACGCAGTAAATATTCCGTGGCGCGGCGTCAAGTTGCTTTGCGTAGAGCTCGTAGAGATTTTTCCCGGTGAGCGCGATCGCCTGCGTCGATTTCTCGCAACTCAAGGTGGACGGCGCTTTCCCGAATACTGCAGTGCTGCCTTGGCCATCGTCGCCCGACGACAGCTTCACAAAGAAGTCGGTGCCGATTCCCTCTACCATGAGCGTTGATGCGCCGCCCTCGGTGCGCTTGTGGGTCAGCGACGTTTGTGCGGACGTTACAAGGCTGTTCGAATAGCCTGGAACCGTGAATTTTCCGTCGGGAGCGATGACGATATTCGCAGCTTCTTGTTTGCCCTCCGGCTTGCTGGTGCAACTACCGCCGTAAGATCCGGCCAGCTCGGCTGATACCGGCTTCCAGTAGTCCACAAGCGGCCGTTCGGCAGCGTCCGCGTGCGCGCCTTCCTGTACGACGACCGATTCGGCCTTCTTGTCGCTGCAGCCGACCAGTGACGTGGAGATCAGCAGCGCTGTCAGCAAGGTGTGCGGGACGAAAGAGGACATGTCTTTTTTCCGAAAAAGGTGTGGGAAGCACACATTACCATATCGCAAAAGCCGCTTCAGGCTTCGCCATTGCGCGGCCAGACGTCATCTCCGTGCCTGAATCTTGCCGCTTCGATCTTGCCTCTTGTTCCCTATGAAACGCAGTTGTAAATGCGACAGTGGCCACACGTCCACACATGAAGAAAACGCTGCTTTTTTAAGCCAAATTTCCCATATTCATTGATATAGTTGTTTGGAGGAATTTTCGAATTCATCCCATTGTCATGTTGATCTGATCGGAGTTGCGCGTGCTTACCCTTCCCCAAAAAATCACTTCCGCCGTGCTTGCCGCAATCGTCGGCCTGACCGCACTGGCGCCGGAATCGGCATTTGCCCAGACCGTGGCCCGCAGCGGGGCAAAACTGCCGCACGTCAAACCGGCAATGCCCGCGCTGCGCCTGAACGCGCTGAGCAACGGCGACGAGGCGGTGAACAAACTGGGCGCCAACTTGCCAGCGGTGGCTGCCCACTATGGCAAATCGGTCAGTGAATTCGCCACCCAGTTGCGCATCGACCGTAGCGCCTGGATCGACAAGAGCGGGCGCCTGCTGTTCATCGAAAAAGGCTTGACCACGTCCGGTTCCGACCTGGCGCCATCGGGCGCGGTATACCCGCCCGAGCAGACCTTCCTGCTGCATTCGCGCCCCAGTTCCAAGCGCAAGATCTATCTCGATTTCAATGGCCATACGAGCACCGGCGGCGCGTGGAACAGCAGCTACAACGTCGACCCGATCGTCAGCCCCGCATTCGACCTCGATGGCGTACCGGGTACCTTCAATACGGCTGAGCTGAACATGGTGCAAAACATCTGGCGCCGCGTGGCCGAGGACTATGCGGCCTTCGACGTTGACGTCACCACCGAGCAACCGCCGGCCGACCAGATGACCCGCCTGTCGCTGACGGACGACACCTACGGCGCGCGTGCGCTGATCACCAAGAACTTCACGGCCGGCACCGTCAAGGGCGATTGTGGCTGCGGCGGCTTTGCCTATGTCGGCGTGTTCGACGCCACCAGCGAATTTAACAAGACCGCCTTCATTTTCCAGGACAAGCTGGGCAATAGCGAAAAAAGCATCGCCGAAGCGGTCTCGCACGAGGTTGGCCACAATCTTGGCCTGAGCCATGACGGCACCTCGACCGTCGGCTACTACCAGGGTCACGGCAGCGGCGCCACCGGCTGGGCGCCCATCATGGGCGTGGGCTATTACAAGGAACTGGTGCAGTTCAGCAAGGGCGAATACCTCAATGCGAACAACAAGGAAGACGATTTCCTGGTCATGCAAAACAATGGCGTGGCGTTCGCGTCCGACGATTTCGGCAACAGCATGGCTGCTGCCGCGGCGCTTTCGGGCACTGCGGTGGGCGGCGTGAATACCTTCGACGCACGTGGCCTGGTTGAAACCCCGTCCGATGCCGACTTCTTCAAATTTGCATCCGGCGCGGGCACCATCACGATCAATGCGGCGCCGTTCGAACGCGCGCCCAATCTCGACATCCTGCTGCAATTGCGCGATGCCAGCGGCGCGCTGGTCGCCGAGTCCAATCTGGTGGGCGGCCTGACTGCGGCCATCAGCGTGACGGTACCAGCCGCAGGCACCTATTACGTGAGTATCCAGGGCACGGGGCAGGGCGATCCGCTGTCGACGGGCTACAGCACCTACGGCAGCATCGGGCGCTATAGCTTCGCGGTGTCGGCGCCGCTCACTGGCGGCTTCCCGACTGCCGTCATTGCGTCGAGCGCCACGGCCGGCGCGGCGCCGTTGACGGTGTCGTTCTCGGGCAGCGGCTCAAGCGGCGCGGACGCTGCCATTCAAGGCTACGAGTGGAATTTCGGCGACGGCAGCGCGCTGGCCAGCGGCGTGAGCGCCAGCCATACCTACACGGCGGCCGGCAGCTACAGCGCGTCGCTGAAAGTGACCAACGCCAATGGCCTGAGCGACAGCAAGTCAGTGACCATCACCGCGACCTCGGCCCAGCCGCGCATCTTTGCCGATGCGATCGCGATGGCACTGGTGACGAGCCGCAACGGCAGCTTTGCCCAAGCGATGGTGACGGTCAGGGATAGTGCCGGCAATCTGGTGCCGGGCGTGACGGTGACGGGCGCCTGGAGCGGTGTCGTCAGCGGCACCAGGACCGCGCTGAGCAATGCGGCCGGAGTGGCCACCTCGAGTTCGTCGACCACCCGGAAATCGGGCAGCTTCAAGTATACGATTACCGGGATGACGGCGCCCGGCTACGCCTACGATGCGACCTTGAACCGGATGACGAGCAACGCCGTCACCAGGTAAGGGAAGCAAGCGCCGGCCGCAAGGCCGGAACGCGCGGGGGCAATCCGGAAGCGGCTTGCCCCCGTTGTCTTTGCTGGTCAGCCTTTCTGGCTGGCCAGGCTTTCTTCCAGCTGCTGCACGCGCAGCTCGAGCGCCTCAAGCTTGGCGCGGGTCTTGGCCAGCACCTGGTTCTGAATATCGAATTCCTCGCGCGTGACCAGGTCGAGCTTGGAAAAGCCCTGGGTCATCATCGCCTTGACGTTTTTTTCGATGTCCTTAGCAGGCGAACTCTCGATTGCCTGGTTGATCTTGCCCTGCAAGTCATTAAAAAAGCTATTCATATCCATTTGCAATCCTAGGTTGGTGTCTTTTGCACTGTAATGGTGCTCACTGCGCATCAAATTGGTGCGACTATCGGGCATGCCCTGCGACATCCGCCATTTTTGCAGTTTATTAACGGCAAGATGGGTCGGCTTCGCTCGAAAACAAGTCTGCGCGTGCGATTCCGGAGCTGGCATGACTTCTGCTAATGAAAGGGGAAGCCGCGTCACGCGCCAGCCACGATTTTAAACCGCAACTGCACCAACTGTTCAAACCAATAGGAAAACGCCAATGAAAAACCTGACCACGAAGTTGTCTCTTGCCACAGCGCTGACTCTCGCCATGGGCACTTTTGGCGCTCCCGTGGCCCACGCCGAGGAAGCCACGCCTGTGCACGTCATCACCGGCAACGTCGCGCTCACCAACGAATACCGCTACCGCGGCATTTCCCAGTCGCGCGGCGAAGCGGCATTGCAGGGCGGCGCCGATTACACGCACAGCCCGAGCGGCACGTATGCGGGCGTGTGGGCCTCGACCATCAAGTGGGTCTCGGACGCGGGCGGCGACTCGAACATCGAGATCGACCTGTACGGCGGCAAGCGCGGCGAAATCGCGCCAAACATTACCTATGACGTGGGCGGGCTGTACTACAACTATCCATCGAACGGCCTGGCAGTGAGCGCCAATACCTTTGAAGTGTATGGCCAGATCGGCTGGGGCCCTGGCTACATCAAATATTCGCACTCGACTACGAACCTGTTCGGCTTTAGCGACAGCAAGGGCAGCGGCTACCTCGACATCGGCACCAACGTCGAAGTGGCCAGCGGCCTGACCCTGAACATCCACGCCGGCCGCCAGCGCGTTGCCCACAACGGCCAGTACAGCTACAGCGACCTGAAACTTGGCCTGACCAAGGACTTCGGTTTCGCCGCCCTGGCCGTGGCCGTGGTCAAGGCGCAGACCGATCAATACCTCAGCCCAACCGGCCGCAATTTGGCCAAGACCGGTGTGGTCGTGTCGCTTTCCAAAACTTTCTAATCGAGGCAGCGTATGAAAATGATTACCGCCATCATCAAACCCTTCAAACTCGACGAGGTGCGCGAAGCGCTGTCGGCGATCAACGTCCAGGGCATTACGGTGACCGAGGTCAAGGGTTTCGGGCGCCAGAAGGGACATACCGAGCTGTATCGCGGCGCCGAGTACGTGGTCGATTTCCTGCCGAAGACGAAGATTGAAGCTGCCGTCGATGACGCCATCGTCGACCAGGCGATCGAAGCGATCGAAAAAGCTGCCCGCACCGGCAAGATCGGCGACGGCAAGATTTTTGTCTACAACCTGGAACAGGTCGTGCGTATCCGTACCGGTGAAACCGGCAACGAAGCACTTTAAGGGGATTTCGAGATGAATAAAACCATAACAAAATGGCTGGCCGGGGCGGCTGTCCTGTTCGCCTTCAGCGGCGCGCTGCCAGTGGCGGCGCAGGATGCGGCAAAACCGGATACCGCCGTCGTCACCGCGCCAGCGGACGCGGCGGCGCCAGCGGCCGTCGTAGCGGCGCCAGCTCCCGCTGCTGCTGCGGTCGCGGCGCCCGCTGCGGCAGCGGCGCCCTTAGTCCCGAACAAGGGCGACACCGCCTGGATGTTCGTCGCCACCATCCTGGTCGTCCTGATGACCATTCCCGGCCTGGCCCTGTTCTATGGTGGCCTGGTGCGCACCAAGAACATGCTGTCGGTGCTGATGCAAGTGTTCATGGTGTTCGCGGTGATTCTGGTCCTGTGGTGCATCTACGGCTACTCGATCGCCTTCACGGGCGGCAATGCGGTCTTCGGCAGCTTCGACCGCGCCCTGCTGAGCGGCATTTACGATCCGTCCAGGGCCGTTCCCTTCGCTTACGCCGCCACCTGGAGCAAGGGCGTCGTCATTCCTGAATTCATCTTCGTCGCTTTCCAGGGGACTTTTGCCGCCATCACTTGCGGCCTGGTGGTCGGTGCTTTTGCCGAACGCATCAAGTTTTCGGCCGTACTGGCCTTCATGGTGATCTGGTTTACTTTCAGCTACCTGCCGATCGCTCACATGGTCTGGTTCTGGACCGGTCCTGACGCCATCACCGACGCCACCACGCTGGCGACCGAAACGGCCAAGGCCGGCTGGCTGTTCCAGAAGGGTGCGCTCGACTTCGCCGGCGGCACGGTGGTGCACATCAACGCAGCGGTTGCCGGCCTGGTGGGCGCCTTCATGATCGGCAAGCGGGTCGGTTACGGGCGCGAAGCGATGGCCCCGCACTCCCTGACCATGACCATGATCGGTGCTTCCTTGCTGTGGGTGGGCTGGTTCGGCTTCAACGCCGGCTCGGCGCTGGAAGCGGGCGACATTGCCGCCCTGGCATTCATTAATACCCTGCTGGCAACGGCTGGCGCGGTCGTCTCGTGGGTCTTTGGCGAATGGATGACCAAAGGCAAGCCATCGATGCTGGGCGGCGCTTCCGGCGCGGTTGCTGGCCTGGTGGCCATCACCCCGGCGGCCGGCTTTGTCGGCCCGATGGGCGGCTTGGTTATCGGGTTGCTCGCTGGTATCATCTGCCTGTGGGGCGTGAATGGCCTGAAGCGCCTGATCGGCGCCGACGACTCGCTGGACGTATTCGGCGTGCATGGCGTAGGCGGCATTCTGGGTGCCTTGTTGACCGGCGTATTTGCTGCGCCATCGCTGGGCGGTCAGGGTATTTTCGACTATGTTGCAAACAAGCCATCGACGGTCTATTCGATCGGCGACCAGGTCATCATTCAGCTGACCGCGGTCGGCACCACGATCCTCTGGTCCGGCGTGGTGGCATTCATTGCCTACAAACTGGTGGACCTGGTGATCGGTCTGCGCGTACCGGAAGAAGAAGAACGGGAAGGCCTCGACATCACGAGCCACGGCGAATCCGCCTACCACGCCTGATCAACTTTTACTCTCGGCCCGCGCGAGCGGGTCTTCAGGCGTCCTCCGGGGCGCCTTTTTGCATTTCAAAGCGCCAAGACCTTTAAAATAGCCGTTCCGCCCCGATTTACGCTGTTCACAATCATCTAGAAGCCTTAAGGACGTATTCCATGGTTCCCCACCTCGTCACGGCCCTGACTGGCCCGCTCCTCGACCTCGAGAAAAAAATCCTCGCGGCCACGCCGGCCATCGAGCGCTGGTTCCGGATGGAGTGGCAGGAACATACGCCTCCGTTCTATTGTTCGGTCGACCTGCGCAACGCCGGCTACAAGCTGGCCCCGGTCGACACCAATCTGTTCCCTGGCGGCTTCAACAACCTGGCCACCGAGATGCTGCCGCTGGCGGTACAGGCCGCCATGGCCGCGATCGACAAATATTGCCCGGACGCGCGCAACCTGCTGCTGGTGCCTGAAGGCCATACCCGCAACCCGCACTACCTGCAAAACGTGGCGCGCCTGATGCAGATCTTCCGCCAGACCGGCCTGCATGTACGGCTCGGCTCGCTGTCGCCGGAAATCACCCAGCCCACGCCGCTGGCGCTGCCTGACGGCAATATGCTGGTGGTCGAGCCGTTGGTGCGCTCCGCCAACGGGCGCCGCGTCGGCCTGGTCGATTTCGATCCGTGCACCATCCTGCTCAATAACGACCTGTCGGCCGGGATTCCTTCGATCCTGCAAAACATCCACGAGCAGTCGCTGCTGCCGCCGCTGCACGCGGGCTGGGCGCTGCGGCGCAAGAGCAACCATTTCGCCGCCTATGACGAAGTGGCCAAGAAATTCGGCAAGCTGATCGACGTCGACCCGTGGATGGTCAATCCCTTCCACGCCAAATGCGGCGAGATCAACTTCCAGGAAGACACCGGTATGGAGTGCCTGGCGGACAATGTCACCATGCTGCTGGCCAAGATCCGCAAGAAGTACAAGGAATACGGGATCAAGGAAAAGCCCTTCGTCATCGTCAAGCCCGACGCCGGCACCTACGGCATGGGCGTCATGACGGTCAAGGACGCCAGCGAGGTCAGGGACCTGAACCGCAAGCAGCGCAACAAGATGTCCGTCATCAAGGATGGCGTGGAAGTAACTGACGTCATCATCCAGGAAGGCGTGCCGACCTTCGAGAAGGTCAAGGACGCGGTCGCCGAGCCGGTCGTGTACATGATCGACCGCTATGTGGTGGGCGGCTTCTACCGGATACACGCCGAGCGCGGGATCGACCAGAACCTCAATGCCCCTGGCTCGCAATACGTGCCGCTGGCGTTCGCGCAGCAGCACGCCGTGCCCGATCTGAAGGCCAAGCCGGGGACTGCGGCGCCGAACCGTTTTTATGTGTACGGGGTCGTGGCCAGGCTCGGTTTGCTGGCCGCGTCGCTGGAAATGGAACGCACCGACCCGAATCCGGAAGTGTATTGACCCCACACCGCCCCTGCGCGGGGGCGACGGCTGTCATACCGACATTGCAGTTTCCGGCTAAAATCAAGCATTAACCCATTGGTAATGCCCATGAAAATCGCTTTCCTCGCCGATCCGCTGTCTGGCTTCAAAACATACAAGGATTCGACCTTCGCGATGATGCGCGAAGCGGCCCGGCGCGGCCATACGATCCACGCCTTCGCGCAAAGCGACATGGCGCTCGACGGCGGCGTGGTCAGCGCCAACGTGGCCGACATTACCCTCACGGGCGATGCAAACGACTGGTTCCGCGCCAGCGTCAAGCAGGAGCGCCGCCTGTCCGAGTTCGACGCCGTCCTGCAGCGCAAGGATCCGCCCTTCGACATGGAGTATGTGTACGCGACCTATCTGCTCGAACTGGCCGAAACCCAGGGCGCGCGCGTATTCAACAAGCCGTCGGCGATCCGCGACCACAACGAAAAGCTGGCGATCGCCCAGTTCAGCGAATTTACCTCGCCCACCCTGGTGTCGTCCGACGCGGCGCGCCTGCGGGCCTTCCACGCCAAGCATAGCGACGTGATCTTCAAGCCGCTCGACGGCATGGGCGGCACCGGCATTTTCCGCATCAAGAGCGACGGCATGAACCTCGGCTCGGTGATCGAAACGCTGTCGCTGAACGGCGCGCGGACCATCATGGCGCAGCGCTACATCCCCGAGATCGTCAAGGGCGACAAGCGCATCCTGGTCATCAACGGCACGCCGGTTCCGTTCACCCTGGCGCGCATTCCGCAGGGCGACGAAATCCGCGGCAACCTGGCCGCCGGCGGCGTTGGCGTGGCCCAGACCCTGACGGCGCGCGACCGCCATATCGCCGAAGCGCTCGGCCCGATACTGGCGGCGCGCGGCCTGTTGCTGGTAGGATTGGACGTGATCGGCGATTTCCTGACCGAAGTGAACGTCACCAGCCCGACCTGCTTCCAGGAGATCACCGACCAGAGCGGCTTCGACGTGGCGGCCATGTTCATCGACGCGCTTGAGCAGCAGGCGGGGCGCGCATGATGGTTGGTATCCTGCTGATGACCCACGCGCCGCTGGGCCAGGCCTTCATCGCCGCGGTGGCGCACGTGTTTCGCGGTCCCACCGAGCGCTTCGAAGCGATCGACGTGACCGCCGACCAGGACCTGGTCGAAGTGAACGCGCTGGCCAAACAAGCCATCGCGCGCCTGGACGACGGCAGCGGCGTGCTGGTGATCACCGACATCAAGGGCGGCACGCCGGCCAATTGCTGCAACAGCCTGGCCGACGCGGGCCGGATCGAAGTCATCGCCGGCATCAGCCTGCCCATGCTGCTGCGGGCGATTACCTACCGGCGCGACAGCCTCGATGTGGTGGTGGAGATGGCGCTGGCCGGCGCCCAGAGCGGCGCGGTGCGCGTGGATAACCGGATACGGGTGGGGTAGGTCTCGCAGTTTGTGCGCAGTTTGTGTAATCCCTGACAGAGAAAAGCCAAAACATGATTCAACAAGATCTTGAGATTATCAACAAGCTGGGCCTGCATGCCCGCGCCTCCGCCAAGTTCACCCAGCTCGCCGCCAAGTTCCAGAGCGACGTCTGGCTGACCCGCAATGCCCGCCGCATCAACGCCAAGTCGATCATGGGCGTGATGATGCTGGCCGCCGGCAAGGGCGCCAAGGTCTCGCTGGAAGCCGACGGGCCCGATGAAAAGGAATGTGTCGAGGCGCTCGCCGCGCTGATCAACGACAAGTTCGGCGAAGGCGAGTAATGCCGCTGGACCGTACCCCAAGCCGCTCATACACAGGAACACCGATGGCATCGTTCACGCTCCACGGCATCCCAGTCTCACGAGGCATCTCGATCGGGCGCGCGCACCTGCTTACGCCGGCCGCGCTCGACGTCAAGCACTACCTGGTGGCCGAGGAACAGCTCGAGAACGAAGTGCGCCGGCTGCAGGACGCGCTGGCCGAAGTGCACTGCGGCCTGCAGGCCCTGTGGACCGACCTGCCCAAGGATGCCCCGACCGAACTGGGCGCCTTCATCGACGTGCACGCGCTGATCCTGTCGGACCCGATGATTTCCGAAGCGCCGCTCGATATCATCCGCACCCGCCACTACAACGCCGAATGGGCGCTGGTCACCCAGATCGACGAACTGTCGGCGCAGTTCGACGAAATCGAAGACGAGTACCTGCGCGAGCGCAAGGCCGACATCCAGCAGGTTGCCGAACGCGTGCTCAAGGTGCTGATGGGGACAGCGCAGCTGGTGCCGGCCCCGGTCACTGGCGACGAATTCCAGCCGCAGATGATCGTCGTCGCGCACGATATTTCGCCGGCGGACATGCTGCAGTTCCGCGACCGCTCCTTCATCGGTTTCGTCACCGATGTCGGCGGCCAGAACTCGCACACCGCGATCGTCGCGCGCAGCCTGGATATTCCGGCTGCGGTCGGCATGTCGCAAGCCTCGGCGCTGATCGAACAGGACGACTGGGTCATCATCGACGGCGACGCCGGCGTGGTCATTGCCAATCCAAGCGCGCTGGTGCTCGAGCAGTACCGGGCGCGCCAGGGCGTCATGCAAAAGGCGCGCAAGAAGCTCCTCAAGCTCAAGAAAACCCCGGCCATCACGCGCGACGGCACCCTCATCACGCTGCTGGCCAATATCGAACTGCCCGACGACTGCCCTGGCGCGATCGAATCGGGCGCCGAAGGCGTCGGCCTGTTCCGCTCCGAATTTTTGTTCATGGCGCGCGGCGGCCACGCGCACCGCATTCCGTCCGAGGACGAGCAGTTCGAGCAGTACCGCAAGGCCGTGGTGTCCATGAAGGGCCGCCCGGTGACCATCCGCACGCTCGACATCGGCGCCGACAAGCCGCTCGACCAGACCGAACACACGGCGCTCAATCCGGCCCTGGGGCTGCGCGCGATCCGCTACTGCCTGGCCGAGCCGCAGCTGTTCCTGACGCAGCTGCGCGCGATCCTGCGCGCTTCCGCCTTCGGCAAGGTGCGCATGCTGATCCCGATGCTGGCGCACGCGTTCGAAATCGACCAGTCGCTGCTGATGATCGAGCAAGCCAAGGCGCAGCTGCGCGAGGCCGGCCACAAGTACGACACGGCGATCGAAGTGGGCGCCATGATCGAGATCCCGGCGGCGGCACTGGCGCTGCCGATGTTCGTCAAGCGCATGGACTTCCTGTCGATCGGCACCAACGACCTGATCCAGTACACGCTGGCGATCGACCGCGTCGACTACGAAGTGGCGCACCTGTACAACCCGCTGCACCCGGCGATCCTGCAACTGATCGCCATGACCATCATGGCCGGCAAGAAGGCCGGCATCGACGTGGCCGTGTGCGGCGAGATGGCGGGCGACACCAAGCTCACCCGCCTGCTGCTGGGAATGGGACTGCGCGAGTTCTCCATGCATCCGGCCCAGTTGCTGTCGGTCAAGCAGGAGATTCTCAACTGCGACCTGACCACCATTACCCCGCAAACCCGCAAGATCCTGCGCAGCATGGAACCGCTCGCAATTGCCGAAGCGGTCGCCGAGCTGCAGATTATCTGATTTAAACGACCACCACTTTTTGAGCCACATGCCCTCCATTGGAATAGTCACACCGCAAGCGATGCGCTTTGCCGAGCCGCTGCAGCTGCAGGGCGGCGGAACGCTCGCCGATTACACGCTCGTGTATGAAACCTACGGCACCCTGAACGCCGGCAAATCGAACGCGGTGCTGGTATGCCACGCGCTCAACGCATCGCACCACGTGGCGGGCACCTACGAAGGCGATCCGAAAAGCACCGGCTGGTGGGACAATATGGTCGGACCGGGCAAGGCGCTCGACACCAACCGCTTCTTCGTCATCGGCATCAACAACCTCGGATCCTGTTTCGGCTCGACCGGTCCGATGCACGCCAATCCGGCTACCGGCTTGCCGTACGGTGCAAGCTTCCCGGTGGTGACGGTGGAAGACTGGGTCGCGGCCCAGGCCCTGCTGGCCGACAAACTGGGTATCGCGCAGTTCGCCGCCGTGATGGGTGGTTCGCTGGGCGGCATGCAGGCGCTGGCCTGGAGCATGATGTATCCGGAGCGCCTGCGCCACTGCGTGGTGATCGCCTCCACGGCCAAGCTGTCGGCCCAGAACATCGCTTTTAACGACGTGGCGAGGCAGGCGATCCTGTCCGACCCCGATTACCGCTGTGGCGACTTCTACGCGCACGGCGTAGTGCCAAAAAACGGCCTGCGGGTGGCGCGCATGGTCGGGCACATCACGTATTTGTCGAACGACGACATGGCTGAAAAATTCGGCCGCAAGCTGCGTAACGCCGCCGAGAGCAACGAGTATAAATTCGACTTCGGGATCGACTTTGAAATCGAATCCTACCTGCGCTACCAAGGCGACAAGTTTTCCGAATACTTCGATGCCAACACCTACCTGCTGATCACCAAGGCGCTCGACTATTTCGACCCGGCGCGCGCCTTCGACGGGGATTTGACGAAGGCGCTGGCCAATACCAGGGCCGAGTTTTTCGTCGCCTCGTTCTCGACCGACTGGCGCTTTTCGCCGGAGCGTTCACGCGAGATCGTGGAAGCGCTGGTATGCAACCGGCGCCGCGTGACCTACGCGGAGATAGACGCGCCGCACGGGCATGACGCCTTCCTGCTGGAAGACCCGCGTTACATCAATATGGTGCGCGCCTACTACGAACGGATCTGGGACGGCATGAACACGAAGGGCACGGCATGAATTTCGACGACCTCTCCAGCGTGCGCCCCGACCTCGCGTTCATCGCCCACTGGGTTCCCGAGAAGGCGCACGTGCTTGACGTGGGCTGCGGCGACGGCGCCATGCTGAGCTATCTGCAAAGCGGCAAGGGCTGTACTGGCTACGGCATCGAGATCGCCGACGATGAGCTGCTGGCCAGCACCAGGCGCGGCATCAACGTGATCCAGCAAGACATGGAAAAGGGCTTGTCCATATTCAGCGACAATTCCTTCGATACGGTGCTGTGCCTGTCGTCCTTGCAGATGATGCAGCATGTGGAGGCGCTGCTGCGCGATATCGTCCGAGTCGGCGCGGAAGCGATTGTCTCCTTCCCCAATTTTGCCTACTGGCCGCACCGGGTGGCGCTGATAAGGGGCCGCATGCCGGTCTCGAAATCGCTGCCCTACCAGTGGTATGACACGCCGAACGTGCGCTGCGCTACCATCTACGATTTCGAGGAACTTGCTGACGAATGCGGCCTCGAAGTGTTGGAGCGCGTGGCGCTGGCCGACGGCAAACCGGTATCGTTCCTGCCGAATTTGCGCGGCAGCCTGGCGGTGTTCCGCCTGCGTAAAAAGAGCCGGGCGGCGGGCTAGGTTTATCGTGTGCGGCAAAGCGGCAATTCCTGCGATGATGTTGTCATCATACTCACAGCACGGAATAACATCATGAACAAACTTAAGCAACTCACCGCCGCCATTGCGCTGGCCGGTTTCGCCGGCATCGCGCCGGCCCAGCAGCCATTGCCGCAGCCGATACAGGGCAAGGCCGTGGTGCAGGACGGGATCGAAGTGCGGCCCTTGTCGCGCATGCGGCACCTGGCGCCCTCCGGCATGGTGGAGCAGCAGGCCAAGCAGCAGTATCTGCAACTGATGCAGCAGGCTGCCCAGAAGGGCGCGCTGGTTCCGTCGACCCATGCACAGGTTGTGCGCTTGCGCGCCATTGCCAAGCGCATCATTCCGCATACTACGCGCTGGAATCCGGCCTCGGCGACGTGGGAGTGGCAGGTCAACCTGCTCGCTTCCGACCAGGTCAACGCCTTTTGCATGCCGGGTGGGAGGGTGGCCTTTTTCAGCGGCATCCTCACCAAGCTCAAGCTGACCGATGACGAAGTGGCCGCCATCATGGGGCACGAGATCGCGCATGCGCTGCGCGAGCATTCGCGCGAGCAGATGGGAAAATCCATGGCGACCAATGCAGGGGCGCGGATCGGTGGCGCGTTGATCGCGTCCATTTTCGGCGTTGACCCGAACATTACCGATACCGTGGCGCGCTATGGAGCGCAGTTCGCCTCGCTCAAGTATTCCCGCGACGACGAAACAGAGGCCGACCTGATCGGGCTCGACCTGGCAGCGCGCGCGGGATTCGATCCACGTGCCGGCATCATTTTGTGGCAAAAAATGGCGTCCCTGAACAAGGGCTCTCCACCGGCCTGGCTTTCGACCCACCCAGGTGGGGCGAGCCGAATCGAGCAGATGAACGCCCACATGGGAGTGCTGTTGCCGCTCTATGCGCGTGCCAAGGGCAAATCGGTGGGCGAACTGCCACCGTACCGCAGCGTTGCAATGAACTGAATGAGCAGCAGGAAAATCCACGTCAAGGCGCCAGTACCGCTACCAATCCGTGACGGAGTAGCGCCGAGCTATATGTGGCTCAATGACGTGGACAGTGCCCGCACGCTGGCCTACCTGGTGGCGCGCTTTCCCGACGTGGGCGAAGGCACCTGGCTAAACCGCATGGCGCGCGGAGAAGTGGTCGACGGCGCCGGCAAGCGGCTCTCTCCCGACACCGAACTGCTGCGCGGCGAGCGCGTGTGGTACTACCGCGAGATCGACGCCGAGCCGCGCATTCCCTTCGACGAAATCATCCTGTTCCAGGACCGCCACCTGCTGGTAGTCGACAAGCCGCACTTCCTGCCCACGATCCCCGGCGGGCGCTTCCTGCACGAATCGCTGCTGGTGCGGCTCAAGAAAAAACTGGGCGAGGCGCAGCTGGTGCCGATCCACCGGCTCGACCGCGAGACGGCTGGCGTGGTGCTGTTCTCGCTGCGCGAGGAGAGCCGTGGCGCCTACCAGTCGCTGTTCCAGGAGCGCAGTGTCGAAAAGGAGTATGAGGCGCTTGCTGCCCCCCTCCCGCAGCGCCAGTTCCCCTTCATCCACCGCAGCCGCATGGTTGATGGCACGCCGTTTTTCCGGATGCAGGAAGAGGAGGGCGAACCGAATTCGGAAACCCTGGTCGATGTGATCGAAGAGAAGGATGGCGTGGCGCTATACCGATTGCAGCCGCACACGGGGCGCAAGCACCAGTTACGGGTGCACATGGCGTCGATCGGCGCGCCGATCATGAACGACGCGTTTTATCCGGATGCGCGGCCCGAGCAGGCCGACGACTTCACCCGCCCGCTCAAGCTGCTGGCGCGGGCCATCGCCTTTGACGACCCTTTGAGCGGCGAGCGGCGACGCTTCGAAAGCGCGCGCACGCTTTACAGCGTGTAGTCGATGATCAAGGGAGCGTGGTCGGAGAAGCGCTCGTCCTTGTAGACCGAAACCGCCTTGGCCTGGGCGGCGATGCCCGGGGTGGCGACGTGATAATCGATGCGCCATCCGACGTTCTTGGCATAGGCTTGGCCGCGGTTGCTCCACCAGGTGTACTGCTCGGGGCGTTTGTCGATGCCGCGGTGGACGTCAACAAATCCGACTTCATCGAACACCTGCGTCATCCACGCGCGCTCTTCCGGCAGGAAGCCCGAATTCTTCTTGTTGCCCTTGAAGTTTTTCAGGTCGATTTCGTGGTGTGCGATATTCCAGTCGCCGCAGATGACGACTTCGCGGCCTTCTGCGCGTAGTTCGAGCAAGTGCGGCAGGAACAGGGCCATGAAACGGAACTTCGCCTCCTGGCGCTCGGGCGAGGCCGAGCCGGACGGGCAGTAGACCGAAATGATGGTCAGGTTGCCGAAATCGCAGCGCACGTAGCGGCCTTCGGCGTCGAATTCAGGGCTGCCAAAGCCGATGCGCACGGCGTCGGGCTTGCTGCGGCTGTAAATGCCGGTGCCGGAGTAGCCCTTCTTTTCCGCGTAGTGGAAATGGCCGTGGTAGCCGCCGGGCGTGAGGAATTCCTCGGTCATATCGGGCAGCTGCGCCTTGAGCTCCTGGACGCAGACGAAATCGGCGGTCTGGCCGGCCATCCACGTGAAAAAGCCTTTTTTGTGGGCGGAACGGATCCCGTTGAGGTTTGCTGAAATAATTTTTGGCATGGTTCGAGGGGAAGGGGTGGCGTAGAATACAGCCACTTTTCAACAATGGGGAATGACGTGAGCAATTTGCGCCAACAGTTTATCGCGTTTTCGGTGTCCACGGGTGTGTTGCGCTTTGGCGACTTCACCACCAAGGCGGGGCGCCAGTCGCCGTACTTCTTCAACGCCGGGCTGTTCCACGAAGGCGCCACCCTGGCGCAACTGGCGCAGTTCTACGCGCAGACCCTGCTCGACTCGGGAGTCGGCTTCGACATGCTGTTCGGGCCGGCCTACAAGGGCATCACGCTGGCCTCGGCCACCGCCGTGGCGCTGGCCGGCAAGGGCGTGAACACTTCGTTCGCGTTCAACCGCAAGGAAGCCAAAGACCATGGCGAAGGCGGCACCATTGTCGGCGCCAAGCTGCAGGGGAAAGTGGTGATCATCGACGACGTGATCTCGGCCGGCACCTCGGTGCGCGAATCGGTCGACATGATCCGCGCCGCCGGGGCCGAACCGTGCGCCGTCTTGATCGCGCTGGACCGGATGGAGCGCTCCGGCAAGGACGGCGACCTGTCGCCAAGCTCCGCCGTACAAGAAGTCAGCAAGGAATTCGGCATCCCGGTAATTTCCATCGGCAACCTCGACGACCTGTTCAGCTACCTGAGCAGCGCCGGCGCCGACCCGGACCTGCTGCAATACAAGGACGCCGTCTCCGCCTACCGCAGCCGCTACGGCATCTAGACCGGCAACACCGGGGTCAGACCACTTTTGCCCTGCAACCAGGGTCAGACCACTTTTTCTATCCTGCAACAGGTCGTATTCGCTTGCCATAGGCTGGAAAATGAAAAAACCGCGGCCAGGCTGTTGATTCGCAAGAGTTGCAGATCAACAGCCTGGCCCCGGTTTTTCGTGTCGCCGGTCCGTTCGTCGAGCGCCAGACCACTATTTCGATTTGGCAAAAGTGGTCTGACCCTGGTTGTAGGGCAAAAGTGGTCTGACCCCGGTGTTTTAGCCGGCGAGTTTCTTTTTGAGGAGCTCGGTCAGCTGGGCCGGGTTGGCTTTGCCTTTCGATGCTTTCATCGCCTGGCCGATCAGCGCGTTGATTGCCGCTTCCTTGCCCGCGCGGTATTGCTCGACCGATTTCTCGTTGGCTGCCAGGACGTCGTCCACGATTTTCTCCAGCGCGCCACTGTCCGAAATCTGGCGCAAGCCTTTCTGGTCGATGATCACGTCGACGATATTCTCATCGTTCGATTTGGCTTCCCACATCGCAGCGAAAACTTCCTTGGCGATTTTGTTGGAGATCGTTCCGTCGGCGATCCGCTTGAGCAGCAGCGCCAGTTGCGACGCTTCCACCGGCGAATTTCCGATGTCGACGTTCTCGCGGTTCAGCGTCGAGGCCACTTCGCCCATCACCCAGTTGGCCGCGGCCTTGGCGTTGTCCTTGCCCGCTTTCGCCACCACCGCCTCGAAATAATTCGCCATCTGCTTCGAAGACGTCATGATCAGGCTGTCGTACTCGGGCAGCGCGTAGTCGCTCGCGAAGCGCGTGCGCATCGCCGTCGGCAGTTCCGGCATCTCGGACTTCACGCGCGCGATCCAGTCTTCCGAAATCAGCAGCGGCGGCAAGTCCGGATCGGGGAAGTAGCGGTAATCCTGCGCGTCTTCCTTGCTGCGCATCGAACGCGTTTCCTTCTTGTCCGGATCGTACAGGCGCGTCGCCTGCACGACCTTGCCGCCGTCTTCCAGCAGCTCGATCTGGCGCCGCACTTCCACGTGCACCGCGTCTTCAATGAAGCGGAAGGAGTTCAGGTTCTTGATCTCGCAGCGCGTCCCGAATTCCTTCTGACCCACCGGGCGCACCGAGACGTTGATGTCGCAGCGGAAGGAACCCTCCATCATGTTGCCGTCGCAAACACCCAGCCACACCACCAGCGAGTGCAGCGCCTTGCAGTAGGCGACCGCTTCGGCCGCGCTGCGCATCTCGGGCTCCGAGACGATCTCCAGCAGCGGCGTGCCGGCCCGATTCAAGTCGATCCCGGTCATGCCCGCATAGTCTTCATGCAGCGATTTGCCGGCGTCTTCTTCAAGGTGCGCACGCGTCAGGTTAACCGTGCGCGACTCGAACTTGCCATCCTTTTCGAAGCCGAACGTGACCTGGCCACCGATGACCACAGGGTCTTCGAACTGGCTGATCTGGTAACCCTTCGGCAGGTCGGGGTAGAAGTAGTTCTTGCGCGCGAAAACCGACTCCGGCGCGATTTTTCCACCCACCGCCAGGCCGAAACGTATCGCGCGTTCAACCGCGCCCTTGTTCATGACCGGCAGCACGCCAGGCAACGCCAGGTCGACCGGGCTGGCCTGCGTATTCGGCTCGGCGCCGAAGCGGATATCGCTACCGCTGAAAATCTTGGAGTTGGTCGTGAGCTGAACGTGGTTCTCAATACCGATGACGACTTCCCATTGCATAAGGTTCTACCTTTTTTCTCTCAAGTGTTCTCAGATGCCCGCTGGCGCGCGTGTGTGCCAGTCGGTCACTTGCTGGTACTGGTGCGCGATGCCCAGCAGCTTCGCTTCGGCGAAATAGTTGCCAATGATTTGCAGTCCGACCGGACGCTTGCCGTTCTTGTCGCCCTGGCCAAAGCCGCACGGGACCGACATGCCGGGCAGGCCCGCCAGGCTGGTCGACAAGGTGAAAATGTCGGCCAGGTAGTTGGCCACCGGGTCGTTCGACTTGGCGCCCAGGTCCCACGCCACCGTCGGCGCCACCGGCCCCATGATGACGTCGCATTTCTCGCCCAGCGCGGCCTTGAAGTCGTCGGCGATCAGGCGCCGGATCTTCTGCGCCTGCACGTAGTAGGCGTCGTAATAACCGTGGCACAGCACGTAGGTGCCGACCATGATGCGGCGCTGTACTTCCGGGCCGAAGCCTTCGGCGCGGCTCTTCTTGTACATGTCGTTCAGGTTGGTGTACTGCGCGGCGCGGTGGCCGTAGCGCACCCCGTCAAAGCGAGACAGGTTCGACGACGCTTCGGCCGGCGCGATGATGTAATAGACCGGGATCGACAGCGCCGTCTTCGGCAGCGAAATGTCGACCAGGGTGGCGCCGAGCTTGACGAATTCGTCGAGCGCGCCGCGCACCGCCTGTTCAACGTCGGCCGCCAGGCCTTCGCCAAAATACTCTTTCGGCAGGCCGATGCGCAATCCCTTGAGCGGCGTGTTCAAATCGCGTGTGAAGTCCTCGCGCACATTGCCCTGTTCGGCCGTCAGGCTGGTCGAGTCGCGCTCGTCGAAGCCGACCATTTCGTTAAGGAGCAGCGCGCAATCTTCAGCCGTTTGCGCCATCGGGCCGCCCTGGTCGAGCGAGGAGGCGAAGGCGATCATGCCGAAGCGAGACACGCGCCCGTAGGTCGGCTTGATGCCGGTCACGCCGCAGAACGACGCCGGCTGGCGGATCGAGCCGCCGGTGTCGGTGGCGGTGGCCGCCGGCGCCAGGCGCGCGGCAATCACAGCTGCCGAGCCGCCCGACGAGCCGCCAGGTACGGCCTGCTTGTCCCACGGATTCAATACGGGACCGAAGGCGGAGTTTTCGTTCGACGAGCCCATCGCGAATTCGTCGCAATTGAGCTTGCCCAGCGTGACCATGCCGGCCCTGGCGAATTTGTCGACCACGGTGGCGTTGAATGGACTGGTGTAATTGCCCAGCATTTTGGAGCCGGCCGTGGAGCGCCAGTCGGTGGTGACGAAGATGTCCTTGTGCGCGATCGGGATGCCGGTCAGCGGACCGGCGCTGCCGGCGGCGAAGCGCGCATCGGCCGCAGCGGCCTGCGCCAGCGACAGCGCTTCATCGATGTGCAAGAACGCGTTCAGGTCACTGGCCTTGGCGCGGTCCAGGAAATGCCTGGTCAGCTCGGTGCTCGTTACCTGCTTCGAATGGAGCAGCGCGCAGAGCTGTTTGAGGGTCTTGGTATGCATGGGCTGATTTTCTTTAATCGATCACTTTGGGTACCAGGTACAGGCCGTCCTGGGTTTTCGGGGCGACTGCCTGATAATCGTCGCGCCGGTTTTCTTCGGTCACGACGTCGTCGCGCAGGCGCAAGGGCAGATTGCCCAGTACCGCGGCCAGCGGCTGCGACAGCGGCGCCACGCCGGTGGTGTCGACCGCCTGCATTTGCTCAGCCAGGGCGAATATGCCGTTCAATTCCTTCAGTGCGGTCTCGGCATGGGCGTCGTCCATATCGAGCTGGGCCAGGTTGGCAATGCGTTTTACGTCTGAAAGTGTCAGGGACATGGCTAATAGCGCGGCGTCGGCCGCGTCCGGAATGTTATGGGACGAATGGTGAAATTTAGATAACAGTGCGCTAAATCCGATAAAAGCTTCCTAATACCGCCGATCTCACACGGGAAATGGCACGCAAAACAGCTGTTTTTCAGCATTTAACCAACAAATTATAAGGTAGAATGACGGGCTAATGCGTTGTCGGCGCCGAATAGGGTATGCCGCAGCATCCGCAAAGCCGCTCCGGCGCGACAATCCCCGGTGCGCAGCGGCGAAGTTTTATGCAGTTTCCATATCAATGACAAGGCGCAGCGATTGCGCATCAGGACACACATGTTTGGTTTTTTACGCAGCTATTTTTCAAACGATCTGGCAATTGACCTGGGCACGGCGAATACCTTGATTTACGTGCGCGGCCTCGGTATCGTCCTCGACGAGCCATCGGTCGTGGCGATTCGTCAGGAAGGCGGCCCGAACGGGAAGAAAACGATCCAGGCGGTCGGCAAGGAAGCCAAGCAGATGCTGGGCAAAGTGCCGGGCAATATCGAGGCGATCCGCCCGATGAAAGACGGCGTGATCGCCGACTTCACCGTCACCGAACAAATGCTCAAGCAGTTCATCCGCATGGTGCACGATTCGAAGTTCTTCCGCCCGTCGCCGCGCATCATCATTTGCGTGCCTTGCGGCTCGACCCAGGTTGAACGCCGCGCGATCCGCGAGTCGGCCCTCGGCGCCGGCGCTTCGCAGGTCTACCTGATCGAAGAGCCAATGGCTGCGGCCATCGGCGCCGGCCTGCCGGTATCGGACGCAACCGGCTCGATGGTGGTCGACATCGGCGGCGGCACCACCGAGGTGGGAATCATCTCGCTGGGCGGCATGGTCTACAAGGGTTCGGTACGCGTCGGCGGCGACAAGTTCGACGAGGCGATCGTCAATTACATCCGCCGCAACTACGGCATGCTGATCGGCGAGCAGACCGCCGAAGCGATCAAGAAGGCCATCGGTTCGGCGTTCCCGGGTTCCGAAGTCAAGGAGATGGAAGTCAAGGGCCGCAATCTGTCCGAAGGCATCCCGCGCTCGTTCACGATTTCCTCCAACGAGATCCTCGAAGCGCTGACCGACCCGCTCAATAACATCGTATCGGCCGTCAAGAACGCGCTCGAGCAAACCCCGCCGGAACTGGGCGCTGACATCGCCGAAAAAGGCATGATGCTGACCGGCGGCGGCGCCTTGCTGCGCGACCTGGACCGCCTGCTGATGGAAGAAACCGGCTTGCCGGTGCTGGTCGCCGAAGATCCGCTGACCTGCGTGGTGCGCGGTTCGGGCATGGCGCTCGAACGCATGGACAAACTTGGTTCGATCTTCTCGTACGAGTAAAACGTTTCGGCAGTTGTAGTGTGCGGTCGCTTAGGCGGCCGTGACGGTGATCCTGGCGCTGTGCGCCGTCGTTATTGGAATTCATGGAATACAGTCCACCGCCGCTTTTCAAACAAGGTGCACCCGCTCGGGTCAAGGTGACGGTTTTTGCATTTATTTCGATCGTGCTGCTCATGGTCGATTCGCGCCTCGAGGTCCTCAAGAGCGTGCGCGCCGTGACCGCCACCGTCCTTTATCCCCTTCAGATGGCCGCCCTGGTCCCGCGCGACGCGCTGTCGGGCATGGGCGGCTATTTTTCGTCCGTGTCCACGCTGCAGAAGGAAGTGCGCGAATTGCGCATCGCCCAGGTGGCGACCGCGCAGACCGTGCAGCAGGCTCAGTACCAGATGGCCGAAAATATCCAGCTGCGCAAGCTGCTCGGCGCGCGCGACCACCTGCCGGTGGCGTCGATGATGACCGAGATCCTGTACGATGCGCGCGATTCGTCGACCCGCAAGATCGTCATCGACCGCGGCACCCAGCGCAATGTCAGGCTTGGCTTGCCGGTGATCGATGGCTCCGGCGTGGTCGGCCAGGTCACGCGCGTGTTCCCGTTTACTTCCGAAGTGACGCTGCTGACCGACAAGGAGCAGGCCATTCCGGTGCAGGTGCTGCGCAATGGTTTGCGCAGCGTGGCCTACGGGCGCGGGCAGTCCGGCTTGCTCGACCTGCGCTTCGTCGCGCCCAATGCCGACATCCTCGTTGGCGACGTGCTCATCACCTCGGGGATGGACGGCGTATACCCGGCCGGGCTGGCCGTGGCCAAGGTGATCAAGGTTGAAAACAGCGCCGCCGGCGCCTTTGGCGGCGTGCTGTGCCAGCCGCTGGCCGGCATCGACCGCCACCGCCACCTGCTGGTGCTGATGGACGCGCCCCAGCTGCCGCCGCGCCCACCGGAGGATTCGACCAAGCCGATCAAGAAATCGGCGCTGCAGAAAATGACGCCGATCGCCGCGCCAACAGCCGCAGGCGCCGTTCCTGCGCCGGTGGCCGGCTTGACGCCGCCGCCGGTGGCGGGGATCCGTCCTGCGCCGCCTGCGCCTGCCCAGCCACTTAAGGAGCCCGCCAAATGAGCCGGCCGCACTACATCTTGCTGCCGGTCAGCCCGCTGTTCATCGCCTTCAGCCTGATGGTCGCATTCGTGCTGAACCTGCTGCCTTGGGGGCAGTTCATCGGCGCCCCCGATTTCGTGGCGCTGGTGCTGGTTTTCTGGGGCATCCATCAACCGCGCAAGGTCGGCATCGGCGCCGCATTTTTCATGGGCCTGCTGATGGACGTGCATGAAGCGACGCTGCTCGGCGAGAACGCCCTTGCGTATACCCTGTTGTCGTATTTCGCGATCATGATCCACCGCCGCATGCTGTGGTTTCCCATCCTGACCCAGGCCATGCACGTGTTCCCGCTGCTGGTGATGGCGCAGGCGATCCAGATCCTGGTGCGCTTCGTGGCCACTGGCCAGTTCGCAGGCTGGCTGCACTTCATCGAGAGCGTGGTCGCCGTTGTGCTGTGGCCGCTCCTGACCTGGCTGCTGCTGGCGCCGCAGCGACGTGCTGTAGACCGCGACCATACCCGCCCGATCTGATGTGCCACGCCTTCAATGACTGAATTAAAAAACAACGACCGGGAGATCCATCTCTTCCGCCTGCGCATCAGCGCGCTGTTCGCCCTGGTCTTCATCTGCTTCGGGCTGCTGGTCGCGCGCGTGGTGTGGCTGCAGGTCGTCAAGCACGAGGACTATGCCGCGCTGGCCGAAGGCAACCGCATCGCCATCGTGCCGATCGTGCCGAACCGCGGCTTGATCGTGGACCGCAACGGCGTGGTCCTGGCTCAGAATTTTTCGGCCTACACGCTTGAAATCACGCCGTCGAAACTGCGCTCCACGCTCGATTCGGTGATCGACGAACTGGCCACGCTGGTGTCGATCGAGCCGAAGGACCGCAAGCGCTTCAAGACGCTGCTGGCCGAATCGAAGAACTTCGAGAGCGTGCCGATTCGCACCCGTCTGAGCGATGACGAGGTGGCGCGGTTTACCGCCCAGCGTTTTCGCTTCCCTGGCGTGGATGTCCAGGCCCGTTTGTTCCGCCAGTATCCGCTGGGCGAGACGGCGGCGCACGTGATCGGCTTCATCGGCCGCATCAACCAAGGCGAGGCCAAGGTGCTCGACGAGGGGCCTGACGCGACCAATTATCGCGGTACCGACCATATCGGCAAGGAAGGCCTCGAAAAGAGCTACGAGAAGCTGCTGCACGGGCAGACCGGCTACGAAAAAGTGATCAAGACAGCCGGGGGGCGCGCCGTCTCGACCATGTCGCGCACGGAAGCGACTCCCGGCAGCAACCTGGTGCTGTCGATCGACATCGAATTGCAGAAGGTGCTGGAAGAAGCCTTCGAAGACTGGCGCGGCGCCCTGGTGGCGATCGAGCCGGAGACCGGCGACATCCTGGCCTATGTATCCCGCCCCGGCTACGACCCGAACCTGTTCGTCGACGGCATCGACAGCCAGAGCTGGAACGAGCTCAATACCTCGCTTGACCGGCCGTTGCTGAACCGCCCCTTGCAGGGCACCTATCCGCCCGGCTCGACCTTCAAGCCTTTCATGGCCCTGGCGGCGCTGGAGAACGGTACCCGCACGGCGTCGTACGCGATCCACGACGCCGGTTCGTTCAGCCTTGGCAGCTACCGCTGGATGGATGACAAACTCGGGGGCCATGGCACGGTCGATATGTACAAGTCGATCGTCATCTCCTGTAATACCTATTACTACCAGTTGGGCAATGACCTGGGCATCGACTACATCCATCAGTTCATGGAGCCGTTCGGCTTCGGCAGGAAAACCGGTATCGATCTCGACAGCGAGCGGATCGGCGTGCTGCCGTCGAAGGAATGGAAGCGCAAGCGCTTTTCCAAAAGCGCAGCGGCGCAAGCCTGGCAGAAGGGCGACACCGTCAACATCGGCATCGGCCAGGGCTTCAACAGCTACACCATTTTGCAGTTGGCGCACGCGGTATCGACCCTGGCCAACGACGGCGTGGTGATGCGCCCGCACCTGGTCAAGATCGTCGAAGACGGCAGTACCCGCGTGCGTACGCTGACCGTGGCCAAGCCCAGCTTCAAGATCCCGCTCAAGCAGGAGCATATCGACACCATCAAGCGCGCCATGGTGGGCGTGGCGGTCGAGGGCACCGGCCGCGCCGCGTTCGCCAACGCCGGCTACGTCTCGGGCGGCAAGACCGGCACCTCGCAGACGGTGGGCCTCAAGCGCGGCGAAAAATACAATGCCAAGGCGATGAGCGAGCGCCTGCGCGACAATTCCCTGTACGTGGCCTTCGCGCCGGCCGACAAGCCGAAGATCGCGCTGGCGCTGATCGTTGAAAACGCCGGTTTCGGCGCCGCGTTCGCCGCGCCGATCGCCCGCAAGGCGCTCGATTACTACCTGCTCGGCAAACGCCCGGGGCCCAAGGACGGCAGCAAGGCCGCGGCGCCGCCGCCGGTCGAAGAGCCGCCGGCCGAACTGCTGCTGCCGCAGCCATTCCAACCGGGCGCCGAAGCGCCCGCGCCAAGGGACTGACGCCATGCGCATCAATGAACGGCGCTCGCTCTGGCGCCGCATGAAACCCCACCTGCTGGTCTTCGACGCGCCCCTGGCGATGGTCCTGTTCCTGCTGCTGGCGACCAGCTGGATCACGATGTACTCGGCCGGCATCGAGTTCCCCGGCCGCCTGGAAGGGCAGATCCGTAACACCCTGATCGCCTTTGTTGTGATGTGGGCCGCCGCAATGGTGCCGCCGCAAACGCTGATGCGCCTGGCCGTGCCGGTGTACACGCTCGGGGTCACCCTGCTGCTCATGGTGTACCTGGTCGGCGTCTCCAAGAAGGGT
Organism: Pseudomonadota bacterium; assembly: GCA_040388275.1. GTDB lineage: Bacteria > Pseudomonadota > Gammaproteobacteria > Burkholderiales > Burkholderiaceae_D > Telluria_A. The sequence goes on from JAZKCA010000058.1 coordinate 45,874, forward strand.
GCGCAGCGCTGGCTATACATCGGCTTCGATATCCAGCCGTCCGAAATCATGAAGATCGCCATGCCGCTGATGCTGGCCTGGTACTTCCACCAGAAGGCCGGCATGGTGCGCTGGCATTCCTTCGTGGTGGCGGCGGTGCTGCTGGCCGTGCCGGTGGGCCTGATCCAGTTGCAGCCCGACCTGGGCACCTCGCTGCTGGTGCTCTCGACCGGTTTCTACGTGATCTTTCTGGCGGGGCTGTCATGGAAGGCGCTGCTCGGCATGGCCCTGGGTGGCGCGGCCAGCATGCCGATCGCCTGGGCCCTGATGCGCGACTACCAGCGCGACCGGATCATGACCCTGATCGACCCCAACAAGGACCCATTGGGCAAAGGCTTCCACATCATCCAGTCGATCATCGCCATCGGCTCGGGCGGCGTTTCCGGCAAGGGCTGGTTCAAGGGGACCCAGTCGCACCTCGAGTTCGTTCCGGAGCACACCACCGACTTCATTTTTGCGCTGTATGCCGAGGAATTCGGCATCATCGGCATCCTCATACTGGTGCTGATCTACCTGATGCTGATCGCGCGCGGCCTGATGATCGCGGCCAACGCGCCGACCCTGTTCACGCGCCTGCTGGCCGGCGCCATCACGATGATTTTCTTTACCTACGCCTTCGTCAACATGGGCATGGTCTGCGGGATCCTGCCGGTGGTCGGCGTCCCGCTGCCCTTCATGAGCTATGGCGGCACGGCCTTCGTCACCCTTGGTCTGGGTGCGGGCATCCTGATGAGTATTCAGCGTCACCGAAAGCTCATTCAAACCTGATCAAGGAGGCGCGATGACCGTGTCGAGAATATCCCCGTTCATCGCGCCGGCCCTGCTGCTGCTGCTGCTGGCCGGCTGCGCCGACGTCCCCTTGCAACCGATCCCGCACCGTACGCCGGATACTCCAGCCAAACCGGTGGCTCGTCCGCCGGTGAGCGCCGATCTGCCGCCAGCGCCGGTGCTGCCGGCGGCCGGTTCCGGGCGTGGCGGCTATTACAAGGATGACGGTCCGGGCGATACGCCGCCGCCGAAGCTGGACGAGATTCCCGATGCCATCGTGCGCGCCGAGCCGTATTCGCGCTATGCAAACCGGCCTTATGTCGTGTTCGGCAAAACCTATACACCGATGCTTAACGAGCAGCCCTTCGTGCAACGCGGCATGGGCAGCTGGTATGGCAAGAAGTTCCACGGCCAGCGCACATCGTCGGGCGAAATCTACGATATGTACAAAATGACCGCGGCCCATCCGACCTTGCCGATTCCTTCGTACGCGCGGGTGACCGATATCGCCAGCGGCAAGCAGGTGGTGGTGCGGATAAACGACCGTGGGCCGTTCCACGCGAGCCGCATCGTCGATCTGTCGTATACGGCCGCCGTCAAGCTCGGGATGCTCGAGCGCGGCAGTCATAACCTGCTGCTCGAACGCCTGCTGCCGAACGGCGCCGCGACGCGCCTGGCCTCGGCCAAACCCGCCGCACCCGAGCCTGAAGAAGCCCAGGGCGGGCCGCTGGCCGCGCGCGCCGAGATCAATGAACTGATCGTGGAGAACCAGGCTGAAATCAAAGCCGTCAAGGCATTGCCGGACGAGCCGGAAGGCGGCGCCGCAGGCCCCGCGCCGGTGGTGGCCGCGCTGGCGGGCTTTTACGTGCAGATGGGCGCCTTCATGCGGGCCGACAAGGCAGACGAGATCCGCGCACGCGTGGCGGGGCAGGGCTGGAGCGGGAGCGCGCTAGGCGTGGTGCGGGCGGGAGTGCTGCACAAGGTGCTGGCGGGGCCCTTCGCCACGCGCGATCTGGCGCTCGAAGCGGCGCGCGGGATCCCCGTCACGCTTGGCTTGCGCCCGATTGTCGTCAAGCGGTAACGGGGGGATTCGGCTGCCTACTTGCAGCTGCGCGTATCGAGGTCGTCGAACTTGGCGGCGATGGCGTCAAGTTTGACCTTGGCGTCGGCATCGATGTTGCGGAAGCGGTAGGCCAGCCGGGTCGCCGCGCTCGGGCGCCCGACCATCTTGGCGCCGCTCACGCCCTGTTTGACGAGCGCGGCCAGCAAGGTCTGCGCGGCCGTTTCCGACTTGAACACGCCCAGCGAAATGGCCCACTTGGCCGCGCTGCTGTCGTTCATGATGAAGTAATTGCTGACCCCGCGCTCCTTCAGTTCGGCCGCTTTCTTGTCGGCCGCGTCCTTGCTGCCCAGCGGCGGAATCATCACCATGTAGCTACTGATTTCCTGCACCGTCACTTCGGTCTTCGACAGCTTCTCGCCCAGATCCAGCGGCTCGAGCAGCTTGTCGAGGCGGCGCGCATCGCGCTCGGCCACATGACCGATCTCGGTGCAGGTGGCCGCTTCAACTGGTGCAACCGGGGGCGGGGCAACAGGGGCAGCCGGCTTGAGCGCGCTGGCGCCGGCCGCCGACAGCAGCACCAGCTTATCTGTGCCGATTTGTCTGGCGATGCGCTGTGGTTCGCGTTCGCTCGGCTTGAAATTGCCGAGGTAGCCGCGCCCGAATGCGAACAGGGCGGCGTTGATGCACAGCAGCGACCAGAAGATAAATTTCAGCACGGGCTATCCAGGAATGGGGTCAGTCGGGTGATACGTCGAATGCAGGCCGATCAGGACGATATTATCGACCATCCGGTGCGCCACCGTCAGCTGCGGCGCAATAGACGGCGCGGCGCCGCCCGACAGCACGCAGATCGCGGCGCCGTGCAGCGCGCAGGCCCTTTCAATGGCGCCAGCCTGCGCCGCCAGGCAGCCCGACAGGATCGCGTCGTCGGTGTTGTCGGCAAAGCCGGCCGGCAGTACCCGCCCGGCTGCGATCTGAGGCAGCTGCGCGGTATTGTGGGCCAGCGAGGCCGCCATCAGGCCCAGCCCCGGCAAGATCATCCCGCCCAAAAACACCGAGTCCGCGCACAGCGCATCGATGGTGGTGGCCGTGCCGCAGGTGGCCACAATCAGGCGCTTGCCTGGCTCCAGCCAGCGTGCGCCGAGCGCCGCGGCAAAGCGGTCGCAGCCCAGCTGGGCCGGCTTGCGGTAGGCGTTGCGCATGCCTTCGCGCTCGGCGCTGGACGCGAACCAGTCGATCGACTTGGTTGGAATCATCAGCTGCAGCTGGTCGCGCAGTTTGCTGCCGGCCACGTTGGCCACGATGGCGCGGGTAACGCGGGTTTCGCGCCACGACGCAGGCAGATGATTGAGCTCGGCGTGCGACACAGCGCCGCTGGCCATCCATAATCCCGGCTGCGCGCCAGGCTCGGCCAGCGCCCACTTGATGCGCGTATTGCCCGCGTCGATCAGCAGCAGCATCTATGCTCCCTGTGCGCGCAGCGATACATCGCCGGCATTGACGGCGATGCGGCCGAATGCGCCGTCGAGCAGCAGTGCGCCGCTGTCATCAACTCCGGCGGCCACGCCTTCGTGCAGGATGACGCCGCGGTCGACCACGGCGACCGGACAGCCCTGCCATGCATGCAGACGGTTCCAGCGCGCGCTGAAGGCGGCAAAGCCGCTTTGTTCGAACTGGCGCAGGCTGGCGGCCAGGTGGCCGAGCAGGGCGCCCATCAGGGCGTCGCGTGGCATGTTGGCCAGCCACGGCGCGCTCGCTGCCGGGCTGCCGATGCGCGCTTCCAGTTCATCGGGTAGGGCCAGGTTCAGGCCCACGCCGATCACGGCCCAGATCGCGCCGTCGCCGGCGCCCTGGGTTTCGATCAGCACGCCGGCCAGCTTGGCGCCATCCTTGAGCAGGTCGTTGGGCCACTTGAGCTGGACCGTGACGTCCAGCGCGGCCAGCGTTTCGGCCAGCGCCACGCCGACCGCCAGCGGCAGGCCGGCCAGCGCGTGCAAGGGCAAGTTGAATTTCCAGGCCAGCGAAAAGGTCAGCGAGCCGCCCTCGGCCGAGAGCCAGCTGCGTCCCGCCCGCCCGCGCCCGGCCGTCTGGCGTTCGGCCACCAGCAGCAGGTTGCCGTCCAGGCCAGGCGCGCGCGCCAGCAGGTCGGCATTGGTGGAGCCGGTTTCAGGCACTACCTCGACCGCTACCGCGGCATTGGCCAGGCTTGCGATCGCGTCCGCGTTCACAGGTCCTCCTTGCGCGCCTTGTGCGGGGCGCGCGAAAACGCCAGGTCGTACAGCGCGTTGGGCAAAATGCGCAGCAGCTTGGCGACGATCCCCATCTGCCAGGGAATCACGCGGTAGCTGTCACCGCGCGCAATGGCGCGCACGGCGGCCGTGGCGAAGCGCGCCACCGGCATCAGGAACGGCATCGCGTAGGTATTCTGCTCGGTCATCGGGGTGACGATATAGCCCGGTGCGATGGTCACCACCTTGATGCCTGAGGCGCGCAGTTCGACCCGCAGCGATTCGCAGTAGCACAGCACCGCGGCCTTGGAGGCGCTGTAGGCGCCGGCGCCGGGCAAGCCGCGGATCCCGGCCACGCTGCCAATACCGACCAGGCGGCGCGGACTGGCCTGCGTTTTCATGCTCGCGATAAAGGGAGAAAAGGTCGCTGCCGTGGCGCTGACGTTGGTGCTCATGATGGTGTCGAAGGCGCGCTGGTCCCCGGCGTGTTCAGTCAGCGTGCCGCCCGACACCCCGGCGCTGGCGATGACGACATCGGCCCCGCCGTGGCGGGCGATGAAGTCGTGCGCGGCCGCGGCCAGCGCCGCGTGGTCGGTGACGTCGATCGCATACACGCTGTGACGCTCCGGATTGGGCAGTTGCGCCACCAGCGCGTCGAGTACCTCGCGGCGGCGCGCCACCAGGCCCAGGGTGGCGCCCTGCGCAGCGTATTCGCGCACCAGCGCGGCCCCTATGCCGCTCGAGGCGCCGGTGATGAACACGCGCGTCATGGCGCTGGCGCTCGCATGCTTACTTCTTTTCCGCTTTGACTTTGGCGATCAGGAAGTCCATCACTTGCAATGCGGCCTGCTGTTGCTGCGGCTCGTCCATGCCGGGCGAGGTGCTGCCTGCCACGTAGGGCGAGGTCAGGTAGCGGCCGTCGATGGCGACCATCGGCCACGAATCGACCTTGTAGGAACGGGTCAGCGCTTGTGAGCGGTTGACCTTGGCCTGCAGGCCGAACGACCGGAAGGTGCTGATGAATTTGTCGCGGTTCAGCCCGGCCTTGGTGGCCCACGCGAACGCCGATTCGTCGTCGCTGATGCGCATGCGCTCCTTGTGCACGGCATCGAACAGCTTCTGGTGGTTCTGTTCGGCCAGGCCCATCGTCTCCAGGGTCAGGTAGGTGCGCTGCAGCGCGATGTCGCCGGAAAGCAGCGCCACGTGGACGCGCTTGAGGACCACCTTGTCAGCGTTCTTTTTCACCCAGGCCGCCAGTACCGGTTCGAATACATTGCAATGCGGGCAGTTGTACGAAAAAAATTCGGTGACTTCGATCTTGTTGGCCGAATCGGTGTTCTGCGCTTCGGGCAGGGTGCGGTATTCCGCGCCGTCGGTCGGTGCGGCGGGCGACGCCGACGCGGTGGCGGTCAGGCCGCTCACGGCCAGTGCAAACAACAGGTTCTGAATAAGGCGCATGGTGTGGCTCCGTGGTTATTTCTGGTTTTTGACGATGGCGACGTCGATCCCGCTGTCGATCAGCTTGGCGCGTGCCTTGTTCATGGTCTCGACCTGCGGGAAGGGACCGATGCGTACCCGGTACAGGATGCCGCTGTCGTTGGCCTTTTCGCTGATGGCCGCTTCGAAGCCGAGCAGTGCCAGCTTGGCGCGCGTGTTTTCGGCGTCGTCGATCTCGCGGAAAGCGCCCGCCTGCAGGAAGTAGATGATCTTTTCGTCCGGTTCGTCGGCGGCCACCGCGGCCACGACCTTGGCCTCGGCCGGCCTGGCGGGAGGCGCGACCGGCGTTGCCGCAGGCAGGGGCAGTGCCGGCGGGATTGGTTTGACCGCTGGCGCGGCGGTATTGTCCATCGCGGCCACGGCGTCGCCGAGCGGGTCGTCCGAGCCCTTCTTGCCGGTGAATTCCTTGTTGGCCTTCAGGGCCGCTTCCTTGTTGCTGTACAGGGGCTTGTTGGGGTCGGCCGCCTGGCCGGCGGTCGTTTCGCCCATCTTGCCCTGCTTGCCGGTCTTGTCGGTAAACGGGGTCGAGCCCTTGGTGATGGCCAGCGCCACGATGACGGCGATGACCAGGCCGACGATCAGCCCGATGATGACGCCGGTCAGCGTATTGCCGCGTTGGCGAGCGAACTTGCGAAGGTCGATTGAAGTCATGCGTCGGTGCTTTCACGATACATTTGATTGGGCGCGGACACGCCGATCAGGGCCAGGCCGTTGCGCAGGACCTGGCGGGTGGCCGCCATCAGCGCCACGCGCGCCAGCTTGAGCGCGGGGTCGTCCACCAGCACGCGCTCGGCCGCATAGAAGCTGTGCAGTTCGCCGGCCAGGTCGCGCAGGTAGAACGCCACCTGGTGCGGGCCCAGCTCGGACTGGGCGCGCGCCAGCGCTTCCGGGTAGGCGGCCAGGGTCGCCAGCAGGGCCGCTTCGGTCGGCGCCGTCAATGGCGACAGGTCGACGCCCGGCAGGATCGCCTCGTCGCCGTTCCATTGTTCGAGCATGCGGCAGATGCGCGCATGCGCCATTTGCACGTAATACACCGGGTTTTCGTCCGAGGTTTTCAGCGCGATGTCGACGTCGAACACGAATTCGGTGTCGGCCTTGCGCGAAATGAGGAAGAAGCGCACCGCGTCGCGCCCGCGCGCGACATCGCCGTTGCCCGACCATTCGATCAGGTCGCGCACCGTGACATAGGAGCCGGCGCGCTTGGAGATCTTGACCTCTTCGCCGTCTTTCATGACGGTGACCATCTTGTGCAGCACGTAGTCGGGGAAGCCTTGCGGAATGCCCAGCCCGACCGCCTGCAGGCCGCCGCGCACGCGCGCGATGGTGCCGTGGTGGTCGCTTCCCTGGACGTTGATGGCCTGGGCGAAACCGCGCTGGAACTTGACGATGTGGTAGGCCACGTCGGGCACGAAATAGGTATAGCTGCCCTCGGACTTGCGCATCACGCGGTCCTTGTCGTCGCCGTAGTCGGTGGTGCGCAGCCACAGCGCGCCATCCAGTTCATAGGTCTTGCCGGCCTTGATCAGCATGTCGACCGCCTTGTCGACCTTGCCGTCTTGGTACAGCGACGACTCGAGGTAGTAGTTGTCGAACTTGACGCCGAAGGACAGCAGGTCGGTGTCCTGCTCGTTGCGCAAATAGGCCACGGCGAACTGGCGGATCGAGTCGAGGTCCTCGACATCGCCGCTGGCGGTGACCGGCGCGCTGTCGGTCGCCTTGACGGTTTTTTTGGCCAGGAAGTCGGCCGCGATCTCGGCGATGTAGTCGCCGTTGTAGGCCGACTCGGGCCAGGCGGCGTCGCCCGGTTTGAAGCCGCGCACGCGCGCCTGCACCGAATTGGCCAGGGTCGCGATCTGCACCCCGGCGTCGTTGTAATAGTATTCGCGGGTGACGGCGTAGCCCTGCGCGTCGAACAGGCTCGACAGCGCGTCGCCCAGCGCCGCCTGGCGCCCGTGGCCCACGTGCAGCGGACCGGTCGGGTTGGCCGAGACGAATTCGATGATGACTTTCTTGCCCGCGCCGGCACTGCTGCGCCCGTACGCGGCGCCTTCGGCCAGCACGGTCTTGATGACCGCCTGCTTGGCCGAGGCCGGCACGCGCAGGTTGATGAAGCCGGGGCCGGCGATGTCGGCGCTCTCGACCAGGCCGCTGGAAGCGGGGTTGGCCAGCAGCGCGGCGACGATTCTCTGCGCCAGTTCGCGCGGGTTCATCTTCAGGGCCTTGGCCAGCTGCATGGCGATATTGCAGGCGACGTCGCCGTGCGACGGGTCGCGCGGGCGCTCCAGCACCACGGTGGGGGTGATTCCGCTGCCGGCCACGATGGGGGCCAGGGCGTCGGAGAGGAGGGCGGCGATGTCTTGTTTTTGCGAAGCGAGCATGTGCGGGTGATCTGTCAGGTAAAAGAGCGGTGGCCGGGCCACGGGCATAACTACGGCCAATTATACTGGTTTGGGCGGGGCCGGAGTATGGCCGATGCCAGCGGGCGACGGCTTGACAAGGCTGTTGTTTTAAGCACCACGATGGGCTGCTTAAGCCTCGCGCAAGTCTTACCCGGTACAATTGCACCTTTATAAAGCACCAGACCAAGATTGCCATGACCAACAAGCGCCCGACGCTCTCCATCAAACCTGCCGCCCCCAAAAAACCGACCGTCCAGCGCGTGCGCCAGAGCTACGAGGTCAAGCCGGTCCTGCAGCCGGGCTACCGGCCCGATCTGAAGCCCGATTCGCTGGCCCTGTGCCTGCTGGGCGCGGCCAATGCCGTGTCCCAGGTGCGTTCCGGCGCGGCCCTGCCGCAGGCCCTGTTGACCGCCTTCGGCGTGACCAACGCGGCGCCCCAGGCGCGCGGCGCGATCCAGGATATCGCTTACCGCACCATGCGCCAGCTCGGGCGCAGCGAAGCGTTGCTCGGCCTGATGACGTCCAAGGCGCCCGAGCCGGCCATGCTGGCCAGCCTGCTGTGCTGCGCCATCGCGCTGATCGACACCCCGGACGGCGCCGAGGCCCCCTATGAAGAATTTACCGTGGTCGACCAGGCCGTCACGGTCGCCACTTCGCATCCCGACATGGCGCACGCCAAGGGCATGGTCAACGCCGTGCTGCGCCGCTTCCTGCGCGAGCGCGCCGAGCTGGTCAAGCAGGTGCTGCTGCAGCCGGTGGCCCAATATAACTACCCGCAGTGGTGGATCGACGCGGCCAAGGCCGCCTATCCGTCCAACTGGCAGGCCATTCTCGCGGCCGGCAACGCCCAGCCGCCATTGACCTTGCGTGTGAACGCGCGCAAGAGCACGGTGCCGGCGTATTTGCAGTTGCTGGCCGACGCCGGCCTGGGAGCGACCCAGATCGGGCCGAGCGCGGTGCGTCTGGACAAGGCCATCGGCGTGACCGCCATTCCCGGCTTCGAGCAGGGCCTGGTGTCGGTACAGGACGCGGGCGCCCAGCTGGCCGCGCCGCTGCTCGACGTCAAGGACGGCATGCGGGTGCTGGACGCCTGCGCGGCTCCGGGCGGCAAGACCTGCCATATCCTGGAACTGGCGTCGGTCGAGATGACGGCGATCGATTCCGACCCCAAGCGCCTGGTGCGGATCGAGGAAAACCTCGAGCGGCTCGGCCTGAGCGCGACCCTGAAGGCCTTCGAAGCGCAGACCAAGGTCTGGTGGGACGGCCAGCAGTACGACCGCATCCTGGCCGACGTGCCGTGCACCGCGTCCGGCATCGTGCGGCGCCACCCGGACATCCGCTGGCTGCGGCGCAAGGGCGATGCTCTCCAACTTGCAACACTTTCGGGCAAAATTCTCGACAACCTTTGGCAGATGCTGCGGCCCAATGGTAAATTGCTGTTCGTGACATGCTCGCTCTGGCCCCAGGAATCGGAGGCTCAGGCCGCCGCATTCGCGGTGCGCCACAATGCGATCCGCCTCGACGCGCCCGGCCAGTTGTTGCCGAGCGGCGCCGCCGCGTCCGATCACGACGGTTTGTTTTATGCCCTGTTTCAAAAGAGTGCGGCATAACGGGTCCCCGATGATGCATCGAATGTAAAGGCTCAGGCCCACCTGTGATACGACGATTTTTTCGACTCCTCGCCTGCCAGCTGCTGCTGGTATTGGCCTGCGCGCAGGCGCAGGCGGCCGATGGCGTCGACATCGTGCGCGCCAACATTGAAGCATCCGAGGAAGGCTACCGGCTGGCCGCCACCTACGCCTTCGACTTGAACCACAACCTGGAAGACGCCATTCAGCATGGCGTGCAATTGTTTTTCACGACGGAAGTGACGCTCACGCGCCCGCGCTGGTACTGGTATGACGACCGTGCCGTGGCGCAGCGCCAGACCTTGCGCATTTCCTACAATATATTGACGCGTCAATACCAGGTGTCGGTGCTGGGCAGCATGCAGCAAAGCTTCGCCACGCTGGAAGACGCAATGGTGCTGATCCGCCGCCCCAGCCGCTGGCTGATCGCCCCGCGCGGCGCGCTCAAGCCGGGCGAGACTTACCAGGTGACCTTGCGCATGTTCATGGACCGCGAGCGCCTGCCCAAGCCGATCCAGGTCAATGCCTACAGCAATTCGCAATGGCGCCTCGAGTCGAAAGACAAGAAGTTCCAGTACCGCGCGGAGTAGACGGTGAACCAGGCCTTGCGCTATGCGCTGATCGTGGGCGGCGCCGTCGTCAGCATCCTGCTGTTTCTGCTTGCCACGGCCAATTCCAACGCCGGCTTCTTCGACAAATACTATCCCTGGCTGCTGGGCCTGAACGCGGCGGTGGCGGCGGCCCTGCTGCTGTTCGTGGTGGTGGCGCTGGCGCGGCTGTACCGCCGCTTCAAGAGCGGCAAGTTCGGCTCGCGTCTGATGGCGCGCCTGGTGTTCCTGTTTGCCGGGATCGGCATTCTGCCGGGGCTGGTCATCTTTTTGGTGTCGGTGCAGTTTGTGTCGCACTCGATCGATTCGTGGTTCAACGTGAAGATCGAGGCGGCGCTTGAATCGGGCGTGAACCTGGGCCTGGCCGCGCTCGACCAGTCGCTCGGCGAGCTCGGTGCCTCGGCCGAGATCACGGCCGCCACCCTGGCCGGGCAGGACCGGCGCAGCACGCAGGATATATTGACGCGCCTGATCGACGAGCGCGACGGCATGCTCTCGGCGATGATCATCGGGGTCGACGGCAAAGTGATCTTGTCGGCCGCGCAGAACCGTCGCCAGCGGCTCGCGCCCGACCTGCCCACGGCGCCGATGCTGCTGCAGGCCGTGATGCCGGGCGGCTATGCCCGCACCGAAGGCGCCGACCGCGACTTCAAGGATGGCGCCCCGAATCCGGGCCCGAACGCGCTCGACGTGGCCGGCGGCCTGCGTCAGCGGGTGCTGCTGGCCATCCCCGAGCCGCCCGGCGCCCAGCCGCGCTTCCTGCAGGTGATCCAGGCGGTGCCGGCCAACCTGGCCTCGAATGCGCAGGTGCTCAGCACGGCGTACACCGAGTACCAGGAACGCTACGTGGCGCGGGTCGGCCTGCGCCGCATGTACATCGAAACATTGACGTTGACCTTGCTGCTGGCCATTTTCGGCGCGGTCGCCAGTGCCTTCCTGATCGCCGGCAATCTGGCTCAGCCGCTGCTGGTGCTGGCCGAAGGCACGCGCGCCGTGGCCGAGGGCGACCTGTCGCCGCGCCCGATCGTGGCCACTTCCGACGAACTGGGCACATTGACGCAATCGTTCAACACCATGACCGGCCAGCTGTTCGAGGCGCGCAGCTCGGTCGAGCGCAACCGCGCCGCGCTGCAAAGCGCCAAGGCCCACCTGGAATCGGTGCTCGAGAATATGTCGGCCGGCGTGATCGTGCTCGACGCCGACTTCAACGTGGTCACCTCGAATGAAGCGGTGGAACGCATCCTGCAGCAGAACGTGGCCAGCTACATGGGGCAGCCGCTGTCGGGCATCGAGGGCCTGGACGGGTTTGCGGCGGCGGTCACGCGCGCGTTCTCGGCGCAAAGCGCGCAGTCGGCCGCCGGCAGCGCGCTCAAGGTGCGCCACTGGCAGCAGCAGATCGAGATCCCGCGCCGTCCCGGCGACGAGCACGACCTGACGGTGCTGGCGCGCGGCTCGCGCCTGCCGAGCCGCGCCGGCAGCGGCTTCATCGTGGTGTTCGACGATATTTCGGACGTGATTTCGGCGCAGCGTTCGATCGCCTGGGGCGAAGTGGCGCGCCGCCTGGCGCACGAAATCAAGAACCCGCTGACCCCGATCCAGCTGTCGGCCGAACGGATGCAGATGAAGCTCGAGTCGCGCCTGGCCGGGCCCGACCTGGAGCTGCTCAACAAGGGCACCGCCACCATCGTCAACCAGGTCGACGCCATGAAGCGCATGGTCGACGACTTCCGCGACTACGCCAAGGCGCCGCCGGCGGTGCTGCAAAAGCTCGACCTCAATTGCCTGATCGATGAAATCTTGCACCTGTACCTGGCCGGCGACGGCAACGACATCATCCACGCCAGCCTGGCGCCAAAGCTGCCGCCGGTGATGGGCGACCCGACCCAGCTGCGCCAGGTGATCCACAACCTGCTGCAGAACGCGCAGGACGCGATGAACGACCGCGGCCCGGACGCGCCTCCGGCGCGCATCGACGTCACCACCGAAACCATCCATTACAAGGGCGCCGACGGCACCGCGGGCATCGCGGTGCGGCTGGCGATCACCGACAACGGGCCCGGTTTCGCGCCCAAGATCCTGGCCCGCGCGTTCGAACCCTACGTCACGTCGAAGGTGCGCGGCACCGGACTGGGACTGCCGATGGTGAAGAAAATCATCGATGAGCATGGTGGCCGGATCGAGATCCAGAACCGCAGCGACGGAACTGGCGCGTCAGTCTTGATTTTGCTGTTAAAGTTATGTACGGATAGTGTATTGGCTTAACGCGGCAATCACGCATAGAATACGGGCTGTTGCCGGCATGCGCAGCATGCTGGTAAGCGACGGGCCAAACAGGAAGGCACAAATAGATGGCAAACATTCTCGTAGTTGATGATGAAATGGGCATCCGCGAGCTACTCTCGGAAATCCTGGGCGATGAAGGCCATGCGATCCAGCTCGCCGAAAACGCGCAGCAGGCGCGCGACGCACGGCTGGCCGGCGCGCCCGACCTGGTGCTGCTCGATATCTGGATGCCCGATACCGACGGCGTTACCTTGCTCAAGGAATGGCAGCGCGACGGCTTGCTGACCATGCCGGTCATCATGATGTCGGGCCACGCCACGATCGACACCGCAGTCGAAGCGACCCGGATCGGCGCCCTGAACTTCCTCGAAAAGCCGATTGCGCTGCAAAAGCTGCTCAAGGCCGTTCAGCAGGGCTTGACACGGGCCCAGGAGGCGGTGCGCGCGCCGGCGATTGCGCCGCGCCCGATGATGGCGCCGCAGCCCGAGGAAAGCGCGTTGACCGCGTCGTCCATGTTCTCGGCCCAAATGACGCAGTCGAGCATGCCAGTACGTATCGGCGGCTTGCCGGCCGGCGAAGGGCATGGTTTCAGCCTCAGTTTCGACCTGCCGCTGCGCGAGGCGCGCGACGCCTTCGAACGCATGTATTTCGAGCATCACCTCGGCCGCGAAGGCGGCAGCATGACGCGCGTGGCCGAGAAAACCGGCCTCGAGCGTACTCACCTGTACCGCAAGCTCAAGCAGCTCGGCGTCGAGCCGGGAAAGCTGGCCAAAAAAGGGGGATGATTCCTCCCCTGGCCAGGGTGCGCGCCACGCTGGTCCACGGCGCCACCCCGGCCGCGCGCGAGTCGCTGCTGGCGGCCAGCCTGCCCGCCGGGCAGCGCAGCGCGGCCATCCTGGAAGGCCTGCCCGACGGCCAAACCCATCTTGTATCTTCCGACAAGCTTCTGTTGCACAGGGTCGCGCCCGCTTGTCTTTGCTGCACCGGCAACCTCGTTTTGCGTGTAACATTAAATCGGATACTGCGTTTGCGCCCCGATCGGCTGTTCATCGGCGTGGCAAACCGGGACCACCTTGATCAGTTGCGATCGTGGCTGCGGACCTCGCCATACGATCAGCTGTTGGAACTGACCCCGGACCTGATCTGCCCTTGAAAACGGTCCGGTTAGCCCCACCTCGGTGTTACACAGCGAAGTGGAAAGTCTGATCGAGCGAAGGAGCCAGCATGAACATGATCTATAACAGCGAGCAGTACAGCGTGGTCGAATTCGGTGTTGACCACAACCTTGAAGCCCTGCATTTCGGCGGATATGAAATCGTCGACAAGTCGGGGCGCCGCGAAGCTTTTATTGGCGGAAAACTTGCTCAATCGTTCAGGCGGGACGTCAATAACCTGATCGCCAGCGAACCGACGATGGAAGAAATCGACGAGTTTCTCGGTTCCTACGATTCCCTGATGAGCCAACCGGTACTGCTGCACTAGGCGCTGCCCGGGAAGCTGCCACGCGCAGCTTCCCAGATGGTATCCTTGGGGCATGTGCCAACTCCTCGGAATGAACTGCAATGTCCCCACCGACATTGTCTTTAGCTTTACCGGCTTCGCCATGCGTGGCGGGCGCACCGACACCCACCACGACGGCTGGGGCATCGCGTTTTTCGAAGGCGCCGGCGTGCGCCACTTCGTCGACCACCAGGCGGCGGTCGAATCTCCTGTCGCCGAACTGATCAAGCGTTATCCGATCAAGTCGCGCAACGTCATCGCCCATATCCGCAAGGCCACCCAGGGCCACGTGGCACTGGAAAACTGCCATCCCTTCGTGCGCGAACTGTGGGGCCGCTACTGGGTGTTTGCCCATAACGGCGACCTGAAGGAGTTTGCGCCCGTCCTGAACGGCGCTTTCCGCCCGGTGGGCACGACCGACAGCGAGCAAGCCTTCTGTTTCCTGCTGCAAGAGCTGCGCGCCCGGTTTGGCGACCAGCCCCCGGCGCTGGCGGAGCTGCGCGCGGCCCTGGCCGAGCTGGTGCGCGGCATTGCCAGCCATGGCACCTTCAACCTGATGCTGTCGGACGGCTCGGCGCTGTTCGTGCATTGCTCGACCAGCCTGCACTATGTGGTGCGGCAATACCCGTTCGTGACGGCCAAATTGTCTGACGAGGATGTCACGGTTGATTTTTCACAAGTAACGACGCCCCAGGACCGGGTCGCCATCATCGTCACCGAACCATTGACCACCAACGAAACCTGGACCAAATTCGCGCCCGGCGAGATGAAGGTGTTCGTGGACGGTGAGCCCGTATAGCAACACTGTATTGACGTAAAGCAAAGAACTCCAGCGCCAGGCCGGTATCATAATTACCACTTGGCAAGAGATTCGGGTACATTAGCGTTTTTATACAAGACCAACCTTATTGGACGTTCGATGAGCAAGCGCATCCCCGCCGATTCCCAGAGCGCCCCCGTGCGCGATTTCTACCTGGGCCGGCAACCTATCCTCGACCGCAACCAGGCCTTGTACGGGTACGAGATGCTGTTTCGTAATACGGCCAATGGTCCTGCCAATATCGATTCCGACATGGTGGCCACGGCCAATGTGATCGCCCATACCGCCCACCTGGGACTGGAAAAAGTCATCGGCGACGCGCTCGGTTTCCTGAACGTGGACGCCGAAGTCATCATGAGCGATATCTTCGTGTTCTTGCCGCGCGAAAAAGTCGTCCTTGAAATCGTCGATACCATGCCGGTCACGCGGCCCGTGCTCGAGCGCATCGCCGAGCTGACCAGCCACGGCTTCCGCTTCGCGCTCGACGACGTGGCCAGCGACGCGCCCGACGTGCAATTGCTGCTGCCGGTGATCGACTACATCAAGCTCGACCTGCGCGACATGCCGCACGCGGCCTTGATGCGCCTTGCCGCCACCTTCAAGCAATCGAACAAGAAGCTGATCGCCGAAAAGGTGGAAACGCGCGAGGAATACGAAACCTGCCTCGGCCTGGGCTTCGATTATTTCCAGGGATTTTATTTCGCCAAACCGGCGGTGATGAGCGGGCGCAAGCTGTCGCCATCGCAGCTGTCGGTCCTCGAACTGATGACCCTGATCACCTCAGACGCCGACAATATCGAGATCGAGCGCGCGGTCAAGCGCGACGTGACGCTGGCGCTGAACCTGCTACGCCTGGTCAATACGCCCGGCCTGGGCACCGGCTACCGCATCGATTCGCTGTCCCAGGCGGTGATGGTGCTGGGCCGGCGCCAGCTGCAGCGCTGGCTGCAAATCATGCTGTATGCGGAGCCGTCCAAGCGCGGCCAGAACCTGACGCCGCTGCTGATGCTGGCCACCACGCGCGGGCGCATGCTCGAGCTGCTGGCGCAGCGCCTGCGCCCTGGCCAGCGCAATATCGCCGACGTCGCCTTCACGGTCGGCATCATGTCGCTGATGGATACCTTGTTCGGCATGCCGATGGAAGAGATCGTCACCCAGATTCCGGTGATCGATGAAGTGGCCGCCGCACTGCTCACGCGCAGCGGCTTTTTCGGCGAACTGTTGCACCTGGCCGAATGCATCGAGCGCATGGAAGAACACGAAGACCTGGTCGCGCCGGCCTTGCGCGAACTGTCCATCTCCACCGACGAACTGGTGGAGCTGGAGATGGCCGCCTTCGAGTGGAGCGGCACCGTGGTGCGCTACGCCATCTAGACCTCAAGCAAAACTTCGTGCGCCCTAGGACAGGTTCGGGGCCAGCCAGCGTTCCACGTCGGCTTTGGCGGCGCAGCGGCGCGCGACCATGTCGTTCAGCTGGTCTTCGCCGATCTTGCCAACCACGAAGTACTTCGCTTCGGGATGGGCGAAATAGAAGCCCGATACCGCCGCGCCCGGGAACATGGCGAACGACTCGGTCAGTTGCATGCCGATCTCCTGTGCCTGCAGCACCTGGAACATGTCGGCCTTGACCGTATGCTCGGGGCAGGCCGGATAGCCGGGTGCGGGACGGATGCCGGCATAGCGCTCGGCGATCATATCCTCGTTGGAGAGCGTTTCGCCCTGCGCATAACCCCACAGATCGGTACGCACGCGTTCGTGCATGTACTCGGCGAAGGCTTCGGCCAGGCGGTCAGCCAGCGACTTGAGCATGATCGACGAGTAGTCGTCGTGCGCGTCTTCGAAGCGCTTCTCGTACTTCTCGATGCCCAGTCCCGACGTGACGGCGAACATGCCGATGAAATCCTTGATGCCTGATTCCTTCGGCGCGATGAAGTCGGCCAGACACTGGTTGGGGCGCTGCACGCCGTCGACCAGCGGCTTGACGCCCTGCTGGCGCAAGCCGAAATAGGTGAACGCCACGCTGGTGCGCGTTTCGTCGGTGTAGACCTCGATGTCGTCGTCGTTCACGCTGTTCGCCGGCAGCAGCGCGATGACGCCGTTGGCGCTCAGCCAGCGCCCTTCGATGATTTTCTTCAGCAGTTCCTGGCCTTCGGCGAACACCTTGGTGGCCGCCTCGCCCACCACCGGATCGGTCAGGATGGCGGGAAAAGGGCCGGCCAGGTCCCAGGTCTGGAAGAACGGGCCCCAGTCGATGTATTTGGCAAGCTGCGCCAGGTCGACGTTCTTGAATTCGCGGCGCCCGATGAATTTGGGGCGCACCGGCGCGAATGCGAGCTGCGCCTTGTTGGCGCGCGCGGCCGCCAGCGGCAAAATCGGCAGCGCCTTCTTGTTGGCGTGCTGCTCGCGGATGCGCACGTAATCAAGCTCGATGTCGTCGATGTATTTGTCGCGGCTTTCGGGCGTGAGCAGCGACTGCGCCACCGACACCGAGCGCGAGGCGTCCGGCACATACACCACCGGGCCTTCGTAGTTGTGGGCGATCTTCACGGCCGTGTGGGCGCGGCTGGTGGTGGCGCCGCCGATCAGCAGCGGGATCTTGAGCATGCGGAAGTGCGGGTCGCGCTGCATTTCCTTGGCCACGTGGGCCATCTCTTCGAGGGATGGCGTGATCAGACCGGACAGGCCGATGATGTCGGCGTTTTCGACCTTGGCGCGCGCCAGGATCTCGGAGCAGGGCACCATCACGCCCATGTTCACGACCTCGAAGTTATTGCACTGCAGGACCACCGAGACGATGTTCTTGCCGATGTCGTGGACGTCGCCCTTGACGGTGGCCATGACGATCTTGCCCTTCGGCTTGGCCACGATGCCGGTGCGCTTTTCCTCGAGCAGTTTTTCTTCTTCGATGAAGGGAATCAGATGGGCCACGGCCTGCTTCATCACGCGCGCCGACTTGACCACCTGCGGCAGGAACATCTTGCCCTGGCCGAACAGGTCGCCGAC
>JAZKCA010000059.1:0-165584 GCA_040388275.1 Pseudomonadota bacterium
CTCAGCCGCGCAGCGGCTGAGCTCGTGTCGTAATGGCGGCACTGACCCCGGGTCTATTGTGCGGTCCAGCCGCCGCCCAGGACGCGGTACAGCGTCACCTGGTTCTGCAGCCGTTGCAGGTTCGCTTGCACCGCCGCCTGCTGCGCGCTGAACAGCGAACGCTGGGCGTCGAGCAGGTCGAGGTAGCTCGCCGCGCCGCTCCGGTAGCGCAGGTCCGACAGCTTGAAGCGCTCCGCTTCCGCCGCCTCGACCGCGCGTTGCGCACGCAGCTGTTCACCATACGTGGCCTGCCCCGCCAGCGCGTCCGATACTTCGCGGAAGGCCGACTGGATCGTGCGCTCGTACTGCGCCACCGCGATGTCGCGCCCGGCCTTGGCGCTGCCCAGGTTGGCGCTGTTGCGGCCGTAGTCGAACAGCGGCAGCACCAGTTGCGGCGCAAACGTCCAGCCGAACGAGCCGCTCTTGAACAGGCCACTCAGTTCGCTGCTGGCGCTGCCCGCACTGCCGGTGAGCGTGATGCGGGGGAAGAAGGCGGCGCGCGCGGCGCCGATGTTGGCGTTGGCGCCGATCAGTTGCTGCTCGGCGGCGCGGATGTCCGGACGCACCGTCAACAGGTCCGACGGCAAGCCGGCCGCCAGTTCGCCCAGCGCGGTCGCCGCCAGCGCCGTTCCCGGCGCCAGGTTGGCCGGCAGCGGCTGGCCCACCAGCAGGGTCAGCAAATTGAGGTCCTGCGCCTTCTGGCGCTGTTGCTGCGCCAGCGTTACGCGTGCGCTGTCGACCAGCGACAGCGCCTGCTGCAGGTCGAGCTTGGACAGCACGCCGTTGTCGTACTTCAGCTCGATCAGCTTGAGCGATTCGGCGCGCGCGTCCAGCGTGCGCTGCGTCAGCGCCAGCAGTTCGTCATCGGCCAGCGTGGCCAGGTAGGTATTGGCGACCGAGGCGATCAGGCTGATATGGGTGGCCTTGCGCGCTTCTTCGGTTGCCAGGAATTGGGACAACGCGGCGTCGCTCAAACTGCGCACGCGCCCGAACAGGTCGAGCTCGAAGGAGCTCACCGCCAGGCCGGCGGAATAGCTGCTCTTGATGCTGTCGTTCTCGCCAGGCGTACGGCTGCCGCTCACGCCCAGGCCCACCGTCGGCAGGATGTCGGCGCGTCGCACCTGGTACTGCGCGCGCGCCTGTTCAATGTTCAGGATCGCCACACGCAGGTCGCGGTTGTTGGCCAGCGCCAGGCCGATCAACTGCTTGAGGCGCGCGTCCGCAAAGTACGCTTGCCAGGCGATGCTGGCCGCAGCCTGGTTGGAGGCCGCGCCCGTTCCGGGAAAACGCGCAGCTACCGGCGCTGCCGGGCGTTCGTATTTGGGCGCGAGCGACATGCAGCCCGTCAGCGCCATGGCCAGCGCCAGCGGCGCAACCAGTGGGAATGGCTTAGTCAAGCTTGACCTCTTCTTCATGTGTGTATTTCTGGCGCTGCCGTTCGCTGCCCTTGAACAGTTTGCGTACCACCACAAAGAACACGGGAACGAAAATCACCCCCAGCGACGTGGCCGTGATCATGCCGCCCATGACGCCGGTGCCGATGGCGCGCTGGCTGGCCGACCCGGCGCCGCCCGCGATCACCAGCGGCAGCACGCCCAGGATGAAGGCGAGGGAAGTCATCAGGATCGGACGGAAACGCAAATGGCAGGCTTCGATCGCCGCCTCGGCCAGGCTGCGTCCCTGCGCCTGCAAGTCCTTGGCGAACTCGATGATCAGCACCGCGTTCTTGGCGCCCAGGCCGATGATGGTGATCAGGCCGACCTTGAAGTACACATCGTTCGGATAGCCGCGCGCAGTGGCCGCCAGCAGCGCGCCGAGCACGCCGAACGGCACCACCAGCAGCACCGCGACCGGAATCGACCAGCTTTCATACAAGGCCGCCAGCGCCAGGAAGACCGCCAGCAGGGCGAAGCCGAGCAGCACGAACACGGTCGAACCGGAGAGCTTTTCCTCGCGCGACTGGCCGGTCCATTCGAAGGCGAAACCGGGCGGCAGCTGGGCCGCCAGCTTTTCCATTTCATCCAGCGCTTCGCCGGTGCTGTGACCAGGCGCGGCGTCGCCCGCCAGGCGCATGGTGGAATAGCCGTTGTAGCGCACCGTCTGCATCGGGCCGGTGATCCAGCGCGTGGTGGCAAACGCCGCCAGCGGCACCGGCTGGCCGCGCGTATTCATCGCGTTCAGGCGCAGCAGGTCGGACGGCTGCATGCGCGATGGCGCATCGGCCTGCACCACCACCCGCTGCAGCCTGCCGGCGTTGGGGAAGTCGTTGATGTAGGCCGAACCGAGCGAGGTCGATATGGCCGCGTTGATGGCCTCGAACGTGACGCCCAGCGCATTGGCCTTGTCGCGGTCGATGTCGAGCTGCACCTGGGGCGCGTCTTCCAGGCCTTCAGGGCGCACGCCGGCCAGAATGGGGCTCTTCGAGGCCATGCCCATCAGCTGGTTGCGCGCCGCCAGCAAGGCTTCGCGCCCCTGGTCGCCGCGGTCCTGCAGGCGCAACGAGAAGCCGGTGCCGCGCCCCAGTTCGGGAATCGGCGGCGGGCTGATGGCAAAGATGAAGGCGTCGCGCACGGCCGCCATGCGCCCGCTGATGCGGTTGGCGACGTCGGTGGCGCTGTGGCCTTCGCCCTTGCGATCCTTCCAGTCTTTCAGCGTGATGAAGCCGAGCGCCATGTTCTGGCCCTGGCCCGAAAAACTGAAACCCTGCACCCCGACCATGCTGCTCACTTCCGGCTGCTTGAGGATGAAGTCTTCCGCTTCGCGCAGCGCGATGCCGGTGCGTTCCAGCGTGGCGCCGGGCGGCAGCTGGAAGTTGGCGATGATGTAGCCCTGGTCTTCGTTCGGCAGGAAGGAGTTGGGCATACGCACGAAGATCAGGCCGACGATGCCGATGACGACCACAAACACCAGCAGCGCGCGTCCGGTGTGGCGCAGCACCTTGGCCACGAAACCTTCATAGTTCTTCGCCGTTTTCGTAAAGCCGCGATTGAACCAGCCAAAGAAGCCGGTCTTGGCGTGGTTGTGTCCAGCCTGCACGGGTTTGAGCAGGTGGGCGCACAGCGCCGGCGTAAGCGAGAGCGCCATGAAGGCCGAGAACAAAATCGACGACACCATGACCGCCGAGAACTGGCGATAGATGTTGCCCACCGCGCCGGCAAAGAAGGCCAGCGGCACGAACACCGACACCAGCACCACGGTCACGCCGACGATGGCGCCCGAGATCTGGCCCATGGCCTTGCGCGTGGCCTCCAGCGGCGGCAAGCCTTCTTCGCTCATGATGCGTTCGACGTTTTCGACCACCACGATGGCGTCATCGACGACGATGCCGATCACCAGCACCATGCCGAACATGGTCAGCACATTGATCGAGTAGCCGAGCGCCAGCAGCATTGCGAGCGAACCGAGCAGCGCGACCGGCACCACGATGGTCGGGATGATGGTGTAGCGGAAATTTTGCAGGAACAAGTACATCACCAGGAACACCAGGATCACCGCTTCGATGAGCGTTTCGACCACTTGCTTGATCGAGATATCGACGAAGCGCGAGCTGTCGAACGGCACCGCGTATTTCATGCCGGGCGGGAAGTACTTCGACAGTTCGTTCATGCGCTTGCGCACCAGTTGCGCCGTTTCCAGCGCATTGCCGGTAGGCGAGAGCTGGATGCCGATACCGGTCGACGGCTTGCCGTTCAGACGCGCCGAGGTGGAATAGCTCTGGCCGCCGATTTCAATCCGGGCCACGTCCTTCAAGCGCACGGTCGAACCGTCCGGGTTGGCACGCAGCACGATCTTGCCGAACTGCTCGACCGAACTGAGCTGTCCGCTGACGACGACGGTGGCGGTAATGGCTTGCCCGCCCACATTCGGCAGGTCCCCGATGGTGCCGGACGCCACTTGTGCGTTCTGCGTGCGGATGGCGTTGTTGACGTCGGTCGGCGACAGGTTGTAGCCGACCAGCTTGGCCGGGTCGATCCAGATGCGCATGGCTTTTTCGGTGCCGAACAGCTGGGCCTGGCCCACGCCCGCGATGCGCTGGATTTCCGGCAATACCGTGCGCGAGGCGTAGTCGCCCAGGGCGATCGGATCCCATTTCGGGTCGTCCGACGAAAGGATGGTAAACATCAGGAAGTTGGCGCGCGCCTTGTCCACGCGCACGCCTTGCTGCACCACCGCCTGCGGCAGGCGCGGGGTGGCGCGGCCAAGCCGGTTCTGCACGTCGACCTGGGCCAGGTCGGCATTGGTGCCGGTCTCGAAGCTGAGCGTGATCGAACCGGTGCCGTTGGCCTGGCTGATCGATTCCATGTAGATCAGGCCCGGCGAGCCATTCATTTCGCGCTCGATGACGCTGATGACGCTGTCTTCCAGCGTTTGCGCCGACGCGCCAGGGTAGGCGGCGTTGATGACGATGGCCGGCGGCGCCACCGCCGGATACTGCGCGATCGGCAACTGGGTGATGGCGACGGCGCCCGCGACCATGATGAACAGGGCGATCACCCACGCAAAGATGGGGCGATCGATAAAGAAACGGGCCATGTGCGGATCCTGTAAGTGTTCTTAACGGCCGGCCGCGGCGGCGACGCCGGCCACGACAGGCGCTGGCGCCGCTTTCCATGGCACCGGCTTGACCGGGGCGCCTGGGGCCTGCATCTTCTGGAAGCCGTCGACGACGACCTGCTCGCCTTCCTTCAGGCCGTCCAGGATGATCCAGTTGCCGTTTTGCTGGCTTCCCACCTTGACCGGGCGCGGCCCAGGCTTGCCGCCGGCATCGACCACGATCACCGTGTCGCCGCTGGTGCCGCGCGTGACGGCTTGCTGCGGCACCAGCACGGCGGCCGGCAGTTCGGCCTGGGAAATGCGCACGCGCACGTACTGGCCGGGCAGCAGCAGGTTGTCGGGGTTGGGCACTTCGGCGCGCAAGGTGATCTGGCCCGAGCTCGGATCCACGCTGACGTCCGAGAACAGCAGCTTGCCCTTGCGCGGCAGTTCGGATCCGTCGTCCAGGACCACGGTGACCGGCACCGCGTTCGCACTGGCGAGCTTGAGCCCGGCCGCTTTACGCAACTGCTGCAGTTCGGTGGCGGACTGCGTGAAGTTGACGAACACGGTATTGGTTTGCTGAATCACGGCCAGTTGCGTGGCTTCGGTAGCGCTCACCAGCGCGCCTTCGGTCACCAGTGCGCGCCCAATGCGCCCGGAAATCGGCGCGGCCACGTTGGCGTAGCCGGAATTGATCTGGGCAATCTGCACCGATGCGCGGTTGGCGGCCACGTCGGCCTCGGCCTGTTTCTGGGCGGCCACCACGTTGACGTATTCCTGTTTGCTGACCGCGTTCGCTTCAACCAGCGGCTTGTAGCGCTCGGCCTGGGCCGACGCCTGGGTCAGGTTGGCCTGGGCCTTGCCGAGTGCGGCGCGGGCGCTGGCCAGCGCCGCCTGGTAGGGCGCCGGATCGATCTGGTACAGCACCTGGCCGGCTTTGACTTCGCTGCCTTCGGTGAACATGCGCTTGAGCACCACACCGTTGACCCGGGCCCGCACCTGCGCCACCCGTACCGGTTCCACCCGGCCCGGCAACTCGGTCTGCAAGGCCACCGGCTCGAACTTGACCGCAATGACGCCCACTTCAGGCGGAGGGCGTGGCGCCCCAGCAGCGGGGCCTGCCGCGCCCTTGTCGCCGCAGGCGGCCAGGAGGACCAGGGCTGCCACGGCGGTGACGGCAAGCCGGGTCAGAGTTGGGGAGGGGGCGGGGACGTGGCGCATTACAGGTGCATCCTTCTTGTTGAGAGCTAGTTGTAATTTCGGGACAACGATCAGTCGTTCCCCGCAACTAACTACTGGCTGGCGATGATTTCGAATATACTATCATGAATGTATGTAAGACGTTTCAAACCGCTTTAAACTGGAGGAAGCCATGGTGCGCAGAACTAAAGAGGACGCGCTGGCAACCCGCGACAGCATCCTCGATGCCGCCGCGACATTGTTTGCCGAGCACGGCGTATCGCGCACCACACTGCAGCATATCGCAACTGCGGCGGGCGTGACGCGGGGTGCCATTTATTGGCATTTCGAGGACAAGGGGGCGCTGTTCAACGCCATGATGGAACGGGCCGCGATGCCGCTCGAAGCGGCCATGCAACTGCTCGACGAGGGCGACAGGTCCGACCCGCTCGGCGACCTGCACGAGTATGCGCTGCGGGTGTTCCGCCTGACCATGGAAGACCCGGTCGCGCGCCGGACGTTTGACATTGCCACCTTGAAGATGGAATACACGGACGAGATGAGCGCGGTGAGGGCGCGCCGCACGCTCAACCAGGCTGACTGGATCAAGCGGGCCGAGAGCCGGGTGCGGATCGGGATTCGCAACGGACAGATCAAGGCCACGGCCAAGCCGGGCTCGGTGGCGTTCGGGATGTGGGTGCTGATCGAAGGGCTGGTCAGGAACTGGCTGATGGCGCCGGAATTCAACCTGGTCAAGATGGGCGGCGAGATTATCGAAACGCATCTTGAGTCCTTGCGGGTGTAGTGGTTGGCAAAGATTGGTGGAAGACGGGCGTTGCCCTTTTCCACCCTGCAGTGTGCTCTGACCGTAGGGTGGAAAAGGGCTCCGCCCGCCTTCCACCATGTTCGCGTGTAGTTAGCGCATATCCGTAATCATCTGCTTCAGCTTCCCCGAATCGACACAGAACGCGCGTATGCCTTCGGCCAGTTTTTCAGTCGCCATCGCATCTTCGTTCATCATGAAACGGAACGATTTTTCATCCAGCGCTATTTTGGACATCGGCACCGCGTCCGCCTCCGGAACCAGCTTGCGCTCAACCTTGCCTTCGGTCTCGGCCAGCTTTTGCAGCAGGTCGGGGCTGATGGTCAGCAGGTCGCAGCCGGCCAGTTCCAGGATCTGCGAGGTATTCCTGAAGCTCGCGCCCATCACCTCGGTCTTGTAGCCGAACTTGCGGTAGTAGCTGTAGATGCTCTTGACCGACTGCACGCCCGGGTCTTCCGCGCCCATGTAGTCGATGCCCGTGTTCTTCTTGAAGTAATCGTAGATGCGGCCGACGAACGGCGAGATCAGTTGCGCGCCCGCTTCGGCGCAGGCAATTGCTTGCGGCAGTGCGAACAGCAAGGTCATATTGCAACGGATGCCTTCGCGCTGCAAAATTTCAGCGGCGCGGATGCCTTCCCAGGTCGACGCGATCTTGATCAGCACGCGCTCGCGCTTGGCGCCGGCCGCTTCGTACAACGCGATCAGCTCGCGGCCCTTGGCCACGGTCGCTTCGGTGTCGAACGACAGGGCGGCGTCAATTTCGGTCGATACGCGGCCGGGAATGAGCTTGAGGATTTCCAGGCCGAAGGCCACCAGCACGCGGTCGATCAGGTCGGCGGTGGACAGCTGCGGGAATTCCTTGATTGCCTGCTCCAGCAGTGGCCGGTACTCGGGCTTCTGGACGGCTTTCAGGATCAGCGAGGGGTTGGTGGTCGCGTCTTGCGGCGCGAATTGCTTGATCGACTGGAAGTCGCCGGTGTCGGCGACGACGGTCGTAAATTGTTTTAATTGTTCGAGTTGGTTCATGGCGAAATTGAAAAGGTGTCGGTCAGACCACTATTGTAGTCTACCCGATGAATGAATCAAACTGCATGTCAAACTCTTGCAGCGCCTTTTGGGCGTTCTGCATTTTTTTGCGGAACTCGGGCCCGCGCTGCAAGGCCAGGCCCACCGCCAGCACGTCGATCACGACCAGGTAAGCCAGGCGCGCCGAAATCGGGGTGTAGGGGTCGGTATTGAAGACCAGGTCGATCGGGATCAGCACCGTGGCCAGGTCGGCCAGCGGCGTGCCCGAAGGCGCGAGCACGATCACGTCGGCGCCGCCGCGGCGCGCCAGCTTGACCGAGCGCACCAGCGCCGGGCTGTTGCCGCGCTGGGAAATGGCGACCACCGCGTCGCCCTCGTGCAGCAGGGCCGCGGCGATGCTGTGGATGTTCGGGTCGGCGTATGCCACCGTCGGCACGCCCGAGCGGAAGAACTTGTGCTGGGCGTCGGCGGCCACGATGCCGGATGTGCCCTGGCCGTAGAACTCGATCTTGTTGGCGCGCGACAGGATGTCGAGCGCGCGCTGGACCGCTTCGGGATTGAGGTTGTTGCGCAGGTCGAGCAGGGTGTTGATCGAACGGCTGCAAATCTTGTTGACCAGGTCCGAGGCCAGGTCGTCCTGGGCTGGCTGCTCGTTCACGCCGGGCAGGGCCAGGGCAAGTCCCTGCGCCAGCTTGAGCTTGAATTCGTGCCAGCCGTCGTAGCCGAGGGTGCGGCAAAAGCGCACCACGGTCGGCTCGGATACCTGGGCGCTCTTGGCCAGCGCAGTGATGTTCTGGCTGACCGTCGCGCCTGGATGGTCAAGCACCGCTTGGGCGACTTTTTTCTCCGATTTCGAGAGCGAGTCGAGCTGGGTGCGGATGGAGTCGAGGAGCATCAGTCTTCCGGGAGGGCTTCTTCGCGCCACTGCAAGCCATCGCGGCCGATCAGGGCGCTGGCGGCGGCCGGTCCCCACGTCCCGGAGGTATACGGAATCGGCACGCTGTCATCTTCTTCCCAGTGGTCGAGGATGGGCTCAACCCATTCCCACGCCGCTTCCAGTTCGTCGCCGCGCATGAACAGGGTGAGCTGGCCGCGCAGTACGTCCAGCAGCAGGCGCTCGTAAGCGTCCATGCGCGGGGTCTTGAACTGCTCGCGGAAATCGAGTTCGAGTTCGGCCTGCTTGAGGCGCATGCTGTCGCCTGGCGTCTTGGCCATCAGGTTCATCGACAGGCCTTCGTCGGGCTGCAGGCGGATCACCAGGCTGTTGGGCTGGAAGCTGCTGGTCGGCTGGTTGAAGATCGAATGCGGGATCTGCTTGAAGCGCACCACGATTTCGGCCAGGCTTTCGGCCATGCGCTTGCCGGTGCGCAGATAGAACGGCACGCCGGCCCAGCGCCAGGTATCGATTTCAGCCTTGATGGCGACAAAGGTCTCGGTACTGGTTTTTTCAGGCGCATCGGGCTCGTCGCGGTAGCTCGGGACCGCCTTGCCGTCCACGTGGCCGCCGCGGTACTGGCCGCGCACGATGTTTTGCGCCAGCGTGGTCGGGGTGAAGCGCTTGAGCGAACGCAGTACCTGCAGCTTGGCGTCGCGCACGGCGTCCGGCGCGATCGAGGTAGGCGGCTCCATGGCCACGATGCACAGCAGTTGCAGCAGATGGTTTTGCAGCATGTCGCGCAGCGCGCCGGAGGTATCGTAGTAACCCATGCGGTTGCCCACGCCGATTTTTTCGGCGATCGTGATCTGCACGTCCGAGATCCATTCGCGGCGCCACAGCGGCTCGAACAGGATGTTCCCGAAGCGCAAAGCGAGCAGATTTTGCACGGTCTCCTTGCCCAGGTAGTGGTCGATCCGGTAGATCTGCGATTCGGCGAAGACCTTGCCCACTTCGGCGTTGATCTGCTTGGCCGATTCGAGGTCGCGCCCGAGCGGCTTTTCCAGCACCACGCGCGAATTGGCGGTGGCCAGGCCCACTTCGGACAGGTTGTCGCAGATTTGCGCGAACAGGTGCGGCGGCGTGGCCAGGTAGTACACGCGCGTGAGCGTGTCGTCCTTGCGCAGTGCATCGACCAGGGCGCCGTAGGTGGCAACGTCGGTTGCGTTGAGCGACACGTACACGATGCGTTTGATGAACTTGGCCCAGGCGCCATCGACTGGGGCCTTGACGTGCGGCTTGGAGGTGCTCTCGACGGTGGCCAGGAATTCATCGTTCGACCATTCGTGGCGGCCTACGCAGATGATGCGGGCGGTGGCCGGAAGGTCGTTGGCAACGTCGCGTGCGTACATCGCGGGCAGCAGCTTGCGCATCGCCAGGTCGCCGCTGCCACCAAAAAGAACAAGGTCAAAATCGGTAAGTGCCATAGTGTGTAATCGCAGAAAGTGTGAATGCCGGACAGGTAATGTAAATTTACTACATAAATATGTCGTTTGCAAGAAATTTTACTACGCAACCCGGGTTACCTACAAAGGCAGCCTGATCGTAAAGGTGCTGCCTTTGTCAGGTCCGCCGCTGGTGACCGTCAGCGAACCGCCGTGCAGCTCCACGATGCGGCGCGCGATGTACAGGCCCAGTCCCAGCCCGGTCGCGTTGGCGTTCGTTTGCAGGGTGAAGGCGCCGAATACGTGCGCCAGGTCGGGCGCGGCAATGCCCTGGCCATTGTCGCTCACGTTGACCTCGACATGGGTCTCCCCACGCGCGATGGCGATCCGGATCGCGCCGCCCGCCGGCGTGAACTTGATCGCGTTGAGCAGCAAATTCCACAGCACCTGCTGCAGGCGGCGCGGGTCGGCCGCGATGTCGACGCTGTCGCCGTAGTCGGGCGGTTCAATGCTGAGCGAGATCCCCTTTTCGTGCGCATGCCCCTCGATGGTCGATACCGCATCGCGCACCACGCGCCCGAGCGGCCCGCGCTGGAGCGCAATCGACATCTGGCCGGTCAGGGTGCGCGCCGCGTCGATCAGGTCGTCGATCATGGCCGCTTCCTGGCGCACGTGCACGCGCATGGCCAGCAGCGCGCTTTCGACCGGCGCCGGCAGGTTGGCCACGGTTTTCAGCAGCAGCTCAACCCGCATCGACAGCGCCGACAGCGGCGTGCGCATCTCGTGCGAGACGGTGGCCAGGAACAGGTCGCGGGCGCGGTTCACGCGGCTTAGTTCCTCGATGGTTTCGCGCTGGCGGTCGATGGTGCCGGCCAGGGTGGCCAGCAGCGCGCCGTAGGTGGCCATGCGCTTGTCGGAGACGGGCGGCTCGAGCCTGACTTCGTTCCACAGCGCGGGCGACGACACGCCGGCCAGGCGCGCGACCTTGTCGCACTCCATGGGCGAACTGAAATCGGCGAAGCACCAGCCGAACACCAGCACCCCGTACACCTGGCCGAACTGGGTCAGCGGCAGCGCGCAGATGCGCATGCCGTGCCACAGCTCTTCGGCCGGCTGGTCGCTGGCCAGCACCGCCACCACAAGGCGCCGTTCCAGCGCGCTGCCGGCGCCGCCGTCGTTCCACACGCTCGACGTGGCCAGCAACTGCGCGGTGCGCGAGGCGATCAGCGGTCCCAACTGGCGCACGCACTGGATGTCGTAGGCCGACAGGGTCAGGCCGGTGGCATGGGTGAACTGGGTCAGCGGCGTGCGCCAGCCCTCCCAGTCGGACAGCTCGCTCTCGGGCTGGGCGATGCTGATCACGATGCCGCTTCGGGTGGCAGGTCGACCGATTCGGGCAGCTTCGATCCGCGCGCCACCGCCTCTTCGATCAGGGGGCTCTGGCGCGATGGTGAGCGCGACAGCAAGCCGTAGTAGGACGAGAATGGCAGTTGCGGCACCACCCCGGACGGGTCGGCATCGCCGCCGTTTTCGTCCAGCAGCAGCAAGCCGCCTTCGCCAATCACGTACTCGCGCGTGACTTGCTGGTTGCGGCTGCCGCGCACTTTCGGGATCGCGATCGCGCGCCGCAGCACGGTCGAAATTTCCACGTAATTGAGCAAGATGATGTTGTCGACCAGGTGCGAACCCTTGAGTTCCTGGCTGATCTGCGATAGCCCCAGCAGCTCGGGACTTTCGTAGTTGAAGAAGATGGTGGCCAGGCGGTCCTTGAAGAAGGTCGCCAGCGCGTACAGGTAGTCGGCCACTTCGTCGGGGCTGGTCATTTCGTACACCGCGCACGAGTCGAACACAACGCAGTCGATGCCCTCGGCCTCGACCAGCTTGATGATGCGGTCGAAGTGCACGTCGAGCTCCAGTTCGAGCGGCGACTCGTAGTGGATGAACAGGTCGCGCCGCGCCACCATGCCGTCGAGGTCGAAGCCGAGCGAGCCGGCGTTGCGCATCAGCTGGCGCGGATGCTCGTCCAGGCTCACCAGCAGCGTCTTGTGGCCGGCGTTGATGGCCGAGGTCAGGAACTGCACGCTGAGCACCGTCTTGCCGGTGCCGGAGATCCCGCTCAACATCGTCACCGAGCCCTGGTACAGGCCGCCGTCCATCATCTCGTCGATGGTCTTCGAACCGATCGACAGGCGCACGCCGGAGGTGGGCTGGTCGTGCAGGTTGATCGGGCGCGACTGGGCGCGCCGGTACACGTGGATGCCGCGGTTCGCTTCGATCCGCATGGTATGGCTGCCGCCGATGAAGTCCTGGCCGCGCGACTTGAGTACGGTGAGGCGGCGCTGCACGCGCCGGTTCTTTTCGGCGCGCGTGAGCGAGATGATGGTGTCGAACACGAAGCGTTCGTGGGCCGGCACCGTGTCCATGGTGTCGTCGCGTTCGGCCGTGACCAGGGTGGTCACGCCAAGCCGGTTCAAGCCCTCGATCAGCAGGTGCACGTCTTCGCGGAAGGGCATGTCGTGCAGGTCGGCGTACAGGCGCATCGGGGTCAGGCCGTCGATCAGCAGGCGCTTGCAGCCCATGCGCTGCAAGGCGTCGGCAAAGGCGCCGTCGGGGTTGCGAAACTCGCTCAGCAGGACCGCCGGGCTGGTCTGGATGATCTTGATCTTGCCCTGGTCGATCAGGGCCTGCATGTCCCAGTTGAAGCCGGCCGCGTCGCGCAGCAGCTTGGCGGCGTCGAGCTCGAACGAGACGATCGCCCCGGGTTCGTCGTACAGCGCGGCGCCGGCGTAGATGAAGCCCAGGCCGAGGGTGGTCTTGCCGGCACCGGGCGCACCTTCCACGATCAGGTTGTTTTGGCGGGGCAGACCCCCGTGCAGGATCTCGTCCAACCCCGCAATCCCCGTCTTGACCAGCGAGCTCACTATAGATTCCTGTATGCGAATTAACTAATTACCGGAATTCTAGCACCGGGATTTGTTCGCTTGCGCACGTAAGGATTCGGGCCTAGGCGGCGGTGGCGTCGATGAAGCGCGTCAGCGCCGCTTCGGGCAGAGGGCGGCTGTACAAATAGCCCTGGAATTCGGTGCAGCCGGCATCCTTGATGAAGGTGAGCTGCTCGCTCGTCTCGACACCCTCTGCCAGCACGCTCAGCTTGAGCGCCTTGCCCAGCGCCAGGATGGTGCGCGCGATGGCCGCGCCCTGCTGGCCACCGAGTTCGTTGACGAAGCTCTTGTCGATCTTGAGCTGGCTTAGCGGAAGCCGGTGCAGGTAGGACAGCGACGAGTAGCCGGTGCCGAAATCGTCCAGCGAAAAACGCACCCCGGCGCCCTTGAGCTGCTCCATCTTGAGGATGGTGCCTTCGACGTCGTTGACCAGCAGGCTTTCGGTCAGCTCCAGCTTGAGCCGGTTCGGCGAGGCGCCGGTTTGGGCCAGCACGTCCAGCACCTGCGCCACGAAGTCGGAGCGGTGCAACTGGTGGGCGCTGACGTTGACGGCAATCGTCATGTGCGCGGTCGCGGGCGAGGCGGCCCAGCGCGCCAGCAGTTCGCACGCGGTGCGCAGCACCCACTGCCCGAGCGGCAGTATCAGGCCGCTTTCCTCGGCCGGGCCGATGAAGTCGTTGGGGGCGACGATGCCGCGCGTGGGGTGATTCCAGCGCACCAGCGCTTCGACCCCGATCATGCGCCCGTCCACCTCGGCCAGCGGCTGATAGTGCAGCACGAACTGGCCGCTGCTGATGCCGTGGCGCAGGTCGGCTTCGAGCGCCACCCGGTCCGACAGGCGCGACTGCATCTCGGGCGTAAAGACGGCATAGCCATTGCGCCCGCCGGCCTTGGCCTGGTACATCGCCAGTTCTGCGCGCTTGAGCAGTTCGTCGGCGCTGACGGTCTCGCCGTCGAACAGTTCGAGCCCGATGCTGGCGGTGGTAAATTGCTCGATGCCGACGATGTCGAAGCCGTGCGCCAGGCACTCGATGATCTGCGCCGCAGCGCCAGTGCCGCGCTGCAGCGCCAGGGCCTGATCGCTGCCCAGATCGTGCAGCAGGATGACGAATTCGTCGCCGCCGAAGCGCGCCACGATGTCGTCTTCGCCGACGGCCGCCCGCAAACGCCGGGCCACTTCCTTGAGCAGCACATCGCCCTTGTCGTGGCCGCGCGTATCGTTGATGCTCTTGAAATTGTCGAGGTCGATGATCAGCAGGGCGCGATGGCCGCTGCTGCCGCGGTTGGCCACCAGCGCCTCCTGCAGTTTGAGCAGCATCATTTCGCGGTTCGGCAGCGCGGTCAGCTCGTCGTAGTAGGCCAGCGCATGGATCTTCGCTTCGGCGTTCTTGCGCTCGCTGATATCGAGGAAGTAGATGGCCAGGCCTTCCTCGGACGGATAGGCGCGGATCTCGGTCCACAGGCCGAGCGGTTCGTAGTATGCCTCGAACGAGGTCGAACATTCGTCGGCCACGGCCTTGAGGTAAGCCTTGTAGTAGGTGCCGCCGACGGCTTCAGGAAAGCGGTCCCAGATATTCATGCCCAGTACCTTCTCGCGCGGGCAGTCCAGGATGCGTTCGGCAAAGCTGTTGATGAAGGTGAAGCGCCAGTCGCGGTCGAGCATGATGACCGCGTCGGTGATGCTTTCGAGTGTCGTGGTCAGGCGGTTGGCCATGATCCGGCGCTCGTAGTCGGCATAGCGGGCGTCGCTGATGTCCTGGCAGGCGCCCTGCACGTAGGCCACTTCGCCGCCGGCGCCGTACACCGGTTCGGCCGTCAGGCGGATCCACTTGCGGGTGCCCTTGGCGCCCTGGATCTGCAGTTCGCAATCGAAGGGAATGCCCTGGTTGACGCACGCTTCGAACAGCTGGCGGGTGATGGGGCGCCATTCGGGCAGCACGAAGGAGGCCGCATCCATGGCCTTGGGCGCGGTGCCGTGCGGGACTTCATGAATGTCGCACACCTCGTCCGACCAGTGGACCATGTCGCGCGCGCGATCCTCGATCCAGCCGCCCAAATGGGCGATCCGCCCGGCAATCTGTACCAGCGTTTCATTGGGGAGGATAGGTTTGTCGCTATTCATGCCTGGATGTGACCCGGTAGCTCATCGATTGTCCCTGGACTCGTGCTCGCGTATGGACATTGTATGCCTGATTGGACATTAGCAATGTTCGCTTCATCCGGTCGCTTTTGCGTGATTACCAAGAAGTATACTTTGCCGCCGTGCAATTTAGTATATTTACGGCTGGCACTGATGTTTTCATGAGTCAAGAGGGCATACCGGCATGAACAGACACCCCCGGCTTCACCGCGAGCGTGAGATCGACCGCATCCGCAGTCGGCTCGAACGCGACCATTATCCGCGCCTGCAGATGGGCTGGATCGTCACCCTGACCGGTTTCGCGGGGCTGGCCGCGTCCTTCCTTTTGCTGCGCGCGGGGCTGACGTCGATGGGCCTGCGCTATTTCTGTGCGATGTGCGTGGCCTACCTGAGCTTCCTGTTGCTATTGTGGGGATGGCTGCGCCTGCGCGGCGAGGCCTTCGACGTGCCCATGGTCGACGTTGCGAACACGCCAGCACCGGTCGTTGAATTCGCCGGCGAGGCCGGCAGCTTCGATGGCGGCGGCGCCAGCGGCAATTACGATGTGGCCGACGTGGCCGACGCGCTGTCCGAATCGGGCGGCGTGGGCGACGCCATTGGCGCGGTTGGCGAGGCGGGCGACGCCTTGCCGGTGGCCGTGCTGCTGCTGGTGCTGGGAATCGTGTTTTCGTCGTTCTTCGTGATTTACTCGGCGCCGGTGCTGTTTGCCGAACTGCTGGTTGACGGTGTGCTTGCTGCCAGCCTGTACCGGCGCCTGCGCGGCCTGAACCCGCAGCACTGGCTCGAGAGCGCGCTGCGGCGTACCTTCTGGCCGTTCCTGATGACCGCCGTGGTGGTGACCGTGGCGGGGTGGTGGATGGGAATCTATGCACCGGAGGCGCACTCGCTCGGCGAGGTGCTGCGGTATGTGCCTGCGGCAGTGGAATCGATCCCCGCGGGAAGCTGATCCCATGTTTGCCGCTCAGGGCAGGTACATCGGCTCTTCGCGCCCCGCGACATCCACCTGCATCGACAGCACGCGGCCCGACAGCGGCAGCATCTCGCGCTCTTCCGCAGGGCGGCCGTGGCTGGCGCTGGTGATGTACAGCGTGCGCAGGTCGTCGCCGCCGAATGCCACCATGGTCGGACAGCGCAGCGGCAGCGCGATTTCGCGCAGCAGTTCGCCCTCGGGCGACAAGCGCAGCAGGCGGCCGCCTTCGAACATCGCGCACCAGTAAGCGCCTTCGCTGTCGACGGCCGCGCCGTCGGGCCGTCCACCGTAGTTGTTGGCGCGGTCGCTCGAGAACTGTTGGAAGCGCTGCGGGTGCGCCACCGTGCCCGTTTCGACATCGAAATGGTAGCGGTCGATGCGGTGGCTGCTGGTGTCGGCGTGGTACATCGCGCGCCCGTCCGGGCTGAAGGCCAGGCCGTTGGAATTGGTCATCCCGCCCGACCACTTCAAGGTCACCGTCCCTTTTTCAAGGCAGTACATCTCGGCCGCCTGTTCGTTGCGCGGCTCGTAGATGGTGCCGACCCAGAAGCGCCCGGCGGCGTCGACCCGGCCGTCGTTAAAGCGCGTCGTGTCGGTGTTGTAGGGAGCTGGCGCGATCAGCGTGATTTCGCCGCTGGCGGTGTCGAGGTGGACGAAGCCCTGGCGCAGCGCCACCACCAGCCCGCCGTGCGGATGCATCGCCAGCGCCGACGGTTCGCTCGGCATGAGCCAGTCGCGGTGTTCGCCCGTCAGCGGGTGCATGCGGTGCACCTTGTAGCTGGCGATGTCGACCCAGTAGATATTGCGCTCGGCCGGATGCCACAGCGGACACTCGCCCACCAGCATGGGGGAGGAGTGGACGACGGTGAATTGGTCAGTGTTCATTCAAAGGTCCCGGGTCAGACTGCGGCTTTTGCCATCGCGATCAAGCCATTGGTGGAGCTGTCATGCAGCTCTGGCGCCGGTTTCCCGGTCAGCTCCGCCTCGATTTTTTTAGCCAGCACCTTGCCCAGTTCAACGCCCCACTGGTCAAAGCTGTTCACGTCCCATATTACGCCTTGCACGAAAGTCTTGTGTTCGTACAGCGCCACCAGTGCGCCCAGGGTGTACGGGGTCAGGTACTCCATCAGGATGGTGTTGCTTGGCCGGTTGCCGGGGAAAGTCTTGTGCGGGGCCAGCGCGTCGATGTCGGCCGCGCTCATGCCCTGCTCCCGCAGGTCCTTGCGCACTTCGTCGATGGTCTTGCCGCGCATGAAGGCTTCGGACTGGGCGAAGCAGTTCGCCAGCAGCGCCGCATGGTGGTTGGCGTATTCGTGGGCCGGGCGCAGCGCGGCGATGAAGTCGATTGGCGTGACGTCGGTCCCCTGGTGCAGCAGCTGGAAATAGGCGTGCTGGCCGTTGGTGCCGCAGTCGCCCCAGATCACCGGGCAGGTGAGGGTGTCGACCGGCTGGCCGCCCTTGGTCACGCGCTTGCCGTTGCTCTCCATGTCGAGCTGCTGCAGGTAGGCCGGGAAGCGGTTCAGGTCCTGGTGGTAAGGCGCGATCGACAGCGACGAGCAGCCGAGGAACTGGCGGTTCCAGAAGCCCACCATGGCCAGCAGCACCGGCATGTTCTTTTCGATCGGCGCCTGCTTGAAGTGCAGGTCCATCGCGTGCGCGCCGGCCAGCAGGTCGCTGAAGTAGCCGTAGCCGACCGACAGCGCCACCGACAGGCCGATCGCCGACCACACCGAGTAGCGCCCGCCGACCCAGTCCCAGAACGGGAACATATTGGCCGGGTCGATGCCGAAGGCCTTGATTGCCTCGGTATTGGTGGACACCGCGACGAAGTGGCTCGCCAGCGCCTCGCTTGGGGCGTACTGCAGGAACCAGGCGCGCGCGGTCTGCGCGTTCATCATGGTTTCGGTGGTGGTGAAGGTCTTGGAGGCGACGATGAACAGCGTGGTCTCGGGGTTTACCAGCGACAGCGCCGCGTCCATGTCGTGGCCGTCGACGTTGGAGACGAAGTGCATCGCCAGGCGCGGATGGGCGTACTGGCGCAGCGCCAGGCACACCATCTTGGGGCCCAGGTCCGAGCCGCCGATGCCGATGTTGACGATGTCGGTGATCGGCTTGCCGCTGTGGCCGAGCCAGGCGCCGCTGCGCACCGCGTCGGTGAACACGCGCATGCGCTGGAGCACCGCGTGCACATCGGCCGTCACGTCCTGGCCGTCGACCACCAGGGCGCTGTCGCGCGGGGCGCGCAGGGCGGTGTGCAGCACGGCCCTGTGTTCGGTCAGGTTGATGCGGTCGCCCGCGAACATGGCGTCGCGCTGCGCCTCAACGCCGCGCTCGCGCGCCAGCTTGGCCAGCAGTTCAAGCGTGCGCGCATCGAGGCGGTTTTTTGAATAGTCTAGAAACAGGCCGGCGGCATCGACCGTCAAGGCGGGAAAGCGTTGCGGGTCGGCCGCGAACAGGTCGCGCAGCTGCCATTGCTCGGCCTCGAGCGCGTGGGTTTCAAGGGCCGTGTAGCTGGCGGTGGAGGTCAGGGGGGGCTGGCGCATGGTGGTCGGCAAGGGGCGGTTGTGCTGGGATTATCGAATCATACAGGAATTTTACGTAAATTCACTACAAAAAGAATGCCGCCCCGACCGGGGCGTAGCGCCCCTCGTTTGCTGGCGGTGGCGTCGAAAAACACGCCTGAACTTGCAATAAGTGGTCGAAAGGCGCAAGCTGAATCATCAAAATGTACGGTTTTCGCAAATTATGTAGTAAAATTTCACAAAACAAATTCATAAGGAATGGCCATGGCCTTGCATCCCGTAGTTGAATCGGTCACCCGTCGGATCACCGAACGCAGCGCGCCGTCGCGGGCGGCCTACCTGGCGCACCTCGACGCGGCCCGCCTGCAAGGCCCGCAGCGCGGCGCGCTCTCGTGTACCAACCTGGCGCACGGCTTCGCAGCCTTCCCCGTCAACGACAAGCTGACGCTGCGCGAAGTCAAAAAGGCGTCGGTGGCGATCGTCTCCTCGTACAACGACATGCTGTCGGCGCACCAGCCCTTCGAGCACTTCCCGGCCATCATCAAGGATGCGGTGCGCAAGGCCGGCGCGGTGGCGCAGTTCGCCGGCGGCGTGCCGGCCATGTGCGACGGCGTCACGCAAGGCCAGCCGGGCATGGAGCTGTCGCTGTTTTCGCGCGACGCCATCGCCATGGGCACCGCCATCGCGCTGTCGCACAATATGTTCGACGCGGCCCTGTACCTGGGCGTGTGCGACAAGATCGTGCCGGGCCTGCTGATCGGCGCGCTCCATTTCGGCCACCTGCCTGCCGTGTTCGTGCCGGCCGGGCCGATGACCTCGGGTATCTCGAACAAGGAAAAGGCGCGCATCCGCCAGCTGTACGCGCAAGGCAAGGCGACCCGCGAAGAGCTGCTCGAGTGCGAAGCCGGCTCCTACCACGGCGCCGGCACCTGCACTTTTTACGGCACCGCCAACAGCAACCAGATGCTGATGGAAATCATGGGCCTGCACCTGCCGGGCGCCGCCTTCATCACGCCGGGCACGCCGCTGCGCGACGCGCTGACCGCCGCCGCCGCGCGCCGTGCGGTCGAGATCTCCCAGCAGGGCGGCAACTACACGCCGGTCGGCCACGTGGTCGATGAAAAGTGCATCGTCAACGCCGTGATCGGCCTGCTCGCTACCGGCGGCTCCACCAACCACACGCTGCACCTGGTGGCGATCGCCAAGGCGGCCGGCATCGTGATCGACTGGGACGACTTCAATGAGCTGTCGGCGGTGATCCCGATGCTGACCCGGATCTATCCAAACGGCGACGCCGACGTCAACCATTTCCAGGCCGCCGGCGGCCCCGGTTTCGTGATCCGCGAACTGCTCGACGCCGGCCTCTTGCACGACGACGTGACCACGGTATTGGGCAAGGGCTTGCGCGCGCACTGCGCCGAGCCCTTCCTCGACGGCGACACCGCGTACTGGAAGGCGCTGCCGGCCGTCAGCGGCGACGAGGCCGTGCTGCGCCCGGCCGCCAATCCATTCGCCCGCGACGGCGGCATGATCCTGGTCAAGGGCAACCTGGGGCGCGCGGTGATGAAAATCTCGGCCGTCAAGGAAGAGCACCGCATCGTCGAAGCGCCGGCCCTGACCTTCAACTCGCAGGAAGACTTCATGCACGCCTACCAGGCCGGCAAGCTCGATCGCGACTTCGTGGCCGTGATCCGCTTCCAGGGTCCGCGCGCCAACGGCATGCCCGAGCTGCACGCGCTCACACCGGCGCTAGCCAACCTGCAGGACGCCGGCCGCCATGTGGCGCTGGTGACCGACGGGCGCATGTCGGGCGCGTCGGGCAAGGTGCCGGCGGCGATCCACGTCTCGCCCGAGATTCTGGCGGGCGGACCGCTTGGCCTGGTGCGCGACGGCGACATCATCCGCCTGGACGCCACCACCGGCACGCTCGAAGCGCTGGTGCCGGCCCAGGTATGGGCCGCCCGCGCGCAGGCCACGGCCGACCTGTCGTGGTGCCACATCGGCATGGGGCGCGAGCTGTTCTCGATGTTCCGCAGTACCATCAGCGAAGCGGAAAAGGGCGCCACCACCTTCCCGCTGCCGTCGCCGATTCCGACCACCGTGCCGCTGCACGAAGCCGCCGATATCGGCGACACCGTGCCAGGCTCCGACGAAGACTTTTTGATCAAGAACCCAAAATGACTAAGACCCTACTCGACATCATGCGCTCGGCGAGCGTTATTCCCGTGATCGCCATCGACGATCCGGAGCACGCGGTTCCGCTGGCGAAGGCGCTGGTGGCCGGCGGCATTTGCGTGCTCGAAGTGACGCTGCGCACCGCGCACGGCCTGGGCGCGATCCGCGCGATGGCCCAGGTGCCGGGCGCGATCGTCGGCGTCGGCACGCTCACTCAGCCTGAAGAATTTGCCGCCGCACGCGATGCCGGCGCCGTGTTCGGCGTCTCGCCGGGACTGACCGCCGCGCTGATCGCGGCCTCGAAAAAGAGCGGCCTGGCGCTGCTGCCTGGCGTGATGACGCCGTCCGAAGTGATGGCCGCGCGCGAAGCGGGCTTTCGCCAGCTCAAGCTGTTCCCGGCGGTGCCGGCCGGCGGCGTGGGCATGCTCAACGCCATCGGCGGGCCGCTGCCGGACGTGACTTTCTGCCCGACCGGCGGCATCTCGATCGAGACCGCGCCGCAGTTTTTGGCGTGCAAGAACGTCGCCTGCGTGGGCGGTTCTTGGCTGACCCCGAAGGATGCGATCAAGGCCGGCAACTGGGCTCACATCACCGAACTGGCGAGGGCGGCGGCAGCGCTGCGGCACTGAGCACGATGAAAAGCGCGCCGAACTGGCGAGCGCTGACTGCGGGCGAGACTGCGATGGCAAGGTGCCTGTTCGGCGCCGCCGTCGACTACGCGCGCGTGCGCTTGTACCAGCGGCGCTACCTGCCGTTCGGGCTGCAGCCGGTCAACTGCGCGATGACGCCCAACGGCCATCTCTATTTCCACAATTCGCGCTGCTTGACCGACTTTTCTTCTGGCAGCGAGCAGGCGCGCCACTGGTTCTTGCACGAGATGGTAAGTTTGTGGCGGTTTGCACACCAAAAGATTGGCCATTGATGCCATACAATTAACCGATGGATGTCATGCCGTTGAATCGCCCAAACCTACGCCCGCTAACTGCGGGCGAAATAGCAATGGCGTCCCTGCTGTTTGGTGATGCGATTGACTATAAGCGGGTGCGCATCCATGCCCGCCGATACATGCCCTTCCAGCCTAGTAACTGTGCGATGACGCCGAACGGCCATCTGTACTTTCACCTGTCCTGTTTCCATGACGATTACGCCCAGGCATCCATCAGCAACCAGCATTGGTTCATTCACGAGATGGCACATGTTTGGCAGTATCAGTTAGGGTACGCGGTCCGTCTGCGGGGGGCGGTGCGCGTTGGGCTGTCGTATGCCTACGATCTTGCACCGGGCAAGACGCTGGCCGACTACAACATGGAAGCGCAAGGCGATGTGCTGGCCGATTACTTCGTACTTAGGCATCATAACTACCCGCAGGCGATGCGCCAGCCGGGCTACGCCGGTAGCTTGCCGCTGTATAAGCAAGTGCTGGCGGACTTTCTCGCCAATCCGGCCAGCGTGGCGAGTCTCCCGGGCGATTGGGGCCGCTGGCTGCTGAATCTAAAGCCAGCAAGAAGCTAGGCGGACGCGGTGGTAGACTGAGCCGACACAATAACGGGGAGGGTCGGCATGGACGGAAGCGAACACATGGAACCGCTTATAGAGGCGCGACGACTGGCTGACGATTTAGCGAGTTCGCTACCTCAAAGCATTCCAATAGCTGCCCTACCGTACCAATCGAAGATACCTTTCAAGGTGTTCTCGCTCAGGGAGACGTTGTTGCATAGGGCGTCGGCGCTTGCGTCACCTGCCGTCACGTTATTAGAGGCAGGGAATATTGTGGGCGGTGCATTGCTCGCCCGTGCAGTGATAGAGACTGCGGCGGTTCTATTTGAACTTCAATCCAAGTTGGACGCCTTTGTCAAAACACCGGATGCGGAGGTGCTGGACACATTCCTAATGAAGGGTCTGTTTGCTAACAGGCGAGAAGAAGGCGGCGTAAAGAACGCGTACTACACGTCAAGTATCCTGTCGTCGGTTGATAGGCTCGATAAGAAATCAAAGGGCTTTCGCAAGACCTATGACATTTTGTCCGAGTTCGTCCACCCTAACTACGATGGCGTGTTTGGCTCCTTTGGCGCGGTCGATAAAGAAAATTTTATTCTTAACCTCGGGCCGAAGAACGACACCATGACTGCATCGAATTGTGCGAAGGCGCTGGTGGCGGCATTGGAAATTCTCTTCGCCTACTATAACGATATGGCGGAGGTATTGACCGCGTTAAACCAACATTTCGAGCCCGGTTGGTGCGAGGGGCCAGCTGATGGCGGGAGCTAGAAACAGGGGGGGTGTTTCTGCGGGCACTCTGACCAAAAAATAGAAATTTGGATGTGCCTGTGCGCGAGGGAAGGGCGTGTGTGCAGGAAAAATATCTGGGTGCGGACCGAATGCGGTATTTAGCACATTCTCGCCGGGGTATCTGGCGTCAAACCGGCCGGTGAAATATCTCACATTCCATTGGCGAGGCTACGGGCCGGTCCGACTATGCGGGCGTGTGTTGATGACGCAGAGGCGTAGCGGACCGCTCAAGCCGACTTATGCGGCTGCTTTCAGCAGACGGGATACCGTCGATTTGTGCCACTCGCCACCGTTGGCGGTCTTGGTTCCGCGCTTCGTCAAGATGGCTGCGATGGCGTCGAGCGTCTTGCCCTGTTCCTGTAGCTGCTTGATTTCCGGGACCACTTCAGCGGCGAAGGCAGCAGCCTTGGCGGCGTTCGTTGCTTGGCCCTTCGCTTGGGCTTCCCTGAGGTTGGTACGGTTGCCCAACACAACGCCCTGAGCCTTCTTTGCTGCCAGTGCATCCTTGGTGCGTGAGCCGATTAGCTTGCGCTCTTTCTCGGACAGGGCAGCGAACAGGTGCAGGATGAACGGGTCAGTGTCTACGCCCAGTTCGGCAACAACGAACGGCACACCACGCGACATCAGGCCCGAGATGAATGCCACGTCACGGCTCAGCCGGTCCAGCTTTGCGACGATAACCGGGCACTTCAGCTTCTTAGCCTTCGCCAGTGCGTCACGTAAGCCCTT
Source organism: Pseudomonadota bacterium (assembly GCA_040388275.1). Lineage (GTDB taxonomy): Bacteria > Pseudomonadota > Gammaproteobacteria > Burkholderiales > Burkholderiaceae_D > Telluria_A. Next base: position 23,690 of record JAZKCA010000059.1, read on the forward strand.
ACGGTCATCAAGGCCCAACTTGCCGCTGGCTACTTCGGTAATGACATCGGCAACCATGAAGCCTTCAGCAGCAGCGAACTGGTCAAGAGTCTGACGTTGTGCGGCCAAGCCTAATCCGCTCTTGCCCTGTTCCGAGGTAGATACGCGTAAATACAGAACGGCTTGTTTCATGGCTAGGTTCCCTGTTTAGATTGCTGTTGCATCGATTATACGACCGTTTAGTGGTCGCAACAAGCGCTTTCCATCAGTATTTTCGCCTCTTGGTATCGTCGGCAATGCCTCAGGCGGAATCCACTAATGGCATTCGGGGCTGGCAGGCGAACGCTAGCTTTCTGAGTCGATGGCGGTGAAATTGCAGGTATACGTTCCGCATGCGGGGCGCAGTACATTGGATTTCCACCATAGTAGGGACGACTCCATGAAACGACCATCGCACTATCGGAAGCTGAAGTATCTGGAAGCTGGGCTGGGAATAGCCAAGCATGTCATGGGCATGCTCTGGCTGCTGTGGCCGTGGAGGTAGGCGGGGTCTATCCGAGAGGGACCATGTACCGCTAGCCTAGATCGGATGCAGGTACAACCTAGCAGATTCATTATTGCACCCCGGCTGTTCCGGCATACAATACGCCAACAGTGCTATTTATACAATTTTGCCACGGGGATAATATGGGACAACTCATAATCGTACTAGGCGATACCACGGACCACGGCGGCAAGGTGATAACTGCTGGGTCTACGACAGACACTAACGGCTTATGTTCGCCGCCCCGATGTGGTAATCGTTAAAGACCCGTCGCTGCCGCCAACGCAGGACAACATCAAGCAGGTAGTAGAAATCAAGTTCGATGGTGATCCATGGGGCGAGGGCCAAGAACAGGATTACAGGAAAATTGCTGGGCCGGGGAAGCTTGCTGAGCTATCGCCGAAAAAGTGTAGCTGCGACGATCCAGACCGCAAGAAGAAAACTGAGGATTTGAAGGCCGAAGAACTGAAGGACGAGTTGAAGGGAATGGTTGATATTGTCGCCAACAAAGGCGGGCGTGGTGGAAGGCGTCCGGGGTTACCTAAGAACCTGCCGAACCTAAAGGGTAAATAACATGGATGAACTTTCAAAAATCGACAGGATCAACCTCCTGAAAGAGAATCAGGTCAGGATGGCAATTCCCGGTGGGCTGTTCATGGAACGTGCGGAGAAAGATTACGTGGGGGCGATGCCTGCATTGACAGGGACACTCTTTTTCAAGGACGCCCATACGCCTGCTGTGCGAGATGCGATTTGCGCCTGTTTCAAAGAGTACGAAGCTATAGCAAAAGAACACCTTACTTGGCTCTGGCGTGAGGAACCGCCTGACGGTAAGGATTGCCTGCCATACCGTGACGCGAAGCCCATGCCCGACATGATGAAGACGCTCACAGAGAACGGGCAAGTTAGCTTCGGCTACACCAGCGGGAAGCAAAAGATAGACGCGGGTCAATGGGAATTCCAAGCCTTCGGCGTCCGGGGCTGGAAGGCGAAGATGGGTAGTTGGGGCTTGTCGGTAGTACGGTTTGCCATGCCCCTACTGTACGTGGAAGAACACCCGCTGGCCTTTCAGGCGATGTTCGTGAAGTTTGCCGACTTGCTGAACGCTGTGCACGGGTATGGTGGTAATGGGCTGGTGCTGTCGCTCGTGAGAAGGTCTGATAACGAACCGACTGAAGCGGTCATTTCCGAAACGTTTAATGGGTACGATGTTGGTAGTCCGATTCGCGCATCGAGCGAGGTAAAAGAAGACCAGATAAAGACCGTCTCATGGCTTACCGCGATCAACAAGGAACTGCTTGAGAAGGTCGGTGGTATGTCGGCGGTGCGGTCGGAGCTTCCTATGGATTGGTTTGCCCTGTACCCGTATAGCGCTGGCATAGTGATTCAAGCTGGGCCATACGCGGAAACCGCGTCTGTAGATGATGATCCACAGCCCGCGTGCTACGTGCTACCTAACATGCTGCTGAAGGACGTGAGGTGCAAGGAGATGTTTGACTTGCACGCTGGTTCTGCGTCTGGCGAAGCTCGTATTCGTGGTCATGCTGCTGCTCAGTGGCTTGCACGGTTTGATGTGCCGCCCGAGGAACTACTTGAATACAAGGCCAAGCTGTTAGACGAACCGAAGCTGTCCAAGGAGACGACTTTGCCAGGACGGCTGTGAAGAGTCCGAGGCTCGGGAACAGCTAACCACGTCCCTGCTCAATGGCTTTATCGAACGCCCGCACGCACTGGGCCGGGGCCGGTGGATGGCTGGCAGCGTAGCCTACGAACTGGAACACATGGTCAAGGTCATGGACCACCATTGCAGGGGATCGGGCCACGCCGCGTGATGCGAGGTGCAATCGGATGGCTTCGATGTCGAGGCGACGGTCTACGGCGTGTTCGTACAAGCGGGCGAGGTATTTACTTGTCGCATTCATATTAAAATCTTTCTGGATTAAAAGTGGTCCCGGCTCTGGGCGTTGGCGGCACTCGTAAGGCGGACGGCTGTTTCTGTGGCTATCACGGACTCGAATACAGCACGGCGGGCTTCTGGCGATGGTGTGGCAACACCAGCTCGGCTACCCGGTGCGACTGCGCGGCGCGTTGCGAATCGGCTTGAGCTATCGCTACCAGCTTGCCATGGACAAGACGCTGGCTGACTACAACATGGAAGCGCAGGGCGATTTGCTGGCCGACTACTTCATGCTCAAGCATCTGGGGTTAGCTGCGGCCATGCGCCAGCCTGACTATGCAAACGATCTGGCGCTGTATGAACAGGTGCTCGCCAGCTTCCTTTCCGACCCGACCAGCCGTAAGAATTTACCTAGGGGTATTCGAATTCGCCTGAGATGAATCAAGACTGGCAGGCTGCAACACCGTAGGCTAGATGTTTTCCTAGTGCATCTTTTTTACGGAGTTAGCCCATGCAAGCCAGGTCGATCATCCAGTGCGCGCTCGTCCTGGCCCTGGCGGGCGCGCCCGCCGCCGGGGCCGTGCGCATTGGTGAGCTCGTGGTCCGGGAGGGCAATGCAGGGGTGCCGTGTTTTACCATTCCCGAGGCCGAAGAGCGGCGTGGCGGCGCGCCCGATTTCCAGTCGATCAGCGTAGGCGAAGCGGGCGCCAGGACGGCGCTGTGGAGCATGACGATGCCGAAGGCGCGCACCTTCCCGGTATCGTTTCGGATGTGTATTCCGTATGCGGGACGGCTGCCGGTGCTGCCGCAGACGGCGGCGGCCACGCTCCAGCCGGACCGGCCCTACGATGTGACGATCGAGGTGAGAGCGCCGCGCCAGGCTGGCGGGCCGCGCAGCTACCGGGCCCGGTTTTGCCTGGTCAGGCAGGGGCCGGGGGCACTCCGTGTGCGCAATATCGGCGCGGGCAATCTCGATGGGAAATCGCGCCGCGCCTGCGGGGGCTAGCCTTTCAAGGCCTTCAGCGCATCTTCGGCGTCCGAGCGCATTTTCTTTGCCAGGCCGGTCTTGAAGGACAGCGCTTTCTCGTAAGCCGCCATGGCCTTGGCCTTCTCGCCTAGCGCCTGCAGCGACTGACCGAGTCGGAAGTGAACGTAAGGCTTCTGGGTCTTGACCAGCACCTGCTCGAATCCGGCCACCGCTTCGCGGTGCTTGCCCTGTTCCTGCTGGACGCGCGCGCTGATGTAAGGGACCGATTCGCTGTCCGGGAAACGCTTCTGGGCGTCGCGCAGGACGCGTTCGGCGTCGGCGAATTTCTTCTCGCCCATGTACTTTGCACCGATTGCGATCATCAGGTTTTCCTGGCGATCGAGCAGCTCCTCATCCGCGCCCGCGCGCGCTCCCGTGGCGGCCGCTTCGGCCTTGGCGAATCTTCCGGCGGCGAGGTCCAGGCTGCCCTGCATCAGTTTGGCCGCTTCCGCGTTTACGGGGACGGTCTGTGCAGTCAGGTCTTCCGCCTTGCCGGTGCCGCCGCCCATGAAGCCGGGCGCCATCATGTAAAACTGCAGCAGCGAAAAGCGCGCGTCCACATTTTTCGGATCGAGCTCGACCGCTTTCTTGAACGAATCGCGGATGGTGCCCGCCGAACTGGCTGCCGCCAGCATGCCGCCAGTCATGGCCTTCATGCCCATGGCCTTGCCCAGCACCAGGTGACAACCGGCATTGGCGGCCTTGGCGCTGACGCATTGTTCGGCCTGCTTGATGGCTTCCTCGAGACGGGTTTCGTTACCGCTGCCCAGGATCGCTTCGGTGCGCGCGATCATCGCATCGGCATTGGCCGGGTCCTGGGCCAGCTTGGCGACGGCGGCGCGTTCGACTTCGGTGTATTTCTTCGCCTTCATCAGGGCGCTGTAGTCGCCGGCGGTGGCCGGCTGCATGGCGATCAGGAGGGAGACGGCGGCGGCGATGGCGAGTTTGGTGGATTGCATAAGCGTGGTCTTTTTTCAGGTTGCAGGTCAGGCGACCGACGCAGTGTCCAATATTTTTGCTGAATTGGCAACATGCATACGTTCAGCGCGATGTCGTAGACCCCGATGACGTTGTGCAGGCGGGTGCAGAACAGGGTCAGCGCGTCGGCGTCGCCCGCTTCCAGTTCCATGCATACGCGCGTGCCGCGCAACTGCATCCGGGCCAGGCGCAAGTCGATGCGGCGGGCGATGGCGAGCACCATCTCGAGCGTGTCGAGCGGGCTGTCTTTTTCCATCGAAAAGCTGAGGGGGAGGCGGGAAGTAAGCATGCAGAAAGAATAGCGCGGACGCCGCAGAATAGGCTTTCAAAGAAAGGCACAAATGCGAATGAATAAGAAGGATCTTCTTCAAAATTGCTAAAATGAAGACAATTCTTCTTCTTGGGGTGAAAGCGTGGAGATTTCTGCTGGTTTGGACGAGATTGACCGCAAAATATTGCGCGAGCTGCGGGTCGACGGGCGCATCGCCAACACGCAGCTGGCCGAAAAGGTGGGCTTGTCGGCCTCGCCCTGCTGGAACCGGGTGCGGCAAATGGAAGAGCAGGGCGTGATCGAAGGCTACACGGTGCTGCTCAACCAGAAGGCGCTGGGGGTGCCGGACACGGTGATGATCGAAGTGACCTTGGACCGGCATGACGACGACACCTTCGAGCGCTTCGGCCAGGCGCTGGCCGACATGCCCGAGGTGCTCGAAGCCTACCTGCTGACGGGGGAATACGATTACCTGATCAAGGTGGCGGTGGCCGGGACGGCCGGGTACGAAGAGTTCCTGCGGCGCCGGCTGTACAAGCTACCGGGCCTGCGCCACAGCCGTTCGACCTTCGTGCTGCGCACCCTGAAACGTTCGCATTCCCCGGAGCCGTGAACCCCGGGTTATTCGGCGTGGATGGCCACCCGGTTGCGCCCGCCGTTCTTGGCCATGTACAGCGCGCGGTCGGCCGCGCCCACCAGGTGCGCGATTTCGCCCGCGTAGCCGGCGTCGTGCGTGGCCACGCCGATGCTGACGGTGACGTGCTCGGCATGCCCGGCCTTGGCGTGCGGGATCGCCAGCCCCACCACCGCGACGCGCATGGCCTCGGCCATCGCCAGGCCCTGCGCTATATCCATCTCCGGCAAAATCACCGCGAACTCTTCGCCGCCATAGCGGGCGATCAGGTCGAGCGGCCGCTGCAGCCTTTGCGACAGGATGCCGGCCACCCGGATCAAGGTGTCGTCGCCCAACTGGTGTCCGTAGTGGTCGTTGAAGGCCTTGAAGGCATCGATGTCGATCATCAAGAGCGACAGCGGCGTGCCGGCCCGCTTGGCGCGCCGGATTTCCTTTTCCATCGCCACGTCGAAATGACGGCGGTTGGCGATCCCCGTCAAGCCGTCCGAGAAGCTTTGCGAACGCAGTTCCAGCGCCTGCTCGCGCAGCAGCCGCTCGCGCGTGACGGCCACGCTGACGTCGGTAATCTGGATCATGCACAGGCGCGCCACGCCGGGCACCGCCAGCGGCGTGACCGCCACCGCCTGCTGGATCCGTTCGCCGGCGGCGCGCGCCGCGTCATCGGCAAACAGCGCGAACGGGGCCTTGTGCAAGGTTTGCGACAGTACCGAGGGAAAATTGTCGCGCAGCGCCTGGCGCACCGCGCTGTCGATGCGCTTGCCCTGCAAATCGGCAAACACGCTGAAGAAGTCCTGCCGCATCACGTCGGCGCTGGCCAGGCCCGAATGCAGGACCATCCAGTTGTTCCACACCTGCACCCGGCGCTCCTGGTCGAGCACCACGGTGCCGACGTTCATGGCGCCGAGCACGCTTTCCAGCATGCCCAGGCGGTTCTCGGGGCTTTGCATCATGTCAGCTCGCGCCCAGGGCTTTGGCCACGTAGCGGTCAACCTGTTCCTGCAGGTCGTGCAGGGAGGTCAGGTCGAGGATGAAGGCCACGTAGCCGTGGATCTGGTGCGTCTCGAGAATGAAATCGATATGCAGCATCAGCACCACGGTGTCGGCCGGGCCGCCCGAGGCCTGCAGGATTTCCTCGCTGGTGCCCACATGGTAGGCCGGCAGCGAGCCGCTCAGCTCTTGCGAAAAGATATTGGCCAGCGTGCCGACGCAGGAATTGAGGATGATGTTGCCGATCTCGCTCATCGCTTCCTGTTCCATCTCCGTCAGTTCCTTGAGCGGCACCGATTCGCCCACCATCAGGCGCACGATGTCGAGGCTTTTATCTTCGGGGAACATCAAGATGGCGTCGGTCGAAAAGGCGCCCTTGTAATGCTGGCTGACGCCGCACACGCGTGCACTGTCCTTGTTGCCCAGCATGGAGGCGGCTTCGGCGCGGTTCACAAAGGAGATCGAGGGGACCGACATCGTCACTTCCTCGTTGACGATCTCGCTCATCGCCCTGGCAGCGTGACCGACGCCGATATTGAATATCTCGACGAGCGCGTCGTGCTGCAGTTCGGTGAGCTTGAGCATGGCTAGTCCGTGTTGAGGGCACCGATCAGGGCGTGAATCCGGGCTTCGGTGATGGGTTTTTCCATGAAGCCGATCCCCAGTTCCGCGGCGCGGTTGCGCGTTGCATTTTGCACGTTGGCGGTGACCAGCGAGATGTGCGCCTGCGGGCACAGGGTGCGCAGCTGTTCGGCGGCCGCCAGGCCGCCGATGCCCGGCATGTTCACGTCGATCAGGATCAGTGTAGGACACAGTGACTTGACGCGGTCTAGCGCTTCTTCACCGGTGGCGGCGTCCTCCACGATCCAGCCCGGCTGGGCGCTGAGGATGAACTGGCGCGCCATCATGCGCGAGACCCGGCTGTCGTCGACGACGAGGACGGTGGTTGTTTGGCTCATTTCAAACTTTCATGACATTCTCTATGCATGGAGCATTTTCGCATAGATTGCTTGCCTATTAAATAAAAGCAGACAGCTTTTGCTTCCGTTTTGTCACCTTCATGCCGCATTGCAAGCTAAATTGGCCCCGGAATGACGATCAGGCCGCTTGTATCCGCTAAAATGGCGCATTCATCATCTTTGCCAACATCATGACTCAAGACGAACTGAAACAAGCGGTCGCCCGCGCCGCCATCGCCTACGTGGTCGATGGTGCGATCATCGGCGTCGGCACCGGCTCCACCGCCAATTTCTTCATCGATGAACTGGCCCTGATCAAGGACTGCATCAAGGGTACCGTGGCCTCGTCCGAAGCGACGGCGGCGCGCCTGCGCTCCCATGGCATTGCCGTGCACGACCTGAACGACGTCGCCGAGATCGCGGTCTACATCGACGGCGCCGACGAAATCACCGCCAGCGGTGCGATGATCAAGGGCGGCGGCGCGGCCCTGACGCGCGAAAAGATCGTCGCTTCCGTATCGCGCCAGTTCGTGTGCATCGCCGACGGCTCCAAGCTGGTCGACGTGATGGGCAGCTTTGCGCTGCCGGTCGAAGTGCTGCCGATGGCGCGCGCGGCCGTGATGCGCCAGCTGGCGGCGCTGGGCGGCCAGCCGCGCCTGCGTACCAAGGCGGGCAGCGACGCGGCCTTCATCACCGATAACGGCGGCGAGATCATCGACGTGGCCGGCCTGCGGATCGTCGATCCGGTCGGGCTGGAGCAGCAGATTAACCAGATCGTCGGCGTCATCGCCGTCGGCCTGTTTGCCCGGCGCGGCGCCGACGTGTGCCTGCTGGGAACGAGCGACGGCGTCAAGACGCTGACGTTCGCCTGAGAAGTTTTCTTTGCGTAGTCCAACGACGGGGTTAAACATGAAGCGATTGTTCTTGGTAGTGTCGTGTGCGGTAGTGCTGGGCGGTTGTGCGATGAGCTTCCCCAAGCCTCCCGTGGCCGCAAGGCCGGTGGCCAAGGTCCAGGCGCCTATCCTGGTGGACAACAACGGTGTGCCGATCCCGCATATCCCGTTCCGGGCTGGCGTATCGACGGTCACGGTGGAGAACATGGCCAGGGCGCAGGGCTGCGTAGGCGGGCAGGGCGCAGGTCTGGTAACGCCGCAGGGACCGATCGAGATGTACCGCATGGTGTGCGCGGACCGCCGGGTATTCACGGCCAGGTGCGAACTGCGGCAGTGCAAGGCGATGTAAGGTAGAACACGCGGGGCGCGCGATGCGCCCTGCGTCGTGTTTCAAAGCGCTGCAATTACTCGGCTGGCGGAACGTAGCCCTGTGCCGCGTCGGCGCCATCGCCGAAGAAGTGCTTTTCCATCTGCGTGGCCAGGTACTTGCGCGCGCGCTGGTCGGCCAGGTTCAAGCGGTTCTCGTTGACCAGCATGGTCTGGTGCTTGAGCCACGCGGCCCACGCTTCCTTCGATACCGATTCCCAGATCCTTTTGCCCAGTTCGCCCGGATACGGCGCGAAATCGAGCCCTTCCGCTTCTTTGTTCAGTTTGATGCAATGAACTGTGCGCGCCATCTGTTGCTCCTAATGCTATGTAGTAAAGGGGTGATTATAAAGGTTTGATCAGGACCTGGGATTTGCGCTGCCAGTTGTACATGTGCAGCCTGTCCTTGGGCAAGGCATCGACCGTGGCAGGGACGAAGCCGCGCTTCTTGAACCAGTGCGAAGTGCGGGTCGTCAGCACGAACAGCTGCTTGATGCCGGCCGCGCGCGCCCGGTTTTCGATATGCTTGAGGATACGTTCGCCGTCGCCCTGGGCCTGCACTTCCGGGTTCACGGTCAGGCAAGCCATTTCGGCCATGCGCTCGGCAGGGAAGGGGTATAGCGCGGCGCAGCCGAAGATCACGCCATCGTGCTCGATGACGGAGAAGTTGTCGATCTCGCGCTCGATCAGCTCGCGGCCCCGTTTCACCAGGGTGCCGTCCGCTTCGAGCGGCTCGATCAGCTTGATGATGCCGCCCACGTCCTCGATGGTGGCCATGCGCAGGCTTTCCAGGTTCTCGTGGCTGATCATGGTGCCCACGCCATCGTGGGTGAACAGTTCGAGCAGGGCCGAGCCGTCCATCTCGTACGGCAAAATGTGCGCGCGCGGCACGCCCAGGTTGCACGCCTTGATCGCGTGCTGCAGGTAAAAGGCGGCGTCGGACGGCAAAAAGCCCGCCTGCAGCACCGCTTCGGCCTGGTGCGACGACAGCTCGCGAATTTCAGTGTCTGCTTCGTCGGTCATCATCGGCGTTTCGGTGATGAAGATGATCTTGTCGGCGTGCAGGGCGATCGCGGCGTTGACGGCCACGTCTTCCATGGTCAGGTTGAATACTTCGCCGGTCGGCGAAAAGCCCAGCGGCGAGAGCAGCACCACGCTGTCGGTGGCCAGGATCGCATGGATGGTCTCGGCGGCGATTTTCCGGGTCATGCCGGTCAGCTCGAGGTCGACCCCGTCGATCACGCCCAGCGGACGCGCGGTGACGAAGTTGCCCGAGATGATGCGGATCGCCGCGTGGGCCATCGGCGTGTTCGGCAAGCCCTGGCTGAAGGCCGCTTCGATGTCCAGGCGCAGCTCGCCGGCCGCTTCCTTGGCGCATTCGAGCGCGGCGGTGTCGGTGATGCGCACGCCGTTGTGGAAGCGCCCTTCGACGTTGCGCAGGGCCAGTTGTTCTGCCACCTGCGGGCGCGAACCGTGCACCACCACCACCCTGATACCCAGGGCGACCAGCAGTGACAGATCCTGCGCCAGCACCGGCAGGGCCCCGGCGGTGACGAGTTCACCCGGGAAGGCGACCACGAAGGTCTTGCCACGGAAGGCGTGGACGTAGGGCGCGACTGAGCGCAGCCATTGGACGAATTGGTTAAAGGTTTCCATTTGCCGCATTATAATTCGCTGCGCGACTTGCGCACCAAATACCTGTAAAAACAATGCCAGATCAGAGTAACAAGCCTTCTACGCCGCCTGTGCCGGGCCAGCGCCCGCCGCGCGAGCGCCAGCCAAGGCCGGAACGCGCCCCCAAAGTGGTATTTCGCACGCCGCTGCCCCCGATTACCTTCCCCGAAGACTTGCCGGTCTCGGGGCGGCGCGGGGACATTGCCAAGGCAGTCACCGAAAACCAGGTCATCATCGTGTGCGGCGAGACCGGGTCCGGCAAGACCACCCAGTTGCCGAAGATCTGCCTGGAACTCGGTCGCGGGCAAACAGGCCTGATCGGCCACACCCAGCCGCGCCGCATCGCCGCCTCGTCGACCGCCAAGCGGATCGCGCAGGAACTCGGCTCGCCTTTGGGCGAGCACGTGGGCTTCAAGGTGCGCTTTACCGACACGCTGAAACCGGGCGCCTCGGTCAAGCTGATGACCGACGGGATCCTGCTGGCGGAGACCCAGACCGATCCGATGCTGAAGAATTACGACACCATCATCATCGATGAAGCGCACGAGCGCAGCCTGAATATCGACTTCCTGCTCGGCTACCTCAAGCAGCTGCTGCCGCGCCGGCCCGACCTGAAGGTGATCATCACCTCGGCCACCATCGACGCCGACCGCTTCGCGCGCCATTTCGGCACGACAGGCAAACCGGCGCCGGTGATCGAAGTGTCCGGCCGCCTGTATCAGGTGGAAGTGCGCTACCGCCCGGTGGACCGGGATCAGGTGCTAACCGGCGTGCCCGACAGCGGCAAGCCGATGCCCAAGGCCCAGGCCGCGCGCGAAAAGCGCGACCTAATGGATGCCGTGGTCGACGGCGTGGACGAAGTGTGCCGCCTCGGTTCCGGCGACGTGCTGGTATTCATGCCGGGCGAACGCGAAATCCGCGACTGCGCCGAAGCGCTGCGCAAGCATCATCCGCCGCACGTGGAGATCCTGCCGCTGTTCGCCCGCCTGTCGGTGGAGGAGCAGGAGAAGGTATTCAAGACCAGTAACGCGCGCCGCATCGTACTGGCGACCAACGTGGCCGAAACCTCGCTGACGGTGCCCGGTATTCGCTACGTGGTCGACGCCGGACTGGCGCGCGTAAAGCGCTACAGCTTCCGCAACAAGGTCGAGCAGCTGCAGGTGGAGCCGATCGCCCAGTCGGCGGCCAACCAGCGCGCCGGCCGTTGCGGCCGCGTGGCCGACGGCGTCTGCATTCGCCTGTACGACGAACAGGATTTCAACCAGCGCCCGAAATTTACCGAGCCGGAAATCCTGCGCTCCTCGCTGGCCGCCGTCATCCTGCGCATGAAGTCGCTGCACCTGACCGACGTGGAGACCTTCCCCTTCATCGAGCCGCCCCAGGGCCGCGCGATCGCCGACGGCTACCAGCTGCTGCAGGAAGTGGGCGCCGTCGACGACACTAATAATTTGACGCCGCTGGGCCACAAGCTGGCCAAGCTGCCGCTCGACCCGCGCGTGGGCCGCATGATCCTGGCCGCGCTCGACAACGCCTGCCTGACCGAGATGCTGATCGTGGCGTCGGCGCTGTCGGTGCAGGACCCGCGCGACCGGCCGATGGAGCATCAGCAGGCCGCCGACGAGGCGCACAAGAAGTTCGCCGACGAGAAGTCCGAGTTCCTCACCTATATCAAGATCTGGAAGTGGTTCGAAGCGGCCATCGAGCACAAGAAGACCAACCGCCAGTTGATGGAAACCTGCCGCGGCAGCTTCCTGTCGCAGGTGCGACTGCGCGAATGGCGCGACGTGCATTCGCAACTGCTCACCATCGTCAAGGAGCAGGGCTGGCGCCTGAACGAGCTGCCCGCCACCTACGAAAACCTGCACACCGCGCTGCTCACGGGCCTCTTGGGTAACATCGGCTTCAAGTCCGAGGACGAGCCGGGCGCCGGCTACCTGGGCGCACGCGGCATCCGGTTCCACGTGTGGCCAGGTTCATCGCTGCTGAAAAAGCCGGGCAGATGGATCATGGCGGCCGAACTGGTCGACACCACTCGCCTGTACGCGCGCTGCGTGGCGAATATCCAGCCGGAGTGGATCGAACGCGTCGGCAGCCACCTGCTGAAAAAATCATGGGGCGAGCCGCGCTGGGAAAAGCACGCCGCCCAGGTGACGGCGTCCGAACGGGCCACGCTGCACGGCATCGTCATCTACAGCCAGCGCCGCATCAACTACGGCCAGTTCAACCCCTTCGAGGCGCGCGAGATCTTCATCCGCGATGCGCTGGTGGGCGGCGACTACAACACGCGCGCGCCATTTTTCGCGCATAACCACAAGCTGGTCAAGGAGATCGAAAACCTCGAACACAAGTCGCGCCGCCTCGACGTGCTGGTGGACGACCACCTGATCGCCGCCTTCTACGACAAGCTGATCCCGGCCGACATCGTCAACGGCGCCGGTTTCGAAAAGTGGCACAAGGACGCGACGCAGAAGGAACCGAAACTGCTGTTCCTGAACCGCGAGGAGCTGATGCGGCACGAGGCGGCCGGCGTGACGACCGAGCTGTTTCCGAAGCTGATGTCGGTCACCGGCATCGAAATGCAGCTCACCTACCATTTCGAGCCGGGCAGCCTGCGCGATGGCGTGACCTTGTCGGTGCCGCTGTTCGCGCTGAACCAGCTGCCGCGCGAACGCATGGAGTGGCTGGTGCCGGGCATGCTGAAGGAGAAGGTACATCTGCTGCTCAAATCGCTGCCGCAAAAGCTGCGCCGCCACTGCGTGCCGTTGCCGGACTACGCGGCCAAATTCTGCGAGCGCGTGCACGAGGCGGGCGTGTTCGGCCGCGGCAACCTGGTCGACGCCATCATCGCCGACATCCGCGCGCAAACCAGCCTTGCGGTGCTGACCAGCGACTTCAAGCTGGAAACGCTGCCGGCCCACCACTTCATGAACTTCAAGGTCATCGACGAGCATGGCCGCCAGCTCGACATGGGCCGCAACCTGGCCACCCTGCAGGCCGAATTCGGCGGCCAGGCGCGCCAGAGCTTCCAGAAGCTGGCCGAGGTCTCGGTGCCGGCGCCGGTCGCTCCTGCGGCCAAGGGCGCTGCCCCTGCGCAGGCCAAGCCGAACACCAGCGCCCATATCGGGCTGACCGGCTGGACCTTCGGCGAACTGCCCGAACTGCTGGAAATCGTGCAGGGCAAGCTGACCCTGATCGGCTTCCCGGCGCTGGTGGACAAGGGCAGCCACTGCGACCTGGAAGTGTTCGACGACCCGACCGTGGCCGCGCGCACCCACCGTGTCGGCCTGCGACGCCTGTTCGCGCTGCAGTTCAAGGAACAGCTCAAATTCGTCGAAAAGAATATCCCGGGACTGCAGCAGATGGGCATGCAGTTCATGGCCATGGGATCGCAGGAAGAGCTGCGCGACCAGATCATTCAGAAGGCGATCGACATCGCCTGCCTGCAGGATCCGCTGCCGACCGACGCGGTGTCGTTCAACAAGCGCAAGGACGAAGGCAAGTCGCGCCTGACCTTGCTGGTCAACGAGATCGCGCGCCTGGTGTCACAGGTGCTGACCGAATTCCACGGCCTGCCCAAGAAGCTGCAAGGCGTCAATCCGCAGGCAGCCGCCGACATGCAGACCCAGCTGCAGGGCCTGGTCAACAAGCGCTTCCTGCTTGACACCGAGTATGCGCAGCTGGCGCATTTTCCGCGCTACCTGAAGGCGATCAATGTGCGGCTCGAAAAGATGCGCGCCGACCCCGCCCGCGATGCCAAGCTGATGGCTGAATGGAACCAGGCTGCCAGCCACTTCCTGCGCGCGGCCAAGGACCGGCTGGCGGGCAAGAACACCGATCCGAAGATGGTGGAGTTCAGGTGGATGCTGGAGGAGTTGAGGGTGTCGCTGTACGCGCAGGAATTGCGCACGCCGATGCCGGTGTCGGCCAAACGCCTGCAAAAAGTGTGGGAATCGATGCAGCGCTAGGGCGGCAAAACCTGGGTTGAGCCGCCCGCGTGCTCGCTTAATGTGCGCTGGTGCCTGCGCCGGGCCGCGTGCCCGTGGTGCTGCCCATCATGCCGCTGCTGCCCATGGTTGGATCGGTGCCATAGAACGAATGGATCTCGTTCGACCAGCTGACGTCGCTCATGTCGGGCCAGGCATCAGGGTCGAAGCCCGGCGCATTTTGCAGCCGGCTCTTGTCGACGTTTAACACGAAACGCTTGTTGACCGTGTCGAGATGCAAGGCTTGCCAGGGCACGGCGAACAGTTTTTCGCCCATGCCCAGGAAACCGCCGAACGACAGCACCGCATATGCCACCTGTCCGCTGCGCATGTCGATCATGATTTCCTTGATGTCGCCGAGGTCTTCATCCTGCCCGTTGACGACACTGTCGCCGATCAGCGTGTCGGCGCCCATCAGCGAGGGGCCGGGGCCCTGGCTGGAACTGTCCTTGTACATCCCATACCGGTCGCGGTCTGCATAGCTCATATTTTTTTCTCCTGTGATATTCAAGTAGGTGAGCTCATTTCCTCACTTGACCAGCCTAATTTGTCGCCTTTCCCTCCCTTTGATTTGAGTCAATCGTGTCCTTGGCGCCGCCCTTTTGGCCAGAGTGTCGCTTTATTGCTGAGATCGTAAGCTATGCGGGATAACGCACAGAATACGGCTTGCCAACCGGCTATTCTTGTAAAAAAACCCGGAGACACACCATGATGTTCGTTACTTCCCGCTGCAACAATGCTGGCCCATTCGCCAAACCAATTCCGACCCGCTCGTTCGTGACCGCGCTGCTCGAGCGCCTCGCCGTAGCCAGGCTTCGATGGTAAAAACTGCCAATCCCTGGCTGCGCAGCCTGCTGCGCGCCGGGAAAAGGCAGCAACGCACGGTCTCCCGCGCGTTGACCGTGTTACTTGCGGCTCCCAAGCCCAAGCCAAAACCCAAGTCCAAACCCAAGACCGCGCCGGCTAAAAAAGTACCGCGGCTGGCCAGGCCCGTCGCGCCTGCGGCTGCTACGCCGCCCGTTCCGGCAAGCGGAAAGTGGCTGGCATCCCATTACTCGGGCAAGGCCGACCACGGCGCCGGCGCGCTGCGCCGCTTGAGCTATTGGCTATACCTTCCCGATCGTCTTCCCGGCCCTGCCGGCCTTCCCCTGGTAGTGATGCTGCATGGCTGCGAACAGAGCGCGACCCTGTTCGCGCAGGGTACCCGCATGAACCACTGGGCTGAAAAGCAAGGCTACGCCGTGCTGTACCCGCAGCAGTCAGTGAGTGCACACCCACATCGCTGCTGGAAATGGTACGACCGCGCCACCCAGCACGGGGGCGGCGACGTCAGCGTGATCGTTGGGATGCTGGGCAAGATCATCGGCAACTATCCCATCGATCCGAGCCGCGTCTATATCGCCGGGCTGTCGGCTGGTGCCGGCATGGCCCATATCGTGGCGCTGAACCATCCGGAGCTGTTCGCCGCCATCGGCCTGCATTCAGGGCCCTTGTTCGGCGCGGGCCACAGTACGATGGGCGCACTCGGCGTGATGAAGCATGGCGCCAGTCACCGGGTTGACAGCGCCGTCGATGAGGTGCTGCTCAAGCGGCCCGGTTTTCCAGGCATGCCGACCATGCTGATCCAGGGAGAAGACGATCCGGTGGTGCTGCCTGTGAACCAGGCGCAGCTGACCCGCCAGGCGATGCTGCTGAACCGGCTGCCGCACGGCACGCCGGTGGAAGTGGCGACCAGGGAGGGCACGCGGCGCGCCAACCCCTACCGGCTGCACGACGTCTACCAGGATCGCAAGCTCATGCTGCGGGTCGCGCAAATCGCCGAACTCAAACATGCCTGGAGCGGCGGTGACGAAACGCTATCCTACAATTGCGGTGCTGGCCCCGATGCCAGCAAGATGCTGCTCGATTTCTTTGGCAAGCATCGCCGCACGCCGATCGGGCAGGGCAAAGCGTGACCTTTCCGAAATTGCTTGACAATAATGCCATCTGATCCTAAAGTGATATCACTTTGATGTCACATTTCTTGGGGGGAATTCAGTATGAAAGCAGCACACACGCGTCGCGAATTGGCGTTCTCATCGACGAACGGCTACCTGGCAGCATGTGCCGGCGTCGTCCTGGTGTTGGGCGCCCTCTACGTTTTCAAGACAGGGGTTGAAGCAACTGAAGGTTTTTCGTTTGTCGTGACTGCGATATTGATGGGACTGGTTGGCATAGTGTGCCTGAGCGGCCTCTTCATGCTGCAGCCCAATGAAAGCGCGATCCTCACCCTGTTCGGAAAGTACATCGGTACCGACCGCAGCGAAGGCCTGCGCTGGGCATTTCCTCTGTATAACAAGCGCCGGCTGTCGCTGCGCGCGCGCAATTTCACTGCGCCTACGCTGAAGGTCAACGACAAGCGCGGCAACCCGGTTGAGATCAGCGCGGCCGTTGTATGGCGCGTGCGCGACACTGCCCAGGCGGTATTCGAAGTGGACGATTTCGAACGCTATGTCTCTATCCAGGCCGAAGCGGCACTGCGCCATCTGGCATCGCAATATGCCTACGATGAAGGCGAAGACCTGCCAGACGGTGAAACCACACTGCGCGCAGGCATGGATGTCGTCGCTGACGCGCTCAAAGTCGAACTACAGGCGCGCTTCGAGGCGGCCGGTGTCGAGGCGCTCGATGCCAAGCTCACGCACCTCGCTTATGCCGCCGAGATCGCTCAAGTCATGCTGCGCCGCCAACAGGCCGAGGCGATCATCAGTGCCCGCGCAAAAATCGTGCACGGCGCGGTGAGCATGGTGGAAGCGGCGCTGAAGGGCCTCGCCGAGCGCGGCATCGTCGAGCTCGACGACGAGCGCAAGGCGGCAATGGTAAGCAATTTGTTGGTGGTGCTGTGCTCCGACAAGGAAACTCAGCCGATCATCAACACGGGCACGCTTTACAACTAGTGGCCGGACAGCATGGCAAGCCCTGGTAAAAAAGCCTTTCCCCTGCGGATAGACCCGGCTCTGTGGGAGGAACTGCAGCGCCTCGCCTCGCGCGACTTGCGCAGCGTGAACGCGGAAATCGAATTCCTGCTCAGGGAGAGCCTCGCCCGCCGTGGGGTGAAGATCAAGGAGGACAAGGACGACGATGGCGCGGTGAATGAGTAAGCGATTGGCAGCGTACAATCGGCAGTTCCGCCCACCGTCCCACCTGGAGAACGACTATGCCGACAAAAAGTATTGATAGCTATGTGGTCGAGTTCACCGGCGAATTGCTGGAGGGAAGCGATCAATGGGGCGCGTATGTGTCAATCACCGCGCCATCAGATAACCCGATGCATATGAATAGTATCTATCCAAAACAACGCGTGTCCGCAGACCTTGTCTTGTCGGACCATGCCGCCGCCGAAGCGGAAGCCGAGCGCGCTGCGGCGATTATTTTGAGCGAACTGCGCTCGTAGCGGCTCCGCGGTAGACGTGATGCCAACTGAAATGAAGCGGCTGCTGGCACTGTTGATTCCGACCATCTCAGCAACATTGTTCGTGCGATACGCCAGCCCAAATTCCTTTTGTGCAATTCGGAAGTCGTTTATCGTGCTCTTGTACCTGCATCCCCTAAATTGGGGCAGCTCCTTCGATTGGAATAAATCGGCAACGAAGCGAGAAATTTTTTTCATTGTCTGGTTTGTCGTTGGTCTTGTAACTTCGCTCGTCTTGCTCTAGCGTAGTTCGAGAGCGACCCCATATTAAGGTAAGCCTAGGCTGTATATGGCGCGGTCGGCGTTAACCGGTTGGAAATAGCCACCAGAAAGTGCATTTGCATGAAGTACAAATCGATACGCTCAATGGCCCACAACTGGTCCCACTCGTTCATGAGCGGCATGAACTACATTGATGGCGGCTTCGTATTCGAGGATTTGTATAAGCTAGCGCGCGAGCGTCGCGGCGAGAAGGTAACTATGACTTGGATTCCGGTGCCCGGTGAGGAATCACTTGAATTCCCCCCGCGGGTACGTGAGTGCGTGGTGAGCTATCGGGCCGGGCTGCCAACGCATCTCGAATCCCATGGCATCGATGCATGTGCAATTATGGAATTCCGTACCGAGGTGTATGTGGCTCAGAATTTTCGGATGTACATTCGTGCTTATGTCCTCGATAACAAGGGAAACGAACACATCGCGTTTGTAATGCCGAAGTAGTCGACGACGTCGGCCCATGATCGCGCTAGCGGCCAGCGACGACGGGCGGATTCTCTACCGGGGCAAGGCCGGTTCCGCCGGCAGGCGCCACCACCGCCGCCGGGGGCGGCGCGACGACCGTAGCCACATTCGGATCCACAGCCGCGACAACAGGCGCCACGACTGCCGCCACCGTCGGTGGCACCACCGGCGCCGCAGCGTCGGGCGTCACGGCCGGTACGTTGGCGGGAATCGCGCCAGCCTGCGTCGGCCTGACCAGCCGCTGCGACAGCTGGCTGCTGCGGCTCGCGTCCGATGCGGCCTGGCTGGTGCGGCGCGCCTGCCGGTCCGCCGAGGCCAGGTTCGCCTCCGCTTCCGGATTGATCGCATTGACGCGGATGCGTTCCTGCGCCGGTCCTCCGGCCAGCCGGTCCAGCGCCACGTAGTCGGTCTTGAAAATGAGCTCCACCGACGAATTCATATCCACTTCGGTGTTCATCTCTTCGGTGGTCTGGGTGCGTTCGGTCGACACATAGCCGACGGTGTTCTGCATTTTCCCTTCCACGCCCCACGGCCCGACCTTGGCGCCCACGCCCACGCTGGTGTCGTTGCGGAAGTCGAAGCTCGAACCACGGTCGTCGTTGGCTGCGCTGCGCGTATCGATATGAAAACGCATCGACGCATTCAACTTTCCGCTTTCGACGACGATGCGCTGCAACCCCATCATCACCATGGTCGAGAGCATCTGCTGTCGGCTGCGCGCCATGTTGGCGCGCGCCAGCGGCACCAGGTTTTCCGGGTTGCCCCCGCCAACCGAGTCTTGCGGTCCCAGGCCAAACACGGTGCGCAGCGCCGCCTCGGTCGGCATCGATGCGCCCGGCCGCAGCACCAGGCGCGTGCCGGCGTCGCGCTCGGCCTGGGCCTCGGCGCGTTCTTCGGGCGTCATCTGCGCGGGCGGCGTGCCGAAGTCGTCGGCTTCGCCGCCTTGCACCATGAAATTGGCGGGGAAGCGCTCGGCCAGCCATGCGCGCGCGCCGCTGATGCCGATGTTGGCGTCGGCAAAACCCTCGGTGGTGGCCGCCACATTCTGGATCAGTTCCACGAAGCTGTGCAGCTGCTGCTGGTTCGAGTCGTTCAAGGAGCGGAACACGCCGTTGATCAAGTCGGTGACAAAGCGCGGGAACGAGACCGCATTCAGTATCGAACGCGTGGTATCGGCCACACGGCTGGCCGACACGCCCGAAAATTCACTGCCCGCATTCTGCGCCATTGCCAGCGGCAGGCGCGCACGGGCAGGCGCGCTCTGGTCTACTTCGGCCAGGGTCTTGGCGGTATTGGCGATCCGGACCAGCGACCCGGCGATCGTGCGCCGCGTCTCGGGGTCCTGGGTGTGGTAAGCGCTACTGGCCGACAGCAAGTCCCTGACCGTCGCGCGGACGGCAGGGCAGGGCGTCTGTTCGGCGGTCGGCGCGAGCATAAAGGACCTTTACGCGGCGAGGGCAGACCATGGCGATCCAATGCCTGGGGCCTGATTCGGCGTCGGGGACGGTGCGGCTGCTTCGGCTTCTCCAATCGACAGTGCGGCCTGCATCCATTCGAGCGCGGCGGCGATCACCGGATGGTCCAGCTGGACCAGCGCGCCAGTCTGGCGGTCGAGCAGCGGGGCGGCCTCGGCCAGCCATGACAGCACCGTCATTCCGGCACGGCCGCGCTGCACGTACAGGCGCGCAGGCTGGTGCCGCGTATAGGCGATTCGGTCAATACGGGCAATGGCGGTCCAGACGTCGCGCGCGCCCAGCGCGGCCAGCAGTTGCGGGTGCTTGAGGATGGCGATCGCCTCGCGCAGACTCTGCAAAATTTCCTGCGCCAGGAACACGGTAATGCCGCCAGCCGTGCCAAGCAGCTGTGCCAGCACGCGCGCCGCGCTCGAACGGACCCGCGCCTGTTGCGCCATGCCGCCGTAGTTGGCGTTGGTGGCGCGTTCATCGAGTTTGTAGAGCGCCTCGCACAGGGTAAGCATGCCGTCCACGAAGCCGTCGGCGCCGGCCCCGAACAGGCTGGCGAAACTGTGTTCGCGCTCCTCGCGGCTGGCGCGTTGGTTGCGGTTCTGCCAGAACTGAACCAACTGCGGCGTGGCCGCGCCCACGTCGACCCCGAGCGCGCCGGTACGCACCAGGCCGGCCAGCGTTTCAACGGCCGATATCAATCCTGTGTTCTCCAGTTCCGATGCCAGGTACAGGCTGGCAACGGCGCGCAACTGGGCCTGGTCGATCTGGGCCGCGTTCATTGGAGGCAGTTCGATACCTATCTGGTCGAGCGCCATCGCAAAGCTGGCCGCGCTGGCCACCAGATGGCCGGCGTCGCTGACCAGCGCATCGAGCACGCCGTCGTGCGGCACCGGAGGAGTGGGCAGTTTCATCATTGTCCGCCGGTGGCCGCCGCCGGTCTTGGCGTGTTCGGATTGTAGGGTGTGGAGTTGCCCTGGATGACGGACATCATTTCAGGCGTCGCCATCTTCTCCATCGGCAGGTAGTCGCTCTTGAAGTTGACCCGCACTTCGCCGGTCAGCTTGGCTTTCACTTCGGCTTTCGATTCGCTCGTTTCGTCGACCGAGGAGCCAACCGTGGCCACATGGGACTGCTCCGCTTCGAAGCCGGCCGACGCTTCGACCGGCGAGAACCAGCCACCATAGCTGGCGTTGACGGTTTCCTTCATGCGGTTGGACTGTTCGTCGTACATCGAGGCCGTGTACTTGCGCTTGGCCTTGTCCTCGGCGCGCATGTCGAACACCACTTTGGCCACGATGGATCCGTCGGTCACGACGATGCGGTTAATTCCCAGCATGACCATCGACGCCAGCAGCTGCTGACGCGACTTGGCCATCTGCAGACGCGCGGCCGTTACCAGGCGCAGTTCGGCGTCGGCGTCGGTGATGTCCGATACCGGCGGGTTCAAGTTCATTTCGTGGCTGATCTGGGCCAGGCGCACTTCGGCATTCTCGCCGCGCACCACCAGGTTGGCCGTTGCCGGCGCTGCGGGCGTGCCTTCGGCGAAGGACGAGGAATTGGAACTGGTTTCCACCCCCAGCGCATCGGGGTATTTCTGCGCCAGCCAGTCGCGTCCCGCGCCGGCCGTTATATTGTCCTGCATGAAGGAGTCGACCGTCTTCGACACATTGGCGATCAGTTCACCGTAGGCCCGCATCTGTTCGATGGACGATTCCACGATAGCTTGAAAAACATTTTTGATGAGCCCGCCTACAAACTTCGGGAAGTCGACCTTCTTGACCAGGGCCCCGAACTGGTCGACACCTTCGCGCACGGCGCCCGCCTTGAAGTCCTTGCCGACCATGCCGGGCGACTGCGCCAGCGAGCGCTTGGTCGCTTCCACCGGGTCGTCTTCCAGCGCGCGCGCCACCGGTCTTGCCAGCGCCGCTGCCGGCGTCTGCGCGGGCAGCGTGCCGACCACGCCGTTCGGGTCCGAGATATACGACATCACCTTCACCATATTGGCCGCCAGCGCGCGCTGCTCTTCGGCCGGCATGACATGGAAGGCCGGTATGTCGGTGAGCAGTTTGCGCACCTGCGGCCTGACGGCGTCGATCGCCTCGGGTGTCGTCCATTGTGGCTGGGTGCTCATAAAAACTCCTGGGCCCTGGGTTTAGTGGGCGGCCGGAACGGCGGCTTCGGCTGCTGCTGGCGGCGGACGGTTCACGGCGGACGGCACCACGTTCGGATCGACCGGGGTCGAGTTGCCCTGGATCGCGGCGATCATGCCCGGCGTGGCCATTTTGTCGAGCGGCAGGTAGTCGCTCTTGAAATTGACTTCCACCGCGCCGGTCAGCTGGGCGCGCGTTTGCAGCTGGGTTTCCGAGGCGTCGCTGGCGGTGCTCATGGCCGTCATCACCGGGTTCTGCTCGAACTTGTAGGTGCCCTTGGCGTAGGAATCGGCGCTGCTGTCGGAGCTGCTCGATTCGCCGTCGCGGTTGCGCGTACGGTTGCTGGTGCTGCCCGAATCGTATTCGCCTTCGCCTTTCCACATGGTCGACAGCGAGCCGTCGGGGTTGCGCGCATAGTCCGAGGCCGACGCGCTGCGCTGCAGGCGACGATTGTCCTTGGCCTGGAAGTCGTACATGATCTTGGCCGACAGCTTGCCGTCGGTGACCACGATGCGGCTGATGCCCATCAGGACCAGGCTCGCCATCAATTGCTGGCGCTGGCGTGCCAGCTGCGTGCGCGCCGCGGTGACGATGGCCAGTTCGGTGCTTTCGTCAGACAGGTCCATGCTTTTCAAGGCGCCGTCGGTGAAACTGAGCTGGCTGTTCACGCGCTGCAAGGCCGTGCTTTCCTCGACCCCTTCGCGCAGGCGCAAGCGCGGCGAAGGATTGTCCGACATGTCGTCGCTGCCGATCTCGAACAGGTCGGGGAATTTCTCGGCCATGTGGTCGCGCCCCTGGTTGGGGCTCACGTTATCGTCGCGGAACTGCTGCAGCGATTGCGCCACCGAGGCGATCATCTTCTGATACTGCTCCATCTGCTGGATCGAGGAGCGCACGATGGACGAGAACACGCCTTCGATCAGGCCCGACACAAAGACCGGAAACGAGACGGCCTTTATGAATTCCTGGGCGACGGCGGCGCCTTCATGCGCGGCGTCAGCCTTGAATTTCCCCTGGCCGATCTCGGAAACCGCCTTGCGCGCTTCCTTGTACGAGGCCTGCGCCGGCGCCGGCGATTCCTCTTCGCCGACCATGGCGCGCGCGGTCGGCATGCCCACGCCCCCCTTGATCTGGTTGCCCGGGATGTTTTCCGGCGCAACCAGGTAGTCGGCGATCAATGCGGTACTCTGCGCGATCGACCTCTGCTTTTCAGGCGAGAGATTACGGTACGCTTCCGACTTGGTAAGCAGGTTCCTGACCGCGTCGCGTACTTCTGGACGCGGTACAGGAACGATGGCGTTGGCTTGGGCTGACATGGAAGGCCTCGTCTTTATCAAGAGTTAATCACGCGGCGTTGCGCATTGCATGCAGCGGCACTTCGAACTCCGCCGGCCGCAGGTACAGCGACACGCGCGGTGCGCTGGTGCGGCTGGTGTGGATCGACAGGATCGAGAAGCGCCCCGGCCACACGTCGTCGTCCGGCGTGAAGGCATCCATCCAGCGCTCGAGCGCCATCAGTTCGCGTGGCCGCTCATTGAGACCCAACGACAGCAGCTGCAAGAAGTTGGCAGGCAGGTCGGGGATCATGCCGAGCATGACGTAGATTTCGAACTCTGGTCCGCTGTCGGTCTCGCCGAAGGCCACCAGGCAAGAGTTCGACGGCAGGTCGAAGCGGCCGCCCATGCACAGCCCCAGGATCTGCATGATGCCGGGCATGCGCTCGCCCAGGCCCAGCGTATCGAGCACTGGCTGGAATTCGGCAATCCTTACCGCGTCGGGCGCCACGAAGGTCAGGCGCTGGCCGCCAGCCTGGCGCGCGGTGGCTATCGTGGTAAACAGCGGGCGCAGCGACGGCATGCGCTGGGTCACGGCGCGCACGATATTGAGTAGTCCGCGCGGCAGCGCCTCTACCTGGTTGGGCCGGGTTTCGTAGTAGACCTTGGAGCCGGCCAGGCCATTGCGGTCGTAATTGGCCCCGAAGAAGGCGCCGTATCCGAGCCCGCCGCCCGAGCCGAAGCCACGCCAGGCTTCCGAGCGCGAATCGAACCAGTGCAGCGCCTCGCGCCCGAAGTAGGAGCTGACCAGGCGCCGCATTTCGCGGGTGGCCTCGTCGCGCCGGTCTACCCCGGTGGCGCCGGGGCCGAGCGGCTCGATGGTAAAGCGCAGCATGCCAGGCTGCAGTTCCGAAAAGCTCGGCTCGAAGGGCGCGGCCATCGGCGTAAGCGCGTTCTCGCCGTAACGCGGGTCGCCCTCGGGCAGGCTGAAGGTGCGGCTGATCAGCCCCTGGATCGGCGTGACCGGGTCAACCGTGCCAAGGTGGTGCGCGGCGGCCATCAGACAGCTGGAGACCTTGTTCGACAGTGGTGCTTGCAGCATGATGTATCTCCCCGTGGATTAGTGGCGCGCGTAGCCGTTCGGCGAACCGCCCGACCCGTTCGCGTAGCTCATGCCCATGCCGACGCTGTCGAGCATGTCGCGCGCAATCGACGGGATCTGCACCGGTTTCGAGGTCATCACCGGCGCTTCGCGCGGTTGCGACATTTCGTCGACCCGGGTGTCCGAGGTGCCGGTATCGGCCAGCCACAGTTCGCAGGCGTTGACCAGGTCATAGTCGGACGGATGCGTGGTGGCCTTGCCGGAGCTGCGCGGCATCGGCGAGAGCACTTCGTTCATGTCGATGATCGGACCGGTGGGGCTCATGATGCGCTTGACGTTGTCGGCCAGCCAGGCGGTGATGATGGCGCCGCAGGTAGCCAGCGTACGGTAGCGCGAGCTGGTCTTGGCGCCGCCCAGTTCCAGCGTGGCCACCTGGTCGACGACTTGCCACATGTCGCGCGCACCGTAGGCGGAGCGGATGTCCGGATCCGACAGCAGCTTGATGATGGTGCGGATCTGGTCTTGCATGTCGAGCGCGGCGTAGTAGGCCATGCCGTAGCCGTGCAGCGACAGGTTGGCTGCCAGGTCGCGCGCGGCCTTGCGTACCTGCTGGCCGCTGATCGCCGACGGAATGCCGCCCTTGCGCAGCAGCTTGTCCACTTCGTTCTGGCTCACGTACGACGAGACCGAGGAAACGAAGCGCAGCCACAGGTCGTTGAAGTCGCGGTTGACCATCCCGCCCGATTCGCCGCCGGGGATCCCCATCGTCATCGCATAGAAGTTCTTGCGCTCGCTGTCGGACATGCGGTTGGGCGCCTCCTTCCAGTATTTGTAGAGCAGCTTGCCGGCCTCGCCGGCGCCGATCGGCAGCATCCCTTGCTGGAACAGTTCGACCAGCTTGTCCACCACCTGGAAGGCCTTCAGTTCGTCGAACATGGCGGCGCACACCATGGGGCCCATCAGGCGCACGTTGTCGGCCACGATGTCGGCGTCGGTGGTCGACTCCAGGTCGGGCAGGTCGATCCCCAGTTCGGTCACGGGCCGGTTTTCGCCCACGAACTGCAGCTTGTCCAGGCACTCGTTGATGCGGCGGCGCAGCTGCGGCTCGAAGATGGTGACCTGCTTGAGGATCAGGCCGCGCATGACGCCGGCGAACTCGCCGCTGTCAACCTTGCTTGGGTTGCCGCCGGGGCCGTCCGAGTCGCCTTCCACACCCAGCAGCGGCAACGCCATGGCGGCCAGGTCGAACATCGACTGGGTTTCGCCGATGGCGGCGAAGAAGCCGCGCGACAGGGCGCCGTATTTGGCGTCGGTGCGGTCGGTGGTGATGTCGCCCTTGCTGTTGACCTTGACCTGTGGCGCGACGATGGCGTCGGCGATGCCCAGGCCGATGGTCAGGGCGGCCCGCACGGCGGCGTCCTGCAGCGAATTGCCGGCCAGGGCCTTCTTGTTGGCGGCGTCGGTCGATGCCGGCGCCGCAAATACCAGCTTGCCGTTGTCATGGCCCTTGAGCTCGATGCCCAGGATGCCCTGGTTGGCGTTGAACATGTCGCGCAGGCCCACGAACACGGGATCGCACTGCTCCTTGTTGTCGTGCACCGCTTTCAGGATTTTCTTGATGCGGTCCAGCTCCTTTTCTTCATCGCTGGTTAGTCCCGGACGGTTCTTCTCGAAGTTCTGCAGTTGCTGCTGGCGGTTCTTGAGGGTGTCCTGTTCCTTGATTTCGCGTTTGGCCAGGTCTCGAAAATGGATTTCAGTTACGTCACGCATGGTGTTCTCCTGTTAAATGATGTGTGGTCGGTTTTTGAAACTGGGTTGTCTATCCATCTTCGGTTTCTTCTCCATCGCGCAAGCGGTCGATCATTGCATCGAGCGCCACCAGGGCGGCCGCGGCATCGAGGATCCCGGCGCCGCAACCTGTGGCGGGGCGGGGACCGAACGGCTGGCACGATTCGGTCAGCAGTTTCAGGGCGAAGGCGCCATCGACCGGCATGGCGCGGCGTGCGCCGCGCGCCACCAGCAGCGCGCAGGCGGCCGCCACGAAGGGCGCCGCGAAGCTGGTGCCGGTCACGTTCTGGTAAGCGGTCAGCCCGGTCGTGAGGATGCGCTCGCCCGGCGCGCACAGCGCCACGTGCTCGCCGCGGGTGCTGAAGGCGGTCGGCAGGCGCTCGTCGCCGACGGCGCCCACGGCGATCACGTCGGGGTGCGCCGCCGGCCAGTAGCGCGTCCACTGGCCGTTGTTGCCGGAGGCGGCGACCAGGATGCAGCCGTGTTCGAGTGCGTATTTCACGACGTCGGCGTGCGGCTTGGGGCTGTCCGGCGAGAGCGCCGAGTCGTCGGTGCCGAAACTCATGTTGATGATCTTCGCGCCCAGGTCCACGGCCAGCTTGACGGCCGCGTCCAGGTCCGAGATCGAGCCCAGGCCGACGGGGGCGGCGCGGCCCGGCAACTGGGCCGCCGCCAGCGCGCGCATGGGAATGATCTGGGACTCGCCGGCCAGACCGGGCGCAAGCTGCAGTCCAAGACCGCTCATGATGCCGGCGCAGGCCATGCCGTGGCCCACGTACTGGTCGCGCGGGTTGCTGTCGTAGTTGCTGTGCTCTCCCAGCAGGCGAATGCCGGGCGAGACGCCGTCGTCGCTCATGTTGACGGTATCGAGGCCGGCCCGCATCCTGCCCATCAGTTCGGCGTGGTCGTTGACGACGCCACTGTCGACCAGGCCGATGAGCACCGCGTTGTCGCCCGGTTCGTGGGCCAGCGCTTCGGGTGCGCGCACCATCAGGTGCGGGGCCCAGCTGGTGTCGATGGCGCCGGCGGCGCCCAGCTCGAACGGGCTCACGGACACATAATTCGGGGAGGCCGAGCTGACCTTCGACAGCTGCGCCAGATCCCGCACCAGATTGCCGATGGCGGTGCCGGGCGCCACCTGGACCAGGAAGGTGCGCGCCACGCCGGAGGTCTGTTCCAGTGCATCGTAGCGGGCGTTGCGCTGGCCGCGCAATTGCCACGAGGCGCGGGCGCTGTGCAAACGCGCGATCCTGACCGCCCCGGCGTAGCGCCCCACGATGCGGTCCAGCGGCCCGCCGTCAAAGCGTGCCGCCGCGCGCGCATGGCCGCCGCGCACGTCGAACAGGGCGGGAATCTCGTCGGGCGCCTCGCCCAGTTGCAGGGTCACCATGAAGCTCGTTGGCAGGCAGTAGGTGCGCTCGCCGGCGGCGGCCCAGGGCATTGCCAGTTTGCGGATCGTCATTGCGTGCCTCCGATTTCTTGCGGCGGCGCCGGCGGCGCAAACGGCGTCAGGTCGAACGCCAGGCTGGCGGCCACGCCGGGTCCATGGCTCACGCTCAGTTCACCGGCCCACTGGTGCGCCTGGGGCGCGAGCAGCAGCTCGCGCGGGCTGGCCTTGATCACTGCCACCGGCTTGTTGCCCATCATGACCGTCGGCGTGCCCTTGCCGCCCGCGCCCAGCAGGTTGTGGCCGCGCACGCGCAGGAATTGGTACTTGTCGCCGGCCGCTTCGGGCGCCACCGGTGTTACGTGTTCCAGGGCCGGCACCGTGGCGCGCGCCAGGGCTTGGCGCAGGCGGTCCACCGGCAGGCCGGTAACGCGCCCGATCGCGCCCACGCCGCCCTTGCTGTCCATCTCCTGCAGCTTGTCGACCGTGCGCACGCCGATCCATTCGAGCTGGCGGCGGTTCTCTTCGGTCAGGCTGTCATCTTTCAGGTCGTCGATCTGGCGGTCTTCGGGATTGTCGGCCAGGGCGCTGGCGTTTTCTTCGATCATCGGGCGCGTAATGGCGGTGAACA
This sequence comes from Pseudomonadota bacterium, assembly GCA_040388275.1. Classification (GTDB taxonomy): domain Bacteria; phylum Pseudomonadota; class Gammaproteobacteria; order Burkholderiales; family Burkholderiaceae_D; genus Telluria_A. The sequence goes on from JAZKCA010000059.1 coordinate 51,872, forward strand.
CGAGGTGGAACATGCTGGCCTGGGTGTCGGCCGCGCCGGCCGGGCGGATGCGTATTTCGTTGCGCGCAAATTCAACGTGGGCGCGCAGGTCCAGCGTGATGTCCTTGATCGCGAAGGTCAGCGGCAGGTTCAGGTTGCGCGCCTTCATGGCCATCGCCGCCTGGGCCTTGTCCAACTGGCTTTGCACGGCCTGGATGAAATGCTCCAGCGGCAGGGTGGCGTTTTGCTCGCTCACATGGCCTCGCCTTCTTCCCACAGCACCGTCAGGCGCGAGGGCGCCGCGTCGAATGCGGTGCGGTAGACAAAGCGCGGCACGTCAGCCAGAAACACTTGCTCGCCATCCTGCTGCTCCATCGATATCTCGAGCGGCAGCGTCAGCTCGATCGAGGTCGCGCGCAGGCCGGGGCCGGGGCGCAGCTTGACGCCATCGACCACTTCGATCAAGGTCGCAGAGAGCGAGCGGCGGCCGTTCATGGCTTACCTGGCTCCGGTGGCGGCAGGGCCACCACGTTGGCGGCCGGCGCCGCGCTTGGCACCGCGCGCGGCGGCGTGGGCAGCTTGCGCGAATGGCGTTCGAGCAGGGTGCGTTGCGCGTCGTCGAGGAAGCGGTCCAGCGGCAGCGTCTCGCTGGCGAAGTTGATTTTGACTTCACCAAACAGTTCGGCTTTGAGCTCGCTGTCCGACTGCACGTTCACGCCCACCGTCGAGACCTTGGTGGACGCGGCCGGGGCGCTGCCGCGCGCCCCCCATTGCTCGCCTGCGCTGCCCGGATCGCTGCCGGTGGCGTACTGCACCGCGGCCTTATCCGAAGCCGCGGCCCTGAAGCGCAGGCGGGCCCCGATCGATCCATCTTTAATGACGATGCGGTTCATGCCCAGCAAGACCATGGTCGAGAGGGTCTGCAGGCGCGCCTTGGCGAGCTTTTCACGCGCGGCCGGCAGCACTTCCTGTTCCAGGAATTCGGCCGTCAGCTCGGCGCCCTCGCGACCGTAGTCGGACAGCCAGCCCGGGGCCTCGCTGTCCTCGCCCTTGGGAACCGGGGCCAGCGTGAACTCGCCACCCTGGCCCACCAGCATGACGTCGCGCGGGTGCTGCTCGACCAGGTAATCGCGCGCCTGGTTGATGGTCACGTTCTCCTCGGTGAACTGCTCGAGCGGCTTGGCGACGGCGGCCACCAGGTCGGCGAAGCTTTGCATTTGGCGGATGGACGAGTCCACCATGGCGTCGAAAGTGCCGTGCACCAGGGACGATACAAACGCGGGAAAATCGAGTTCGTCGGACAGTGCCCCGGCGCGCCTGCCCAGCGCATCGGTGGCGGTTTCCTTCTTTGGCTTGCCGGCGCTGCCGGCGCTGTCCCCGAGCGGGTCTTCCGGCTCCTGCTGCTGCGCCGGCGGGGCGATCTCACGGCCAAAGGCATCGCGCGCCAGCGCATACGACGCTGGCGGCGGCGGCAGGGGGCGATGCGAGTTCGACTGGCTCATGGTAAGGCTTCCTCTTACGCTGTGACCAGCGCCTCGTTGACCTGCCATTCACTGTCGCGCACGAATTTGCCGGTGCCATGGAACTTGATGGTGGTGACGGCGACCTGCTCGCCCTCGGTGGCATGCTTGAAGACGTAGCGGATCGTGGCCTGCAGCGCCGCGCTGCTCGGCGTTCCTTCAATCTCCTCGATGGTGGCGAACACGGCCAGGCTGCGCCCGCCCGCAGTGGCGCTGGCGCCCGGGGTGATGCGGATCGCGCCCACCGCGCCCGAGGCGTCGTGGTCCCAGGCCACGTCGAGGACGAGGCGGGTGCGGCTGCCGTCGGCCTCGTCGAGGTATGGCCAGTCGGCCAGGCTGATCGCTTCGCCGGCAATCCTGCCCGTCGCAGCAAGCTGGCTGGCCGGGGCGGTCATGCTCGGATGCTGCATCAAGTCCCAGCTCACGCCCGCATTGCTGCCGCTGACCATCGTGCCTGGCGCGGTGGGCGAGCCGATGGCGTCCATGGCGAAGGTCGACGACTGCAACCACTGGCTACTTTCCTCGTACGTGCCGTCGCCATACAGGTGGACGTCGGTGACGCCGATGACGTCCGAGCCGAGGCTGCGGCTAAAGCGGTAGTGGAAGCGCAGGCGCAGCGCGGCGCACTGGCCGGGCTGGTACAGGATGTTGTCGTCCATGATCTGGGCGCGCACGTGCAGGCCCCAGCCGACGGCGTCGTTGGTGCCGATATTGCTGATCCTGACGTTGCCCAGCGAGCGGCCGTCGAACTGCCAGTCGATCGAGAACCAGGCGCTGATGTCGTCGATCAGGCCGCCCGAAACCGGCCAGCGGTTCAGGCGGATGGTGTTCGCATCGCGGAAGGCCACCGCCGGAGAAGGCGCCGTATCGTTCGGATACTTGATGTGGGCGAACTGGTCGAGTTCCCAGGTCACGTCGCCGGCGCTGTCGCGCACCGATTCGACGATGAAGCCGCCAATGGCAATGGCGACCGAAGCGCCGCCGTCCATGGCGCGCGCGCGCGGCGCCGGCGGGGCGGGCATCTGGGCCGGTTCCACGGCGGCCGGCGCGCTCAGGGCCAAGGTCGACGACTGTATCCATTGGCCGGTCCTGTCCCAGGTGCCGTCGCCGTACAGGTGGATATCGGACACGGCCAGCACATCCGAGCCGATGCTGCGCGTGAAGCGGTAGTGCAGGCGGATGCGCAGCGCGGCGCAGCTGCCGGGCTGGTACAGGATGTTGTCGTCCATGATCTGGGCGCGCACCGTCAGGCCCCAGCCGACGGCGTCGTTGGTGCCGATATTGCTGATCCGGACATTGCCCAGCGACTTGCCGTTGAACTGCCAGTCGATCGAGAACCAGGCGCTGATGTCGTCAATCAGCCCGCCGCTGACCGGCCAGGCGTCCAGCCGGATGGTGGCCGCGTCGCGGAACGGCGCCGCCGGCGTGGGCGCCACGTCGTTCGGATGCTTGATGTGGGCGAACTGGTCGAGCTCCCAGGCCACGTCGCCCGCGCTGTCGCGGATCGACGTCAAAATGAAGCCGCCGATGGCGATCGCGGCCGACACGCCGCCGTCCATGGCGCGGGCGCGCGGGGCCGGCGGGGCCGGCATGCGCACGTCCTCGTCGGCCGCCAGCAGCGACGCCTGCAGCAGCTGGCGGCTCTGCTGCGTGGTGCCGTTGCCGAACAGGTGGACGTCGGCCACGGCCAGCACGTCGGCGCCGACGGTGCGCGTGAAGCGGTAGTGGAAGCGCACGCGCAGCGCGGCGCAGCTGCCGGGCTGGTACAGGATGTTGTCGTCCATGATCTGGGCGCGCACGTGCAGGCCCCAGGCCACGGCGTCGTTGGTGCCGATATTGCTGATGCGGACATTGCCCAGCGAGCGGCCGTTGAACTGCCACTCGATCATGAACCAGGCGCTGATGTCGTCGATCAGGCCGCCCTCGACCGGCCAGTTGTTCAGGCGGATCGGCGGCGCGTCGCGGAAGGCGGCCGGATTGGCCGGCGCCACGTCGTTCGGATGCTTGATGTGGGCGAACTGGTCCAGTTCCCAGGTGACGTCGCCCACGCTGTCGCGCACCGATTCGAGCACGAAGCCGCCGATCGCGATCGCGGCGTCGGCGCCGCCGCCCATGCCGCGCCCGGCAGGGCGCCATGCCGCCAGGCTTTGCGTGGTGGCGTTGCCGACGGACACCCAGTCGGTGCGCGCCGTCACGTCCATCGGCGGCATCAGCGCCGTTGGCGAACTGCCGGCGGCGACCGGGTCGTAGCTGTAGATGCGCTGGCCGTTGACATACAGTTCATGGCAAGGGAAGCCGTCATGTTCGCCGTCCACGCGCACTTCGACGCCGTCGCCGCTCAGGCGGATGAACAGCGTCATGACGGCGTCGATGTTGGGCGACACGAGCGACAGCGGCAGGCCGCCGCTGGCGTCGATGGTGACGATCGACGCGCGTTCGGCCATGGCGGTGATCGAACGCACTGTGCCAGGCGCACCCACATACACGCGCAGGTTGTCGTCGCTGGCGGGAAGCGTGGCCTCGCGGATCGGATTGGCGCCCGAATTGGCTTCGAGCCACCACGACGGCTTGCCCGCGACGGCGTGGCTGTCGGCGGTGCGGTATTCGGTGGACTGACCCCAGTGGCGGTTCAGCAGGTCGACCCCGGCCACGCCGCCGCCCGGCGTCATGCGCACGCGCACCGTGATTTCACCGCGGCTGGTGCCGCCGTCATACGAGAAGCTGCGCCCGTCGCCGCCGAATACCGCGGTCGGCGCGTCGATCAGCGGCGAAGGGATGAACATGCGGTAGCGCAGTTCGAACGACGGTCCGCTGGCGTCGAAGGCGTCGGCGTAGCCTGGCTGCTTGCGCCCGCTCGCCGTGCCCGAGCCGCCGCCAAAACCGCTGCTGCGCGCCTGCTTGGAATACGGCGCCGACATGCCCTGCGCGGTTGGCGTTGCCTCGCTTGGCGCCGCCACCGGGGCGGCAACGGGCAGCGGGCCGAAACCGTCGTCATATGGCTGCGCGCCATTCACGGGCGCGGTGGCGCCGTTCGCTGGCGCGGTGGAGACCATGCCCGGCACCGGCGCGTCGCCCGCCCATTCGAGCGCTTCGAGGCCGGCGCCGTTGTAGCCGGAGGCGCGCTGCTGCCGGTTCGGCAGAATGCGCACGCGCGTCATGCTGCGTGCCGACAGGCCGCGCAGCGAGATGTAGGGACTGTCCTTGCCGGGCCGGACATCGACCCGCAGCGGCGTGCTGTCGGCGCTCGAGGCGAGCCCGAAGTACAGTTTTTCCTGTCCCACGAAGCGGGCCAGTACTTCGGGCGGGACGATGTACATGGTCTCGCCGCGCGCCAGCGCCAGACCGCCCGTGGCCCGGTTGCAATAGAAGTTCGACTGCGTGCGCTGCGCCTTGTTCTTGGGCTCGAACAGGGCCGGGTCGGAGGCGAGTGCGAGCTCGCTGCGGCCGGCGGCGTCGTTGCGGATGGCAAAACCGAGCATCGGAAAACGGTCGGAAACTTCAAGCCGGGTAGGGCGGAGAGTGGCTGACATGGATATCACCTTTTCGCTTTGAGCAGGGCAGTAATGGAAGGGACAGCGTCATCGGGACGGCCCAGCAGGGCCGCCGCGCGGCATTCGAGATCGGGAAGGGAGGTGTACAGCGCCTCGAGCGGATCGGCTTCGGACAGCAGGTCGGCCACGGCGCCGTACTGGGCCTCGAACTCGCGCATGGCGCCGCTGAGCATGGACACCAGCAGCTTGGCGTGGGTCGGCCCGAAAGCCATGCGGCTGTGCACCGAGACCGATTGCTCCTCCGGCTGGTACTGGCCGAAGTCGAGCAGGAACTCCACCGCGTTATGGCTCACTTCAAAATAGTTCACGTAGCGCGCGAGCGGTACTTTCTTGCGGCGCTGGACGGTCTGGCTAGGCATGGCATATCCCGAAGTTACTTACCGGGATACCGAGCAAATGCCGTGCCCGCCTGGCGGCGCGTCCAAGTGCTTGATTTGATGGGTGAGGGAAATTGAAGGAAGGCAGGCTGTGACAGTGCGTGTGTCACATCGGACGGTTCAGCGTGTTACACCTGTGACAGTGTGCATTGCGGCCGGACCTTCGGTGACGTGGTATTTGGCCAGCTTGCGGTACAGCGTCATGCGCGAGCAGTGCAGTTCCTTGGCCGCTTCCGCCTTGTTCCATTGATGGTGTTCGAGCACCGCCAGCATGTGCGCCAGCTCCGAGCCTTGCGTCGTGCGGTACTGGCGGAACAGCGCCTGGAAGGCCGGCGCCAGGTGCTCGAGATCGAGCATGCCATCGGGCGGGTCGATGAACACCGATTCGACCAGGTTGCGCAGTTCGCGCACATTGCCGGGCCAGTCGTGCGCCTGCAGCGAGGCCACCAGGGCCGGTGCGATGCCGCTCACATGACGGCCGTCGCGCCGGTTCAGTTCCGCGATGACGTGCTGCGCAAGCGGCAGGATGTCGGCCGGACGTTCGCGCAGCGGCGCCAGCGCCAGGCGCGCCACGTTGAGGCGGTAGAACAGGTCGGAGCGAAAGCGCTTGGCCGCCACTTCATCTTCGAGCTGGCGGTTGGTGGCGGCCACGATGCGGATGTCGACCCGTTCGCTGCGCGTGCTGCCGACCGGCTGCACTTCATGCGTTTCGAGTACCCGCAGCAGCTTGGCCTGCGCGAACAGCGACATCTCGCCGATCTCGTCGAGGAACAGGGTGCCGCCGTCGGCATGCGCGATCTTGCCGCGCGCGTTCGCGTGCGCGCCGGTGAAGGCGCCTTTGAGGTGGCCGAACAGTTCCGATTCGATCAGCGCGTCGGGCAGGGCGCCGCAATTGACGACGACGAAATGGCCGGCCGCGCGCGCGCTCAGCGAGTGTATCGCTTGCGCAACGCATTCCTTGCCGGTGCCGGTTTCGCCAGTGATGAGCACGGCTGCGGCGGAGCGCGCCACCTTGGGCAGATAGCAGCGCAGCGCTTCCATCGACGCGCTGCCCCCGACCAGCGAATTACTTAATTCGAGCACGAACACTCCCTCAAGCGCGGCGCGGCGAAGCGGCAGGCGTCGGTCTGGCGTGTTAAAAAAGTCCCGCGAACCTTGCGCGGACAAGAGACCCTTGGCTCGGATGAAGCCGACCGAATAGGGTTGCGCTTGATTGTGGAATCAGGAAAGTGATTGCTGCGATGCAGAAGTATTGACGCTGATAATGGAATACCGTCCAGTCGAAGTCAAGAAAATTTTTGGGTTAAATGGCAATGTTTCTGTGTCTCACCAGAAGCTGGCGTGTTGCATTTTTTGTTGTGCGACGGCGCCGCTACCCGCCTTGATCCTCGATAAGCGGCCTCGTCTGGACGTGGTTCACACTCATTTACTCCAACCACCATGCAGGAGCAGTGAACATGAACACCAAGGATCAGGACGCGGGTAACGGGGCGCAAGATTTAGTACCGGCCGAGCGCGCAACATTCAGGGCGCTGGTGCTGGCCAATCCGAATTACTTCGGCAATATCGAAGCGAGCCCGTTGCCGCCGGTGCTCAACATCGAGCTCAACAGCAGCTACGAAGAGATCGGCTGCGTCGGTTTCCAGCCGCAATTCAACCGGCTCGACGCGGTGGTCTATGTGAACCAGCCGGCCGGCTACGGCGGCGGCATCTGCGGGCCCGGCACGCCCGAATACGTGCGCTTCTACCTGTCGGGCGACAATGGCGCGAGCTGGCAGGACGTGGGCCTGACCAGCTTTCGCGCCTTCGACATCCCGCTCGGCACGGTAGGCCCGCGCCGGCTCGAGTACGCGGTGACCTTGAACATCAACCCGGCCAAGCGCTTCTGCTTCCAGGACAACATCAACCTGGTGCGGGCCATCCTGTCGTGGAATGTGCCGCCGCCGCCGAACACGCCCAATTTCAGGCCGGTATGGGGCGACGTGCACAACACCCATATCCAGATCGACCCGCGCAAGCTGATCCTGATCGACGAGCTGCTGCAAGTTGCCCAGATCAAGTTGCCGCCCGTGCTTGCCCAGGTGCTCGACCTGGCGCAGCCGATCCCCGTTGCCGCGCCGCCGGCGCTCGGCGCGACCGAACTGCAGCAACTGTACAAGGGCAAGGATGTGGAGCCGCATCGCTACGCGCTGACCGAGCTGCACCAGCTCATTGTCCAGCCCGCGTTGCTGGACGATGTGATGTCGCCCAATTTCCCCGGCGTGCTGCCGACACTGAAGCTGGACTTGTCGGCCGTCATCGGCCAACTATTCCCGACCGACGGTTCCACCCGTTACGAGGAACTCGAATGCATCGGCCTGAACCCGAACCAGGATGCGCTGGTCGGCGTCATCCGTGTCAAGCTGCCGAACGGCTATTCGGGCGGGCCATGCACGGCGGGCAGCCGCGAGTACGTGACCTTCTGGGGCGACTTCGACCGCAACGGCAGCTTCGAAACCTATCTCGGCACCACCTCCGTGAACGTGTACGACATCGAGCCGATGCCGCGCGAAGGCCTGGAATACTCGGTCTTCCTGCCGGTGAACCTGGACCGCTACCGCCGTCCGTGCCAGCGCGGCCCGGTGGTGGTGCCGATCCGCGCGATCATGTCGTGGCAGGTGCCTGCGCCGGCGGGCAACCCCAACTATGTGCCGGTATGGGGCAACCGCGAGCAGACGCTCATCCACATCAAGCCGGGCCGCAACGTGTCGGGCCACCCGCCGTTCATCGAGACCGTGGGCAGCATGGCCGTGGCCGACATCAACGGCGCAGGGTATGCCAATGGCCCGGCCCAGCTGGCCGGCTTCACGGCCAAGCAAAGCCCGTTCGGCGGCGAAGTCATCATCACCGGCCACCTGGCCAATCCGGCCGACATCAGCGCCGGCGCCACGCCGCTGCGCTACAAGGTGACGGTCAACGATGGCAGCGGCGACCAGGTGCTGAACAATCCGTTCGGCATCGCCCGCACCCAGTTGCTGGACGGGGTATGGACCATCCTGCCGGCCATCACCCAGACGGCCGACGCCGCCGGCTACTACAGCTACCGCGAAGACCTGACCGGCGCGCCCGGCAATGCGCAGATTTATGTGGCGGGCAATGTGCTGGCGCGCTGGCAAACCGCCGGCAAGAGCGGCACCTGGACCATCCGCGTCGAGGCGGAGGACGCCGCCGATGTGACTTACTTCGGCAACACCATCACCGTGCGGCTGGACAACGCGGCGCCGAACATCCCGGTCGGTACTTTCAAGATCACTTCGGGCGGCGGCACCTGCGGCGACTTCGTCATCGGCGACATCATCGAAGGCAGCTACCAGGTGACGGACGAACACTTCGGCAGCCTGAACCTGTCGGTGCAGCCGCCGCTGGGCGGAACGTTCACCTTGCCGGCGCCCTTGCCGCGCACCTATCCCACGGTGCCGACGGCGGGCGAGGCGGGCACCTGGCGGTTGGACACCACCGGCCTGTCCAAGTGCGGCTACGTGATCAGGCTGGGCGCGAGCGACCGCACCATCGTCAACAGCGGCTTTGTGGGCTTCGGCAATGAAGCCTTCATCGGCCTGTGCCTGCGGGATCCTGCGATCCCTTGACTTCGGGACGCACCACGAGGCGGTTGATCCTGGCCGCCTTGTTGTAGTCGACTTCCACCAGCAGCGATCCGTTTGGACACAGGGCGCGGTACAGGTAATTCCTGTCCTCGCCCTTGGTCGTTCTGGCCAGCAAGACCAAAGGCGGAGGACTCGCGCACGGACGCAGCACAGCCCCCATTTGCTGCAGCATGGGCGCGGCCAGCGCGGCCTGCGCCTTGTCGGTCAGGCGCTCCGCGTGCAGGCTGCCTTTGCCCACTTGTTGCAGCACGGCGCCGACCTGCAAGGTGACGTCCGGTTCGGGGTCGGGAATCGATTTCGGTGGCGGTTCGGCCGGGGCTGCCTTCGGGGCCGGCACTTGCGCCTGGGCGCAGCCGGACAGCAGCGCCGCGCCGATCAAACTGGTGAGAACTATTCGCATTGCATTCCTTCGATGACAGGGAAATATCATCCTAGCGCAGGGACTGCCACGCACGCCGGAATGTTCAGATTTAAACTTTCTGCAAGCCAATTGTCCAATACCTTCTTGTTCCCCAATTCGCAGAAATTGCTGTATATACTTTTGCGGCGCGAGTGCTGACGGGCTCGCTTTCTCGAACTTTGACCATCATCCGATTTATCGACAGGAGAGTCACCAGCATGCGTACTGTTTCTCGTTCCCTTATCGCTTCCATGATTGTGCTTGCTTACGCCATGCCGGCGCACGCAGCCAGTAACGTGGTAGAAAACCTGACCGTGTACACGAACACCAAGGCCGGTTCCGCGCAAGACGTGCTGCGCCAGAACGCCTCGCGCTTTGGCCTGCCTGCGTCGCTGAACAACCTGGTGCTGACCAAGGTGCAGGAATCGCTGACCGGCAAGCATTACCACTACCAGCAAATGCTGCGCGGCCTGCCGGTTGACCGCGCCGAGATCATTGTCTCGATTGGCCACAATGGCCAGTTGCTGAAGGTGTTCAATGAAACCAAACACATTTCGTCGGCGGTTGAAGCCAGTGCCGTCAACCAGTTGTTCAACAAGGGCCAGATCAGCGAAGACCAGGCGCTCGACAAGGGCTGGAACAACATGAAGGTGCAGCACGCGCTGGTCGCCAAGCCGCGCACCGACATGGTGTGGGTCGCCACCAAGGATGGCGTGCAACTGGCGCGCAAGGTCACCATCGAAGCGCAAATGCCGACCGGCGGCTTCGTGCAGTACCTGAACGCGCATGACGGCGCACTGATCGATTCGTACTCGCTGTCGCTGCCGCGCACCAACAAGGGTGGCGAACGCAGTCTCGCCGCGCGCGCCAAGGCCGCCGGCGGCCAGCTCGACCGCAAAACCGCCATGGCTGCCGCGCCGATCGACCCGCCGCGCATGTCGGCCATGGCCGGCAACGTCACGGCGATGGCATCGGGCATCAACGGCTCGGGCCTGGTGTTCGATCCGAACCCACGCACGACCCTGGCCGACGATGCGCTGACCGATACCTCGACGGCGAGCGCGTTCGATGCCGCGTATTTCAACCGCCCGCTGCTGGACCTGACCGTGACCGCAGGCGTCTACACGCTGACCGGCCCTTACGTCAACATCAAGAACATCGAAGCGCCGGCCACGGCGCCGAGTACGACCAGCAACGGGATCTGGACTGCCAAGCGTGGCAACAACGCGTTTGACGATGCCAACATCTACTTCCAGCTCGACCAGAACCAGCGTTACATCCAGTCGCTCGGGTTCACGGGAACCAAGTCGATCATCAACCGTCCGCTGGACGTGGACAGCGACGGCGTCAACGGCGACGACAACTCGCACTACAGCAGCGGCGCTTCCGACTACCTGGCCTTCGGCCACGGCTGCGTCAACGACAGCGAAGACGCGGACGTGATCCTGCACGAATACGGCCACGCCATCCACCGCAACATCAATTCCGGCTGGTCGGGCGGGGATACGGGCGCGATGGGGGAAGGCTTCGGCGACTACTGGGCCGGTTCCTACAAATACAGCACCCCGAATGGCAAGACCTTCCATCCGGAGTGGGCCTTCACCTGGGACGGCCACGGCGCTTGCTGGGGCGGCCGCGTGATGAACCTCACCACCGCGATGTACAACAGCAGCAAGACCTACGGCGCGCATACCTCGGTCACGGAGAACGGCGTCACGTTCCAGTCCGACGAGCTGTGGTCGACGCCGTTGTTCGAATCGATGAGGGCCTTGATCGCCGCCGGCAAGCCACGCGGCAACATCGACAAGATCATCCTGGAAGCGCACTTCGGCCTGGGCAGCAATATCAAGATGCCGGCCATGGCGACCGCCATCGTCAACGCTGCCAAGAACCTGTTCCCGGCTGACCTGACGTATGCCAATACCTTCCAGGCCAAGTTCGAGGCGCAGAAAATTTTGAGCGGCACCATCATCGTCGGCCCGACCATGAATGAAACCGAAGCCAACAATACGCTGGCAACGGCCAACACCGTCACCACCGCCAATACGGTCGTGAGCGCCAACATGCTCACCAATACCGACATCGACTACTTCAAGGTCAGCCTGCCAGCAGGCAAGACCCTGACCGCGAAGATGACGCCGAATTCGACCTCGGACTACGACATCGAAATGCAAAGCAGCACCGGCGCCAAGCTCAGCTCGAGCGTGAACGGCACCGGCGCGGTCGATACCGTGACCAAGGCGAACACTACCGGCAGCGTGATGGTGCTGTATGTGAAGGTCTACCGTTACAGCGGCGGGATCGGCGCCACCAGCGGCAAGTACACGCTGACGACCAGCTGGTAATTTGCTGAACCTTTGGAGAGCCCCCGCCTCGGCGGGGGCTTTTTGCGTTGGGACACTTGATTTCAAGGAAGGCGAGGACTACAGTTGGTAATCAATTAGCAGGCAACCATTGGATACCTCGTGAAATCGTTCGTCTTCCTGATGATTACCGCGCTGCACGGACCAGCCGCGCTGGCAGGCGACGCACTCACCTTGTACTACGAGGAGCGTGCGCCCTACCAGGCGCCGGTGGGCGACGGCGTGGAAGGCTTGACGGCCACTCCTGCGGCCCAGGCATTCAGGGCGGCGGGCATCGCCTTTGCATGGGAAGCGAGTTCCATGAGCCGCCAATGGCACACGAGCGGATCGCGTTTGCCAATTTCACGAAACCGATTTATCGCGACGGGCCCGTGGTGGCATTGGTGCGGCGCGATGTCGTTTTGGGACCGGGCCGCAAGCTGGAGCAGGTATTGGCCACGCCGGGCCTGCAGGTGCTGGTGCGGGGCCGGTATACGTATGGCCCGCATATCGAGAGCGTGCTGCGGCGCGTTAAGCCCGATCTTGTCGCCTCGCCCCTTCGCAACAGCCAATTGGTCGAGCGGCTGATCGACAAGCGCGCCGACCTGATGTTCGCTTCCGAGGAGGAGGGGGCGCATTTGCTGCGCCAGCTGGGAAGCAGGGCGAGCGAACTGCAACTGCTGCGTTTTTCCGACCTGTTGCCTGGCACTGAGCGCTACATTGCGTGCAACCGCAACGTGCCCGATGAGACCATCGAACGCCTGAACAATGCCATCACCTTCAAGTAGGCGCAGGTGCGTGTGCCAGCACACAGACGCCCGGCGGGCTCGACTATACTCTCAAGAAATTAACGCAAAGAATTGCGTATTTTGAGGAGAATGATCATGAAATGGGCAGGCATGTATTTGTTGGGCTTTATGGTCCTGGTTGGCGGCCTGGTTGCGGCGCTGTGGAAAATGGGCATTCTGGAAAAGCTCGATACCACCTGGACCATCATTGGCGTCGTGGTCATTTTCGGCATTGGCATCATGATGGCCGTGGCCAATGGCGGCAACAAGGGCAATATCGAAATCAACGAGAAGTGATTTCAGATATCGGCTGAATTGTCTGCATAGGCATGCAGCAGTTCGGCACTTTTGTCCTGCGTGGAAATGTGCAGCAAGATCGTGCGTTTGATTTCCATTGTAGGATGGTTTGCCGACGTTTTCGCGTAATCGAAGACCTCCGACAGTGGCTCTTCTTCATGCCATGTCGTTAAAAGGAAGTTTTCTTCCGGGATATCGCCGAAGTCGAATGCGGCCAACTGGGCCCAGTCCACCGAGTCATCCCACGAGCTGCACTCGATCCCCCATGCCATCATGTACAGGCAGCCGCATTCCTCGATCCGGTCGCTGACAATTCCCTGCCATTGCGGCGACACCACCGCTTCGATAATGACCACCATCGGGCAAGGCGTGCGCTCGCTACCAATGCAAGCAGGGGCGGGCTCGTCCGGGTTAAGGAGAATGTAAGTAACTGACTCTTTCATCTTGTTGAATTTCCGATATAGTTGCTGCCACACCAGCTCATCCTATACTGGAATCACGAATGAAACTGAACGCATTTCTAATTCATGCAGTTGGCATTGCCCTGGCGGCGACCGCTCCGGCGCAAGCAGCGCAAAAGGATACCGTCGCCGAGCTCATTTCCAAGGCCGGAAATTCCAAGTTGATCTTCGTCGGTGAAATGCATGGCACGCGCGAAGTGCCGGCGCTGGTCGCCGACCTCGCGCAGCGCCTGGCCGAACCAGGTGCGCCGGGCCTGGTCGTGGCACTGGAATATCCTCAAACCGACGCAGCGCAATTGAAAGCCTATTTCGATGGTGATGGCAGCGCCGTCGCGAAAAAGCAGCTTCTCGATTCCCCGTTCTGGTCGCGCGCCGCGCAGGATGGTCGTTCCAGCCATGCCATGCTGGCCCTGATCGAATCCGTTCGCATGCAGGCGCGCAGCGGCCGCAAGATTCAACTTGCCGCGTTTGACATGAACGCCAGCCAGGAAAAGTCGGGCGTGAGCCGTGACCAGTCGATGGCGGAAAACCTGCGCGCGATTATCGAGGCCAATCCATCGGCGCGCGTGATTGCCCTGACCGGGAATTACCATGCGCGCCAGGCCGATGGCGCGCCATGGAACCCGAAACACCGCTTCATGGCCGGTTACATGAAGGACCTCAAGCCGTATTCGATCAACGTGGAGGCATTACGCGGTTCCTACTGGGCCTGCTCGAGCGGCAAAGCGGCAGACTGCATGGTCATCACGTATGGCGTGGATCCAGCGCTGAAGCGGTCCGTGGGGCTGTACGCTGACCAGGCACTGACGTCGATCGGCTACGCGCAAGGCCTGACACTGGAGCAGTTTTCGGTTTCCCTTCCTGCGGTCCGCGCGCAATGATTGTGGCAAGAGTGTTGTTTTCTTTGGCGGTCTTTTCTGTTTCAGCCGGTGCAATGTCAGCGCAGGAATATCGGGTGGTAAAAATCGCCGATGGCGATACCCTGACTGCACTGAGCCCGAGCATGGAGCAGCTCAAATGCCGGCTGTACGGTATTGATGCGCCAGAGAAGAAGCAGGCGTTCGGCCAGGCGTCGAAATTGTCGCTCGCCCAGCTCTCTTTTGGACGCACCGCGCAAATCGACGTCGTCGGGCGCGACCGCTACGGCAGGTCGCTGTGCCGGATTGCAGTCGCTGGCGTGGATGTGAACAAGGAGCAGATCGCGCGCGGCATGGCATGGATGTACCGGCGCTACGCGAAGGACCCTTCCTACAGCGATGCCGAAGGCACGGCGCAATCGCTCCGCATCGGCATCTGGCGTGATGCTCAGCCGGTGCCGCCATGGGACTTTCGCCGCGAGGGTCGCAAACGGTCGCTCTGAAACCTATTTGATCACCGTGACGCGCTGGCGCTTGCCGCTGTGGAAGGTGTAAATTGTCAGCATGCCGTCCTGCACATCCCCCTGGCATCGAAGGCGAGCGTTCCGGTCACGCCCTTGTGGCGTATTTTTGCCAGCGCGGGCAGGTAGACTGCCGGGTCGGGCGAACCAGCCTTCTGCATCGCTTCCACCATCGTCAGCAATGCGTCATACGCATACGGCGCGTAGGTCAGCACATCGATGCCAAATTTTTTGCGGTACGCGATCCGGAAATCATCCATGCCTTTTTGCTGTTGCGGTTCGACGCCGCCTGCCTCCGCGCAAATGACCTGGCCGTCGGCCATGGCGTCGCCCGCCAGGCGGGGAACGGAATCGGAGCACATGCCGTCGCCGCCCATGAAGTTCGCTTTGATCCCCAGTTGCTTCATCTGGCGCAGCATCGGCCCGGCGACCGCGTCCATGCCGCCGAAGAAAATCAGGTCCGGCTTGGCCGCTTTGACGGCGGTCAGGATGGCGCTGAATTCCGTCGCCTTGTCGGTCGTGTATTGCTGTGAAACCAGCCGGGGCGCGTTACCGCTGCGTTTGACGTTCTTGATGACTTCGTCGGTCAGGCCTTTGCCGTAGGCCGTGCGGTCGTCGATGACGGCGATGCGGTTGGCCTCGCCCACTTGCAGCGCATATTTGGCCAGCGCGGCGCCCAGTTGCACATCGTTGGCGATATTCCGAAATGCCGTGTTGTAGCCCTGGCGCGTATAGTGGGGATTGCTGGCCGATGGCGAAATCTGCGGAATGCCGGCATCGACATACATACGCGAGGCCGGAATTGATGTGCCCGAAGTCTGGTGGCCGATCGCGCCGTTGACCTTGGCGTCGACCAGCTTTTGCGCCACCGTCGTGCCCTGTTTCGGATCGGCCGCATCGTCTTCCGCCTGCAATACCAGCCGGTAGCGCTTGCCGCCGATGACAAGTCCCTTTGCGTTCACGTCGTCGACTGCCATGCGGGCGCCGTTTTCATTGTCTTTTCCAAGATGCGCAAGTGAGCATACCAATCGCATAGGGATGTCGTTTGAACCCTGCTAAGCTTGGTGCCTGGTCCCAGATCGATGTTCCAACAAGGAGATACCATGCAACTCGGCGCATTTTCAGTGAGCCTGACCGTCAAGGATCTCGCTGCCTCGCAAGCCTTCTACGAAAAATTTGGATTCACGTTCTTTGCCGGCGTCGCCGAACAAAATTGGCTGATCATGAAAAATGGCGATGTCATCATCGGCCTGTTCCAGGGCATGATTGAAAAGAACAGCCTGACCTTCAATCCGGGCTGGGACAGCAACGCGCAGGCGCTCGCCGAATTTACCGACGTGCGTCAATTGCAGCGCCAGTTGAAGGCGCAGGGTGTCGTGCTGACGGCCGAGGCCGACGAAACGACGACCGGGCCGGCGTTCTTCACGGCGGTCGATCCGGACGGCAACCCGATTCTGGTGGATCAGCACGTCTAGATTGCGGACATCAGAGGGGGAACTGTTTTTCGCTCTCGGCGGCGGCATCGTCTGCACAGCCGACACCGACCGCATTGATGCCCTATTCACCGAGCCGAGCGTTCTCCCTTTTGCCAATGTAGAAAGTCACTGAGATGTCAAGTCGCACTTATCTTAACCGTAGAGGCCATGTAGAAACCAGCGAGCTTCCTGGCAGCGCTCCAAATATATCCAGTAGCAGCTCCCGTCCGAAGCCTGTGCAGTAAAGTAATCGCGCGCAGCCGCTTTGTCACTCCACCAGCCAGCTTCGATGCGTTCTGGCCCCTCGATGAATGTGAGAGGAGAGCCGTAGAAAGGTCGGTGATCACGGAGCAAGAGCGCAATTGGTTTCGGGAGAATCCAAAATGGTCTCTTTACCGCTTTGCCTTGTTCATCATTACGCGAATTTTTTTTGGTTGCAGGAACCCATGCGTTAGCGACCTCCGGCCGGTAGTCATGGACCGAGGACGGAGCCAGAACATTTTCTACTCCAAGCCGCGCGGTCAATAATTCCAACAGTCGATTGAAATCAGCGGGCGAGCCACCTGGATCGGGAAAGAGGGAATCGGTAGGGGGAACCATAGGCACTAGTTGCCCGGTTTCCAGACGCAGTCCGATAACTGGAGCAAGCAGCTCAACTTTAGCCAGGTGTTCCTTTAAAAGACGAAGTAAATGCGGCTCTTTCCATGTTGGCTCAGCCAAGGCAATGACAAGCGGGGTCGGGGGCATGGCAGTACGGCCACGTTCGTGCTCCAGCTGTAAGGTGAACGACGTCACGGCAAGCTGTTGGGCCACCAGCCATCCAGTCATCTGCAAGATGAGTGCGGTGGCGCCGCAAACCAACGCATCGGCGTCCTCGATCCGATCGAAGGTGTCGACATGTGCAGAAAAGACGGATGGGATTTTTATCCATTCGAACATCTCGGCGGTGCTCCCGTAGGCCAGGTCCAGGGCTTCGATCAAGTTCTTATTGGTTCGCCGCATAAGACCGGGTCGTGGTAGCCGTCGTATTGCACCGAAGTCGACTGCGTCCAGTCCTCGCAGCCATTCGCCGAAAGGCGCGGTCTGGGGCAGTAACGCGCATGGGAGTCGATCCAATCGTCGCGCGAGCGATTGTATCGTGAGGACGCGTCGACGTAGGGTTTGAGCGGGGCTTCTTGAGGCGCGCGCAAGGATCCAAGTCCCCATTGCTGTCGGGCCTGCGCCGATCTGCGCTGTAAATCCAAGAGAAGCAATGCTTTTCGCAATGCGGCGGCAGAGCGCTCGGATTCCCCCAAACAGTCGCAGGCTGGCGGTAACATCCATGACGATCGAGAAATCGTCAGCGAAGGCTACTTCAGGCGTGTACTGAAGCAAAGCCATCGCGATGGCATCCAAGGCTTGTTGCTCTTTAATCGCACATTTTTCTAATAGCGCAGTGTCCGGTGCAATGGCGCTCACTCCCCCGCTGCGCATGCCAACGCGCACGCCGGAGGAAATGGCATCTCCAGATGCCACGATGACCTTGCCGCCATGAGCTACAGCATAAGCGCCCCTGCTAGACCAGGACGGGCGCAGCGCTTCGAGCGGCAACAGTGGCAGGTGTATGCAAAATAACAGTTTCATTTTTTGGACCCACAGGATGCTTCCCTGCAGGCATATCCGACAGTGAGAGAAAAAAAGGGCTATCAGCTTGCGGGCCGCGACGCTTGATAACTTCAAGCGAAATTCCGCCAGTGGCGGGTCTGAGCGCAAGGCGCAACGGTGCTGGTGAAGCGTCGGTAGCGCAGGCTAAGGGGCGGATAAACCAGAACCAAGTGTCTGTTGATTGCGCCGCTAAGTTAAGGCGCCGAAGGGATTCTGGACGTACATTTGTTTGCCACAAAATCACCGCGCCACAGCTGCCATTTTTGAGCATTTGCTCCGTGCTCCATAGCGCATCGCCTGTGCTCTTGGCGCGTACCCACAACAGGCGCCCCACATCAATCCCCCATGCGCTACATGCCAATACCTGAGGTATGTGGGGCGGTTGAACCAGTGCAATGCGTGCAGTTTTTGCCAGTGTGGCTAAAGAAGGTTTTAGCAATTGCATCTCCCCGATACCCGACTGCTGGGGCAACAATTCCACCAGGGTGGATCGTGGCCACCCTCCGTTGGGCAATTCCTCATCAAGTCGTGCATGCCCAGTTGGGCACGTCGGCGATCGTGACCGGGCCAGCTCGCTTGCGCGCCATACATGGTCGGGCAAGGCCACTGAGGTGGAGATGAGGGAGCTTCTGGTGACTTCTTTGGATGAGAGGATCATAATTTTTCTTTCGATAACCTCACTGCACCATCTGGTGGTGATGATACTGTGTTTTTATACAGTAGTTTGCAGTATAAGGTATTTCTGAGAAAAGCTAGACGCGATATTCGAGTGTTATTTCAGCAATTGTTAGACTGCTCATTTTCGAATGGTCCGCCAGTCCGTGCCACCGTGGCGATGCGATGAACAAGATGGATTGGCATCCGCTTGACTCTCCCACGGTGGGAAGGCTTACGCTAGTTGTAAGGATTGTGGCTGCAGAACGACTAACTTGGTATCGAACCGCACGGCAGCGGTAAGACTTGACCGCACGATCGAACGAACGTAGGCTAAAGCATCATAACTTCAGATTTTCCATGAAAACCTCCCGACCCTCGCGCATCGTTGCGGCAATCGTCGCGATCTTCAGCATGCTGTTCATGCAGCTCGCTGTGGCGTCGTACGCCTGTCCGGGAATGTCGATGGGCAGTCCGAGCCTTGGCGCTGGCGCCAATGCCGTCGCTCAGGACATGCCCAATTGCGAAGGGATGGATCCCGAGCAGCAGACTCTGTGCCATCTGTACGCGAATGGCGAACCGTCCGCGCAATCGCTTGGAAAGACGCCTGTACCGGATATGCAACCGGTCGCGCTGGCGATATGGATAGCGGATTTGCCGCCTGTCGAGAACGCGTTTGCCCCCGAGCTGAGGCCTTACCTGCCGATCGCCTTGACCCGAACAACCGCCCCCCCGATCGCCATCCGCAACTGCTGTTTCCGCATTTAATTCTCCAGACTGCCTAGTTCGCTATCGCATCGCCGTCGCGGCGCGCGCGATGTTGTCCCTTGCATTCCGGAGATATCATGTCATTCCTATTTTTCTCGCATTGCCATGCGTGTGCTTCCTTTCTTCGCCCATCTGCGAAGGCTATCCCGTCCCTGTGGCTCGTCCTCGCCGCGCACGGTGCCGTGGCGGCGCCGCCGACATTGACGTTTGGCGAAGCCCAGCAGCAAGCTGCCGCGCGCTCGCACCAACTGAGGGCGCGGGACCATGCAAGCGCCGCATCGCGCGAAATGGCCGTCGCTGCCGGCCAGCTGCCCGATCCAGTTCTCAAAGCCGGTATCGATAACCTGCCCGTCAGCGGTGCCGATCGTTTGAGTCTTGGTAAGGACTTCATGACGATGCGCCGAATCGGCGTTTCGCAAGAGCTAACGCGCGCCGATAAACGGCATTGGCGATCCGAACGCCTTGAGCGCGAAGCGGCCAAGGCCGAAGCGCAAAAACAGGTCATCCTCGCTTCGATCCAGCGCGATACCGCCATAGCGTGGTTGGACCTGTACTTCATGCAACAAATAGCTGCGCTGGTCGCCTCGCAAGCGGCCCTGTCGCGGCAGGAAATCGAGGCCGCCGAAGCTGCCTATCGTGGGGGACGCGGCAGTCAGGCCGACATTCTCGCTGCCCGATCGGCCTTGCTTGCCCTGGATGACCGTGCCAGTGAGATTGGTGGGCGATTACGCGTCGCTCAAACCATGCTGTCAAGATGGACCGGAACAAGTGGCGACGTAGCTCTGGCGGGCCCGCCGGATGTCGGCAAGATTCGCCTGGAGGCTGCGACGCTCGACCTTGACCTGGCCCACCACCCGGAAATTGGCGTGCTGAACAAGCAAGAGGATATCGCTCAGGCGGAAGTCAATCTGGCACAGGCAAACCGGCGTGCCGATTGGAGTGTGGAAATCGCGTTCCAGCAGCGCGGTGCGGCGTATTCGAACATGGTGTCGGTTGGCATTTCGGTGCCGCTGCAGTTGGACCGCAGCAAGCGCCAAGACCGCGAACTTGGGTCCAGGCTCGTCATGGTCGAGCAAAACAGGGCCGAGCGCGATGAAATGCTGCGCGCATACCTTGCTCAAGCACGCGCCATGATTGCCGCGTGGCAGAGCGGTCGGGAGCGCATGTCGCGCTACGCCCGTGAACTCATTCCGCTGGCGGGTGCACGCAGCGATGCGGTGCTCGCGGCCTACCGCGGCGGAAAGGCAACATTGGCCGACGTGCTCGCTGCAAGACGCAATGAAGCTGAAGCCGGCGTGCAGGCACTTCAACTTCAAATGGACACTGCGCGGCTGTGGGCGCAACTGAACTTTCTCTTTCCAGACACTGGGAACGCAGTGCATCGCGCCATCGACAAAAACGGGGAAGAAAAATGAATAACAAGAAGATGCTCGCTTTGACAGCGACCGTTGCTGTTGTGGCCGGCTACGGCGCGTACCGCTTTGGCGTGCAGCAAGGTATGCAGAGCATGCCGCCTGCTGGCGCGACCGCCGCGAGTGCCGCGGCCGCAAGTGGGGACGCATCCAAAAAGCCGCTGTACTGGCACGACCCGATGGTTCCCGGTCAGAAATTCGACAAGCCGGGAAAATCCCCATTCATGGACATGCAACTGGTTCCCGTGTATGGGGCCGAGGAGGGCGATGAAGGCAAGGTCTCCATCAGCCCCAGAGTGCAGCAAAATCTTGGCGTACGCACGGCCTTGGTCACCAGCGGCAGTCTGGCGGCGCGCGTGGTAGCGGTAGGCAGCGTGGCGTACAACGAGCGCGATGTGGCACTGGTGCAGGCGCGCAGCAACGGCTTCGTCGAACGGCTGCATGTTCGCGCACCGCTGGACCCGGTGAAAAAAGGACAAGCTTTGGCCGCGCTGTACGTACCTGACTGGGTCGCGGCGCAGGAAGAATACCTGGCGGCCCGGCGTATGCAAGGCGCCGGGGCTGCTTCACTGGTCGACGGCGCGCGCCAGCGCATGCGCCTCGTCGGCATGGACGACGGGCAGATCCGGCTGGTAGAAGCCAGTGGCAAGGTCCATCCCCGTATGACGATTTCCTCGCCCGTCAGCGGCGTGATCGCCGAACTGGGCGCGCGTGAAGGAATGACCGTCATGGCTGGGGCGACCCTGTTTCGCATCAACGGGCTGGACACGGTGTGGGTGAACGCGGAAGTGCCAGAAAACGTGGCCGCGACAATTCGGCCTGGCGACGTGGTGGAAGCGCGCACCCAGGCGCTGCCAGGCACCGTGTTCAAGGGAAAAGTGGGCGCAATCCTGCCTGAAGTCAATGCCACGACGCGCACGCTCAAAGCCCGTATCGAACTGGCGAATCCCACCAGGCAGCTGGCGCCCGGTATGTTCGCGGCGCTCGCGTTCGCGCCCAAAGGCGGCGCTGCAGTGCTGCTGGTGCCGTCCGAGGCGGTCATTCAGACGGGTACCCGCAGCGTCGTCATGCTGGTGCGGGAGGGCGGCCAGTTTGTGCCTGTCGAGGTCGAACTTGGAAGCGAAGGCGATGGCTTGACCGAGGTACGAAAAGGCTTGTCAGTTGGGCAAAAGGTCGTCGTTTCGGGGCAGTTCCTGATCGACTCCGAAGCCAGTTTGAAGGGGGTGGCGACGCGCATGGCCGACCTTCCAGCGCCAGAACAAGACAAGGCGGCAGCGCGCCATCACGGTCAAGGCAAAGTCGAGGCGATCGGCAGGGACGAGATCACGATCTCGCATGGGCCGATCGCATCCCTGCGCTGGGGGCCGATGACGATGCCATTCAAATTGCCGCCCGCCGGTCTGCCGCCCAATGTCAGCGTGGGCGCCCCGGTCGCCTTCGACATCAGGCAGCGCACGGACGGCAGTGTCGAAATCGTCGCGATCGCGCCCACTGCGGATACTGCGGCCCCGGGCAGCGCGCCCATGGCCGATTCAGTGAACGGCAGGCAGGCGCCAAAGGCGACTGGCGGCCAGAAATGATCGCCAGACTCATCCGATGGTCCATCGCCAGCCGCTTTCTCGTTTTGCTTGCCACCGTCATGATGACCGGATGGGGGATCTGGGCTTTGTCGCGCACGCCCCTCGACGCCATCCCCGACCTGTCGGACGTGCAAGTGATCATCCGTACCAGCTATCCTGGCCAGGCCCCCCAGATCGTCGAGAACCAGGTCACGTATCCGTTGACGACGACGATGTTGTCGGTGCCGGGCGCCAAGACCGTGCGCGGCTATTCCTTTTTCGGCGACTCCTTCGTCTATGTGCTGTTTGAAGACGGCACCGATCCCTACTGGGCGCGCTCGCGCGTGCTGGAATACCTGAACCAGGTACAGTCACGCCTGCCGAGCCAGGCAACAACCGCGCTCGGCCCGGACGCGACGGGCGTGGGCTGGATCTACGAGTATGCATTGGTCGACCGCAGCGGTAAAATGGACCTGTCGCAGTTGCGCGCCCTGCAGGACTGGTTCCTGAAGTACGAATTGAAGACGGTGGTGAACGTGTCCGAGGTGGCCAGCGTAGGCGGCATGGTGCGCCAGTACCAGATTGTGCTCGATCCGGACAAGCTTCGGGGCTACAACATCGCGCACGGCAAGGTCATCGAGGCCGTGCGTCGCGCCAACCAGGAAACGGGCGGTTCGGTGCTGGAACTGGGCGAGGCGGAGTACATGGTGCGCTCGTCCGGCTACCTGCAGTCGCTCGACGACTTCCGCAAGATTCCGTTAATGACGAGCGAAACAGGTGTGCCGGTGCGGCTAGGCGACGTGGCGCGGATTCAGCTCGGACCGGAAATGCGGCGCGGAATCGCAGAGCTGAACGGCGAAGGCGAAGTTGCGGGGGGCGTCATTGTGATGCGCTCCGGGAAAAACGCCCTCGAAACGATTGCTGCGGTCAAGGCCAAGCTGGAATTGTTAAAGCCAGGCCTGCCCCCCGGTGTTGACATCATTCCCGTGTACGACCGCTCGAACCTGATCAAGCGCGCCGTGACGAACCTCGAGAGCAAACTGATCGAGGAGTTCATCGTCGTCGCCCTGGTCTGCGCCATTTTCCTGTTTCACATCCGCTCGGCGCTGGTCGCCATCGTGTCGCTGCCGCTTGGTATCCTGGCCGCCTACATCGTGATGTATTACCAGGGCGTGAACGCGAACATCATGTCGCTCGGCGGCATTGCGATTGCCGTCGGGGCCATGGTTGACGCGGCCGTGGTGATGATCGAAAACGCCCATAAGCACATCGAAGCGTGGCATCATGCGCATCCCGAGGAAAAGCTGGCGGGCGAGGAACACTGGCGCGTGATCGGCAATGCCGCGGCCGAGGTTGGACCGGCGCTATTCTTTTCGCTGCTGATCATCGTCCTGTCATTCATTCCCGTGTTCACGCTGGAGGCGCAGGAGGGGCGCCTGTTCGCCCCGCTGGCTTTCACCAAGACTTACGCCATGGCTGCCGCGGCCGTTCTGGCTGTCACCTTGATTCCCGTGTTGATGGGCTACCTGATCCGAGGCCGCATTCCGGACGAGCAGAAAAACCCCCTCAATCGCGGGCTGATCGCCCTCTATCGGCCGCTGCTGGAAGTGGTGTTGCGCCATCCGAAGTCGACGCTTGCGGCAGCTGCGCTCATCGCGCTCGCCACCGTTTGGCCGATCTCGCGGCTGGGCGGCGAATTCATGCCACCGCTGGACGAGGGCGACGTGCTGTACATGCCGTCAGCCTTGCCCGGGATCGGGGCTGGCAAGGTGGCAGAGCTGCTCCAGCAAACCGACCGCCTGATCAAGACCGTGCCCGAAGTCCACAGTGTTTTTGGCAAAGCCGGCCGGGCCGAGACCGCAACCGATCCGGCGCCGCTGGAAATGTTCGAAACGACGATTCAATTCAAGCCCCGCGCGCAATGGCGTGCGGGGATGACGCCCGATAAGCTGGTCGAAGAGCTCGACCGCATCGTCAAAGTGCCTGGCCTATCGAATATTTGGGTGCCGCCAATTCGCAACCGCATCGACATGCTGGCGACCGGAATCAAGAGCCCGGTCGGGGTCAAAGTGGCCGGAACCGACCTCAAGGAGATCGACCGCATTACGGGGGAAATCGAACGGGTGATCAAAGCGCTGCCGGGCGTGTCGTCGGCGCTGGCCGAACGTCTCAATGGCGGGCGCTATATCGACATCGGGATCGACCGCGATGCGGCATCCCGATATGGCATGAATATCGCCGATATCCAGGGTATCGTTTCCAGCGCGCTCGGCGGCGACAACATTGGCGAGACGGTCGAGGGCTTGCAGCGCTTCCCGATCAACGTGCGTTACCCGCGCGAGGTGCGCGACTCGGTCGCAAAGCTGCGCGAGCTGTCGATACTGACCGATCGTGGTGCGCAAATCCGCTTGGGCGATGTTTCCACGATTCGCATCACGGACGGTCCGCCCATGTTGAAAAGCGAAAACGCGCGCTTGACGGGCTGGGTGTATGTCGACATCCGCGGGCGCGACTTGAGCTCGGCGGTGCGCGCCATGCAGCAGGCCGTTGCAAAGGAGCTCAAGCTGCCCGCCGGCTACTCGGTGTCGTGGTCGGGCCAGTTCGAGTACCTGGAACGCGCGAGCGCAAAGCTTCAGATTGTCGTGCCGGCGACCCTGTTGATCATCTTTGTGTTGCTGTATATGACATTCAAGCGTGTCGACGAGGCCTTGCTGATCATGGCAACTTTGCCGCTCGCGCTTGCCGGCGGCGTCTGGCTGCTGTGGCTGCTCGGGCACAATCTGTCCGTGGCCAGTGGTGTGGGATTTATTGCCCTGGCCGGCGTATCTGCCGAATTTGGCGTGATCATGCTCCTGTATTTAAAAAATGCTTGGGAGGCCAAGTTGCATGAGGGTTGCAACGACGAAGCGGCATTAATCGATGCCATTCGCAAAGGTGCCGTGCTGCGGGTGCGGCCCAAGGCAATGACGGTGGCGGTCATCGTCGCAGGCCTTGTGCCGATCATGTTTGGGGGCGGGACGGGATCGGAAGTAATGCAGACAATTGCAGCGCCCATGATCGGCGGCATGATCTCGGCGCCGCTGCTGTCAATGTTCGTGGTGCCGGCCGTATTTTTTCTGCTTCGCAAGTGACCCGCCACGCAGTTGGGGTGGCGGGGCGCCGTTAGGGCCGCCGAGGGCCGCATTCATGACGGCGCGCGCGAACACCGCATCGGCGAGATGCAGGAGGCAGCGTGCGCCTGGACGCTGGCCTTGCTCGCCCCGCGCGCCTTGCAGTCAGGCATTGCCGGCCAACGCCACCTTTTTCCGGGACCGCATATTGTGCACGCCTGTGGCGACGATGATCGCAACGATCATCAGTTGCGCGCTGAGCGTCTGCAGCGAGGGGTAAATTCCCAAAACATCAATGCGGGGAATGGAAACCGGGCTCAGCGCCAAGTAGCCGACTTTCTGCAGCGCGGCGACTCCCTTGCCCATCAATATGACTGCGAGGATGGCGACCAGTGCCGAGCTGACGGCGAAAAATTGGCTGATAGGCAAGCGGGCTGCTGATCTGAGCAGCAAGAATGCCATGCCGCACAGGAGCACGATTCCTGCACCTAGTCCGGCCAACATATATCCCCCGTTTCCAGGTGTCCACAGCGCGGCGTAGAACAGCACTGTCTCGAATACTTCCCGGTAGACGGTGACGAACGCGAGCAAGAACAGCACCGCGGCAGACTGCCGGCTTAGCGCGACTGTCAGTGTCGCCTTCACGTAGGCTTGCCAGCGTCCCGCGATGCTTTTTTGATGCATCCACATTCCGACACCTAACAGCATGACGGCGGCAAAGATCGCCGACACGCCTTCGGTGAGCTCGCGGCTGGCGCCGCTCACATCAACGACATAGGTTGCGATGGCCCATGTCGCGCCTCCCGCCGCCAGTGCGGAAACCCAGCCCGCGTGCAGATAGGGAAGGACGTCGGTGCGCTCTGCCTTTTTCAGAAAGGAAATCATGGCAACAACCACCAGCAAGGCTTCCACGCCTTCGCGCAGCAAAATGGTCAGTGCGCCCACAAATGTCGACAGCGGGTCGGTCGAGCCGCGCAGCGCCTCCTGGGCTTCCGACAGCAGCGCCTGAAGTTTGCCGGCGATCGATAGCGCCGAAGCGACGCTGCCGCTTCCAAGCGCGCCACGGTAGCTTCCCATGGCCTTCTCGATTTCTTCGAACAGGTATTTGTTCTTTGCTGCGAGCGCGGGCTCAACGGGTTCGAAGCCATCCAGGTAGGCCGACAACGCGAGTCGCCGGGCCTCGGCATGGTCGCCCCTCTGCAGCGCTTGAACGCTGTCCGACAAGCGCGTTTTTGCCAGCGCCAGCGTGTCAGGCGTGACCGAGACCACAGCGGCCGGCGTGCTGCGGAGATAAGCGAGCAGCGCGCGGGCAGGTTGATCCCCGAGCGAGGCGGCGAGCGTTGCCTCCGACGTCGCGCTCAGCGCAGCGAGATCGGCAACGACATTTTGCTGCCGGCGATCCGAGGCCCACAAGCGCGCGCCGGCCTGACGCTCGCTGTCGGTGTTCGACAGTGTCGATGCATAGAAAGCCAATGCCCAGCGTTCATCGTCGCTGAGTGCGGCGAACGCTGGCATGCTGGTGCCGCCGACCCCGTTCGATATGATCTGATGCAGCGCGAAAGGTGTCCGTTGCCGGGCACGTGCCATATCGGTAAATGCGATTGGGGCCGGGTTCAAGGAGGCGGCCAGCGGGCCGTCGGCCCGGCCCGTCGCGCCGTGACAGGCGCTGCACTGGTTCTGATACAGCCTGGCGCCGAGCGTGAGATCGGGGCTGGCCTTTGGCGCCATCGTGACCGGATAGGCGAGCAACAGCGCTTTCGCCAGTTGCCGAGCTTGGGTGCCGACCAGCTCCGGATCAGCCTTCTGAGCAATGAGTTGCTGCAATTTTTGAGCTTGCGCCCGCAAGCTGGCGGCAGCGGCGCCCGCAGGCAACTCGCCGAGCTGCCGTGCGGCAGCCGACGCGAATTCCATCATTTCCGCGTACTCGTCTTTGCTGACAACCGCGCCGTCCTTCACCGCGCTGCCGTAATCGACCGCAATGTAGTCGAGCAACTGCCAGACCTGTTTCGCACGCTGGTCGACCGGCGCTTCGGCGCGCGCGAACGAGGGCGTCGTCAAGAGGAGCCAGACGAAAATCAGTGATTGCAAAAGAGAATTCATAGCGGGCGCGCAGCTCAAATGAGAATGATTATAACTTAGATTGCGCTGGGCCGATCTCGCCTTGGCGGCGGTCTCGATGATGTCGGGCGGTATGCCAAGGTGCCGAATCGGCCATCGGGCCGCCGGGCTGATGCGACAGGCGTAACGCGCGTTGCCGAATTCAGGATGGCGTTATAGTGGCCCGGCTTATCAACATTTCCACGAAAGGAACCATCATGGCAACATCCGAATCGCTTGATCTGCAGGCTTGCATTGAAGCATGTGAAGAAGCCATCCATGCGTGCCAGACTTGTGCCGCCGAGGACATCCGCGAAGGTTCCGCCCAGTGCGCACTGATCAACCTGGACTGCGCCGATATCTGTGCGGCCACCATGAACGCCTTGGCGAGGAGCTCGGCGCACCACGGCGATTTTTGCGCACTGTGCGCCCACATATGCAGGCAATGCGCCGCCGCGTGCGCCGTCCACGCCAAAGACCACCCCCATTGCGCCCAGTGTCAGATCGCGTGCGAAAAATGCGCAGCCGAATGCGACAAGCACGCCGCGGAAGCGGATGTCTGACACGCCGCACCTCCTTTGCTCCGCAAAGTTCACCTGGAACCACGATGACCGAACATATCCGCCGCGCTCTCCTTGACGCCAAGAAAGCATTGGACGATCTGATTGGCGATGAAAAGAAACTGCAAGTCATCGCCGGCGCGGCCGACATGATGACGGAGGCACTCCGCAATAAGGGGCGAATTTTTTCTTGCGGAAATGGCGGTTCCATGTGCGATGCGATGCACCTGGCCGAGGAGCTGTCGGGACGCTTCAGGAAGGATAGGCCGGCGCTCGCTGCCACGGCCATCAGCGACCCCAGTCACATGAGCTGCGTCGCCAACGACTATGGCTATGACCAGGTTTTTTCGCGGTATGTCCAAGCGCACGGCCGTGCCGGCGATGTGCTGGTGGCCATCAGCACCAGTGGCGCCAGTCCCTCCGTCATTGTGGCCGCGACAGCGGCGGCTTCGCTGGGAATGCGCGTCGTGGCGCTGACGGGCAAGCCTGGATCACTCCTGGAAGGCAAGGCCGACCTGTGTATTTGCGCACCCGGTGGCCCTTTTGCCGATCGTACGCAGGAGCTGCACATCAAGATTATCCACATCCTGATCGAGCAAATCGAGCGGAATCTGTATCCCGAGATCTATGCCGATTGCCAGGCGCGCTCGAGCATGAATGCATGAGTTTTCAAATGGGGGGCGCATATTGGGAGTGCTCGGCTACCGAGGCGACGACGCCGTTTCTCGGTGTCGGCGCGCACGTCCACCATACCTCGCGCTCACTGGTTGGGCATCCTGCCTGATTGATCGTGTTGCGAAAGTGCCACTGGAAGGGGAATACGATGAAGCGTGTTAAATCGAAGAAAGCAGACGCCGGAAAAAGCCGCGTCGCTTCCGCTGGCCCCGCGGGAGCGGGCGCGCGCGAGGACAGCCAAGCGGCGTCGAATTTGAAGGCGCCGCAAAGCGCTGGCGGCAATGTCTCGATTGAGGCGGAGTCGGTCATGAAAAACGGGGAGTCGGAAAGCCTCGCGTCCCCGAGGCAGGGCGACAGCATGGAAACGGGGGTGTCGAACGACACCGAATCGTTCGCTGTGGCCAGTGACAGCAGCGAGATTGAACGTCCCTTGCGGTAATCGACCGCGACGAAGGGCTGATGGATCATAGCGATATCTGAAAGCGACTAATGGTGGAAACGGAATACGACGTTGCAATTATCGGAGCAGGTTCGGGCGGGTACATCGCGGCCATTCGGGCCGGTCAGCTCGGATTATCGGTTGCATGCATTGAATCGAACGCGTACGCCGATCCGGGCGGCAAAGCGCGTGCGGGCGGCACTTGTCTGAATGTGGGCTGCATCCCTTCCAAGGCCCTGCTCGCATCGAGTCATCTGTATGACCAGCTCGTCCGGGGCAGTGCCGAGCAGGGCATCATCGCCGACAATGTCGGGGTCGACATCGGGAAGATGGTCAACCGTAAGAATGCGGTCGTGACGAAGATGGCGAAAGGCATCGAGTATTTATTCAGGAAGAACAAGGTGGATTTTCTCAAAGCCCGTGCCCGCCTGGCCGGCAAGGACGCCGGCCTGTACGTTGTGGAATTGACGGCCGCCGACAAGGTGAGCACGATCAAGGCTAGAAATCTGATCATCGCGAGCGGTTCCGCCCCGCGGCAACTGGCCGGCGTTCTGATCGACAATGACATCATTTGCGACAATGTCGGGGCATTGGATTTCGCCGACATACCGCAGCGACTGTGCATCGTTGGCGCAGGCGTGATCGGCCTTGAGCTTGGCTCCGTGTGGCGCCGGCTCGGATCGCAGGTCACTGCGATCGATGCCATGGCGGAATTCCTGCCAAGCGCCGATCCTGACGTGTCCAGGGAAATGCTGAAATCGATGAGCGCACAAGGCATGCGATTCGCGCTTGGCGTGTCGATCGATCAGATCGCCCGTACAGCCCAAGGGGCGACCGTTCGCTACCGCGATCCCGGCGGCGCGAGCGTCGAGCTGGCAGTCGACAAGGTGATCGTCGCCATCGGACGCGTTCCTTCCACGCAGGGCCTCAACCTGGACGCCATCGGCGTGCAGGTCGACGCCCGCGGCTTCATTCCCGTTGACCAGCAGTGCAGAACCGCTGTGCCAAATGTCTTTGCCATCGGCGACGTCGTGCGCGGCCCCATGCTGGCGCACAAGGCCAGTGAGGAAGGCGTGATGGTGTGCGAGATCATTGCGGGACAGGCCGGCCACGTCAATTACGCCACAATTCCTTTCATTATCTACACCCATCCCGAGGCTGCCTGGGTAGGCAAGACGGAGCACGAGTTGACGCGCGAGGGGCGCGCCTTCAAGACGGGGCAATTCCCGTTTTCCGCCAATGGCCGCGCCCTCGGACATGGCGAGCCGGAAGGGTTCGTCAAAGTCCTGGCGGACGCGGCGTCCGACGCGATTCTTGGCGTTCATATCGTCAGCTCGGCTGCGTCCGAGATGATCGGGGAGGCCGCATTGGCGATGGAATTTGGCGCCTCGGCGGAAGATATCGCGCGCACCTGCCACGCGCATCCCACCCTGTACGAGGCCGTGCGCGAAGCTGCCCTCGCGGTGGACAAGCGCGCTCTGAACATCTGACGGCGGGCGTGGCGTCGATCGCGCCCCCTGCTCGGGCGCGCAGGCGCAGGCTGGCCGCCGGGAGCGTGCGGCGCCCGGCGGCAAGTAGGAAATTGATGTGCGAACACGTGTTGGCATCAAAGTACGCTATAATCCGGCCATGGTGAAACGTTTCCTCCGACTGCTGATAGTTGCACTGACACTCCAGTTCGCCTGGGGTGTGGCCAGTGCCTATTGCGGGCACGAGAGCGGCACGGCAAGCCAGCATTTCGGGCATCACGCGCATCAACACCAGGGCGCGGGCGGCGACGATGTCGATGACGATGGCGGGACCACGCCTTCCAGTAAGATCGGGGCGGACTCGGACTGCGCCACGTGCGCGCACGCGCCCGCCGGGGTGGGGGCCAGCGCCTCGACCCCGATCATCGTCGCGGTGGTCAGCCATGAGTTTTTGCCGGCGCTGATCGGGCGTCCCGCCCCCTACCTCGGCGCGCCAGAACGCCCGCAATGGAGTATTGCCGTTTAGTCCGGCAATGATTGTTACCTCTTCCTTTCCCGCTCAGGGTAGTCGTCGTTATTGCCGGATTCTTCCTTTTTAATTTTCGGAGAATCTATGCGATTTCATTTTGCTTTCCTCGGGCTGGCCGTGCTGCTGGCTCAGCCCCTTCCGTTGCTGGCGCAAGCGGCGCCCGCGCCCCAGCCCGCGCCGCCATCCGCCCAGCCAGCCGCGCCTGCGGCCCTGACGCTGGCCGCGGCCATACAGCGCGCTTTTCAATCCAACCCGGGCTTGCGCGCGGCAAGCCAAGACATCGACATCGCCAGGGGCCAACGCATCCAGGCTGGCAAGTTCCTCAATCCCGAAGTATCTTACTTGCGCGAAGGCCAGCAAAAGGATCGCCGCAGCACGACCGTCCAGCTCGATCAGGAAATCGAACTGGGCGGGAAACGCGGCGCGCGCATCGCGTCGGGCAACCGTGAAATCGAGGTCGCGTCCGCCGATCTGGCCACCTACCGGGCCAATCTGAGGGCAGACGTGGTGACCGCGTTTTTCGATGTCGTCGCTGCCCAGGAACGGCTGGCGCTGGCGCAAAGCTCGCAAGAGCTCGCGCAACGGGTCAGCGGCGCCACGGCACGGCGTGTCACGGCCGGCAAGATCTCGCCGGTCGAGGAAACGCGTGCCCGGGTGGCCGAAGCGAGCACCAAAATCGAGTTGAGCCAGGCTGCCAACGAGTTGGCGCTGGCGCGCCAGCGTCTGGGCGCCACCTGGGGCAATAAAAACGGCGTCAGCGAGGCGGTGGAAGCGCCGCCGGCGACGCTCGGCGCGCATCCGACCAAAAGCGAGCTGTTCGTTCACTTGCCAGGGGCGCCGCAGCTGGCCCGGGCAAAGCTGGAGATCGAGCGGCAACGCGCGCTGGCCGACATCGAGCGCAGCCGCCGCATTCCCAATCTCACGCTCAGCGTCGGCAGCAAGCGCGACGAGCAGGTGGGGGCGCGCCAGACCATCGTCGGCGTCTCGCTTCCCCTGCCACTGTTCGACCGCAACCAGGGCAATCTGCTCAGTGCCTTGCGCCGCGCCGACAAGGCGCGCGACCAATTGCTCGTCACCGAGACCAATCTTTCCGTCGAGCTGACGCAAGCGTCGTTGCGACTGGAAGCGGCGCAGGGAGAGTTGCGCGTCCTGCGCGGCGAGATCCTGCCGGGGGCGCAAAGCGCGTACGAAGCGGCCACCAAGGGGTTTGAGCTGGGCAAGTTCAACTTCCTCGACGTCCTCGATGCGCAACGCACACTTACCCTGGCCAAAACCCAATATGTCCGTGCGCTGGCCGAGTCTCATCGCGCAGCGGCCGACATCGAACGCGTCGTGGGCAATGTGGAACCGCATGGCCGCCTGATCAACCCGACCGTCAATCCTCAGGAATAATCATGAACATCCCCGTTATCGAAAAAAAGACGCGATTTGCCATTGCCATCGTGCTCGTTGTCGGCGCCATTCTGCTGGCGCTCATCTTAATCATGGGCAAGCGCGAGTCGCCCGCTGGCGGCGAGGAGGGCCCGGGCCACAGTGAACAAGCCGGGCATGACGATGGCGAGCATCACGACAAGGCCGCCGCCGGGAAGCACGACGACGACAAGGCGCATGGTGACAAAGAACACCATGCCCCTGCCTCAAAACCGGGCCCGCACGGCGGCAAGCTTTTTGCCAAAGGCAACTTTGGCGTCGAGATTGTGCTGGCCGAAGACGGCGGCGAAGCCCGCCATCGCCTGTGGTTTTTTGATGGCGGCAAGCAATTGGCGCCCGCTGCAGTCGTGGTGACGGAAGAACTGCGCCGGCCATTGGGCGGAGTGGAAAAGATCGGCTTCAAAGTCGACAAGGATAGCCAGTTGTCGACCCAGCCTATTGCAGAGCCGCATATTTTTTCTGCGAAATTTATTGCGCGGCGCGGCAAGGAAGTGCTGGAAATTACGCTCGACAGTGAGGAAGGCAAGATCGAGGTCAGCGATGCGCAGCTGAAAACCGCGGGCGTCAAGATCGCGACCGCGGCGCCCGCTTCCATCAGCAGTGCCTTCCAGTTGCCCGGCGAAATCCGCTTCAATGAGGATCGCACGGCCCACGTGGTGCCAAGGATGGCCGGGGTGGTCGAACAGGTGAGCGCCAATATTGGCCAGGTGGTCAAAAAGGGCCAGCTGTTGGCCGTGATCGCCAGCACCGAAGTGTCCGAACTGCGCAGCGAGATGCTGGCGGCGCAAAAGCGCCAGGAACTCGCGCAGCTGACCTATGTGCGCGAAAAGAAGTTGTGGGAGGAAAAGATTTCCGCCCAACAGGATTATTTGCAGGCGCAGCAGGCATTGCAGGAAGCGCAAATTGCGACCAGAAACGCACGCCAGAAGCTGCAAGCCATCGGCGCCTCGGGCGCCGCAGCTGGCGCGCTGAACCGCTTCGAATTGCGCGCGCCTTTCGACGGCGCCATCGTCGAAAAGCACATTGCGCTGGGCGAATCGGTCAAGGAAGACGCCAATGTCTTCAAAATTTCTGACCTCAATTCGGTCTGGGCCGACGTGAGCGTGCCGGCCAAGGATCTGGCCACGGTGCGGGTGGGCGAGAAAGCGCTGGTCAAGGCGACGTCGCTGGCGCAAAGCGCCACCGGGACGGTCACTTACGTGGGGACCTTGCTCGGCGAGCAGACCCGGACCGCCAAGGCAACGGTCACCTTGTCCAATCCGAACAACGCCTGGCGCCCCGGCCTGTTCGTCAACGTCGAAATGACTGCCGACAAGCGCGACGTCCCGGTTGCCGTGCTCTCCGACGCCATCCAGATGGTGGCTGAAAAGCCGACGGTGTTCGCCAAAATCGAAGGCGGATTCATTGCGCTGCCCGTCACCGTCGGACGCAGCGACGGCACTTACACCGAAATTACCAGCGGGCTCAATGCCTCCACGCAGTACGCCGCCCAAGGCAGCTTTGTCCTCAAGGCCGAGCAGGGCAAGGGCAGCGCCGAGCACGCCCACTAAGCGGAGAACATCCTATGTTTGAACGAATTATCCAGTTTTCCATCGAGCACCGATGGCTCGTCCTGCTCGCGGTCGTGGGAATGATGGGCATCGGCGTCTACAGCTATCAAAAGCTGCCCATCGATGCCGTGCCCGACATTACCAATGTCCAGGTCCAGATCAATACCTCGGCGGCCGGCTACTCCCCGCTCGAAATGGAGCAGCGCGTCACCTTCCCCATCGAAACGGTGATGGCCGGCTTGCCCGGCCTTGAGCAGACGCGTTCGCTTTCCCGCTACGGACTGTCCCAGATCACCGTCATTTTCCAGGACGGCACGGATATCTATTTCGCTCGCCAGCTGGTCAATCAACGGCTGCAGGAAGCGAAAGAGCGGTTGCCCGGCGGCGTCACGCCGATGATGGGGCCCATTTCCACCGGCCTTGGCGAAATTTATCTGTGGACCGTCGAGAGCGAGCCCGGCGCCCGCAAGGCCGATGGGAGCGCCTACACGCCGACCGACCTGCGCGAAATCCAGGACTGGATCATCAAGCCGCAATTGCGGAATGTGAAGGGCGTTACGGAAATCAATTCCATCGGCGGCTATGCCAAGGAATATCACGTCACCCCCAATCCCACCAAGCTCAGTTCGTATAGCCTGACGCTGGCCGATATTGTCACCGCCCTCGATCGCAACAACAATAACGTGGGCGCCGGCTATATCGAGCGGCGCGGCGAGCAATTCCTGATCCGCGCGCCGGGGCAGGTGCGTTCGATCGAGGATATCAAGAACGTCATTCTCAGCAATGTGCAAGGCGTGCCCATCCGCATTCGCGACGTCGCCGAGGTCGCCATCGGACGCGAACTGCGTACCGGCGCGGCGACCGACAATGGACGCGAAGTCGTCTTGGGCACCGTGTTCATGCTCATTGGCGAAAACAGCCGCGTGGTGTCGCAGGCGGTCGACCTCAAAATGATGGAAGTGAACCGCAACTTGCCCAAAGGCGTGCGGGCGGTGACGGTCTACGACCGGACGGTCCTGGTCGACAAGGCGATCAATACGGTCAAGAAAAATCTGCTCGAGGGCGCGGTACTGGTCATTGTCATCCTCTTCCTTTTCCTCGGCAACATTCGCGCGGCGCTCATCACCGCGATGGTGATCCCGCTGTCGATGCTGTTTACCTTCACCGGCATGGTCACCTACAAGGTCAGTGCCAATCTGATGAGCC
The DNA here is from genome assembly GCA_040388275.1 of Pseudomonadota bacterium. Taxonomy (GTDB): domain Bacteria; phylum Pseudomonadota; class Gammaproteobacteria; order Burkholderiales; family Burkholderiaceae_D; genus Telluria_A. The sequence goes on from JAZKCA010000059.1 coordinate 87,187, forward strand.
TGGGCGCCCTCGATTTCGGCATCATCATCGATGGCGCCGTGGTGATTGTCGAAAATTGCGTGCGGCGCCTGGCCCACGCGCAGGAGCACAAAGGCCGTGTGCTGACCCGAACCGAGCGTTTCCACGAAGTGTTCGCGGCCGCGAAAGAAGCGCGCCGGCCCTTGCTCTTCGGCCAGTTGATCATCATGATCGTCTACATCCCGATCTTCGCGCTGACCGGGGTGGAGGGGAAGATGTTCCACCCGATGGCGTTTACGGTCGTGGCGGCCCTGGTGGGCGCCATGATCCTGTCGCTCACCTTCATTCCGGCGGCGGTGGCGCTGTTCATCGGCGAACGGGTCAGCGAAAAAGAAAATTTCCTGATGGGCTATGCCAAGCGCGGCTACGAGCCACTGCTGGCCAAAGTCATGCGCAACAAGGCCGTGGTCGCCACGATCGCGCTGGTTCTTGTCGTGCTCAGCGGCGCGGTGGCCACCCGTATGGGCAGCGAGTTCGTTCCTAGCCTCAATGAAGGCGATTTCGCCATTCAGGCGCTGCGTATCCCCGGCACCAGCCTGAGTCAGTCCTTGGAAATGCAAAAGCAGATCGAAGCCGGCTTGAAAGCGAAGTTTCCGGAAATCGAGCGGGTCTTCGCCCGGACCGGCACGGCGGAGATCGCATCGGACCCCATGCCGCCGAACATTTCCGACGGCTACGTCATGCTCAAGCCCGAAGCCACCTGGCCCAAGCCAAAAAAGACGCGCGATGAATTGCTGGCCGCGGTACAGGCGGAAGCGAACAAGTATCCCGGGAATAACTACGAGTTCTCCCAGCCGATCCAGTTGCGCTTCAACGAGCTCATTTCGGGCGTACGCAGCGATGTCGCCGTCAAGATTTTCGGCGATGACATGGAGGTGCTCAACGAGACGGCAGGCAAAGTCGCCGCCGTGCTCGGGCGCATCGCGGGCGCGTCCGAGGTGAAAGTGGAGCAGACATCCGGCCTGCCGATGCTCACGCTCAACATCGATCGCGAGAAGACGGCGCGCTATGGCCTCAATATCGGCGACGTGCAGGAGACGATCGCCATCGCCACCGGCGGCAGCGAGGCGGGCACCATGTTCGAGGGCGACCGCCGTTTCGATATCATCGTGCGTTTGCCCGAAGCCTTGCGCACGGACCTCGAGGCGCTGCGCCGGCTTCCGATCGCGCTGCCGAAACCGGCGGCCGGCGCCGACGGCGAGGGCCTGGTCAGCTACATCCCGCTGGGCGAAGTGGCCACGCTCGATTTCGCCCCAGGCCCGAACCAGATCAGCCGCGAGGATGGCAAACGGCGCATTGTCGTCAGCGCCAACGTGCGTGGACGCGACATCGGCAGCTTTGTACCGGAAGCCGAAGCGGCGATCCGCAAGGAAGTGACGATTCCGCCAGGTTACTGGACCAACTGGGGCGGCACCTTCGAGCAGTTGCAGTCCGCCACGCAGCGGCTGCAGATTGTCGTGCCGCTGGCGCTGTTCCTGGTGTTTGTCCTGCTGTTCGTCATGTTCAACAACGTCAAGGATGGCTTGCTGGTGTTTACCGGCATTCCGTTCGCGCTGACGGGCGGCATCCTTGCCCTGTGGCTGCGCGACATTCCCATGTCCATCTCGGCGGCAGTGGGATTCATCGCCCTGTCGGGGGTGGCGGTGCTGAACGGCCTGGTGATGCTCTCGTTCATCCGGACCCTGCGCGAAGAGGGAATGGGACTGGACGAAGCGATCAACGTGGGCGCCCTGACGCGCCTGCGGCCGGTCTTGATGACCGCACTGGTGGCGTCCCTGGGATTCATTCCGATGGCCATTGCCACCGGGACCGGCGCGGAAGTGCAGCGTCCCCTGGCGACGGTGGTCATCGGCGGCATCATTTCCTCGACCATTCTGACCCTGCTGGTCCTGCCTCTGCTGTATCGCTGGGCCCATGGCAAAGACGAGAGCGCGGAAGATTTTACGCGCCATCCCGGCGCCGAGGCAAGTGCCGACGCCGCAGGGCCGGCCTAGTAGCGTGAGCAGCGCGCGCCCTGTTCCCGACCGGAACAGGGCGGTTGGTAAAATGTTGTCGATTTTTTTTCACGCCACGCAGTCGTCGGAGAACAGAAGATGCGACCATGATTAAACATTCCCATGCATCGGCGCCGCGGCAAGCGCCGCCCCCAGCTGCTGCCGGGCTGGGCCGGCACGCCGATGTGCGCGCCGGCCCCATCATCGAGCGGCGCGCGCGCCCCGGAAGGAACTAAATGCTGCGTTTCCAAGCACTGGCATGGGCCGAAGTGATCGCCCACCTCGTCGATTTGGCGCTCGCGTATCTGCTCGCGCTTCCCATCGGGTGGGACCGGGAAGCAGCCACGGAGGGACGCGCCGGCCTGAGGACGTTTCCCATTGTGGCGATGGCAAGCTGCGGCTTCATCCTGGTCGGGATCGGCGCCTTTGGCGCCCACGCGCCTGGACTGTCCAGCGTCTTGTATGGCCTGATCGTCGGCATCGGTTTCATTGGCAGCGGCACCATCATGAAAAGCGACAGTGCGGTCAAGGGCAATACGACGGCAGCGAGCATCTGGGCGACGGGCGCGATCGGCGCCTCGGTCGGTTTCGCGCTGTACGATATCGCCGTCATCCTCAGTGTCGCCACTTTCATTACTCTGCGCCTGAAAACGCGCCAGCGAGAGCCTTAAAAGGATGTATATGTTCAAGAAATACCCAATCAAACCGGAGTACGTCACCCTCACTGCGGCGGCCTTGCTGTGCCTGCTTTACAATAAAAAGTTCTGGACTACATTTATTTCAGCGACTGACGGTTGGACGCTGTCGGGCGCGACCCTGGTGGGCTTTAGCTTCCTGAGCATCGTGCTGGTGTTCAACGCCTGCCTGACGCTGGTCGCCTTTCGCTACCTGCTCAAGCCGGTTCTGGTATCGTTGTTCTTGCTCACAGCCGTCGCATCCTATTTCACGGATCAGTATGGGGCGACGATCGACAAGGGGATGATGCAGAACGTGTTCGACACGGACGTGCGGGAAGCTGCAGAGCTGTTCAGTTATTCCTTGGCCGCCACCGTGATCTTTCTTGGCGTGCTGCCGTCTGCGATCGTGATCGCCACCGACATCGATTACGGAACCTGGCGTCGCGATCTGCCCCGCAAGTTGCTCATCATTGTCGCGTCGGGGGCGGCCTTTGCGGTATTTCTGTTTGTATTTTACAAGTCGCTCGCGCCCTTGTTCCGGGAACATCGCGAGTTGCGCTACCAGCTCGCCCCGACCAATTATATCCAGGCCATCAACGGCGTGCGCAAGATGCGCTACGCGCGGACCGGCAAGGTCGCGCCGCTGGGCGTCGATGCGCATAAAAGCAGTTCCTGGCTGAAAAGCCCCAAAAAGAGCGTCACCTTGATCATCCTCGGCGAAACGGCGCGGGCGGCCAACTTTTCGCTCAACGGCTATGCGCGCCAGACCAACCCCCTGCTGAGCCTTCGCAACGAGCTGTTCAATTTCACCAATGTCGCGTCCTGCGGCACGGCGACCGCGGTGTCGGTCCCCTGTGTGTTCTCCGCGCTCGGACGCGAACACTTTACCGACGAGAAGGCGAACTCGCAGCAGGGATTGCTGGCGGTACTGAAGTACGCGAATTTTTCTGTTCTATGGCGCAACAACAATTCGGGATGCAAGGGCACATGTGACGGCGTGGAATACGAAGACCTCAGCGTCCCGGCGCCGGGTCTGCCGTTTTGCGCAAGCGATGAATGCTACGACGAGCGCCTGCTGGTGGGGCTGGGCGAGCGGATCGCCGCGGCCAAGAATGATCTGGTAGTGGTCCTGCACCAGAAGGGCAGTCACGGCCCTGCATACTGGCGGCGCTACCCGTCGGCGTTTGCGCGCTTCGGTCCGGTGTGCGAGACCACCATGCTCAGTCGTTGCTCGACCGAATCGATCGTCGCCGCCTACGACAATACGGTGCTCTACACCGACCACGTGATCAATCAGGCAATCAAGCTGCTGCAAGACAATGCGCAAGTCGACGGCTCGCTGGTGTATTTTGCCGATCACGGCGAGTCGCTGGGGGAGAAGAATATGTTCCTTCATGGTGCGCCCTACGTCATCGCGCCCATCGAGCAGCGCCACGTCCCGCTGATGGTCTGGATGTCCGCTGGATTCCAAAAGCGGGTAGGGCTGGACCCGGCGTGCCTGGCGGCGCGCCGCGATCGGCCGTATTCACACGACAATATTTTCCATTCCGTGTTGGGGATGCTGCAAGTCGAGACCCGGGTGTACGCCCCGGCACGCGATATTTTCGCCGGGTGCCTCAATGCGCGCTAGAGCGGCATGGCGTTGGTACGCGCCGCTGGCCCTGATGCTGTCGGCCGTTTTGCTGTTCTGGCTAGGCCAGGCCACCGATGTCGATCGCGCTTTCGCGGCCCTGAGCTACGATGCGGCGCGCGCGCAATTTCCACTCAGGGATCACTGGATCGCCAGCCAGTTCTTTCATGTGTACCTGAAACGCCTGCTTATCGCTGTCGCATGCGCTTTCATCGCCTGTGCCGTGTTCGACCTGTTGCGTCCAGCCGCCTACTGGTCGCGCGGCACCGGATGGCGCCTGAGGACAGTGGCCGCGTGTGCGATCGCGATCCCCGCATGCGTCGCCCTGCTCAAGCGAAGCAGCCGCCTGCATTGCCCGTGGGATATCGCGCAGTTCGGCGGCAGCGAACCGTATTTCCGGCTGCTCGACATGATCCCCGCCTCGGCGCCGGCAGGACACTGCTTTCCGGCCGGCCATGCATCAAGCGGGCTCTGGCTGGCGTCCATCATGATTTTCTGGCTGCCGGGCAAGCCTGCCACGGCGTGGCGGATTGGTGCAGGATTGTTTTGCGTGGGAATGATGATGGGACTCGTCCAGCAACTGCGCGGCGCGCATTTTTTGACGCATACGCTATGGACGGCATGGATCGCGGCGACGATCCTGTACGCGGCGTATGGCGTGCTCAGACTGGCCGAACGCCGCGCATTGCGCCGCACGGGCGATGACAGGTGCGTGCCGGTCCTGTCAGCGACTGCGGGGGCGGGACCATTGCGAACGCATCTTGAGGCGGCCGAGCAAGAATCCGTGCTTGCGACGGCTCGTCGGGCGTGATGCGTGCCGGAACATTTTTTTGGTGTGGCGACAGGAAGCCGCACGTTCGCTGCCGTACCGACTGTTGCCTCGGGCCAGCGTAGACTGTCGCAAATAGCAGCAGCAGGACATGGGCATTGCCGGAAGGTAATAGCAAATCATTTACGCTACTTGGTGCAAAAAAATATGAATAACACTGAAAAGTTAAGGCTGGAACTGCAACTGCTGCTTCCCGATGTCGACGGCGAAGACGACCGCTGCATCGGGCGGCTGCTGGACCGGCTCTCGGGGCGACCCGGGGTCAGCAATGTCCATGTGACCGGCGCGGACGGCGGCGCGCCGCAGTTGTGCTTGCATTACGACCCTGCGCTGCTGACCCTGGCCAGGGTGCGGGAGCTGGTCAACGCCTCCGGCGCCCAGGTCACGGCCAGATATGGTCACGTGACGCTGCGCACGCGCGAGACCTTGCACGCGCGCGCCGCCCGGACCATGGCGCAGACCTTGCGCGGCATTGCCGGCGTGCTCGTCACCGACGTCGGCCCATCGGGCGCGGTTCGCATCGAATACGATCGTAGCGCGATCACGCAGGCCGATCTGATCGTGCAAGCCCGTTCCCGCACCGGCATGGCGTTGGACGAGGTGTCGGCCATCGATGCCGGCGCGCCTGCCGCAGCCCCGGTGGCTCAAGAGGCAGGCCACGCCGGGCACGATCACAGCGGCCATGCGCATGGCAAGGATGCGGCTGGAGGGAAGAGCGAGGACGGTGACCATGACCATAGCGGCCATGCGCACGACAAGGATGGAGCGGGAGGGGAGGCGGGACATGGGCATGACCACGGCGGCCCCTTCGGCGAGAAATCGGAATTGATTTTTTCTTTGCTGGCCGGCGCCTTTGTTGCCGCCGGCTGGCTGTTGAACCGCTACGGCAACGTTCCCGGCTGGCTCCCCGCGGCGCTCTACGTGGCGGCCTATGCGGCCGGCGCCTACTATACGGTGAAAGAAGCGATCGAAAACTTGCGCGCGCGCCGCTTCGAAATCGACACGCTCATGCTGGTGGCGGCCGCGGGCGCGGCCGCTCTTGGCGAATGGGCCGAGGGCGCGCTGCTGCTGTTCCTGTTCAGCCTGGGGCATTCGCTGGAACACTACGCCATGGGCCGGGCGCGCCGCGCCATCGAGGCACTGGCGCAGCTGGCGCCTGACACCGCCACGGTACGCCGGGGCGACGGTACCGAGCAAGTGCCGGTCAAAGCCCTGCAGGTCGGTGACGTCATCCTGATCCGGCCCAATGAGCGCATTGCCGCCGATGGCGTCGTCGCCGTTGGAACGTCCAGCGTGAACCAGGCGCCGGTCACCGGTGAAAGTGTCCCTGTCGACAAGCAGCCCGCAGCCGACCCGAAGGCGGCCCTGGCGGCATTTGACAAGGTCAGTCCGGAAAACCGGGTGTTTGCCGGCACCATCAACGGTTCGGGCGGCATCGAAGTGATGGTCGCGCGCCTGGCCGATCAGTCGACGATGGCTCGGGTGATCAAGATGGTGACCGAAGCGGAAGCGCAGCGTTCGCCCACGCAGCAATTCACCGAACGATTCGAGCGTATTTTCGTCCCTGCGGTTCTGGCATTGGTCACGTTGCTGCTGTTTGCCTGCCTGGTCATCGATGAACCGTTTTCGACCAGTTTCTACCGGGCGATGGCGGTGCTGGTGGCGGCAAGTCCCTGTGCCCTGGCCATCTCGGTGCCAAGCGCGGTGCTCAGTGGCGTGGCGCGCGCCGCCCGCGGCGGGGTCCTGGTCAAGGGGGGAGGTCCCCTTGAAAACCTGGGCACCCTCACTTCGATCGCATTCGATAAAACCGGTACGCTCACCGAGGGCAAGCCCCGGCTGACCGACGCTATTCCCGCCGACGGTGTCGCCGAGACCGAACTGCTTGCCGTGGCGCTGGCCGTCGAGGAGCACAGCGACCATCCGCTGGCCAGTGCCGTTGTCGAAGGCGCACGCGCACGGCTCGGAAAAGACGTTGCAGCAAAGGCGGCAACCGAGGTCAAGAGCATTACCGGACGCGGGGTACAGGCCCAAGTCGATGGCCAGTTGGTGCATATCGCCAAACCGGTGCTATTTGCCGAACTGCCGGATTCGGCGCTTCCCCCGGCTTTGGCCGAAGCGAACGCCAGGCTGGTCGCTGCGGGGCGCACCACGATGATCGTGCGCCGAGGCCAGCAATTTCTTGGTGTGATAGCGGTGATGGATACGCCGCGTCCCGTGGCGGCCCAGGTGATGCAAGAGCTGCGCGCACTGGGGATCGAGCGTCTCATCATGATTTCCGGCGACAACCAGGCCGTTGCCGACGCGGTTGCGAAAACCGTCGGCCTGACCGAAGCCCAGGGCGACCTGATGCCCGAGCAAAAGGTCGACGCCATCAAGGCTTTACGCGACAAGCACGGCAAGGTCGCGATGGTCGGCGACGGCGTCAACGACGCCCCGGCGATGGCCAACGCCACAGTGGGCATCGCCATGGGGGCGGCGGGATCGGATGTCGCGCTCGAGACTGCCGATGTCGCACTGATGGCCGACGACCTGGCCCAACTGCCTTTCGCCGTTGGCTTGTCCAGAGATACAAGCCGAATTATCAAACAGAATTTGTGGGTGAGTCTGGGGGTGGTGGCGGTCCTCATACCGGCGACCATTTTTGGCCTGAACATTGGAACGGCCGTGTTGTTCCATGAGGGCTCAACCTTGCTGGTCGTGGTCAATGCACTGCGGCTGCTCGCCTACAAAAAACATCTCGCTGCCCCGGCCGCGTCGGACAGCCAGGCCGCATAGGAAAGCGCGCGAGGACGTGCGACAAGCGCCTGGCAATGGCGCCGCGTCGGCCGGCCCGAGCCGCATCGGCGCGTCAGCCAAGATTCATTGGCAGGGCCGTTGTCGGGGGCTGATTGTCCGCATCAAGGTCGCGCTTATGTTCGTTGCAGTACAGACAAGGGCCATGGTGCAGGCTGACAATCGTTGTCAATCCATCGGGAAGACGATATGCAACAACCAACCATGATTTGCCTTGCGCCGCCGCCTTTTCCGGATGTCGGCGGACCGCGTGTCCACCGCATTGACGTCGACTGCGCGTACGATGGCGCGCCGGTTCGGCAGGCGCTTGTCGCCGTCGGCGCGCTTGCCGGCGTGGTCCAGGAGAAGGCATGACAAGCTCGCTCGTCGGCGTGATGAGTTTTGCCGCCTTTCCGGCCGCCGCGCTCCTGTTGGGCGCTGTTCTCACTTTCTTTCGCAAGCCAGGACCTGCTTTGCGAAGCGCGGTGCAGCACTTCACCGCTGGCCTCGTCTTTTGCGTCCTTGCAACGGAACTGTTACCTGATCTCGTCCACAGAAAAATGCCGTTGGTAACCATCATCGGCTTTTCCGTCGGGGTTGCCGTGATGCTGTTTGTAAAATGGGCGGGCGAGAAAAAAGCGCTGGCCACTCCCGGGCGCGGCGCCAGCAGCCTGATCGCGGCGATGGGGGTGGACATCGTGCTGGACGGCGTCCTCATCGGTTTGTCGTTCTCGGCCGGGGAAAAGCAGGGCTTGCTGCTCACCGCCGCCTTGTTCGGCGAAGTGCTCTTTTTAGGGGTGTCGTTCGCGACCTCGCTCGGGGCGATGGGTAAGAGCAGGGGCAACATCACCGCGGTGTGTGCGGCGCTGGCCGTCGGCCTGTGCCTTGGCGCCGTTTCAGGCGCGCTCGCGCTCAGTAATGTCAAGCCGGCTTACGTCGATGCGATGCTGGCCTTCGGCGTTGCAGCCTTGCTTTATCTGGTGACGGAGGAATTGCTGGTAGAAGCCCATGAAGAATCCGAAACGCCTTTCCAAACGGCGATGTTCTTTGTCGGCTTCATCGTCTTGTTTTCAATCGACATGATGATGTGACTGGACCTGACGGGATCGTGGCTGTGACGGCCATTTGTGTGCGCCGCCGTACAGACCTGGCGGGCGAATGCGCGGATCGTGGCTGAAACGGACGAGCCCGCCAGCACGGCATGGAGCGCCGCAGGACAGCGGGTGTGTGCCCGTGACAATTGTGAACAAGGGGAACGCATGCAATACGGGATGATCGGCCTGGGGCGCATGGGCGCACTGATGGTGCAACGTCTGGGCGCTGGCGGGCACCATTGCGTGGCCTATGATACGCGCGCTGAAGCGCTTGCGGCGGTTGCCGGACCGCGGGTCGCGACGGCCGCCACGCTGACGCAACTGGTGGCCGAACTGGCGCGCCCGCGCGTGCTCTGGATGATGGTGCCGGCCGGGGCGGTCGAAGCGCTGCTCGCGGCCCTGACCCCCTTGCTCGAACCGGACGATATCGTCGTTGACGGCGGCAATTCCTACTACCGCCACGACATCCGGCGCGCCGCCAGCCTCAAGGAACGCAAGCTGCATTACGTGGACGTGGGCACCAGTGGCGGGGTGGCCGGTCTTGCCCGTGGCTACTGCCTGATGGTGGGCGGCGAGGCTGACACGGTGGGCCGCATCACGCCGCTGCTGGCCACGCTGGCGCCGGGCGCGGCGGCTGCGCCGCCCAATCCCAGCCGCCGCGCTTCCGATCGGGGCGGCAGCAGCGCGGATCTGGGTTATCTGCACTGCGGCCCGCATGGCGCCGGCCATTTCGTCAAGATGGTTCACAACGGCATCGAATACGGCATCATGGGCGCCTATGCCGAGGGCATGAGCATATTGCGCCACGCCAATGCCGGCAAGCATAGCGGCAAGGCCGATGCCGAGACCACCCCGATGGCCAATCCCGAGTATTACCAATACGAACTGGACCTGCCGGAAATCGCCGAGCTATGGCGGCGCGGCAGCGTGATCGGTTCCTGGCTGCTGGACTTGACGGCCAACGCTCTGCTGCGCGACCCTGACCTGGCCGCCTTCGCCGGACGCGTGTCGGACTCCGGTGAAGGGCGCTGGACGCTGGTGGCGGCCATCGATGAGGCGATCCCGACGCCGATCCTGAGCGCGGCGCTGTTCTCGCGCTTTAGCTCGCGCGGCAATGGGGAATACGCCAACAAGCTGCTGTCGGCGCTGCGCCAGGAATTCGGGGGGCACCAGGAAGGCGCCACGGTGCCGAAGGTCGGCGCCGAATGACGGCGCCGCCAGGCCCGGACGACGCGACCATGAACGGCGCACTGGAGCGGGACCTGACGGGCCACCGCCTGCGGCCCGACGCTGCGGCGCAGCTACCGCGCGCCGCATGAAGCCCCATCCGCTGGCCGGGCAGGCGGCGCCACCGGCTGCGCTGGTCGACGTGGCGCGCCTGGTCGCCGCCTACTACACGTGCGTCCCCGATCCCGCCGTGGCCGCGCAACGCGTCGCGTTCGGCACCTCCGGCCACCGCGGCTCATCGTTCCGGCACAGCTTTAACGAGCGCCATGTGCTGGCCATCAGCCAGGCCATCTGCGACTATCGCGCCAGCCACGGCGCCACCGGCCCGCTGTTCCTGGGCATGGACACGCACGCGCTGTCGCGCCCTGCCAGTGGCAGCGCGCTCGAAGTGCTGGCGGCCAATGGCGTCGAACTGATGCTCTCGGCCGGGGACGAGTACACGCCCACGCCAGCGGTATCGCTGGCGATCTTGATGCACAACCGCGGCCGCAACACGGCGCTGGCGGACGGCATTCTCATCACGCCCTCGCACAACCCGCCCGACAGCGGCGGCGTCAAATACAACCCGACCCATGGCGGTCCGGCCGATGCCGCGGTGACCGACTGGATCGGCCAGCGCGCCAACGCGCTGCTGGAAGCGGGCCTGGAGGGGGTCAAGCGCATGTCCTGCGAGCGCGCCCTGCGCGCGGCGACCACGCACCGCTACGACTTCCTGGGCGCCTACGTCGATCAGCTTGCGCAGGTCATCGACATGGCCGCGATTGGCGCCGCCGGCGTGCGCATCGGGGTCGATCCGATGGGCGGCGCCGGGGTGCATTACTGGACGCGCATCGCCGACCGGTACCGGCTGGCGCTGAGCGTGGTAAACGATCGGGTCGACCCCACGTTCGCCTTCATGCCGCTCGATCGGGACGGCAAGATCCGCATGGACCCTTCCTCGCCGTACGCGATGGGCCGCCTGATCGCGCTGCGGCGTCAATTCGACATCGCCTGTGCGTGCGACACCGACCACGACCGGCATGGCATTGTGACCCCGGACGCAGGACTGCTGGCGCCCGACCATTACCATGCGGTCGCCATTGATTATCTGTTCCGCCACCGGCCGCTGTGGAGCGCGCGCGCCGGGGTGGGCAAGACGGTCGTGAGCAGCAATATGATCGCCAGTGTGGCCGGGCGACTGGGCCGCCCGCTGTTCGACGCACCGGTCGGCTTCAAGTGGTTTGCGCCGGGCCTGTTGGACGGCTCGCTCGGCTTCGGTGGCGAGGAAAGCGCGGGCGCCGCCTTCCTGCGCATCGACGGCAGTTGCTGGACGACTGACAAGGATGGCCTGGCGGCGGCGCTGCTTGCGGCCGAGATCACCTCCATCACCGGACGCGACCCGGGGCAGTTGTACCGCGCCCTGGCCCGGGAATTTGGCGATCCCCTCAGCGAGCGAGTCGAGGCGGCGGCAACGCCTGCGCAGAAGAAAGTGCTGGCCGCGCTGGCGCCGCGCCAGCTGCGCAGCCAGACGCTTGGCGGCGACCCCATCACGCACGTGTTGACGAGCGCGCCCGGCAATGGCGCGCCGATCGGGGGCGTGAAGGTGATCACCGCGCGCGGCTGGTTTGCTGCGCGGCCGTCCGGCACCGAGGACCTCTACAAGATCTATGCCGAGAGCTGGAGCGACCGGACCCACTTGAACAGCATCCTGGCCCAAGCGCAGGCGATGGTGGACGCGGCGCTGGCCGCCGGCGCACAGGCGCCAGAGTCGTAGCCCGCGCGACCGACTCACGTGTGCGCCAGCGTACAGAACAGGTGGGCTTTTGCGGCTAGGCTGGGTTGTCCTCGCCCCTATAACTTCAGCTCCCAGCGCCCATGACCGACTTTCCTGCCTCGCACAGCACCGTAATTGATCCCGACACGGCGGCGCCGCAGGTTCAGCTGCTCTCGAACGGCCGCTACCACGTGATGCTCAGCGCCGCCGGCGGCGGTTACAGCCGCTGGGGAGAACTGGCCCTGACGCGCTGGCGCGACGACGCCGTCGCTGATGGACTGGGCAGCTTCTGCTATGTGCGCGACCGCGACAGCGGCCGCTTGTGGTCCACCACGCTGCAGCCGGTGCTCAGCCGGGGCGAGCGCTACACGGCCGACTTTGGCGAAGGACGCGCGCGCTTCGCGCGCAGCGACGACGGCATCGAGCTCGACACCGAAGTGGCGGTCGCGGCCGACGACGATGTCGAGCTCAGGCGCGTGCGCGTGACCAACCGCTCGCAGCGCACGCGCTGCCTGGATCTGACCAGCTATGCCGAAGTGGTGCTTGCAAGCGCGGCGAGCGACGCGACCCATCCGGCCTTCAGCAAGTTGTTCGTGCAAACGGAAATCGATCGGGAGCGCCAGGCCATCCTGTGCACGCGCCGCCCCAGCGCGCCCGGCGCGGCCACCCCGGTCCTGTTCCACCTGCTGGTGTGCGCGTCCCCGCTGCCAGCGGCGCCTGGCTACGAAACGGACCGCATGGCCTTTCTCGGGCGCGGCCGCGATTGCAGCGATCCGCTCGGGCCGCGGCGCGGCCTGAGCGGCAGCGCCGGCCCGGTGCTCGATCCCGTCATGGCCATCGGCTGCGCCCTCACGCTCGCGCCAGGCCAGAGCGCGTCTGTCGATTTCGTCAGCGGCGTGGCGCCCACCAGGGCGGCATCGCTGGCGCTGGCCGACAAGTACCGCCGGCCCGGGCAGGCAGACGCGCTGCTGCAAGCGGGCGCGCCGCAATGCCCCGGCCAGCAGCTGTGCCCCGCGGCCCTGACGGCGCGTATCGCCGCTTCGCTTCTGTATGCCAATGCCAGCTTGCGCGCCGATCCGGGCGCCGTGCTGGCAAACCGGCTCGGCCAGTCGGGCCTGTGGCCGCACGCCATCTCGGGCGATCTGCCGATCATATTGATGCGTACCGGCGGCGGCGCGCCGGCGTTTGCGCGCGCGGTGCTCGACGCCCATGCCCAGCTGCGCTGGCACGGCGTGGCGGCCGATCTTGTCATCGTCTGCCCGGCCGCGCAACAGCCTGCCCTGGCGGCCCTGGCGGCCGGGCTCCTGGCCAAACCAGGCGGGGTCTTCGTGCTCGGCGCCGAGAAGCTGGCGCAGGCCGACATGACGCTGCTGCGCGCCGTTGCCCGCGTCGTGCTCGACGATGGGGCCGGATCGCTCGCGCACCAGCTGCTGGGCCGTGCAGCGGCGCCGGCGCCGCCCGCGCCAGCGCCGCCGGCGCTTGAAATGCCCCCTGACAGCGGCGCCGCGGCGCCGGACGGCGGGCTCGAATTTGACAACGGGATTGGCGGTTTCAGCGCCAATGGCCGGGAGTATGTCATCACGCTGCGGCAAGGGGCCGGCACGCCGGCGCCGTGGGTCAACGTGCTCGCCAATCCCGGCTTCGGCAGCGTGGTGTCCGACAGCGGCAGCGCAAGCACGTGGAGCGAAAACGCGCAGGCATTTCGCCTCACTGCGTGGCATAACGATCCGGTCAGCGACCCCAATACCGAGGCATACTATCTGCGCGATGAGGACAGCGGAAAATTCTGGTCCGCCACGGCCTTGCCGGCACGCGGCAGCGGAGATTATGTCGCCACCCACGGTTTCGGTTACAGCAGCTTTACCCATACGGAAGACGGCATCGGGTCGGAACTGTGCGTGTTCGTGGCGCTCGACGCCCCCATCAAATACGCCCGGCTCACGGTGCGCAATGCTTCCGGCAGGCCACGCCGGCTCTCGGCCACCGGCTATCTCGAGTGGGTGCTCGGCGAGCGCGCCGCCAACACCCGCATGCAGGTCGTCACCGCCATCGATGCGGCCAGCGGCAGCATCTTCGCCAGCAACGGCTACCACCCCGACTTTGCCGGCCACTGCGCGTTTTTCAGTGCCCAGGGCGAGGCGGCCAGCATGCTGGCTGACCGCGCCGCCTTCATCGGGCGCAACGGCAGCCTGCGCGCGCCGGCGGCCATGGCGCAGCCGGTGTTGTCGGGCGCGTGCGGCGCCATGCGCGATCCGTGCGCCGCGATCCGCCTGCCCTTCGCGCTGGCCGACGGCGCCGCGCACGTGATCGTGTTCCGGCTTGGCGCCGCGCCCAGCGCCGCGGCGGCGCGCCAACTGGCAGGCGCCGTCACCGATGCCCATGCGGCGCTCGAGGCGGTGCGCCAGTTCTGGGATCGGACGCTGGGAGCGGTGCAGGTGGCCACGCCCAACCGCGCTTTCGACATCATGGCCAATGGCTGGCTGGTGTACCAGACCCTGGCCTGCCGCCTGTGGGCGCGCAGCGGCTTTTACCAGTCCAGCGGCGCCTTCGGCTTTCGCGACCAGTTGCAAGATGTGATGGCGCTGGTGCACGCGGCGCCGGCGCAGGTGCGCGCCCATCTGCTGCGCTGCGCCGGTCGCCAGTTCCCGGAAGGGGACGTGCAGCACTGGTGGCACCCGCCGCAGGGCAGGGGGGTGCGCACTTTTTGCTCGGACGACTATCTCTGGCTGCCGCTGGCATGCTGCCGCTACGTGCGCGCCAGCGGCGACAGCGGCGTACTCGATGAGATGGTGCCTTTTATTGAGGGCAACAAACCCAAAGATGGCAAGGATTGCTACGAGTTGCCGCTTCCGTCGGACCAGTCCGCCACGCTCTACCAGCATTGCGTGCGCGCCATCGAGCACGGCTTGCGGTTTGGCGCGCATGGCTTGCCGCTGATGGGATCGGGCGACTGGAATGACGGCATGAATCTGGTGGGCATCGGCGGCAAGGGCGAGAGTGTGTGGCTGGCCTTCTTCCTGTGCGAGGTGCTCGATCAATTCGGCGCCCTGGCGCAAGAGCGCGACGATCGCGCCTTCGCCCAGCGCTGCCGGCAACAGTCGGCCAGGCTGGCCCAGGCGACCGAAGCGAGCGCCTGGGACGGCCAGTGGTACAAGCGCGCCTGGTTCGACGACGGCAGCGTCCTGGGCGCTTCGGCCAACAGCGAATGCCGCATCGACGCGATCGCGCAAAGCTGGTCGGTGCTGTCGGGCGTGGCCGCGCCGCAGCGGGCACGGCAAGCCATGGCGTCGCTGGAGGCGCAGCTCATGCGCCCCGACGCGCGGCTGGTCGCGCTGCTGACGCCACCGTTCGACAAGGCCGATCCCAACCCCGGGTATATCCAGGGTTACCTACCGGGCGTGCGCGAGAACGGCGGCCAGTACACCCATGCCGCCGCCTGGGCCGGCATGGCGTTTGCCGCCCTGGGCGATGCGCAGCGCGCCTGGCGGGTGGCCGACATGCTTCTGCCCGTCAATCACGGCGATGCGCCGGGCGCCATCGCGCGCTACAAGACCGAGCCCTATGTGCTGGCCTCCGATGTGTATGCGTGCCCACCGCATACCGGGCGCGGCGGATGGACCTGGTACACCGGTTCGGCCGGCTGGATGTACCGCTTTTGCCTGGAGTCGCTGCTTGGTTTGCAGGTGGAAGGCGACCAGCTTGGCCTGCGTCCCTGCGTGCCCGCCGGCTGGGACGGATACGCACTGCGCTATCGCTACCGCAGCGCGCACTATCTGATCACGGTGGCGCTGGGCAGCGGCGCGCCCGTCCTGACCCTCGATGGACAGCGCCAGAGCGGCATGACGCTGACCATGCTTGACGACGGCCTGGAGCACATCGTACAGTGGCGCACGCCTGCCGCGCCGCACCGGCCCAGCGAGGCAGGGCAATGACGTGCACAGCAAGGTCGGCGCGCCGCGCCCATGCCTCGCCAGCGGCGCTGCACGCCGGGGCGGGCGGCGCCGAAGCCCTGATCGGCGCTGAGCGCCCATGCTTGCCCCCAGCCCCGCGCACGCCATGAACCCGGGCTTGCCAGGGATCGCCGCGTCCGACCAAGCGCATGTATGGGACTTCCTCACTTGCCTGCAGCGCGATTCATTTGCCTACTTTCTTGACGAGGTCAGCGACAAGACCGGGCTCGCGCGCGACAAGACACGACCTGATTGGCCCGCCAGCATCGCCGCCACCGGGATGGCGCTGACGGTCTATCCGATCGGCGTCGAACGCGGCTGGATGACGCATGCGCGAGCCCTGCAACGGACCCTGTGCACACTGCGCTTCCTGGCGGCCAGCGAGCAAGGAAGCGGGGCCAACGCCAGCGGCCATCGGGGTTTTTACTACCACTTTCTCGACATGGACAGCGGCAGGCGCGCGTGGAACTGCGAGCTGTCGAGCATCGATACGGCGCTGCTCATTGCCGGCGTGCTCACCGCAGCAGCCTACTTCCAGGGCCGGGACGAGGACGAAGCCCAGGTGCGGGCGCTGGCCGACCAGCTGTACCGGCGTGTGGACTGGGACTGGATGCGCAACGGCGGCGAGCTGCTGTGCCACGGCTGGAAACCAGAAAGCGGCTTCTTGCCGTATCACTGGGAGGGCTATGACGAGGCGCTAGTGCTGTACGTGCTGGCCCTCGGTTCGCCAAGCCACCCGGTGCCGCCGTCGAGCTACGCGGCGTGGGGGCGCACTTACGACTGGCGTTCCATCTATGGCGTCGAGGTCCTGTACGCCGGGCCCCTGTTCATTCACCAGATGTCGCACATATGGATCGATTTTCGCGGTATTCGCGACCATGTGATGCGCGCCCGTGACTGCGACTATTTCGAAAACAGCCGCCGCGCCACCTATATCCAGCAGCAATACGCGATTCGCAATCCGCTCAAGTTCGACGAGTACGACCGGTTTTGCTGGGGCTTTACCGCCACCGACGGACCGGGCGAAGTACGGCGTAAAATAGACGGCATCGAGCGTACGTTCTTCGACTACCTCGCGCGCGGAGCGCCGTTCGGGCCGGACGACGGCACCCTGGCGCCGTGGGCGGTTGTGGCAAGTTTGCCCTTTGCGCCAGAAATCGTACTACCAACCATCCATGCCTATGGCGAGCGCCGCCTGCACCTCGATAATCCCTATGGCTTCAAAGCGTCGTTCTGCCCGACATTCGGGGGCGACGATGGCGTGTGCCGGCGCGCTGGCTGGATATCGCCTTATCATTTTGGTATTAACGTGGGGCCGATCGTGATGATGATCGAAAATTACCGCAGTGGTCTGGTCTGGAGTTTGGTGCGCCGCTGTCCGGCATTCGCCGATGGCTTGCGTCGGGCCGGTTTTGAAGGAGGGTGGCTCCAGCAAGTCTGACCGCTCCACTGTCGGCCTGGCCGAACGCCCACGCGCGGCACGAACACGTCCCGATGGCGTCCGACAAAGTCTTGCCGCGCCCGGCGATCGCGCGCACGTCACCAAGCTGTTCGGTGAACACATCGACGCGATCAACGCCGACGCTTGACGGCGCCGATCACCTGCTCACGCGCAAGGAAGACGCCGCGTGGGTCGCCGGCGTCATCGCCGCCTGGAGCGCCCGGTACACCGCTTAGGCGCCGGTGCGTACGCCGTTGCTGTCGTGGCTGCCGCGGCGCCGGCCTGCCGGGTTCAGCACGCGCTGTGCAATGCTGCTGTCGATATTGTGTTTGGCAAAGTAGTCGTTGGCGGCCGCTTCTCCCAGCATGGCGTACAGCACCAGTCCCACTTCAATGCGTTGAGCGGTCAGGGTGTCGGGTCGGCCGATTGATCGGACCGGACGTTGCACAGTACGCATGTCTTTATCCTCCCCGCGCGCACTCGTAGCGACCAGGCGGCAGGCGGGTTGATGGGAAGTTGGCAGGGGAGGGGTGTTGCTGTTGGGAAATTTCGAATTGCTCATGCGGGCATCTTGCACGAGAAAAACGAATTGTTCCGTTCGGCAGGCCGCACAAGGTGTCGATTAGATTGCTCATGAGCACATAGTGCCGGGCTCGCTTGCCGGCATCTGTGCGTCAAATTACATAAAGAACTATTCGTCGTCGAATTCTTCGGCGAGGTTTTTCCAGCCCTTGAGCTTGGCGAAGGCGGAAAATTCTTCAGGCGCCTCAAGCACGATCAGCTTGCGGTCTTGCAGACCCGGATCGCTGTGCGCAAAGTTGGGACCGACGTAGCCGAGCGCGCGCAGGCGGTCGATGATGTTGCCGACCAGGACCTTGTCCTTGTACAACCCACCGTCGAGCGGGGCGGCGAAGTCGATGTAGACGTCAATAATGCCGTAGCCCTCGTCGAAAATGCGGATCGCCTTGACGTCGTGGGAGTGGCCGGTGCTGTCACTGGCCTTGAACGGGCCGCTCAGCTGGATGTCGGTATCGGTAGTCATGGGCGCAGCATAGCATTTTCAGCGCGCGACCGTATTGCGTCCCTTGCGCTTGGCGCGATACAAGGCCTGGTCGGCCAGTTCGTAGGCTTCGGCCAGGGTCATTTCCTGGTCGGGACGGATGAAGGCTAGCCCTACCGACAGCGTGACCACGCCGTGCGGCGCATTGGCACTGTGCGCGATGTTGCGGGCCACCATGTGGGCGCGCATGCGCTCGGCCAGTTCGAAGCTTTCGCGTTCGACCGTGGTGGAAAACAGGCACGCGAATTCGTCGCCGCCGATGCGAAAGGCCAGGTCGCCAGGGCGGTTCAAGGTGGCGCCGAGCGCGTGCGCCACGCTGGTCAGCACCACGTCGCCCTGCGGATGGCCATAGCAATCGTTATAGCCCTTGAAACTGTCGACATCGGCCAGCAGCACGGTCAGCGTGCGCCCGTCGCGGTGGGCGCGCCGCTGTTCCTCCATGAACAACATGTCGAAGTAACGCCGGTTTTTCAGGCCGGTCAGCGCGTCGGTGATGCTGTCGTGCTGGGCCAGGCGCGCCGCAGTGATGTCGGTCGATACCGCACAGGTGCCGCACACGCGGCCTTCGCTATCGTGCAGGGGGAACTTGACGGTGGCATAGGTATGCGCCGTCTTGTCGCGGTGATACACGGTTTCTTCTTCATGCACGGGGGCGTCTTCGGTGGCGGCGCGCACGTCATTTCGCCACAGCTGCGCTGCAATTTCCAGCGGGAAGAGGTCGAACACGCTCTTGCCGACAAAACTGTTCGCGTCGTAGCCGTCGAGCACGTCGAAGTACTTGTTCGCCATCAGCACCTTGCCCTGCAAATCCTTGCTGGAGATGAGCAGGGGGGCGTTGTCGAGGATCGAGCTGTACATGCGCCCGCTGTCGCGCAGCCTTTCCACCTCGGCGCGTAGTGCGATGTTTTCCTCCAGTGCCGCCTCCAGCTTCGCGGAAACGTCGCTTGCATTCTTGGACATTGCTTCACTTCGCCGTGACAAAAGATGGCTTGAGCATATCGCCTTGCGGACGAAAACAACATATTTTTCGGTGCATTGGGCAAAAAACCGCGTTTTTCAAGGCCTTGAAAACAGGTGAGGCCGCCATTAGATGGGCTTGAGCGGATGCTCAACGGAGGTCCGCCAACTTATCGCTTCACTTTGACAAGGATATCTATCATGCGTACATTTGACCTTACCCCCCTGTATCGTTCCGCCATCGGCTTCGACCGCCTGGCCAACCTGCTCGAAACCCAGCGCACCGAGGCGCAGCCTACCTATCCGCCTTACAACATCGAACTGGTGAGCGAAGACAAGTATCGCATCGTCATGGCACTGGCAGGGTTTGACCGTTCGGAAGTGGACATCGTTGCAGAGCGCGATGTGCTGCATGTTACCGGCCGCAAGCAGAAGGATGAACTGCAGCGTACCTACCTGCACCGGGGCATCGCCGCGCGCGACTTCGAACAGCGCTTCCAGCTGGCCAACCACGTCAAGGTGACCACGGCGTCGTTCGATAACGGCATGCTGACCATCGAGCTGGTGCGCGAAGTGCCCGAGGCGCTCAAGCCACGCAAGATCGTGATCGATGGCGGCGAGGCGAGCAACGTGCAAACGCTGGAGCAGCGCCAGGCCGCGTAATACACCCGCAACCCAACGTCCCCGCCTTCGCGAGGACGTTGTTGCATTTCACACTTGCAAGCTGCCAAAACTTAAGCAAACCCTAAGTCTCATCCTGCATCATTCTCAACATCAGCAAACCCTTTCAATCCAGGAGTTAAGTCATGCATAACGAAGGTGCCATCACTGCCATCACCGCTAAGCGACTCACGCTCGCCCTTGTCGCCGCCGGCGCCATCGGTGGAGCGGTTGGAGCGATTTCGGTCAACCATAACAATGCGGTCGCCTCGGGCATCGCGGCAACGGCGCCCGCGCCCGCACTGGTCGCGGCAATGCCAGCGGCCGCACCGGCGCCTGTCGCCGCCGGCGTCACCCTGCCTGACTTCACCCAGATCGTCGCGCGCAACGGCCCGGCGGTGGTGAACATCCGCGTCACCGGCAGCACCAAGACGGCACTCGAAGGACGCGGCCAGCGCGGCCCGCAGTTCGACGAGGACGATCCGTTTGCAGAATTTTTCCGTCGCTTCCAGGGCCCGCAAAATCCGCGCGGCCAACGCGAACGGCCCGTTTTTGGCACTGGTTCCGGGTTCATCATCAGCCCCGACGGTGTCATCCTTACCAATGCCCACGTGGTGCGCGACGCCAAGGAAGTCACGGTCAAGATGCAGGACCGGCGCGAGTACCGCGCCAAGGTCCTCGGCTCGGACCCGAAGACCGACGTGGCCGTGCTCAAGATCGAAGGCAAGAACCTGCCGGTGGTGCCGGTGGGCCGCTCGAACGACCTGAAAGTGGGCGAATGGGTGCTGGCGATCGGCTCGCCCTTCGGCCTTGACAGTTCGGTCACCGCCGGCGTGGTCAGCGCCAAGGGCCGCTCGCTGCCCGACGACAGCAATGTACCTTTCATCCAGACCGACGTCGCTGTCAATCCCGGCAATTCGGGCGGCCCGCTGTTCAATACCAGGGGCGAAGTGGTCGGCATCAATTCGCAGATCTACAGCCAGACCGGCGGCTACATGGGCCTGTCGTTCGCCATTCCGATCGATGTGGCTTTCCGCATCAAGGACCAGATCGTCACGACCGGCAAGGTGCAGCATGCCAAGCTGGGCATCACGATCCAGGAAGTGAACCAGGGCTTCGCCGATTCCTTCAAGCTCGATTCGCCCGAAGGGGCGCTGGTGGCGAATATCGAAAAGGGCGGCGCCGCCGACAAGGCCGGCCTCAAGACGGGCGACGTGATCCGCAAGCTCAACGGCCAGCCCATCGTCGCCTCGGGCGACCTGCCGGCCATGCTCAGCCTGGCCACGCCTGGCGACAAGGTGGCGCTCGACGTCTGGCGCGACGGCAAGATCATCCGCATCGAGGCGCGCCTGGCCAATGCCAGCGACAAGGCCGAACCGAACGAGCGCCCCGAACTGGCCGGCGCCGACAGCAGCGCCAAGCTGGGCCTGGCCTTGCGTGCGCTCGATCCGAACGAACGGCGCCAGTCGGGCATCGCTTCGGGCCTGGTGATCGAAGACGCGGCCGGCGCGGCGGCCAGCGCCGGTGTCCAGCCGGGCGACGTGCTATTGTCGATCAACGGCCGGCCCGTTACCTCGATCGAACAGGTGCGCGATGTGGTGGGCAAGTCGACCAAGTCGGTCGCCTTGCTGATCCAGCGCGGCGCCGACAAGATCTTTATCCCGGTGCGCATCGGCTAAATGCCGTCACTGCCAGCATCGATCAAAAAAATGGGGAAGTATGCGGTTACTGCTGGTGGAAGACGACATCATGATCGGCGAAGTAGTGCTCGACCTGCTCAGGGCCGAGCACTACGCCGTCGACTGGGTCAAGGACGGTGAAATGGCCGATACCGCGCTGCGCCAGTCGCAAAGCTACGACCTGGTCGTGCTCGACCTGGGTTTGCCGCGCAAGGACGGGCTCGAGGTGTTGCGCGCCATGCGCAGCCGCAAGGACCGCACCCCGGTGCTGATCGCCACCGCGCGCGACGCGGTCGAACAGCGCATCGCCGGGCTTGACGCCGGGGCCGACGACTACGTGCTCAAACCCTACGACCTCGACGAACTGCTGGCGCGCCTGCGCGCGCTGCTGCGGCGCGCCGCCGGCCGGGCCGAACCGGTTTTCGAATACAAGAACATCGCGATCAATCCCGCCACCCGCGAAGTGCAGGTCGACGGCGCCGCGGTCACGTTATCGGCGCGCGAATGGGCGGTGCTCGAAGCGCTGATCGCGCGTCCCGGTGCAGTGCTTTCGCGCACCCAGCTGGAGGAAAAGCTGTACAGCTGGCGCGACGAAGTGAGCAGCAACGCGGTCGAGGTTTACATC
Organism: Pseudomonadota bacterium; assembly: GCA_040388275.1. Lineage (GTDB taxonomy): Bacteria > Pseudomonadota > Gammaproteobacteria > Burkholderiales > Burkholderiaceae_D > Telluria_A. The sequence continues at coordinate 109,553 of JAZKCA010000059.1, forward strand.
CACGGGCTGCGCAAAAAGCTGGGTAGTGAACTGATCCAGAACGTGCGCGGCGTCGGTTATATGGTGCCCAAGCCATGAACAAAGTTTCCCACTCCCTGCGCGGGCGCCTGCTGTGGTTTCTGCTCGCCGCCATCAGCGTCGCCGCGGTGGTGCAGGCTTCGATCGCCTACCGCACCGCGCTCGACAACGCCGACCAGATCTTCGACTACCACATGGAGCAGATGGCGCTGGCGCTGCGCTCGACCGCGCCGCTGTCGAATGCCGAAGTCAATGCCGCGGCCCAGGCCAACGCCGACAACAACGAGCTGCTGGTGCAAGTGTGGACGCCCGACGGCGTGCAGGTGTTCCGCACCGGCTCGGCGGCGCGCCTGCCGCAGCACGCGGTGCTCGGTTTTTCCAACGTCAACGAGAACAACACCACCTACCGCGTGTTTTCGATTCAGACCCCGACCCAGACTTTGCAGGTCGCGCAGGACATGGCAGTGCGCCGCAACATGGCCGGTAATTTGGCCTTGCGCACGGTCGGTCCGATCGCGCTGATGATGCCGATCCTGATGCTGGTGGTGTGGTGGGTCGTCAGCGGATCGCTCAAACCGGTGGCGCGGGTGCGCGCCCAGGTGGCCGCGCGCCAGGCCGACGACCTCTCGCCGGTGTCGGAAACGGGGCTGCCCGATGAAGTGGTGCCGCTGGTGCAGGAACTGAACCTGCTGTTCGGACGCGTCAAGACCGCTTTCGAAGCGCAGCAGCATTTCGTGGCCGACGCCGCGCATGAACTGCGCACGCCGCTGGCCGCGCTCAAGCTGCAGGCGCTGAGCCTGGAGCGGGCCGACAGCAGCGAGGCGCGCGAGGTGGCCGTGGGCCGCCTGACAGCCGGCATCGAACGGGCCACGCGCCTGGTCGAACAATTGCTGGTGCTGGCGCGCCAGGAAGCGAGTGCCGCCAGCGGCGCGCGCGACCAGCCGGTGGACCTGGCCGACGTGGCGCGCCGCGCCGTGGCCGACCTGGCGCTGGCGGCGCAGGGCAAGCGCATCGACCTGGGCTTGCAGCGCGCCGATCCGGCGCTGGTCACCGGCCAGGCGGACGCCCTCAATATCCTGATGCGCAACCTGGTCGACAATGCGATCAAGTACACGCCGGGCGGCGGCATCATCGACGTGGAAGTGTGTGCGGGAGAGCAGGGGCCTACCCTGTGCGTGCAGGATAGCGGTCCGGGGATTGCGGCCGAGGAGCGCGAACGGGTGTTCGACCGCTTCTACCGGATCGCCGGCAGCGAAGCCAATGGCAGCGGCCTGGGACTGGCGATCATCAAGGCAATCGCCGAACGCCATGGCGCCGTGCTGAGCCTGGAACAGTCGGAGCGACTGGGCGGGCTGAGCGTGAAAATCCAGTTTCCGGCGGGGTGAGCACGCGCTCACCCGGCAGACGGGATTACTTCAGGATGGCCTGCAGCAGCACGAACGCCTCGTGGCGGATGGCGTCGTCGGCGGCAGCGAGTTCCTTGCTGGCCTTTTGATACTCGGGCCGCTCCATGTCCTTGCGCTCGATCGCGGTGGTCGCCGGGGTGGGCGGCTCGCCATACGAGCTCTTGCTGTTATACATCCGGTACACGGCCTTCTTGCCGTGCGGCGTGTTATAAAAGCGCGTCATTTCGATGGCGGTTTCGGCGCTGATCACCTTGGCCAGCGGATAGGCCAGGCGCGCGTAAATCTGCTCCTTCGGGATCTTTTCCAGTTTCGCGTAAGCGGCGCCGCGCTGCTCTTCGGCGGCAAAGCGGCTGGTTCCCGTGATGGTGCGCATTAATTTTTCCATCTGCATGGCGACCATCAGGTCGTTGACCGCCTTGACATGACCGACGGTCACGACGACAGGCTTGGCAGGGGCTGCAGCGAACGATAGCGCGCTCGACGCGATCAATACGGCCACGCCCAGCATTTTCATCAATTTCATTTTGATCCTGTAGATAATGTTCTCTCGGAGAACGCATCATAACAAATGTGCATCAGGCAATGCATATTTATGTGGCGCCGCCGCCGACAATACGACGCTCTTCCACACCTCCGCCAGTATGCGGCAAGGATTGCCCAATACGGCGCCGTGCAGCATCGCCAGACCGCCGGCCGCCTCGAGTTGGTGAATTTGCATGGTTTTTTCCGAAGTGTCGATAGCGCGCCGTGGATGCGTTATACTGTATATTTATACAGTAGTTTTCCATTCCATTATTGTAGCGTCTTCGTATGCCTTCCGCTCCCCCGGCCCAGAGCTTGCCCGATTATGCCGAGCTGTTCTGCCTGTCCAATTTCTCCTTCCTGCACGGCGCCTCGCACGCCGAGGAATTGGTCGCCCGTGCGGTCCAGCTCGGCTACGCTGCGCTGGCGATCACCGACGAGTGCTCGCTGGCCGGCGTGGTGCGGGCCCATGCCGAGGCCAAAAAGGCGGCGCTGCCGCTGCTGATCGGCGCCCATTTTCACCTGACCAGGCCCGACGGCAGCGCCGCGCTGTCGCTGGTGCTGCTGGCGCAAAACCGCAATGGCTACGGCAACCTGTCCGAACTGATCACCCTGGCGCGCACCCGCAGCGACAAGGGCAGCTACCTGCTACATCCTGCCGACCTGGCCGCGCCGCCGCCCGAGCGCAGCCACTTGAAAAACCTGCCGGACTGCCTGGCGATCTTGCTGCCGGCCTATCCGGGCTACGAGCCGGCCGACGTCGAGCGCCTGCACGCCCAGGCAGCCTGGATCGCGGCCACCTTTTCCGGGCGCGCCTGGGTCGGCCTGAACCTGCTGCACCGCGCCTTCGACGACGCCCACCGCGCCACCGTCGAGGAGGTCGCCTGGCAGCATGGCTTGCCGATTACGGCGCTCGGCCACGTGTGCATGCACGTGCGCTCGCGCAAACCGCTGCACGACACCTTGTGCGCGATCCGCATCGGTAAACCGGTGGGCGAGTGCGGCTACGCGCTGTCGCAAAACGCCGAGCAGCACCTGCGCGCGCGCCTGCGCCTGGCCAATATCTATGCGCCCGAGGTGCTGGCCGAAACCGTGCGCATCGCGCGCCTGTGCACCTTTTCGCTCGACGAACTGCGCTACGAGTATCCCGACGAACTGGTGCCGCCGGGCGAAACGGCCAGCGGCTACCTGCGCAAGGAAACCTACATCGGCGCCCACCACCGCTTTCCGCTGGGGATACCGGCGCGGGTGCAGGCCCAGATCGAGCACGAGCTCGAACTGATCGCCTACCTGCGCTACGAGCCGTATTTCCTGACCGTGTACGACATCGTGCGCCATGCGCGCTCGGTCGGCATCCTGTGCCAGGGGCGCGGTTCGGCCGCCAATTCGGCCGTCTGCTACTGCCTGTGCATCACCGAGGTCGACCCGGCGCGCGGCAACCTGCTGTTCGAGCGCTTCATCTCCAAGGAGCGCGACGAGCCGCCCGACATCGACGTCGACTTCGAGCACCAGCGGCGCGAAGAAGTCATCCAGTACATCTACAACAAGTACGGGCGCCAGCGGGCCGCGCTGGCCGCGGTGGTGATCAGCTACCGTCCAAAAAGCGCATTGCGCGACAGCGGCAAGGCGCTCGGCATCGACCTGGCCATCGTCGAGAAAGTCGCCAAGACCCACCACTGGTTCGACAGCAAGGAAGACCTGGTCAACCGCCTGGCCGAGTGCGGGCTCGATCCCGAGTCGGCGCTGGCGCAGCAATGGGCCGCGCTGGCGCAGCGCCTGCTCGGCTTTCCGCGCCACCTGTCGCAGCACCCGGGCGGTTTCGTGATCGCGCAAGGCAAGCTGTCGCGCCTGGTGCCGATCGAGAACGCGGCCATGGTCGACCGCAGCGTCATCCAGTGGGACAAGGACGATCTTGAAGAACTGGGCCTGCTCAAGGTCGACGTGCTGGCGCTGGGCATGCTGTCGGCCTTGCGCCGCACGCTCGACCTGGTAAGCGCGCAGCGCGGCACCGTGTTTTCGATGCAGGACATCCCGGCCGAAGACCCGGCCACCTACGACATGATCTGCGCGGCCGACACGGTCGGTGTATTCCAGATCGAGTCGCGCGCGCAAATGAGCATGCTGCCGCGCATGCAGCCGCGCACTTTCTACGACCTGGTGATCGAAGTGGCGATCGTGCGGCCCGGCCCCATCCAGGGCGGCATGGTGCACCCGTATCTGCGGCGGCGCCAGCGCCTGGAGGCGCCGGTGTATCCGAAGGAAGAGCTGAAGGTAGCGCTCGAACGCACGCTGGGCATCCCGATTTTCCAGGAGCAGGTGATGCAGGTGGCGATGGTGGCGGCCGGCTTCACGCCGGGCGAGGCCGACCAGTTGCGGCGTGCCATGGCGGCCTGGAAGCGCAAGGGCGGGCTCGAAAAATACTACGGCCGCATCGTCAGCGGCATGCTGGAACGGGGCTACGAGCTGGCCTTCGCCGAATCGATTTTCAGCCAGATCCAGGGCTTCGGCGAATACGGTTTTCCCGAGTCGCACGCGGCCAGTTTCGCGCTGCTGGCCTACGCCAGTTCCTGGCTCAAGCGCCACGAGCCGGCCGCGTTTTTGTGCGCGCTGCTCAACAGCCAGCCGATGGGTTTTTACAGTCCGTCGGCGCTGGTGCAGGACGCCCAGCGCCACGGCATCGAGGTGCGCCCGGTCGATATCGCCGTCAGCGGCTGGGAGTCCACGCTCGAACCGACGGGACGCGACCAGGCCGCGGTGCGCCTCGGTTTGTCCCTGCAGCGCGGCATGCGGCGCGAAGTGGCGGCCCGCATCGAAGACGCGCGCGCGATCCGGCCCTTCGACAGCGTCACCGACCTGGCGCGCCGCGCCCAGCTCGACCGCCACGACCTGCAGGTGCTGGCCGGCGCCAACGCGCTCGCTTCCCTGGCCGGCAACCGGCGCCAGGCCCTGTGGCAGGCGGTCGGCGCGGTGCCCGACAAGGATCTGCTGCGCCCCACCACGCCGGTGGAGGAAACGCCGGTGCTCAAGGCCCCGAGCGAGGGCGAGGATATCGTGGGCGACTACCGCGCGCAGGGGCTGACCCTGGGCCGCCATCCGCTGGCGTTGCTGCGCGCGCGCCTGCTCGCGCAGCGCTTCATGCCGGCGTCCACGCTCAACGATTACAAGAACGGCATGCTGGCGCGCGCCTGCGGCATCGTCACGGTGCGCCAGCGGCCGGGCACGGCCAAGGGCGTGCTGTTCATGACGCTCGAAGACGAGACCGGCAACGTCAACGTGATCGTCTGGCCGAGCCTGGTGGAGCAGCAGCGCAAGGAAGTGCTTGGGGCGGCCTTACTGGGGGTGTACGGGGTGTGGCAGAGGGAGGGCGAGGTGCGCCACCTGGTGGCCAAGCGGCTGGTGGACATGTCGGCGCTGCTGGGACGGCTCGATACGACCAGCCGCAATTTCTGCTGACCCACCGGCGCGCGGCCGGTGGACAGGTATAACTTACATCACGGGCATGCCGTAGTAGCTGTGGATCTGGCTCTTCCATTCCGGATTGGCCATGTCGGGCCAGTGATCGGTATCGAAACCGGGAGCATTCTCGATTCTTTCCTTGGCGACGTCAAGGCGGAATTGATGGTTCGCGGTATCGAGCTTGAGCGCTTCCCAAGGCACGGCGAACAGCTTCTCGCCGATCGACAGGATGCCGCCGCTCGACATCACGGCATAGGCGATTTTTCCGGTGCGCATGTCGAGCATGATTTCCTTGATCTCGCCAAGGTGTTCGTTTTTCAGGTTGTGGACGTGGTCGCCGATCAGGGTGTCGGCGCCCATCAATTCAGGACCAGGGCCTTTGTGGCCCTTGTCGACATACATGCCTAAGGTGTCGCGTTCTAAGTAGGACATTTGGACCTCCTGTTGAAAAAGACCAAGCATGGGCGCGCACGATTGGAGGGTCTGTTCGCTAAACCACGCAGAAAAATCTGAAATGCATTTCATTCCCTCCAGGATAGCCGACCGTCAGGGGCCCAGGGGCAGCGGACCGCCGCTCTGAATGCTTGTATGGAATTTGGCAATAACATGCAGGGCGCCTAAGGGCGGCTACCGGGTTTTACCCATTTTTGCCTTGTTTTGCGGAAGTTTTTGCCGGTTTAAGGTATAATTTCAATTTCCCGCACGTGCCGTTCGGCACTATCTGCAATGACCAAATTTGTCTTCGTCACCGGTGGCGTCGTGTCTTCCCTTGGTAAAGGGATTGCCGCCGCCTCTCTCGCCGCGATCCTCGAATCGCGCGGCCTTAAAGTCACCATGCTGAAACTCGATCCGTACATCAACGTCGATCCGGGTACCATGAGCCCAATGCAGCACGGTGAAGTGTTCGTGACCGACGACGGGGCCGAAACCGACCTCGACCTCGGCCACTACGAGCGCTTCATCAGCACCCGCATGCGCAAGGTGAACAACTTCACGACCGGCCAGATTTACGAATCGGTGATCCGCAAGGAACGCCGCGGCGAGTACCTCGGCAAGACCGTGCAGGTCATTCCGCACATCACCAACGAAATCCAGGATTATATTTACCGCGGCGCCGAAGGCGTGGACGTGGCGCTGGTCGAAATCGGCGGCACCGTCGGCGACATCGAGTCGCTGCCCTTCCTGGAAGCGGCGCGCCAGCTGTCGCTGCGCGCCGGGCGCAAGTCGGCCGCCTTCGTTCACCTGACCCTGGTGCCGTACATCGCATCGGCAGGCGAACTGAAAACCAAGCCTACCCAGCACAGCGTGCAAAAGCTGCGCGAAATCGGCATCACGCCGACCGCGCTGCTGTGCCGCGCCGACCGCCCGATCCCCGACGACGAACGCGCCAAGATTTCGCTGTTCTCGAACGTCGAAGAGCAGGCCGTCATCTCCGTGTGGGACGCCGACACCATCTACAAGGTGCCGCAGATGCTGCACGACCAGGGCCTGGACGCGATCATCCTCGACGCCCTCGGCATGGAAGCGCCGCCGGCCGACCTGACCATGTGGACCAAGCTCATTTATGCGCTGGAAAACCCGAAGGAATCGGTCACCATCGGCATGGTCGGCAAGTACGTCGACCTGACCGAGTCGTACAAGTCGCTCACCGAAGCGCTGCGCCACGCCGGCATCCATACCGAAAGCCGCGTCAACATCGAATACCTGGATTCGGAAGACATCGAGACCAAGGGCTGCGACCATCTGTCGAAGTACGATGCGATCCTGGTGCCGGGCGGCTTTGGCAAGCGCGGCGTGGAAGGCAAGATCCTGGCGGCGCAGTACGCCCGCGAAAACAAGATCCCTTACCTGGGCATCTGCCTGGGCATGCAGGTTGCGCTGATCGAGTACGCCCGTCACAAGGCCGGCATGAGCAACGCCAACTCGACCGAATTCGACAACGAAACCGACCAGCCGGTCGTGGCCCTCATCAATGAGTGGCAGAACCATGACGGCAAGGTCGAAAAGCGCGACGAATCGTCGGACCTGGGCGGCACCATGCGCCTTGGCGCGCAGACCTGCGCGGTCAACCCGGGCACCCTGGCAGCCGAGATATACGGTTCCGTGGTCACCGAGCGCCACCGCCACCGCTACGAAGCGAACAACCATTACCTGGCGCGCGTCGAAGCGGCCGGCCTGATCGTCTCGGCCCGCACCCCGACCGAAGACCTGTGCGAAATCATGGAACTGCCGCGTGAAGGCGACAACGCGCACCCGTGGTACATGGGCGTGCAATACCACCCTGAATTCAAGTCGACCCCGCGCACCGGCCACCCGCTGTTTACCTCGTTCATCAAGGCGGCGCTGGCGCACAAGGCGGCCAACACTAATTCGGCGGCAGCCAACAACGGCGCGCCGGCTTTGCAAGGAGATGCAGCATGAAGCTTTGCGGTTTCGATGTAGGCCTCGAGCACCCGATTTTCCTGATCGCCGGCACCTGCGTGATCGAGTCGCGCCAGATGGCGATGGACACCGCCGGCACGCTCAAGGAAATCACCTCGGCGCTCGGTATCCCGTTCATCTACAAGTCCTCGTTCGACAAGGCCAACCGCTCGTCGGGCGTCTCGTTCCGCGGCCCCGGCATCGACAAGGGCCTCGAGATCCTCGCTGACGTGCGCCGCGAAATCGGCGTGCCGGTCCTGACCGACATCCACGATGTTGACATGATCGCGCAAGTGGCGTCCGTCGTGGACGTGCTGCAAACGCCTGCCTTCCTGTGCCGCCAGACCGACTTCATCGTCGCCTGCGCCCAGTCCGGCAAGCCGGTCAACATCAAGAAGGGCCAGTTCCTCGCCCCTGGCGACATGAAGAACGTGATCGACAAGGCGCGCCTTGCGGCGAAAGAAGCCGGTCTCGATCCTGACAGCTTCATGGCTTGCGAACGAGGCGCCTCGTTCGGCTACAACAACCTCGTTTCCGACATGCGCTCTCTGGCGATCATGCGCGAATCGAACTGCCCGGTCGTGTTCGATGCGACCCATTCGGTACAACTGCCGGGCGGCCAGGGCACCTCATCCGGTGGCCAGCGCGAACACATCCCCGTGCTCTCGCGCGCAGCCGTGGCAGCCGGTATCGCCGGCCTTTTCATGGAAACGCACCCCCACCCCGCGCAGGCGATGTCGGACGGCCCGAATGCAGTCCCGCTGGGACGCATGAAGGAACTCCTGACCACGCTCGTCGACATCGACCGCATCGTCAAGAAAGCCGGCTTCCTCGAAACCAGCTTTACCTGATTTGCACCGTCCGATCGCCGCCACAGATGCAGGCGGATCCTCGCGGATCCGCCCACCGTTTTGCTTACCCTTTGGAGAATAAGAATGAGTGCTATCGTTGATATTATCGGCCGCGAAATCATGGATTCGCGCGGCAATCCGACCGTCGAATGCGACGTGCTGCTCGAGTCGGGCGTGATGGGCCGTGCGGCTGTGCCGTCGGGCGCGTCGACCGGCTCGCGCGAAGCGATCGAGCTGCGCGATGGCGACATGAAGCGCTATTTCGGCAAGGGCGTATTGCAGGCCTGCGAAAATATCAACACCGAGATCTCCGAAGCGATCATGGGCCTGGACGCCAACGAACAGGCTTTCCTGGACCGCACCCTGATCGACCTCGATGGCACCGAAAACAAGAGCCGCCTGGGCGCCAACGCCATGCTGGCCGTGTCGATGGCCGTGGCCAAGGCCGCCGCTGAAGAAGCCGGCCTGCCGCTGTACCGCTACTTCGGCGGTTCGGGCGCGATGCAAATGCCGGTGCCGATGATGAACGTCATCAACGGCGGCGCGCACGCCGACAACAACCTGGACATCCAGGAATTCATGATCATCCCGGTCGGCGCGCCAAGCTTCAAGGAAGCGATCCGCTACGGCGCCGAGATCTTCCACACGCTGAAAAAAATCCTGCACGAGAAAAAGCTGGCCACCTCGGTCGGGGATGAAGGCGGTTTCGCGCCGAACGTCGCCAACCATGAAGAAGCCATCAAGCTGATCATGCAGGCGATCGAGCAGGCAGGCTACGAGCCGGGCACGCAGATCTGCCTGGGCCTCGATTGCGCAGCGTCCGAGTTCTACAAGGACGGCAAGTACCACCTGGCCGGCGAAGGCCTGCAGCTGACCTCGACCGAGTTCACCAACATGCTCGAAACCTGGTGCGACAAGTACCCGATCATCTCGATCGAAGACGCGATGCATGAAGGCGACTGGGACGGCTGGAAGATCCTGACCGATCGCCTCGGCAAAAAAGTGCAGCTGGTGGGCGACGACCTGTACGTCACCAACACCAAGATCCTGAAGGAGGGCATCGACAAGGGCATCGCCAATTCGATCCTGATCAAGATCAACCAGATCGGCACCCTGACCGAAACCTTCGCTGCCATCGAGATGGCCAAGCGCGCCGGCTACACCGCCGTCATTTCGCACCGTTCGGGCGAGACCGAGGACTCGACCATCGCCGACATCGCCGTTGGCACCAACGCCCTGCAGATCAAGACCGGCTCGATGTCGCGTTCGGACCGCATGGCCAAGTACAACCAGCTGCTGCGCATTGAAGAAGACCTGGGCGACATCGCCAGCTATCCGGGACGTGGCGCTTTCTACAACCTTAAGTAATCTGTTGGAACCGGCCAGCCCCGCTGGCCGGTACAAGATGCCATGCGCCTCATCACGCTAGCCCTCGTCTTCCTGCTGCTGCTGATCCAACTGCCTTTGTGGCTGGGGAAGGGCGGCTGGCTGCGCGTGTCCGAGCTGCAGACCCAGGTCACCGCCGCGCAAACGAAGAGCGATGAACTCAGGGCCCGCAACGCCAAGCTCGAATCGGAAGTGCGCGACCTGAAGGAGGGCACCGGCGCCGTCGAAGAGCGCGCCCGGCTTGAGCTGAACATGATCAAGCAAAACGAAATCTACGTCCAGGTGCTGGGCAAGGATGGCCTGCCGAAGGAATCGGCCACGCCGTTGCCACCGCCGCCACCGCCAAAACCAGACGCGAAACCGTAGTCCCCCACTGCATCGTGATGCGCCAATTTGTATTGACCAATCCTCAATTTAAGCGTCTAATTCTCTCATAACAGAAATTAAAGAAATGAGAGAAATATGCCGCTCAGCCCGACCGAACAGAAATTCATCCTGCACTGGGGCGAGATGGGCACGCGCTGGGGCGTCAACCGCACCGTCGCCCAAATCCACGCGCTGCTGTTCCTGGCCAACCGCCCGCTGACGGCCGAAGACATCGCCGAGGCGCTCGTCATCGCCCGTTCCAATGTCAGCAACAGCCTCAAGGAACTGCAAAGCTGGAACCTGATCCGCAGCACCCATCTGATGGGCGACCGGCGCGACCATTTCGTGGCCTTGCAGGACGTGTGGGAGATCTTCCGCGTCATCGTCGAGGAGCGAAAGCGGCGCGAGATCGACCCGACGCTGACGGTGCTGCGCGAATGCGCCATCGAAGGCGGCAAGGACGACGGCATCGAATCGGCCTCGCTGAACCGCATTGGCGAGGTGCTGGCCTTTCTTGAAATGCTAGGTACCAGCTACGACGACTACAAGCACCTGCCTCCCGCCACCATGCTGCGCTTTCTTAAAATGGGCGGCAAGGTCGCGCGCTTTCTCGGCAACGACGATCAGGAAACCGGGTCATGAAGAACACTGCACTGACCCTGTACTACGACGGCAAGTGCCCGTTCTGCGCCGAAGAGATGAGGCGCCTGGCCGGCTGGGACCGCGCCAACCGGCTTGACTATGTCGATATCGCCCAGCCGGGGTTCGACCCCGCCCACCTGAACGCGGGCATGGAAGACCTGAGCCGCGAAATGTACAGCCAGACGGCCGACGGCAAGGTGCTGGTCGGCGTCGAGAGCCTGCTCGCGGCCTATACCCTGGTGGGCAAGGGATGGCTGGTGTGGCCGCTGCGCGTGCCGCTGCTGCGCGACGTGCTGTCATGGCTATACCGCCTGTTTGCGCGCAACCGTTACAAGATGTCGGCGCTGCTCGGCTACAAGGCGCAGTCCTGCGATGCCGGCGTATGCGGCACCGGCAACCCCTTCCTCAAAGACCGGAACAAAAAATGACACGAGAAACCCTGCGCACCTGGGCGGTGCGGTTCACCTACGCCAGCATAGCCGGACACCTGCTGGTGGGAGCGCTGCTGCCTTTGACCATCAACGCGCCAATGTTCGACGGCTACCACCGCGCCATCGAAGCCGCATTCTGGGGCGCCGACATTCCGGGCGCCGCGCGCGCACAGCAAGTCTGGTGGATCTCGCTGTTCGGGCCCACGGTGCAGGCCGCGGCACTTTGGATGGGGGCCCTGGCCTGGATGGGCGACCGCCAGCGCAACAGCTTCGCATGGGGCGCGCTGATCGCCGGCATGCTGCTGTGGGCGCCGCAGGACATGCTCATTTCGCTGCGTGCGGATTGCTGGATCCATGTATGGATCGACTGCTTCGCGCTGGCCTGCATGCTGCCGCCACTGATCTACCTTTTTTATATCGACCGTACCAAGGCCACCCAATGAGCATCCCATCCGAAGGCGAATTATTCAAGAAAATCCTCGGCGCGCAGTGGAGCCAGCTGCACCCCGATATCCGGATACGCTTCGATCGCAACCCCTTGCCCGGCAAGCCGCTCAATTACGCGGGCGAGCTCAGTGAATTGCGCTGCTCGCGGCTCGGCAAGGTGCTCGGCTACCTGACCACGCCCCTCATCAAGGGCGCACTGATGCCCTATAACGACGCCAATTTTCCGGTCGATATCCAGGTCTATTCGAAGGAGAACTGCGCCGCGATTTTCAAGCAGCGCATATACCGGCTGAACGGGCGCAAGCCGGTCCAGTTCACGTCCTTCATGCGGGAGAGCAGCAAAGGCGAAGTGCTGGAATACGTGGGCATGGGCCTGGGCATGAAGCTGCTGCTCGCTGTGCGCGACGGTAACCTGCACTTCGAGAGCGACGGCTATTTTTGGGAAGTGTTTGGTTTCCGCATCCCGCTGCCCGGCCTCATCACGCCGGGCAAGACCTTCCTGTGCCACCGCAATAACAGCCCCAACCAGTTCGATATCCGCATCGAGATCCGGCATCCGCTATTCGGCACCACCTTCACGCAGGCGGGGGTGTTCCGCGAGGTGGCCGCATGAACACCCACCTGCTGGCGCTGCAGTTGATGGCGGCCCAGGGCTGTTTGGGCGCCTTCGATACCCTGTACCACCACGAGTTGACCGAAGCTCTGCCGGGCCGTGCCACCGCGCGGCGCGAACTGATAATCCATTCGGTACGCGCGCTGTTCTACTGCGCACTTTTCATCGGCCTGGCCGGGTGGCGCTTCGACGGCGCCTGGGCCGCCATCCTGATGGCGGTATTCGCCGTCGAAATCGTGCTCACCTTGTGGGATTTCGTGGTAGAGGACCAGACCCGATTGCTGCCGGCCACCGAACGCGTGACCCACACCATCCTGGCGATGAATGGTGGCGCCTTCGTGATCCTGCTGGTGCTCAATATGCCGGCCTGGCTGGCCATGCCGACGGCACTGAGCTGGCAGCCGCACGGCGCCCTGAGCGTGTTCCTGGCGCTGTGTGGCGTGGGCGTTGGCATCTCCGGAGTGCGTGACGGCCTGGCCGCGCGCGCCATCGGCAGGCACGCACTGCAGGACGCGAGCAGCGAGGCGCTGCACTTCGGCGAGCCAGGTCGCAGCTTCCTGATCACGGGCGCCACCGGCTTCATCGGCACCAGGCTGGTTCACGCCTTGCTGCGCGACGGCCAGCGCGTCACCGTGCTGACCAGGCAGGCGCGCCAGGCGGCATGGCTGTTCGAGGGCCGGGTCGACTGCATCAGCAGCATGGATCAGCTGCCGCCATCGCGGCGCATCGATGTCGTGATCAACCTGGCTGGCGCGCGGGTGCTTGGCTGGCGCTGGACGGCGGCGCGCCGTGCGGCGCTGCGCAAGAGCCGCGTCGAGCTGACCAGCAAGGTGGTGGCCCGGATCGGTGCCGCCGACCACAAGCCGGCGTTGCTGTTGTCGGCGTCGGCCATCGGCTACTACGGGGTGCAGGCTGCCGGCGACGATCGCTTGCTGACCGAGAGCGCGCCGCCGCAACCGATCTTCATGTCCGACTTGTGCCGTGAGTGGGAACAAGCCGCGCAGGGCGCAGCACAGCATGGCGTGCGCGTGGCATGTATGCGCATCGGTGTGGTGCTGGGCCGACAGGGCGCCTTGCCGATGATGCTGCTTCCGGTCCGGCTGGGCCTTGGCGGCCCGATGGGCGGGGGCGCGTAGTGGCTGTCGTGGATCCACGTCGACGATATGGTGCGCGGCATTGCCCATCTGTGCCAGACCGGCGAGGGTGGCGTGTTCAACTTCACCGCGCCGGAAAGCGTGACGCAGGCGCAGTTCAGCAAGATTGCGGCAGGCATGATGCGGCGGCCGTGGGGCTTTCCTACGCCGGGCTTCCCGATGCGCTGGGCGCTTGGCGAACAGGTCACTTTGCTGCTCGATGGACAGCGCATATCTTCGGAGAAATTACGCGCGAGCGGCTTCGTGTTCCGCTATCCGCACGTCGACGCGGCGCTGCGCAGCCTGGCCTGACGCGAAACCTTTGGTAACGCTTTTTACGCTCTGAATCAAGCCATGAGGGCGGCTTTGGTATGTAATTAGGGCGAGGGCAACGCGGTGGTTGCCCTGCCTGATTACAGGAGCCGACATGAAAATTTACGCCCTCATTTTCGCGGCCATCGCGGCCTGCGCCAGCGCCGGGGTTTCGGCCGCCGGCAACCCGTATGACTATCGCGGCGATCGCTACGAACGCGGCTATCATGATTACCGCGGCCACCACCGGCACCACTACTGGCGACATCATCGGCCTCACTATCGGCACCATCATTATCGTGGCGCAGGGCCGTATGACGACCTATGGTACGACGACCGGCTGCCGGCGCATTACTGGGGACCGCGCGTCATCGACTGGCAGCGCACGCGCCTTGGGCCGCCAATGTATGGCTGTCATTGGGTGCGCGTTGGCAACGATTACGTGCAGGTATCGGCTGCGACCGGCATGATCACTGCCGTGCTGCTGCGCCCCTGAGCTACAGGCTCAGCAAGTCCTTGAGTTCGGCGGCGTTGCGGCGCGAGATCTCGATGACCTTGCCGTCGTTCATGGTGACGTCATAGCCAAAGCTGATCGATTCCTCGATGCCCCTGATTTCCTGCAGGTTGATGATGCACTGCCGGCTGGCGCGGAAAAAGAACTTCGGTGGCAGCCGCTCGGCCACGTTGTTCAGTGACTTCTTGACGTAGGCCTTGTCGTCGCCAAAGTAGATCCGCACGTAGTTCTTGCAGCTCTCGATGTAGCGGATCGACGCCAGGCTCACCAGGTGGCAGCGTTCGCCGTCCTTGACGAAGATCTTGCTGCCGATGTCGAGCGGCGGGCGCTCGTCGGGTTCCGTCTCGGGCTCGCCGGCCAGCTTGCGGATCGCCAGTTCCAGCCGTTCGTGGCTGATCGGCTTGAGCAGGTAGTCGACCGTGTTGTAGTCGAAGGAACGGATCGCATACTCCGAGTAGGCCGTCGTGAAGACGATGCGCGGCAGGTAGTCGAGCGCGGCCAGCAGGTCGAAGCCGCTGGCGCCGGGCATGTGGATGTCGAGGAAAATGACATCCGGCCGGGTCGCGGCGATCAGGGTGAGCGCGGTGTCTGGATGGTCGGCCTGGCCGACCACGTCCACCTCGGGGAAGGCTGCGAGCATGCGCACCAGGCCTTCGCGCGCCAGGCGCGAATCTTCTACGACGATTGCTTTCATGCGGTGCGTTCCATGGGCAGGGTCAGTTGAACGGAAAAGCGGGCAGGCGCCGCGACCACCTTGAGCGCAGCGCGGCCGCCGTACAGCAGCTCCAGGCGCTGCGCGATATTGCGCAGCCCGATGCCCATGCCGGCCGGAGCGGTGGCGCTGGCCACAGGCGTGTCGTTGCACACATCGAATACGAGCTGCTCGTCCTTCAATGTGGCGTGCAGGGTCAGCGTGCCGCCGGCCTGGAGCTGTTCGACGCCGTGCTTGATGGCGTTCTCGATCAGCATCTGCAGCACCATCGGCGGCACCAGCGCCTGGTGCAGGTCGTCGGCGATGCGCATCTCGAATGCCAGCCGCTTCTCGAGCTGGGTTTCGACGATGGCGATATATTTTTCGATGATCGCCACTTCGTGCGCGAGGCTGACTTTTTCCTGGCGGCTGCTCTCGAGCGAATAGCGCAGGATGTCGGAAAACGAGGTGATCATGCGGTCGGCGCGCTGCGCATCTTCGTGGATCATGAAGCGGATGTTATTGAGGGAATTGAACAGAAAATGCGGATTGAGCTGATTCGACAGGCTGCTCAGCTGCGCTTCCTTAAGGTTGTTCTGCAGCCGCAGGTTGAACAGTTCCGTCTTTTTCACACGGTGACTTGCGGTCACGCCGATGTAGATGAAGCTCCAGGCGAGAATGAACATCTGGTTCTGCGGCCCTTCCTCGCGTACGCGGCCCATCAGGAAGTCCAGATAATCGAGCGGAATATTCGCTTGCGCGTATTTGGACACGAAGGCGGGCCAGAACAGCGGCAACACGACGGACTGCAAAGCGGTGGCCATGATGGCGCCGGCCACGGCGCTGTAAATTACCGCGCCGGCGATCAGGCGACCCATGCTGGCGTGTTCACCACCGTGGCGCTGGTACAGCCAGCGAAAACCAAGGACCGCCAGCGTGTAGAGCGGCACCCACGCGATGCTCATGGCGATCTGGTACCCGACCATTTGGCCCCACATGATGGCCAGACCCATGGTGACCACCAGGCCGGCAGCGAGCGCGCTACAGTGATAAAGCCAGAACTGGCGGTCGCGGGAAAAGAAATGAAGTGGCATTTGCATGGGCGTTATTGCAGGCTGTAGCACCGTTAATTGTTAGCCGTCGTCCTCGCGCACGCGGGGACCCATACCCCCTTAGCTCCGCTCTTTAACGGAATCGGAGCATGGGTGCCATGGGGGAAACGCATGCGTTTCCCCTGCGCGAGGACGACGGCTTCGGAGTGGCCGTATTCTATCAACGCACCGCGGCGGCTCTTAACTTTCTTTCAGCGCTCCTGGCTTTTTCGAGTTCGGCTTCAAATTGCAGGGCGCTGGCGGGAACGGTTGCCGGTGCCCCGGCCAGGGCCACGCGGAAGCCGTCGAAGCTGCTGCCGTTGTCCGGGCCGGTGTGGCCGCGCCACTGTGCAGTGACAGCTTCGGTCCAACTGCCGCCGCGGCGGATTTTCATGTCTTTGGCGCAGGCCGCGATCCAGGGCGATCCGTCGGCGGGTGCACCTTCATAGCTGTTGTGCTGGCAGTCCTCGACGAATTCGCTCACGTTGCCGAGCATGTCGAACAGGCCGAAGCCATTTGGCCGGTACATGCCGACGATGCTGGTGAAGGCAACGCCGTCGTCGCAGTCTGCGCCGCTGACCGGCTTGCCGCCGGTGAGCCTGGCGATGACTGCGCGTCCCGTGATGTCGCGCGTAGGTTTATTTGGTACTACCAGATGCGGATGCGTTCCTGCGGCGGGCGATACATGCGGTCTCCCGGCGCCGTGCCAAAGGCTTCGTGGAAGCCGTCGGTATTGACTGCGGGACCGTTGGTACGCATGGCGTGGGGCGCGTGCGGGTCGGACATGAGCATGGTCAGCATCGCTTCGTCGCGCATCTTGACGCGCCTGAACTGCGCTGCCGCCAGGAAGAAACGCTGCTCGCCGCTGCGCCCGTCGATCACCGGCGACGGTTTGCCGTTCAGGGAGCGCCGATAGGCGTGGTAGGCAACCTGCAGGCCGGACAGGTCGGCCAGGTTCTCGGGCAAAGTCAGGTTGCCGTTCACGCGCTTGCCGGGCAAGGCTTCGTAAGCATCGAACTGGCCAACCAGCTTGTCGGCCAGGGCATCGAACGCTGTGCGGTCGGCGTCGGTCCACCAGTTGCGCAGCACGCCGTGGCCGTCGAACTGGCTGCCAAGGCGGTCGAAGCCGTGACTGATTTCGTGCCCGATATTCGCTCCTATGGCGCCGTAGTTGGCCGCGTCGTCGGCGTCGATGTCGAACAAGGGCGCTTGCAGGCTGGCGGCCGGGAAGACGATCTCGTTGAGCATCGGGTCGTACATCGCGTCCACCGTTTGCGGCGTGAACTGCCACTCGCGCCGGTCGACTGGTTGGTCGGCCTTGGCGGCCTGCACCGACCAGTTGAAGCGGCCGGCGCGGATCCGGTTGCCGATCGCGTCGCCTCGCACGACGGTCAGCCCACTGTAGTCACGCCAGCTGTCCGGGTAGCCGATCTTGCTGCCGTAGCGCGACAGTTTGTCGAGCGCCTCGCTCTTGGTCGCAGGCGTCATCCAGCTCAGCTCCTCGATCGATTCCTTGTAGGCAGCCAGTACCTGCGTGACCATGCCCTGGACGCGGGCCTTGTGCGCCGGCGAAAAGTGGCGCGCCACATACAGCTGGCCCACTCCTTCGCCCATTGCGCCATTCAGTGCAATGATGGCTTGCTGCCAGCGCGGCTCCGGCGCGGTGGCGCCGCCCAGCGCGCCGCCCCGAAATGCGAAGCGCGCTTCGCGGAAAGCGGCTGGCAGTACGGGCGCGCAGGCGTCGACCAGGCGCAGCTTGAAGTACAGCTTCCAGTCGGCCAGCGGGACTTGCTGGTACAAGGCGGCGGTTGCGCTGGCCGCGCTGGGCTGAGTGACGGTCAGGCTGGCGACGGCGGGCAGGGCGGCACCATCGAGGAAGCCGTGCCAGTCGAAGCCGGGTGCGAGTTTGGCAAGTGCGGCTGGCGCGGTTGGGTTGTACAGTTTGGCGGTATCGAACAGATCCGCGCGCGGCCAGTGGGTGGCGGCGATGCGCTGTTCCAGGGCGATGACGCGATTTGCAGCGTCAGCCGGCTGCGCGATCCCTGCAAGGCGCGCAAGGGTCGTCAGGTAGGTCCGGTAGGCCGCCAGCGCCGCCGCCATGCGCGCATCGTCGGACTTGAGGTAGTAGTCGCGGTCGGGCAGGCCCAAGCCGCCCTGCCAGGTCATCACGCGGTTGATGCTCGGGTCTTTCAGGTCGGGGAAAACGCGCAGCCACACCGGGGTCTCGATCAAGCCCTGAACGCGGCCCTGCCAGGCGGCCAGCTGGGCGGCGTTGCCGATCGCGTCGATCTGTGCGAGCAGCGTTTTGAGCGGCGCGGCGCCGGCCTTGTCGATGGCGCCGGTGTCAAGGAAGGCGGCGTAGAACGCCCCGACCTGTTGTTCAATGCCGCGCGCCGGCCCCGGCTTGTTCGCGAGGCCTTCGACAATGGCGCGGATACGCGCATCGGTGATATCGAGGACCTCGACGCCGATGACCACCGATTTGGCTGCGGGAATCGGCGTATCGCGCAGCCAGGTGCCATTCGCGGCGAGGAACAGGTCGTCCTGGACCCGCACTGCGGGGTCGAAACTGGCGGCATCAAGGCCGCTGGCGCGTGGCGCAGAAACAGATGTGCCGCTCAGCTGGAGCAGCAAGGCAAGCAGACAGAGTTGGGAAATTTTCATGGTGGCCTCGCGGTGGAAAGCGGTTGTGGGGTGTCCGTGGCCCTATTCTGGCCGGCCGGGAGCCACTTTTTTGTAAAAGGTGCCGAACGGCAGCAGGAGGGGATGAATGGCTGCCATTGGGTATGGATACGTCCGGTAACACTTCTTACTGGAACAGGATGTTTATGAACGGCCTGTTCAGGTCTAATGAGTTGTGGGCAAAGAAATCGGATCTCGCTCATGTCCCTGAAGGACAGCATCTCTCCAGGACTCATGTTTAGCCGTTTATTCTTTTATCACAGGAGTTAATATGATCAAGAAAGCCATCGTATTCGCAGTCGCCGCGGCTTGCCTCACCAGCGGCGCAGCATTCGCCCAATCGTATGACGGCAGCCACCGCAACGACGGCGACCGCGGCACACGTTATGAGCGCCAGGACACGAATGACCGTTACGGCCGCAACGACAGCAACGACCGCTATGACCGCAGCGACCGCCGCGACTACCGCCGCCATGACGGCTACAGCCGCAACGCTGGCTACGATGCGCGCTCGTACGGTGACCGTGACTATGGCCAGCAGCGCTACCGCATGCAGCGCGGCGAGCGCTTGTCGCAGTATGACCGCGGCGACTACTACGTTGTCAGCGACTGGCGCAGCCGCAGCCTGTACGCCCCGCAGCGCGGTTATCAGTGGGTGCAGGCAGGCAATGACTACGCCCTGGTCGCCATCGCGACCGGCATCATCGCCAGCGTGCTGTTGAATAATTAATCGAAGCTGATGAGCGCCGCCGGGCAACCGGCGGCGCTTTTTTCACATCAAAGCCGAGTTCTCAAAAAATGCGCCCTTCCTTTTTACTTTTCGCTGCAGTGTCGCTTCTGGCAGCTTGCTCCAACAGCGCGCCGGCGGACAGCGCGGCGACCGGCTTCATGCCGACAGTCAGTGGAACCGACCGGCTGGTCGGGCAGTGGAACGGGCCTGAAGGGACCTTCCTGCAGCTTGCCGGCGTTAGCGGGAAGTACGCCATCACCATCCGTAATCTCGATCGCGCGCGTACTTTTCAGGCGCGCGGCTCGGACGACGCGATACTTTTCGAGCGGGACGGCAAGGAAGAAACAATCCGCAGAACCGACGGCGCCGGCACCGGCATGAAGTGGCTGCGAGAGAAGAAGAACTGCATCGTCATCCAGCCCGGCGAAGGATATTGCCGCGATTGACAGGTACAATCCGCTGCACAACCATGTCTCTGGAGCAAAGCCTTGATCAAGATCTGCCTTAGCTTGCCGCTGCTGTTCGCCGCCGGCGCCGCGTTTGCCGCCGACACGGTCGACATGCGCCAGTTGTCCGAAACCAAGGTGGAACTGGCCGAGGTCAGCAAGCCCGGCAGCCCGGGCAAATCGTTCGTCGCCGCCACCATCATCAATGCCCCAATGCAGGACTTGTGCGCGCTGATCCAGAATTACGAAGCCTACCCGGGGTTCATGCCAAATACCCAGTCGACCACGGTGTCGCAGAAGGGCGCCGGGTTTTCAGTGATCGACGTCACGCTCAAGCTGCCGATGGGGAAAATCAAGAAGTACCGGTTGCGCATGGAGCCCAAGTCCACGCCGGACGCGTGCACGGTTGCGTGGAAACTGCTGCCGTGGCCCGGCCTGAAGCAGGAAGAGACCATCACCGATACCGTCGGCTCGTGGCACTTCGCCCCTGGTGCGACGCCTGGAAAGACCATCGTCAAGTATACCGTGTTCACTGATCCCGGGCCGATTCCGTTCGGGGCCGGCTGGATAGTCGAGAGCCTGAGCAAAGACAGCATTCCGCAAACGCTGGAAGCGCTGCGCAAAAAGGCCGCCCGCTAGCCCGGGCGTTATTGCTCTTTTCATAAAATTTCGCTTGAGGTAAGCTCTGGTTCCTGATGCCATCCGGACCGAACCTTCATGCGCCAATTTTTCCCTGCAATCGCACTTGCTCTGGCCATGAACCATGGGGCGGCAACTGCTGAAGGCGTGACGGTAACGGTCCGGTTGGCCGCGCCGGGAATGCTTGAGGCAATGTATGCACTGCCCGCCGCCTGCGGACGCCTTTCCTTCCTGAAGAGCGGGCCGAACGCCGCCAAGATCCGCGCGCATTGGCGAGCACAGGGCGAGGGCGGCAAGGCAGCCAGGGTCGATGCGCGAGCAGTGGGCCGACATGCTCAGGACCGGGCTGGCGACGCCGCGTGCGCCGAACCAGTCGCAGCTCAACAGCATGATGACCCAGGCGCTGACCAAACTGGTCAAGGACGATTGCGGCGGCGAAAGCAGCATCACGCCGGCGCCGGACAGCGTCCTGCTCGATACCCTGCGCACTTGCCAGACCTTGCGCGCGGACGTGGAAGTCGTCAGCGTGGAAGGGGTGCCACTGTTCGGCGGGCCGCGCGCCTTGCCCGCCATGGTGGCGGCCTGTTCCCGCAACCAGGCGGTCGAACTCGGACTCAAGGACGGTGCCACGCTGCGTATGCCATGTCGTTCGCCATACCAGATCACCCAGCGCTTTTACGCTGCCAACATGGAGAAACTCGCGCATCAGCTCATGCGCGACTGATGTCGGGAACGGCGCAACTCGACTGGAGGGCTGCGGCGATGGATGTGTGCAGCAGTCTATAGCACAGATGTGCTACATTGGCATGTATCCAGCGAGGACGACCATGTCAACGACAACCATTCGCCTGTCCGACGAACTCAAGGCCCGCATTGCCAAGGCGGCCGAGCGGGCAGGCAAGACGACCCACAGCTTCATATTGGAAGCGATTGCCGAGAAAGCCGAGCAGGAAGAGTTGCGGGCGGACTTCGATGCGCAGGCCAATGCGCGCTTCAACAAAATTGTGGCGACGGGAAAAACGATACCCTGGGGCGAGATGCGGGAATATCTCGAAACCCGCCTTGCCGGAAAGCAGGCAGCACATCCGGTGGCAAAGAAGAAGCGCGTCTGACTATGGCTCGCGTGGAATTGGCGCCAGAGATTGCCGAGGACTTCGACCGCATTCTTGCCCATCTGATGCAATATGACGCTGCCAATGCTTCGGCAAGGATAACCGAGATCGTGCAAGCGATTGAGGTACTAGAGCACAATCCGCTTATCGGACGGGCGCTGCCTGAAGGCAGGCGCGAGCTTGTTATCGGGCGCAAGGCACATGGATATTTGGCCTTGTACCGGTATCTGGATGACATTGATACCGTGTTCGTGCTTGCTGTGCGCAGCCAGCGCGAGGCAGGATATACGCGCTGATACAAGGCCTGCTCTCTTCTGGTACGCGCCACGCGGCCACTTCACAGTGAGTGCGACGCCTTCATGCATACGCGAACGTGAGTGGCCCGACGAGATCTTATCGGCGTTCGTCGTCCATTACAACCGTTGATCCAGCCTGCGCTGCCATTCGTCGGGCAGGTCGCGAAAACGCTGCGCGCAAGGCCTAAGCTACAAGCTCCTTCAACGCATCAGGAGCATTCCAGTGAAAACATTGACCAAATTCGTATGCATGATTCTTGCCGCGGCGGCCGTGTCGCCGTCGTTGGCGGCGGCAGTCGAAGTCCCGCAGGTAGCGCTCTTTACCGCCTGCCCCGACGTCGTCGCAGCGCTGCCGGAGAGCCTGTATCCGGCGTGGCGGGCGATCGATTCGGCTGCGGTGGTGAAGGTCGATTTCAAGCTGGATGGTGGCAAGGTCCGCGCTGTGAACATGTCGGGAGGACACGGTGATTACATTGGACACGTGCGTCGGGCAGTCAGGGCGATGAAATGCCGTCAGCAAGGCGACGGCATCGTCGCGGTTCGCTTCAGCATCAGGTTCCAATACCCTGAAGACCTGAATGCGCCAGCGGCGACCTTACAGTTGATCGACGAAACACCGTCTTTGGCGATGCTGCAAACCCGCTGAGCCTGCTCGTGCCTTGGATAAACGTGCTATACAGTCAAGCATCTACATTCGCAAGGCAGCGGCAAAATGGAGGGATCTATGCATCGCAGCGAGCGGGAACGCGGACGATCAATTGAATTCGGGCGCGCTACGCCGGTCGCGCTTCCCGCGCATTGCGCCGTGGCCCATATCTTTGTATCGACCAATCTTGCGGATGCATTTGCGATTCTGCTTCCATTGAGCGCATCGAGCGACCCGGATGTGTTAGCCCGATTTATTGTTGAGAATCAGCCAGGCTGGATCGGAAAACTGGCGATACTCCGTGACCTGATCGTCTCGGTCTTTGGCCTGAAGACCGCCGAGCACCTGGCAACACTTGCCGGTGAGGCAAAGGCAAATCGCGTTGGCATTTTCAAGGTCTACAGCACGAGCGAGACGGAGATCGTGCTGGGCGAAGACGACAAGCATCTCGATTTCAGAGCGTCGTTTCTATGTACGAGCGGTCCGGCGCCCGAGAGCAGCCGCTTGCTCACCGTGTCAACCGTTGTCCACTGCCACAACCTGCTGGGGCGCGCCTACATACTTGTCATCGCGCCCTTTCATCGCATGGTCGTCAAAGCCAGCTTGGGCCGTGCTGCAAGTGTCGGTTGGCCACAGGCTGTCACTGCTGTCCGCTTGTGAATGCGCGCTGCCGGTCCACCTGACGTGTAACGCAGCTTGGGTCGTTGTGTCTGTGCTGCGTTCAGCACTGCCTTTGCGACGACGGCGCAGCATGAATCGATGCAAGAACTGCGCGTACATTTTCGGGAATGGGCACTGAACGATTGCTGGCGCGCTCGACATACACATGGACAAAGTTGCCTGCAGCGCAGGGCAGGGCAGGGGATCATCGTTGCGGTACAGCGCGACCTCGTAGCGCACGCTGGAGTTGCCCAGCTTCGCCACACGAATGCCGGCGTGAATCGTGTCGGGGAAACTGACCGAGCTGAAATAGGAGCAGCCCGAATCGACGACGAATCCCACCACCTCGCCCTTGTGAATGTCGAGCACGCCGCGCTCGATCAGGAACTGGTTCACGGCCGTGTCGAAAAACGCGTAGTACACGACGTTATTCACGTGACCGTACACGTCGTTGTCCATCCAGCGCGTTGGCAGCGCGAGGAAGTGGGGGAAGTCGGAGCGGGGTGCAGTGCGCATGGCGGGTCGGGGGCTGGGTTGATTGGCGGCGAGTCCCGTGCATATTGGGACAGGGTATAAAATAGCAGACTTTCAATATACTGGAATGCCTCTGTGCGTGACGACTTGCTCACCCCCTCTTTGTCGAATACCGCGCGAACGGTCGGATTGTATTCGCTGCGCTCGAGTCTGCTGCTCGGTTTTTTTGCCGGCCCCTTGCCCCTGGTTCTGTACTGGTCGCTCAATTCCTACCGCCTGAAGCGGCCGCTCGACGCCATCGCCTACCTGCTGGCCATCGCCGGCTTCGCGGCCCTGGTGTATGCCTATTACTCGGGCGCGACGCCGGAATTTGCGCAGTGGACGCAGCGCCACCTTGGCGGCGCCGGCACCATGCGCACCGTGCTGCAAGCCTATGCGGTGGCATTGTGGGCCGGCTTTTATCTGATGCATCGCAAGCAGTATCGTTCGATGGGCCTGTTCGGCGTAGCCTCGCCTTCACCCTGGATCGCCTTGCTTGCCTGCGTCATCCTCGGCGTGGCGCTGACCTACGGCCTGATCGCGCTGCTCGTCCCGGAGGCCATCTGATGAACGACACCCCGCAACTGTCCGCGCACGAGTATTCCCAGCGCGCGGCCAACCTCCTCGAACGCGGTCGCAACGACCATGCCGCACGCGTGCTGTCCGAAGCGCTGGCGATGTATCCGGACGACCCGGACCTGTTGTACCAGTCAGCCCACCTGGACTACCTGAACGACAAACATGAGGCCGCCCGCGACACCTTGCACGGCGTGCTGGCGCGCGAGCCGGAGCATTTCCAGGCCCGCTACCTGCTGGCCAGCCTGTACGAGCATACCAATGACCTGGCCCAGTCGGAATTGACGCTGCTCGATCTGATCCGCGACTACCCGGACCATGCGGCGCTGTTTGCCAAGTACGCGATGCTGATGTTCCGCACCCATCATCACGCCAAGGCCAAGGCGCTGGCGCGTGAAGCCTTGCGCCTGGATCCGGAAGACGAATTCGCCTTGCTGGCCTGCCTGATGGGCGACCTGATCGACAACCGCCGCCTGAGCAAGAACAAGACGCTGGCCGAGATGATGCAGCGGCACCCGGAAAGCGTCATCACCGCGCACATGCTGGTGAGCTATCTGCGCGAACGCGGGCAGTACTGGGCGGCGAAACGGGTGGCGGTCGAACTGCTGCGGGTCGAACCGAATTCGCCGCAGGCGCTGGCGCTGGTGCTCGAACTGGAGTTCCTGAGCCACTGGAGCATGATCCCCCTGTGGCCGTTCAACCGCTGGGGTGTGATTGCCACGGTGGGCTTTTATGTGTTTGGCCTGGTCCTGTTCAATGTGCTGCGCTCGACCGCGCCGCACGTGGCCGGCACTGTCAGCTACGCCATGCTGACCTATGTGATTTATTCATGGGTCTATCCCCCAATCCTCTCGCGCTGGCTGAAACGCCGCGCGCAACTCTGAACGCCCATGACTTCATCCCGTGAACAACTCGAACTGGCATTGCTGAACGATCCTTTCAACGCAGTCGTGCGCCTGAATTACGCGCAATTGCTGCTGGAGGCGGGGGAACCCGGTCCGGCCTTGCTGCAGTTTGAACTGGCCGCGCGCAACAAGACCGACGCGGCGACCCTGTGCGGCATGGCGCGCGCGCTGCTGGCGCTGGACCGGCGCACCGATGCGCTGAGCACCTATGCCAAGGCGCGCCAGCAGAGCGGCTTCGAGGCTGTTGCCGAACTCGACGCACTGGCCGACAGTGCGCGTCCGGCAGGAGCCCCGGCCCTGTCGCTAATCGGCGGCACCGCCACCGCCACCATCGTGCCGATCAGGGCCGAACCCGAGGGACGCACCACGTTTGCCGACGTGGGCGGCATGCAGGACCTGAAAAAATCGCTGCGCCTGCATATCATCGAGCCGTTTCTGCGGCCATCGCTGTTTGCCCGCTTCAAGAAGCAGGGCGGGGGCGGCATCTTGCTGTACGGGCCGCCGGGTTGTGGCAAGACCATGATCGCGCGCGCCATTGCCAGCGAATGCAACGCATCGTTCATTGCGGTGGGAATCAGCGACGTGCTCAATATGTGGATGGGCGAGAGTGAACGCAATCTGGCGCAGCTGTTCGAGAAGGCGCGCGCGCAAAAGCCATGCGTGCTGTTTTTCGACGAGCTCGATGCGCTGGCATTTTCGCGGTCCAAGGCGCAAAGCGAACATAGCCGCACGATCGTCAATGAGTTCCTGGCGCAGCTCGACGGCATCGAGCGCGACAACAAGGACGTGCTGTTCCTGGGCGCGACCAATATGCCGTGGGATGTGGATAGCGCCATGAAGCGCCCGGGACGCTTTTCGCGCCAGGTGTTCGTGCCGCCGCCTGACCTGGAAGCGCGCCAGCACATCATCGAGATCAAGCTGCGCGACATCCCAACCGAAGGCGTTGATATTGCCGCTCTGGCTGCGGCGACGCCGCATTTTTCGGGCGCCGACATGGACGGCCTGCTCGACCTGGCCAAGGAAAGCGTGATTCACGACATCATCGGCGGCGGCGCCGAGCGCCCGATCGGGCCGGCCGACATTGCCTATGCGCTCGATGCGAGCACGGCGTCGACGCTGGACTGGCTCAAGACAGCCCGCAACCTGGTGCGCTATGCAGGCAGCGACGCCTCCTACAAGGATGTCGAGAAATACCTGAAGCAGGCCAAGCTGCTGTAAGCCTAGTGCTTGACGTCGCTGGCCGGAAGCACGACGTCGGCCGCTGATTTGGCCACGAACAGCTGGGCGCAATCGACCTTGTCGAAGGCGTAGTGCTTGCCGCAGAAATCGCAGTTAATCGATAGCTGGCCCAGTTCGTCGAGCGCGCCGTCGACTTCGTCGCGGCCCAGCATCTTGAGCATATTGCCGACTTTCTCGCGCGTGCAGCTGCAATGAAATTGCGGATGGGCCGGCTCGAACACGCGGATTGTCTCTTCCCAGAACAAGCGGTCCATCAAGGTCTGGATGCTGGTCGAGAGCAGTTCGGGCTGCTTCAGGGTCGAGGCCAGCATCACGGCGCGGTTCCACGTTTCAAGGTCTTCCGCTTCGCTCGCCTGGACGGTCTGATCGTCCTTGCCGCTGTGGCGCGGGAGCTTTTGCAGCAGCAGGCCGCGCGACACTCCGGCGTCGGCCGCCAGCCACAGACGCGTGTCGAGTTGTTCCGAGCGCAGCATGTAGTTTTCGATGACGGTGGCCATGTCGTCGCCGTCGAGCGGCACGATGCCCTGGTAGGGCTGTTGGCCCGGCATCTTGTCCATCGGGTCGAGCGTGATCACGAAACGGCCCTTGCCGGTCGCGTTGAGCATCTCGGTCAGGCTGGTGCCGTCGGCGATCTCGGCGCCATCGCGGATCTTGGCGGTCGCGCGCAGGCGCAGGCTGGAATCGCATTCGACCACCAGCAGGCGCACCGGACCGTCGCCGTGAATCTGCATGACGATGGCGCCGTTGAACTTCAGGTTGGCCGACAGCAGCGCGGCGGCCGCGACCATTTCGCCCAGCACCGTGCGCACCGCGGCCGGGTAGTCGTGATGCTGTTGGATTTCACGCCAGGTGGCTGAAATTTCGACGAACTCGCCACGCACGGCGGCGTTGTCGAAGATGAATTTCTGCAGGGTGTCTGTGCTCTCTGTGCTCATAGTCTTATCCAATTTTTTTCAATTCCGTCTTGAACAGCCGGCCGCGCGCAATATAGCTGTCGGCGCTCATTTCAAGGCGGGCAATATCGTCCGCGCCCAGGGTGCGCACGGCCTTGGCCGGCGCGCCGATGATCAGTGAATGATCGGGAAACTCCTTGCCCTCGGTGACCAGGGCGCCGGCGCCGACCAGGCAGCCCTTGCCGATCTTCGCGCCATTCAGAACCACCGCCTGAATCCCGATCAGCGAGCCGTCGCCCACGGTGCAGCCGTGCAGCATGGCCTGGTGGCCGATGGTGACCTTGCTGCCGATGGTGAGCGGAAAGCCCATGTCGGTGTGCATGACCGTGCCTTCCTGCACATTGCTGCCCTGGCCAATGGTGATGCGTTCGTTGTCGCCGCGGATCGTTACCCCCGACCAGACCGAGGTATCGGCTTCGAGCGTGACTTTGCCGATCAGGGTGGCGGAGTCGGCCACGTAGGCCGAAGCGTCGATTTCGGGCGCATACTCGCCCAACTGATAGATAGCCATGGTATTTTTGATGCCTGGAAGCGAAGGAATGGCGTATTTTACGCCGTCGGGGCCCGACAGCCAGAAATGGGGCCAAGCGCCAGGAATTCAACAGTCCGGTATAATTAGAACGGTCGTTCTTTTATTCTTGAGGCATGTCATGACACCTTCCCGTTCCGAATTCCTTACCGTGCGCGGCCTGCGCACCCATGTGCGCCACTGGGGCCGGGAGGGGGCGCCGAAGATCTTCATGGTGCACGGCTGGATGGACGTGGCCGCCTCGTTCCAGTTCGTGGTCGACTGCCTGCAGGGCGACTGGCATGTGATCGCGCCCGACTGGCGCGGCTTCGGGCTGTCCGAGCGCACCCAGTCCGACACCTACTGGTTTCCCGACTACGTGGCCGACCTCGATGTCATGCTCGACCATTTCAGCCCCGGCGAGCCGGTCAACCTGCTGGGCCACAGCATGGGCGGCAATGTCGTCAGCCTGTACGCCGGGGTGCGGCCGGACCGGGTGCGGCGCCTGGTCAACCTGGAGGGCTTCGGCTTGCCGGCCACCCATCCGGGGCAGGCGCCCAAGCGCTACGCCAAATGGCTGCAGGAACTGCGCGAGCCGCCGACCCTGCGTACCTATCCGAGCGTGGAAGCGGTGGCGGCGCGCCTGCAAAAGACCAATCCGCGTCTGAAGGACGAGCGCGCCGCTTTTCTGTCGCAGCACTGGTCGGCCCCGAACCCGGACGGCGAATGGGAAATCCTGGGCGACCCGGCCCACAAGAAGCCGTCGCCGCTGCTGTACCAGGTCGAGGAAGTGCTGGCGTGCTGGAAGCAGATCACCGCGCCGGTCCTGTGGGTGGAAGCCGACGACACCACTATGTGGCAGTGGATGGGGCCCAAGCCGGAGGCGCGCATCGAGATCGACCGCCGCCTCGCCCACCTGGCCAATGTCAGCGCCCGCATGATGGCCGACGCCGGCCACATGCTGCACCACGACCAGCCCGAGGCGCTGGCGCGCATGCTCGAAGACTTCCTGCTCGGTAGCTGAGCTCGTCTGGGGAAAATTGCCGTGGCAGCGTACAATGTGGGCTTCGCCACTTCGCTGCCGCACAGGGCCTTTTTCCCCCGTATGAATGTAGATTTGCATTGCCACTCGAATGTGTCCGACGGCGTCCTGGCCCCGGCCGCGGTCGCCAACTATGCGCACCAGGCCGGGGTGCAGGCATGGGCCCTGACCGACCACGATGAAGTGGGCGGCATTGAGCGCGCGCGCGTCGCGGCGACGGAGCTGGGCATGCGCTTCGTGCCGGGCGTGGAGATTTCGATTACCTGGGCCGGCCAGACCGTCCATATCGTCGGCTTGCAGATCAATGCGGCGCACCCGGCGCTGGTAGATGGCCTGGCTGCAACGCGCAGCGGGCGCGACGCGCGCGGACGTGAAATTTCGGACCAGCTGGCCAAGGCCGGCATTCCCGGCGCCTACGACGGCGCGCGCAAGTACGTGGATAATCCGGACCTGATGTCGCGCACCCATTTCGCGCGCTACCTGGTCGAGTGCGGCGCCTGCGCGAATATTCCTGAAGTGTTCCGTAAATACCTGGTGGAAGGCAAACCGGGCTATGTGCCGCACCGCTGGGCCAGCCTGACCCAGGCGGTCGGCTGGATTCGCGGCGCGGGCGGGGTGGCCGTGATTGCCCATCCGGGCCGCTACAAGCTGGGCACGATCGGGGAGGGCGCCTTGTTCGACGAGTTCAAGCAATTGGGCGGCGCCGCGATCGAAGTGGTCACCGGCAGCCACAGTCCCGACCAGTACCAGGTGTATGCCGAGTTGGCGCGCCGCTACGGCTTTCTGGCCTCGCGCGGCACCGATTTCCATGCGCCGGGCGAGTCGCGGGTCGATTTCGCGGCCTTGCCGCCGCTGCCGGGCAATCTCACGCCGGTGTGGCGCGACTGGTTTTAACCCACGTCGTCTTGATTTTCGCGCCGCTCAACCTTATTTAGTGAACATATCAACCATCCAAGCCGGGAGGCTTCCATGAAACGGATTGTGCTGTTCCTCGCCACCAACCTGGCGGTGCTGCTGGTGCTGTCGCTGGTGCTCAATGTGCTCGGCATTGGCCGCGGCGTGAGCGCGGCCGGCATCAATATCGGCGAATTGCTGGTGTTCTCGGCGGTGGTCGGTTTCACCGGATCCATCATTTCCCTCCTGATGAGCAAGACGATGGCCAAATGGTCGACCGGCGCGCGCGTCATCGACACCCCTGCCAATTCGACCGAGCAATGGCTGGTCAGCACGGTACGCCAGCTGGCGGAAAAGGCCGGCATCGGCATGCCCGACGTGGCCGTCTACGAGGGCGAACCGAATGCCTTCGCCACGGGCGCTTTCAAGAATTCGGCCCTGGTTGCCGTGTCCACCGGCTTGCTCGAGAGCATGGACCGGGAGGAAGTTCAGGCCGTGCTGGGCCATGAAGTGGCCCACATCGCCAACGGCGACATGGTGACTCTGACCCTGATCCAGGGCGTGGTCAATACCTTCGTGGTGTTCCTGGCGCGCGTGGTCGGTTTCTTCGTCGACAAGGTACTGCTGCGCGGTAACAGCGACCGGGGACCGGGCATCGGCTATATGGTCACCGTGTTCGTGTGCGAGATCGTGTTCGGCCTGGTCGCCTCGATCATCGTGGCCTGGTTCTCGCGCCAGCGCGAATTTCGCGCCGACGCCGGTTCGGCCTCCTTGCTTGGTAGCCCGCGCCCGATGCAGCAGGCGCTGGCGCGCCTGGGCGGGCTGACGCCGGGCGCCTTGCCCTCGTCGATGTCCGCCTCGGGCATCTCGCCCAGCGGCAGCGGCGGCTGGGGCGCGCTGTTTTCGACCCATCCCCCGATGGAGCAGCGTATTGCTGCCCTGAATAATCTACGCTGATCGATGAGCCAATTCTTCCAGATCCACCCCGACAATCCGCAGGCGCGCCTGATCAAGCAGGCCGCGCAGATCATCCACGCCGGCGGGATCGTGGCGCTGCCCACCGATTCCTGTTATGCGCTGGTGTGCCACCTGGATGACAAGGCGGCCGTCGAGAAGTTGCGGCGCATCCGCGGCATCGACGAAAAGCACCACCTGACTCTGCTGTGCCGCGACCTGTCCGAGATCGGATCGTACGCGCGCATCGACAACCGCCAGTTCCGCTGGCTCAAGTCGGCCACGCCGGGACCGTTCACGGTGATCCTGGAAGCCACACGCGAGGTGCCGCGCCGCCTGTCCCATCCGTCGCGCAAGACCATCGGCCTGCGCGTGCCCGAAAACGCGATCGCGCATGCCTTGCTGGCCGAACTGGGCCAGGCGCTGCTGGGCACGACCCTGATCATGGACGGCGACATCCTCAACGACGCCGACAGCATCCGCGAGCGCCTCGAAAAGCTGGTCGAGCTGATCATCGACGGCGGACCGTGCTCGATGGAACCGACCACCGTGATCGACCTGACCGGCGCCGAACCGGTGCTGGTGCGCCAGGGCCGCGGCGACGCCGCCACGTTCGGCCTGTGAAGCCGTCCCTCCCGGGGCGCGCCTGCGGCTCTGATAGAATCCCTCCCTATGACATTTGACACGATCATCAACGCCATCGCCGTGTATGCGATTCCCGTACTGTTTGCCATTGCCCTGCACGAGGCGGCGCATGGCTATGCCGCGCGTCATTTCGGCGATTCGACGGCGGCCGATGCCGGACGCCTGACGCTCAATCCGTTTCACCACATCGATCCCTTCGGCACCGTCCTGTTGCCGCTGATGTTGTCCCTGATTCCGGGCGTCGTGCCGTTTGGATACGCAAAGCCGGTCCCGGTCGATTTCAGCCGCCTGAACAATCCCAGGAAGGACATGGCGCTGGTCGCGCTGGCAGGCCCGATGGCCAACTTCGCCATGGGCCTGGGCTGGATGATCATCTCGGTCGTGGCAGTTGCGGCCGGCTCGACGAGCGCCTTGTTGGCCGACATGGTCCAGGCGGGCATCTGGTCGAATGCCGCCATGTTCGTCTTTAACCTGTTTCCGGTGCCGCCGCTGGATGGCGGCCGCATCATGACGAGCCTGTTGCCGCCGCGCCTGGCGCACAAGTTCGCCAGTTTGGAACGCTACAGCATGTTCATCATTTTCGGCATTATTGCGCTGATGCAGTTCGGTCTGCTGCAAGGATTCCTGGGGGCGTCGATGAAGTTCGTCGTCCTTCACCTGTTCGTCCCGCTGGTCTATCCACTTAACATTCTTTTGAACTGAGTCTTTATGTACCCCGATCGTGTTGTTTCCGGTATGCGCCCTACGGGCACCATGCACCTTGGCCACTACCACGGTGCCCTCAAGAACTGGATCAAGATGCAAACCGAACAGCCTTGCCTGTTCTTCGTTGCTGACTGGCACGCGCTGACGACCCATTACGACGATCCGACGATCATCGAGCGCAGTACCTGGGACATGGTCATCGACTGGCTGGCAGCCGGCATCGACCCGTCGCAATCGACGCTGTTCATCCAGTCCAAGGTGCCCGAGCACGCCGAGCTGCACCTGCTGCTGTCGATGTGCACGCCGCTGGGCTGGCTCGAACGGGTGCCGACTTACAAGGACCAGATCGACAACCTGACCAACAAGGACCTGGCCACCTACGGCTTCCTCGGCTACCCGCTGCTGCAGGCGGCCGACGTGCTGATCTACCGCGCCGGCCAGGTACCGGTGGGCGACGACCAGGTGCCGCACATTGAAATGATGCGCGAGATAGCGCGCCGCTTCAATCATATGTACGGCAAGGAAAAGGGCTTCGAAGAAAAAGCCATGGAAGCGGTCAAGAAGCTCGGCAGCAAGCGCGCCAAGCTCTACCTCGAATTGCGCACCGAATACCAGCAGGACGGCAAGGTCGATGCGCTGGAGCAGGCCAAGGCCATGCTCGACGACGCCCAGAGCCTGTCGATGATCGACCGCGAGCGCCTGTTCGGCTACCTCGAAGGCAGCCGCAAGCTGATTCTGGTCGAGCCGCAGGCCAAGCTGACGGTGGCCTCGCGGCTGCCCGGCCTGGACGGGCGCAAGATGTCCAAGAGCTACGGCAATTCGATTGCCCTGCGCGAAGACAAGGATTCCGTGGTCAAGAAGATCCGCACCATGCCGACCGACCCCGCGCGCGTGCGGCGTACCGATGCGGGCGATCCGCGCAAGTGCCCGGTATGGCAGTTGCACGAGGTCTATTCCAGCGAAGCGACCAAGGAGTGGGTCGTGAAGGGGTGCACCACGGCCGGCATTGGCTGCCTGGAATGCAAGCAGCCGGTGATCGACGAGATCATCAAGGAACAGGAACCGATGCACGAGCGCGCCCAGCAGTATCTGGACGACCCGTCGCTGGTGCGCGCCATTGTCGCCGACGGCTGCGACTCAGCCCGCAAGCTGGCCCAGGAAACCATGCGCGATGTGCGCGAAGCGATGGGCCTGTCGTACAGCTGATGGCCGCCGTGTCGTCCTGGGTCGCGCGCTGGGCCGCGTTGCTGCCGCCAGGCGAGGTGCTCGACCTGGCCTGCGGCGGCGGACGCCATGCGCGCCACCTGGCGGCGCTCGGGCATCCGGTGCTCGCGCTTGACCGCGACGCGGCCGCGCTGCTGGACGCGGCCGGGCCCGGCATCAATACGCTGCAGTGCGATCTGGAGGACGGCGTCAGCGCCTGGCCCTTCGCGCCGGGGCGGTTTGCCGGGATCGTGGTCACCAATTACTTGCACCGGCCGCTGTTTGCGCAGCTGGCGTCCAGCCTGGCGCCGGATGGCATCCTGATCTACGAGACCTTTGCTTCGGGCAACGAAGCCTTCGGCAAGCCCTCGAATCCGGATTTTCTGCTGGGCGAGGGCGAGTTGCTGGCCATGGCGGCGGCGCAGGGCTTGCGCGTGCTGGCCTACGAAGACGGCTTTTCCAGCATGCCGACAGCGGCCATGGTGCAGCGCCTGTGCGCTTGCCGGGCCGGTTTTGCCCGAAATAAGGTGCTGCTGGACCTTAAGCCGGGCTTATCGGTACGCGATTCCGGTCAAGAATGAACCATTTTGGCGGGGTATCCGCTACAATCAGGCTTTTATTTACCTGCATTTTTATATATCTATGATCAAGGGCAGCATTGTAGCAATCGTCACCCCGATGCATACGGATGGCAGTCTCGACTATCCCGGCTTGAAAAAGCTGATCGACTGGCATATTGCCGAAGGCACCGACGGGATCGTGATCGTCGGCACCACGGGCGAATCGGCGACCGTCAGCGTGGCCGAGCATTGCGAACTGATCAGGTTCACGGTCGAACACGCCAAGGGCCGGATCCCGATCATCGCCGGCACCGGTGGCAATTCGACCGCCGAAGCGATCAAGCTGACCGAATGCGCCAAGGAAGTGGGCGCCGACGCCGCGCTGGTAGTGGTGCCTTACTACAACCGTCCTACCCAGGAAGGCATGTATTTGCACTTCAAGGCGATTGCCGAAGCGGTCGACCTGCCGATCATTCTGTACAACGTGCCGGGCCGCACGGTTGCCGACATGTCCAACGAGACCATCGTGCGCCTGTCCGCGATTGCCAACATCGTCGGTGTGAAAGACGCGACCGGCAATATCGGGCGCGGCCTGGAACTGCTGCGCAATGCGCCGAAGTCGTTCGCCGTCTACTCGGGCGACGACCCGACCGCGATGGCGCTGATGCTGTGCGGCGGCGCGGGCAATATTTCCGTCACCGCCAATGTGGCGCCGCGCGCCATGCACGACCTGTGCGTCGCGGCCATGAACGGCGAGATTGCCAAGGCGGTCGCGATCAACGACAAGGTCATGCCGCTGCACCATAAACTGTTTGTCGAACCCAATCCCGTCCCTGTCAAATGGGCACTGGCGGAAATGGGCATGATGCCAGCGGGCTTGCGCCTGCCGCTGGCGCCGCTTTCGGCCGATTTCCACGACACCGTCCGCGGCGCTCTCTCCGACGCCGGCGTCCACCCACAGCCCTGACCCGCAAGGGTTGGATCATTTCCGACACACGCTGCCTTTTAGCTCTTATTCTTTACGACATGACTATTCGCAAGACAATCAAACCGGCCCTGGCCACTGCCCTTACTTCCGCGCTGCTGGTCAGCCTGACCGGCTGCGGCATGATCAACTCGGTCATGGAACAAGATCGCGTGGAGTACAAAGGCGCCAAGAAGGCGAGCAAGCTCGACGTTCCGCCTGACCTGACCCAGCTCGAAAAGGACAACCGCTACGCCGTGCCCGATCCGCGTGGCGTGGCATCGGCGTCGACCTATCGCGGCGGGCAGCAGGCAGGCGTAGCGCCAGCAGCCGCCGGCGGCGCGGTCGGCCCGGTCAACACCGACACGATGCGCGTCGAGCGCAACGGCAACCAGCGCTGGCTGGTGGTCGGTCAGAGCCCGGAACAACTGTGGCCGCAGCTCAAGCAGTTCTGGGCCGACAATGGCTTCGAGATTGCGACCGAATCGGCCGCGACCGGCACCATGGAAACCCAGTGGACCGAGAACCGTTCCAAGATTCCGCAAGACCTGATCCGCCGTTCGATCGGCAAGGTCTTCGATTCGCTGTACGGCACCGGCGAGCGCGACAAGTTCCGCACCCGCCTCGAGCGCACCCCGACCGGCGGCACCGAGATCTACATCAGCCACCGCGGGGCCGAAGAAGTCCTGGTCGGCGCGCAGAAGGAAACGACCACCTGGACCACGCGCGCCAACGATCCTGGCCTCGAAGCGATTTTCCTGAGCAAGCTGATGGCCAAATTGTCCGGCGTGGCGGAAGCCAAGCCGGCTGAAGCTGCGGCCGCGAGCGCGATTGCCGCCGTGCCGGCAGCACCGCAGCACGCCAAGATGGTGGGCAATGCGATCGAAGTGGACGAAAGTTTCGACCGCGCATGGCGCCGTGTTGGCCTGGCCCTGGACCGGGTTGGCTTCACCGTGGAAGACCGGGACCGCGTGCAGGGCGTGTATTTCGTGCGCTACGTCGATCCGGACATCAGCGCGGCCGATGGCTTCCTGAAGAAGCTGTTCAGCTTCGGCAGCGACGACAAGGCCAAGGAAGCGCAGCGCTACCGCATCGCCGTGAAGACGGCCGCCAATGCGACCGTTAGCCAGGTGACCGTGCTGACCAACGACGGCAAGCCGGAAGCGGGCGCCACCGGCACCAAGATCCTCAAGCTGCTGAACGACGAACTGAAGTAATTCGCCGCAAGCGCAAAAACAGAACCGGCCCTCGCGGCCGGTTTTTTTACGTCTAGACCCGGGGTCAGTGCCGAGGCTGACGAATCTGCGGATGAAAAAAAGCCGACCCGAAGGTCGGCCTTTTTCACATCCGGCTGGATATTACTTGGCAGCCGATGCAGCTGCCGAAGCAGCGGTCGAAGCGGCAGCCGAAGCAGCCATTGCTGCGTCAGCAGCAACCGAAGCTGCCGAAGCGGCAACTGCAGCAGCCGATGCGGCTTCAGCTGCAGGGGTAGCTTCTGGAGCTGCAACTACTGGAGCTGCTGGAGCAACTTCAACTGGAGCGGTTGGAGCAACAACTGCCTCTTCTTTTTTGCAAGCGGTCAGAGCCAGGGCCAGCAGGGAGACGATCAGCAAAGATTTTTTCATGGGTTTTTCCTTAATTAATTCACAAAAGTATAGAACATTGTTGCGATGAATAATTACCGGTAATTATCGCTCGTTAGGGAATTCTCGTAGGCTTTCATACCTGTTACAGTGCCTGAGAGACAACGGAAACTTCCTAACCCGGTATTATAGCGAAATTTCTTGGTTCGCAATAGCACAATAATGCTTTTTTGGAAGCAATTTGTGAACAGGCAACTGAATTCATGTAACAAATGCACATATTCAGAAGTAATGCGTCGTTTTCATGGAAAACGCAGAATATTCTTTTGCTACTTAGAGTCCTTGCTCTACAGGCCGGTGGTCGTGGCATGTAGTCCAGGTAAGGATTCCGCCCAAATCCCGATAAATCGCTCATGACTGACCTCCGTTGCCAAAGGCGCATCGAATGCCGCTTCTCCGCGCATATGGTCGCTATGGAAGCGTCTGACGATATGAATGGCGTCGCCGATGCAAAACGAGTCGGTCAAGGTGCGCAATGGACGGCTGGTAACGCGGCACTCGATGCGGTGGCTGTAATCCCGCAATAAGGTCATGAAGCGGGGGTATTGCCGTTCGATGTGCGCTGTTTCATGCATGGCCAGCTGGATATGCCCGCCCCGCCCAAGAAACGCCCGCAGCGCCGCATCCATCGCGGAGCTTCCTAGCGGAAACACTTCGAAGTCCGGGTCGAACAGCATCAGGCTCGCATTCGAGCGCGAGATGCAGTCAAGCAGGTGCGCCTCGAATTCCGTGCGCGTGGTAAAGCGGCTTGCGGTGGGTTCATTCATTGCGGCAATCCTTTCAAGCGAGTTCGATCCAACCGTCCTGATACCAGGTATAGAGGGCTTCCATCACATCGTCGGAGGCGCCGGCCACGGCCGCGCGAGACAGCGCGCGTTCGTTGGCCAGGGCATCGAGCAGGGCCTTGTCGGCGCGCCCGACGGCGAACGATTCGCCGTTGATGAAAACGTGCTTGCCGCGATACAGCATCAGTGTTTTCAGCGAGAGCACCACGCCGCGCTTGGCCACGGCTTCGGCGAAACGCCCCACGGTGAGCGGCTTGGCCGGCCCGGTGAAAAACACATTGTGCTTCGGCTCGGACAAATGTTCGCCCACGAAAATCGTCACGTCTTCTTCGGTGAAGCGGACCTTGTTCATTTCCTCGGTGATGGTGGCGAGCATGTGGCGCGGGATTTCCGCCGCATGCTTGGCCGGTTCGAGCTCCGGATCGGCATAGCGGCCCGGCAGGTCGATCGAGTCGGCCATGAACTGCAGGAAGGCTTCTCCCAGTTCCTGGTAGGACGGCGAGCGAAAGCCGATCGAATAGGTCATGCACTCGCCTTCGGCCACGCCGTCATGCGCATAGTGCGGCGGCAGGTACAGCATGTCGCCCGGCTCGAGCACGAATTCTTCCTGCGGCTTGAAGTTGGCCAGGATCTTGAGCGGCATGCCTTCGACCAGCGACAGGTCTTTTTGCGCGCCGATGCGCCAGCGCCGCTTGCCGTGCGCCTGCAGCAGGAACACGTCGTAGGAATCGAAGTGCGGACCGACGCCGCCGCCTTCGGTGGCGTAGCTGATCATCAGGTCGTCCAGCCGGGCGTCAGGAATGAAGCTGAACTGGCGCAGCAGCGCGTCGGCGCGCTTGTCGTACAGGTTGGCGCCCTGCACCAGCATGGTCCATTGCTCCTGCGTGGCCGGCGGCAAGGTCTCGAGCGGGCCATGCTGCATATGCCATTGGCCGTCGACATTGGTAATCAGGCGCGACTCGATATGGTTTTGCTTGGCCATGGCCGCCAGCGCCGCCAGCGTGAGCAGCGGTTTGAAGCCGGGAATGGCCTGGCGGATCAGCAGGGGTTTCTTGTGCCAGTAGTCGCGCAGGAACTCGGCGGGAGTGATGTTGCCTAATAGTGGTAATTTTTTCATGGCACATTATACCGCTGTCCGTATCGGTCCCACGCGGCGAGAAGGTATAATCCGCCGGTACCCATTGAAAGGAAAGCACGATGAAGATCGCCAAGAATACAGTCGTCACGGTCAACTACAAGTTGTCCGATGCGCAGAACAACCCGATCGAGGACGGCAGCCAGGCTATGGTCTACCTCCACGGCGGCTACGAAAACACGCTGCCGAAGATCGAAGAAGAACTCGAGGGCAAGGAAGAGGGCTATTCCTCCGTGATCCAGATCGAACCGGACGACGCCTTCGGCGATTACGACCCGGCCCTGGTCAAGGTCGAGCCGCGCAACCGCCTGCCCGATCCGCTGGAAGTGGGCATGCAGTTCGAAGGCATGCCCGACGGCACCGACGGCGACGAGGAAGCAATGATCTTCACCGTTACCGACATCGCCGACGACAAGGTCGTTCTCGATGGCAACCATCCGCTGGCCGGCATGGCGCTGCGTTTCGAACTGTCGGTCGCCAGCGTGCGCGCCGCCACCGATGAAGAAATCGCCCACGAACATGTACATGGCGCGCATGGCCATCACCATGGCGAGGGCGACGACGAGGATGACGGCGACGAGGGCGATCACTTCCGCAGCCATCCGGTGCATTAAGCAGCCGGCCAGATCAAGACGGCGCCCTTCGCGGCGCCGTTTTTACGTCCCAAATTAGTTTCTCCCAAGCTAAAGCAAAAGCACTAGAATGACAGCGCGAGCCCCGCCCTGCATAACGCTGCGCGGCGCACCCATTGTGCATAGCGCACGCCCTTCAGGAGAAACAGTATGACCATGTCATTTCGCCGCACGCTGCTGGCGGCGTCGCTTGCACTGATCTCGGCCGGCACATTTGCCGCGCCGCTTGCCGCGGCCAAGGCCCCGGGCAAGATGGATATCGCGATTCCCGATATCAGCTACAAAAAATTCGTCCTCAAGAACGGCCTGACCCTGCTGGTGCACGAAGACCACAAGGCGCCGGTAGTGGCGATCAACACCTGGTACCACGTGGGCTCGAAAAACGAGAAGGTCGGCAAGACCGGTTTTGCCCACCTGTTCGAACACCTGATGTTCAGCGGCAGCGACAACTTCAACCAGGTCTACATCACGTCCATGGAGCGCATCGGCGCGACCAACCTGAATGGCACCACGAATAACGACCGCACCAATTACTTCGAGAACGTCCCCACCTCGATGCTCGACTATGCCTTGTTCGCCGAGAGCGACCGCATGGGCCACCTGCTCGGCGTGGTCGACCAGAAGAAGCTCGACCTGCAGCGCGGCGTGGTGCAGAACGAAAAGCGCCAGGGCGAGAACCAGCCTTACGGCGTGGTCGAGCAGCTGGTGATCGACAATACCTATCCGGCCGGGCACCCGTATTCGTGGAGCGTGATCGGCTCGATGAAGGACCTGGACGCGGCCTCGATGACGGACGTGCAGGAGTGGTTCAAGACCAACTACGGTCCGAACAACACCACGCTGGTGCTCGCTGGCGACATCACGCCGGAACAGGCGCTGGCAAAAGTAGAGAAGTACTACGGCGACATTCCGGCCGGCCCGCCGCTGGCCAAGCATGGCGCCTGGGTTGCCAAGCGCACCGGCACCCATCGCGGCACCGCCCAGGACCGGGTTGCGGCAAGCCGCATCTACCGCGTCTGGAACGTGCCGGGCGCGTACAACGCCACCGAACCTTTGCTCGACCTGGCGGCACGCGTGCTTGGCGGCGGCAAGACTTCGCGCTTCTACAAGCGCCTGGTGTACAAAGAGCAGCTGGCCACGAACGCCTCGGCCGACAACGATTCGAACGAAATCGCCGGCCAGTTTTCGCTGACCCTGACCGCGCGTCCGGGCGCCGACGTGCGCAAGCTGGAAGCGGCTGCCGACGAAGAGCTGCAAAGCCTGATGAAGACCGGCCCGACGGCGGCCGAACTGGAACTGGCCCGGACCACCATCGTGGCGCGCTTTACCCGCATCGTGGAACGCGTGGGCGGCTTCGGCGGCAAGAGCGACCTGCTGGCCGCCTGCCAGACCTATACCGGCAACCCGGACTGCTACAAGGACTACCTGAAGGCGATCAAGGCGGCCACCCCGGCGCAGGTCAAGCAGGCCATGAACCAGTGGCTCAGCGACGGCGACTATGTGCTTGAAGTGCAGCCTTTCCCGACCGGCCTGGCCACCACCGCCAAGCTCGATCGCAGCAAGATCCCGCCGACCGGCAAGCCTGAAACTTTGAACCTGCCGCCGATGCAGCAAACCACCTTGTCGAACGGCCTGAAGGTCGTGCTGGCCGAGCGCCACGCTGCACCGGTGGTCAACTTCTCGATGATGGTCGACAGCGGCTACGCGTCCGATTCGGCCGACCTGCCTGGCGTGGCCAGCCTCGCGCTGCGCATGCTCGACGAAGGCACCACCACCCGCGGCGCGCTGGCAATCGGCGCCGAACTGGAAGCGCTGGGCGCGAACTACGGGGCCAACACCAACCTCGATGGCGCCTTCATGCAAATGAATGTGCTCAAGGCCACCATGCCGAAGGGCCTGGACGTGTACTCGGACATCCTGCTCCATCCTGCGTTTGCGCAGACCGAGCTCGATCGCCTGAAGAAGGACCAGCTGGCGGCCATTGCACGCGAAAAGTCGAACCCGAATGCGATGGCGCTGCGCGTCATTCCGGGCATCGTGTACGGCAAGGGACACGCCTATTCGCTGCCCCTGAGCGGCAGCGGCACCGAAGCGGCAGTGGCGCGCATCACGCGCGAGGACCTGGTGAAATACCACCAGACCTGGTTCAAGCCGAACAACGCCACCTTGCTGGTAGTGGGCGACACGACCATGGCCGAGATCAAGCCACTGCTGGAAAAAGCCTTCGGCGGCTGGAAGGCCGGCGAGGTACCGAAGAAGAACCTGGCGGTCGCTGCGCAACCTGAAAAGCGTGTGGTGTACCTGATGGACCGCCCGGGCGCGCAGCAAAGCGTGATCTACGGCGTGCAACTGGCGCCACCGCGCAATTCGCCTGATTCGGTGCCGCTCCAGATCGTCAACAACATCTTCGGCGGCACCTTCAGCTCGCGCATCAACATGAACCTGCGCGAGGACAAGCACTGGTCGTATGGCGTCGGTGCGCGCATTCCGTCGGCACTGGGCCAGCGCCTGTACATGAGCAGCTCGCCGGTGCAGACCGACAAGACGCGCGAATCGCTGCAGGAACTGGTGCGTGAATACGCCAATATCGCCGGCGCCAAGCCGATCACGGCCGAGGAACTGATGAACGCGCAGAGCAACGAGACGCTGGGCTTGCCCGGCAACTTCGAGACGGCCGGTCAGCTGAGCAGCGCGTACCAGACCATCCTGCAGTACAAGCTGCCAGAGGACTATTACAGCACCTTCACGCAGACGGTGATGGCGCTCACGCCGGAGCAGGCCAACGCGATGGCGGCGCGTTCGATCAATCCGAACAAGCTGGTGTGGGTGGTGGTAGGCGACATGAGCAAGGTCGAAGCCGGCATCCGCGATCTGAAGCTCGGTGACGTCATCAAGATCGACGCCGACGGCAAGCCGGTGCAGTAAGCAGTTGAGGTATCCGCCAGCCGGCGGATACCTTGTTTCGAAAATATCGAAAAATGTAGGGCGGAAAAGCGAAGCGCATTCCTCCAGTTCGCGTCACCTCGACGCATACATGGAGGAATGCGCTTCGCTTTTCCGCCCTACGGTGTGAATTGACGTTCGGGTTTAACCTGCGGCGATCAGGGCTGTTCGATCCTGAACAGCGTCTCAGCTTTCGGCGTCACGTGTACATGCACCGCGCGCGCGCCGATGCTGACGTGCCCCAGGTTGTCGCGCCAGGCGATGACGGGCTCGCTGCCGTTGGCCACCGGCGCCGTGTCGATCAGCAGCACCTTCCCGGGAAATTGCGCGGCCAGTGCCACGATCTGACGGCGCGGCAGGGCAAACCCGTCCTGGGTCGATGAATTGCGTCCCAGGCGCGCCAGCAATCCCGGCTCCCCGCTCAGTACCCGCGCATCGCCTTCCGAAAAGAGCACCAGCGCCGCCAGCTTTTTACGCTTGGCCAGCGCAAACAGACGGCTGATCCAAAAGCGGTTGGCCACGGCGCGGTCTTCAAACTCGCTGTTGCGGCCCGCCTCCGGCCGGTAGTGA
Source organism: Pseudomonadota bacterium (assembly GCA_040388275.1). Lineage (GTDB taxonomy): Bacteria > Pseudomonadota > Gammaproteobacteria > Burkholderiales > Burkholderiaceae_D > Telluria_A. Next base: position 152,433 of record JAZKCA010000059.1, read on the forward strand.
TTATTGTTCGACGGGAGATTGACCGTGGCATACAGCACGTTGCCGGCGCTCCAGTACGCATTCTCCGCATAGCTGCGGAACTTGGCGTTGGCGGACTGGCGTGCCAGCGCCAAGGCATTGTCGCTTGGCGCGCCCGGTTCCGCATACAGCAGCTCGCGCAGGCGGTTCAGGCGTTCGATGTTGACCAGCCGTCCCGCCGCATTCTTGCACTCGGCCCAGTCGCTGGCCGCCGGCACCACGACCACCGGCGTGCGCCCGCCGTCGAACATATTGCGCCGCCGCTCGTACAGCTCGTCGCTGCACGGTTCGGCGAGCGACTTGATCCCCGTGGCCACCACGAAGGCGAGCCCGGCGTCGCGCGTCTTGGCCAGCGACTTTTCCAGCTGGCGCTCGCCGCCGCGGTTGGAAAAACTGTGGCCGATCACGCCGAACTGCTGGTCGGACGAGGACTTGGGGGCCGCCGCGCAGGCCGCATGAGCGGCCAGCAGGCAGGCGCCCAGCACGGCCGGGTAGCGCGCGCGCAGCGTCATTGGGCAGCCAGGCGCTTGAGTTGATACAACTGATCGAGCGCTTCGCGCGGTGTGAGCGCATCCGGATCGATCGCGCCGAGCGCATCGTGCAGCGCGCTGCTGGCAAGCGGCGTAGCCACGTCGTCGTCCTCGGGCTCCACGCACGGCAAGGCGAACAGGTCGCGCTGCGGCGTGGTGTCGAGCGCCTGCGATTCGAGCCGCGCCAGGTGCTTGCGCGCGGCCTTGATCACGCCTTGCGGCACGCCCGCCAGTTGCGCCACCTGCAGGCCGTAGCTCTGCGAGGCCGGGCCGGCCTGCACCGCGTGCAGGAACACGATGCTGTCCTTGTGCTCGACCGCAGACAGATGCACATTGGCCGCCGTTGGATGGCTGTCAGGCAGCTGGGTCAGTTCGAAATAGTGGGTGGCGAAAAGGGTGAAGCTGCGGCTGGTGTCGATCAGGTGGCGCGCGATGGCCCACGCCAGCGCGAGGCCGTCGAAGGTCGAGGTGCCGCGGCCCACTTCATCCATCAGTACCAGCGAATGCTCGGTGGCGCCGTTCAGGATGGCGGCCGATTCGGTCATCTCCACCATGAAGGTGGAACGCCCGCCGGCCAGGTCATCGGTGGCGCCGATGCGCGTGAAAATCCGGTCGATCGGGCCGATCGTGGCGCTGGCGGCGGGCACATAGCTGCCCACGTAGGCCAGCAGGGTGATCAGCGCCACCTGGCGCATGAAGGTCGATTTACCGCCCATGTTCGGGCCGGTGATCAGCAGCAGGCGCCGCTCGTCCTGCAACTGGCAGTCGTTGGCGATGAAGCGTTCGATCTGGTTTTCCACGACCGGGTGGCGGCCTTCGCGGATGTCGAGACAGGGCTCGGACACCAGCTGCGGCGCATTCCAGTTGTGCTGCAGCGCGTGAGAGGCCAGCGCGGTCAGCGTATCGAGCTGGGCCAGGCCTTGCGAGATGGTTTGCAGGCAGGCGATGTGCGGAGCCAGGTCGGCCAGCAACTGGTCGTACAGCAGCTTTTCGCGCACCAGCGCCTTGTCCTGCGTCGACAGGGCCTTGTCTTCGAATACCTTCAGCTCGGGCGTGATGTAGCGCTCGGCGTTCTTCAGGGTCTGGCGGCGGCGATAGTCGTCCGGCACCTTGGTGGTCTGGCCGTGCGTGACTTCGATGTAGAAACCGTGCACCTTGTTATATTCAACCCGCAGGTTGGCGATGCCGGTGCGGGCGCGCTCGCGAATTTCGAGGTCGAGCAGGAACTGGCCGGCGTTCTCGGACAGGCCGCGCAGTTCGTCGAGTTCGGCGTCGAAGCCGGGTGCGAAGACGCCGCCGTCGCGCACCATGGCGGCCGGCTCCAGCGCCACCGCGCGTTCGAGCAGCTCGAGGCAGGCGCCGGGCGTTGCGATGGCGTCATGGATCGCCGCCAGCAGGCTCGGTTCGCCCGGCAGGAAGGCGCGCTGCACGCAGGTACGCAGGGCCGGCAGCTGCTGCAGGCCGTCGCGCAGGCTGGCCAGGTCGCGCGGGCGCGCCGACAGCAGCGCGATACGCGTGGTGATGCGTTCAATGTCGGGCACCTGCGCCAGCGTCGTCGAGAGAGCGCCGGCACTGTCGCTTTGCGTGAGCGAGGCGATCGCCGCGTGGCGCGCGCGCGCCGTGCCCTGGTCGCGCCGCGCATGGTGCAGCCAGTGGCGCAGCATGCGCGAGCCCATCGCGGTGCGGCAGTGGTCGAGCAGCGAGAACAGGGTAGGGGACTCCTGGCCGCGGATGGTTTCGGTCAGTTCCAGGTTGCGCCGGGTGGCCGCGTCGAGGCCGATGAATTCGTTTTCTGTTTCGGTGGTCAGGCTGCGCACGTGCTGCAGGCCGCGCCCTTGCGTGGACTGGGCGTAGCGCAGCAGAGCGCCGGCCGCGCCGAATGCGGCGCCCAGGCCGTCGGCGCCAAAGCCGGTGAGGGTGGCCACGGCCAGCTGCTCGAGCAGGGCCTTGTGGCCGCCCACGACGTCGAAGTGCCAGTCGGGCACGCGCTGCGAGTGGACCGTACCATCGTCCTCGAACAGGTCGGCGTTATCGCCGCGCAGGATTTCGGCGGGGGCGATGCGTTCGAGTTCCTGCTGCAGGCGCACGCCGACGGTGCGGCTCTCGCCCGAAAACTCCATCAGTTTCAGCACGCCGCTGGCCAGCGACAGCCAGGCCAGGCCGACCGTGACGACCTTGCGCTGGCTAAGCAGGCACACGGCCAGCAGCGGGCGCTCGGCCTTTTCGGGCAGCAGGTCGGCGTCGGTCAGGGTGCCGGGCGTGACCACGCGCATGACCTTGCGCTCGACCGGGCCCTTGCTGGTGGCCGGGTCGCCGATCTGTTCGCAGATCGCGCACGATTCGCCCAGCTTGACCAGCTTGGCCAGGTACGGGTCGAGCGAATGGAAGGGGATGCCGCACATCTTGATCGGGTTGCCGTTCTGGGCGCCGCGCGCGGTGAGCGTGATGCCCAGGATGCGGGACGCCTTCTCGGCGTCCTCGTGGAACAGCTCGTAGAAGTCGCCCATCCGGTAGAACAGCAGCATGGACGGGTAGTCTGCCTTCAGGCGCTGGTATTGCGCCATCATGGGCGTCACTTTTTCGGCAGCGCTGGCCTTGACGGCGGCAGGGCTGATTTCTTTCGGTACGATGGTCATTGATGTATTTTTTTGGGGCGATGCGGTCAGGTACAGCATTCTACCGTCTCAAGGGCTGCGTGTGACCTGTCATCGGCGTTGGTGGTCACGGCGCGGTCTTGGTTGCGCAATTGCAACTTCTCGCTTGTTGAGGTGTCGCGCCAACGGCAAGTGAGGCACTATGGAGGCGGCACCTGCCAGATCCGGGAGAAAGCATATGAGCGACGAGACCCACAAGGCCACAGTAACTGCCGCGCAATTTTTTGCCGATGCCGCTAGAAAGTTCATTGTGCAGGACGGTCGCCTGCACGCAGAGACCTTGATTCTGTCGATGGGCAGGATGTCCGGCTCGCTGATGTACCGCAGCTTCGGCATTGATCCTTCGATAGCGCCGGGCACGGGAGTGTTGTCGGACGCGGCAAATATCCACGGACCAAAATAGATGAATGTGATGCTGCTGACCTTGCGACAACTTGGACATCAGGTCGATGAACAGAGCCTTGACCCCGAGTATTGCTCCGCCAAATTTTCCAAGATGACTTTTCGCGAGTCGCACGAGCGGCTGGCCGAGCTCTTCCTCAAGTACTGCGAAGTGGCCCCCTTGACGGTGCAGGAGGGGGCCTTCGCGGCAGCCATTGCAGCAGCAATCCTGGTCCACGATTGCCGCGACGTGCTCAGCGTCGAAAAGGGGGCCGCCCTGGCGGTGTTTGGTTTTGTGGAAGGAACCAAGACTGCCCCGTTTCCATCGGGGTCCGCTGCACCGTCTGCACCGCCTGCACGCCGGAGCAGGCCGGCTGTCAAAAAAGATCCCTGGTACAAATTCTGGTGAAACTGGCGACGGCTTGGATCTGACGGCGACCCCGCAGAAGCCGGGTTTCTTATGCCGCAGCGGGACTGGCGCTTGTGCTTGCTTATATAATATGGTTAATAACAACGCAAGCAAGCGACTTCATGGCCACCACCCGCAGCGGCACCATCATGGACGTCGAGCACATCGTCATCCTGATGCAGGAAAACCGTTCCTTCGACCATTACTTCGGCACGCTCAAGGGCGTGCGCGGCTTTGGCGACCGTTTCCCGATCCCTTTGCCGGGCACGGCCCGCAATGTCTGGTCGCAGCGCAACGGCGATGCGATGCTCTCGCCGTTCCACCTCGATACGCAGCGATCCTTCAGCCAGATGCGCGTGGCCGGCACGCCGCATACCTGGCCCGACGCGCAGTACGCCTGGAACGAAGGCATCATGGACGCGTGGCCGAGCCACAAGCAGGCCCATTCGATGGGCTATTTCACTGAAGCCGACATCCCGTTCCAGTTTGCGCTGGCCAAAACCTTCACCATCTGCGACGCCTACCATTGCGCGCTGCAGGCCGGCACCAATCCCAACCGGGTGCTCGCGTGGAGCGGCACCAACGATCCTTTCCAGCGAGGGCACGGGCCGGTGATCGGCAACAGCTACGACCAACTGGCCCACGATCCCGGCGGCGGCTACGCCTGGACCACCTATCCCGAACGGCTGCAGGCGGCCGGCGTCAGCTGGCAGGTGTACCAGGATCTGCAGGATAACTACGCCGACAATCCGCTGGCCGGATTCAGGACCTTCCGTGCCGCCGTGGCCGGCCTGCCGCAGTCCGATCCGCAACTGCGCGAGCGGGCTTTCGCAAGCCGCAAGCTCGACCAGTTCAAGCGCGACGTGCTGGCCGGCGAGCTGCCCCAGGTATCGTTCATCGTCGCCACCGCCGAGGGTTCGGAGCACCCGGTGCCTTCCAGCCCGGCCCAGGGCGCGGCTTACACCGCCGCCGTGCTGGACGCGCTTGCGTCCAACCCTGACGTATGGAGCAAGACCGTGCTGTTCCTGATGTTCGACGAAAACGACGGCTTCTTCGACCATGTACCGCCGCCGGCCGTGCCCTCGTACAGCCAGTGGCACCCGGACCCGGAGCTGGCCGTGCTGGCCGGCGCCTCGACCGTCAGCAGCGCCGGCGAATACCACGAGTGCCTCAGCGCCGAAGCGCCCGATACACCTTCGCTGCTGCATCGTCCCTACGGCCTGGGGCCGCGCGTGCCGATGTATGTGATCTCGCCGTGGAGCCGTGGCGGCTGGGTCAACTCGCAAGTGTTCGACCACACTTCGGTGATCCGCTTCATGGAGCAGCGCTTCGGCGTGCTGGAACCGAACATCACGCCCTGGCGGCGCGCCGTGTGCGGCGACCTGACCAGCGCATTCGACTTCAGCACGCATGATGCACGCCCGTTTGCGGGCGCGCTGCCCGACACCGGCGCGGCGGCCGCACGCGCGCGGCTGCTGGCCGCAGCTGCCTTGCCGCTTGTGCCGGCGCCCGCGCCGCCGCCCGTGCAGGAAGTGGGTACCCGGCCTTCGCGCGCGCTGCCTTATGCCTTGCAGGTCCACGAACGCGTGCTGCCGTATCAGATCGCGCTCTCGTTCGTTAACACTGGAACGGCTGCGGCCGTGTTCCATGTCTACGACAAGCGCAGGCTGCTCCAGCCGCCGCGCCGCTACACAGTGGAAGCGGGCAAGCAGTTGGATGCGGCCTGGCTGCCTGACGCGACCGATGGCCGCTACGATCTCTGGGTCCTCGGCCCGAACGGTTTTCACCGGCACTTCACGGGCAGTATCGATGGCGAGCTGGCGCCGCAGGTGCGCATGTCTTACGACACTGCCAACGGCGCCGTGTCGGCACAGCTGCACAATCCGGGACCCGGGGCCATCACCTTCCTGCTGACGGCAAACGCGTACCTCGAGACCCCGGTGCAGGCCATGTTCGTGCCGGCGCAGGACACGCGCGAGCAGGCATGGAGCGTGGCCGGATCCGGAGGCTGGTACGACTTCAGCGTGCAGCTGTCCGAACAGCCCGGCTACCTGCGCCGTTTCGCCGGGCGCGTGGAAACGGGCGTCGACAGCATCAGCGATCCTGCCATGGGACGGACCGGTCAACAAACTGTTGTAACCGCAATTGATTGATTTAACTAATTCAGGGATACTTGCAGGCTTCATTGTACGTACAGTTTCCCCAGGGCAAAATGATCACAGTAACGAAACGCCGCGCGCGTGGCCTCGGCGCGGCGCTTATCTGGCTCGCCAGCGGTGCGCTGCATGCGCAGAACGCGCCCCAGGCCGACGAACTCGATTTGCTGGCCCAGGAAAACCTCGTCTACTCGGCCGCCCGCTACGCCCAGACCATTGCCGAAACCCCGGCCAACGTGTCGGTCATCAGCCGCGACGATATCCGCCGCTATGGCTACCGCAGCGTGCAGGACGCGCTCAAATCGCTGCCCGGCGTGTACGACGCCACCAGCCAGTGGCCGGCGCTGGGCGTGTCGGGCGTGGCGGTGCCGGGCGACTTCGGCTCGCGCGTGCTGTACCTGATCAACGGGATGCCGATCTACGAGCCGACCTACGGCGGCTTTTTCCTCGAGTACCTCGATATCGAAAGCATCGAGCGCATCGAGTTCGTCAAGGGCGCCGGTTCGGCCCTGTATGGCAGCGGTGCGGTGCTGGGACTGGTCAACCTGATCACCCGCGGCGCCAAGGACGCGCCGGGCAACAGCGCGGCGGTGTCGGTGGCCAGCCACGACAGCGCCAAAGTGTATTTTTCTTCCAACGGACAGGCCGCCGGGGTGAGCAGTTTTGTCGCCGCCAGCGCTGCCTACAGTGGCGGGCGCGATATCTACCTGCCCGAAATGGACCGGCCAGGCTTCAACCAGAGTCGCTTCCACGGCCTTTCGTCGGGCAACGACGCGGCACGCACAACGCGCCTGTTTGCCCGCCTGTCGCGCGGCCCGGCGTGGCTGCAGGCGATGCTGATCGACGGCGCCAAGCGCGACCCGCTGGCCAGCTACGGCTCCATTTTCAATGCGCGTCTGATGCTGCGCGAATCGCAGGCCGCCGTGGAGACGGGCTTCACGCGCGAGCTGGGCGAAGGCGGCCTGCTGACCGCGCGCGCCTTCGGCTTCGCCACCGCCGAACGGGGCGAGTATCCGTATGCGCACACGCGCCGGCGCGGGGTGCCGGCCAGCTATATCAATGTGTCCGACCTGGCCAGCCGGCAGCTGGGCGCCGAGCTGCGCTACGACCGCTTCGTCGCGCCGGGCCACCATGTGCTAGCCGGGGTCGAACTCAAACATATCGGTTTCACGCACCAGGTCGGCGACCAGCCGGGACTGGCGCGTGCCGGCGAGTTCAGCGTCAACAACAACGACAGCTACATGCAATGGGCGCTGTTCGCTCAGGACGAGATGCGTCTGGGGCCGGGAAAACTGTTCCTGGGCGCGCGTTTCGACAGCTATCACGGTTTTTCGGACGGGGTCAGTTCGCGCCTGTCGCCGCGCATCGCCTATGTGCAGGAAATCGCGCCGCGCGTGACCGCCAAGCTGATGTACGGGCAGGCTTACCGCGCGCCGACCATCTACGAGTCGCGCTACCAGGATGGCGCGCCCCAGGCGTCGACCATCTGGGCCAACGGCGCGCTGCGTCCGGAGCTTTCGCGTTCGCTCGAAGCGCTGCTGATCGGGCAGGCGCCCGGCGGCGTCGAATGGCGCTTGTCGGCCTTCCTCAAAGACCTCGAAGGCACGCCCGTGCAGGTCGCCATGCCGGTATCGGACGGGGTTCCCTGCGCCCTCGGTCCGGACGCCTGCATCCAGTACCGCAACGCGGTGCGGCACCAGGAAGTGATCGGCGGCGAGTTTGACCTGCGCATGCGCCAGGGCGACCATGGCGACCTGTATGCGTCGCTGGTGCTCCAGCGCGGACGCGGCGAAGGCGGGGCGCTGGCCAGTTCCCCGCGCCACCAGCTCAAGGCCGGCATCAGCCGCGAGCTGCCGTGGCAGGGCGCCAACGCCGCCCTTGAAGCGCAGTACATCGGCGCCATGCAGGGCCGGATCGACGACGACATCTCGGCGCGCGACAGCCTGCCGTCGTATCTGGTGCTGGGCGCGGTCGTCAACGCCGCGCACCTTGGCGACGGCTGGCGCGCCTCGCTGCGGGTCGACAACCTGCTCGACCGCCGCTACGGCACCGTGGCCTCGCGCGAGCTGCAGCCGCTCAAGCGCGTGCCGGCCGACGGACGGCGCTTCGCACTCCAGCTGCAGCGCGACTTCTGATGAGAGCTGTACTGCGCCTGATCCTCGTGCTGATGCTGTTCGCCACCAATGCGCGCGCCGACATCATCGTGCTCGCCTCGGACGACAAGGGGGCGGTGGCGGCCGTCACCGCGGCCCTGCAAAGCGCGCACGGTGCGCGGGTCGAAGTGCATAACCTGGCCGGCGGCCGCGGCCGCGAAGCCGACATCGTCCAGGCCATCAGGGCCTCGCCGATCAACCAGGTGGTGGCGGTCGGCCTGCTGGCCGCGCAGGTGGCGCGCCAGCGCCTGGACGGCAAGCAGGTGGTGTTCTGCCAGGTGCTCAATGTTGAGGAATTCAAGCTGGTGGCGCCCTGGATGAAGGGCGTGAGCGGCATTCCGTCGTTGGCGCGCCAGTTCGCGGCCTGGAAGACACTCGATCCGAACTTGCGCAAGATCGGCCTGATCACGGGCCAGCATGCCGGCTACATGGTCGACGAAGCCGAAGCGGCGGCCAAGCCGCTCGGGCTCGAAATCGAGCACGTGGCCGTGTCGTCCGACCGCGCGGTGCTGTCGGCGCTGCACGAACTGCGCGAGCGGCGCGTGGGCGGCCTGTGGCTGGCGCCCGACAGCAGCATCCTTTCCCAGCGCGCGATCCTGGACCTGATGGCTTCGACCGTGCGCCACAAGCTGCCGGTGCTGGCGTTTTCGCCGGCCCTGCTCAAGGAAGGGGCGCTTCTCAGCGCCACCGCCGACAACGCCGAAATCGCCAGCCTGACGCTCGAGCGCCTGCGCAAGGCCGGCCCCTCGGGCAGCGTGCCGGGCGAAGCGCTCGCGCCGCTGGACGCGGCCCGCATCACCGTCAGCGCGGCGGCGGCGGCGCGCTTCGGGCTGGCCATCAGCAGCAAACTGAAGGAGCAGGCCGATGTCCAGTAACGCTTCCCAGCGTCCGAGCCTGGTGCGGCGCATGGCCGGCATGCTGTGGCTGGCCGCGGCGCTGGCCTACCTGGTCATGCTGGTGTCGATGACCGCCGGCGCGAGCTACCTGATCGAACGCAATCTCGACCAGCAGGCGCGCCAGCTGCTGCCGGTATTCGACGACCTGAGCGCGCAGGTGCTGCTCTCGCCCGAGAGCAGCGCGCGCGAGCGCATCAGCAGCTACGCGGCGCGCATTCCCGACATCGGCATGGTGCGCATCTACGACCGCGGCGGCAAAACCGTGGTGGCGCAATACCGCAAGGCCGGCGCGCCTGAATTCGCGGCCATGGGCGCGGACCGCACCGCCATTTTGGCCGTGCACGGCGGCGCCATCACCCACGTCGAGCGCTTCCTGGGCGTGGGCCATTCGATCCAGGCGTTCGCACCCGTGCGCCAGGTGGTTCAGAGCAGCGACCTGCTCGACTTCGGCTCGGCGCCGCACAACGAGACCAGCGAGACCAGCGAGACGGTCGGCTTCATCGAGATCGGCATGGACTTCGCGCCGTCGCGCAGCAGCGTGTATTTTGGCGCCCTGGTCACGCTCGCCGTGCTGTCGCTGGTGCTGCTGGCCGGGATGAGCGCGATTATCCGCCACATGCGCAACGCGCTGCGGCCTCTTCTGAGCCTGCAGGATGCGCTGGCCCGGATCGCCGAGGGCGACTTCGACGCCAGCGTCGGCGACGGCCCGGCCGACCGCGAAGTGGCCACCATCCGCGACGCCATCGGCACCACCATCGTGGCGCTGCGCGCGCGTGAGGCCGAACGCAACGAGGCGGTGCGCGCCAAGGTGCTGGCCGACGAGGCGAACCTGGCCAAGGGCACCTTCCTGGCCAATATGAGCCACGAGATCCGCACCCCGATGAATGGCGTGATCGGCATGCTCGAACTGCTGCTCGAAACCGAGCTGGGTGCGAACCAGCGCGAATTCGCGTGCGTGGCGCACAGCAGCGCCGAGAGCCTGCTATCGCTGATCAACGACATCCTCGACTTCTCCAAGATCGAAGCGGGCAAGCTCGATTTCGAAGCGATCCCTTTCGACCTGCCGCGCGAGCTGGCTTCGATCGCGGCCGGCCAGGCGCTGGCGGCCAGGGACAAGGGGCTGGCGCTGCGCATCGACTATCCGGAGCACCTGCCGCGCCTGTTGATCGGCGACCCGGGCCGGATCGGCCAGGTGCTGGTCAACCTGATCAGCAACGCCATCAAGTTCACCGCCTGCGGCCAGGTGCTGGTCGACGTCCAGTTGGCCGGGCAGGACCCGGCCGGCTGCCGCCTGCGCCTGTCGGTGCGCGACACCGGCATCGGCCTGACCGACGAGCAGCTGCATACGATCTTCGACAAATTTACCCAGGCCGATGCCAGCACCACGCGCCGCTACGGCGGCACCGGCCTTGGTCTGTCGATCTGCAAGCTGTTGGTGGAAATGATGGGCGGGACCATAGGCGCGACCAGCGAGCCTGGCAAGGGCAGCACCTTCTGGTTTGAATTGAACCTGGCGCGGGCCGCCGCTTCCGGCCCGCAGGCGCTTTGCATGCCGGCAGCGGCGCCCGCAGGCGCCGCCTTGCCGCTGGCAGGCTACCGCGTGCTCGCCGTGGACGACAACCCGGTCAACCTGCAGGTGGTGAGCCACATGCTGGGCCGGCTCGGCGCCGAAGTCGACCTGGCCGAAAATGGCCGCATCGCAGTGCATATGTTCCTGGCCAAGCCGTACGCGCTGATCCTGATGGATTGCCAGATGCCGGAACTGGACGGCTACCAGGCCGTGGCCGAAATCCGCCACCTCGAGTATTCGATGATGGCCGCGCAGGGCGGGAGCGGGCAGGCGCGCATGCCGATCGTGGCCCTGACCGCGCATGCGCTCGAAGGCGAACGCGACAAATGCCTGGCGGCCGGCATGGACGATTTCCTGACCAAGCCCTTGCGCTCGGCGGCGCTGCGCGACAAGCTGGTCGGCTGGCTGGCGCCGCAGTGCGCGGCCAGCCTTGCCCCCGAGCCCGAGGATGAAGCGAAGGGCGACGGCATCGATGCGATGCGCCAAATGTTCGGCGCGAAGTACGCGATCCTGGTGCAGCTGTTCCTTGATGACACGCCGCCGCGCCTGGCCGCGCTGCACGCCGCCGTGGCCGCGCGCGACGCCGACCGCATCGGCGAAATTGCGCATACCGTGGCCGGCAGCGCGGGAGCGATCGGCGCCGAAGTCCTGTCCAGCCAGTGCCGCGCGCTGGAACACTGCGCCGACAAAGGTCAGCTGGACGGCGTGGCCGCGCGCACGGCCGCGCTGTGCGCCGAGTTCGACAGCATCAGCGCCCGCCTGCAAGCCATGTTCGCGGCCGAGGGCTGACGCCGCCGGGCCTGAAGTCTAGACGCCGCAATAGGCGGTCTTGACGGTGGTGAAGAACTCGGCCGCGTACGTGCCCTGTTCGCGCGAGCCGTAGCTCGAGCCCTTGCTGCCGCCGAAAGGCACGTGGTAATCGACGCCGGCGGTGGGCACGTTGACCATCACCATGCCGGCCTGGGCGTGGCGCTTGAAGTGGGTGGCATGCTTGAGCGAGCTGGTGACGATGCCGCTCGAGAGGCCGAACTCGCTGTCGTTGGCCAGCGCCAGTGCATGCTCGTAGCTGTCGGCCGGGATCACGCTGGCCACCGGTCCGAAGATCTCTTCGCGGGAAATGCGCATGTCGTTGCTGCAGTCGGTGAACAGGGCAGGGCGCAGGAAAAAGCCCGGCGTTGCGCATTCGACCCGCTCGCCGCCGAAGGCCAGCGTGGCGCCTTCGTCGCGGCCAATGCGGATGTATTCCATGTCCTGGTCGAGCTGGCTCTGGTCGACCACGGGGCCGATATCGATGCCGGCGCCGAGCGCGTCGCCGATGACCAGGGACGCCAGCTTGTCCTTCACCGCTGCCACGAAGGCCGGGTAGATATCCTTTTCGACGATGATGCGCGACGACGCCGTGCAGCGCTGGCCGGTCGAGAAGAAGGAGCCCTGCACCGCGCAGTTGACGGCGGTAGCCAGGTCGGCGTCGTTCAGTACCACCAGCGGATTTTTGCCGCCCATTTCGATCTGCACCTTGGCCATGCGGCCGATCGCCGCCTGCGCCACTTTGGCGCCGGTGGTGACGGAGCCGGTGAAGCTGATCGCATTGACGCGGCGGTCGTTCAGGAAGGCCTGGCCTACTACGCTGCCGCGGCCCATGACCAGGTTGAACACGCCGTTCGGCAGGCCCGCGCGGCTGATGATTTCAGCCAGCGCCCACGCGCTGCCGGGAACCAGGTCGGCAGGTTTCAGCAACACGCAGTTGCCGTAGGCGAGGGCGGGGGCGATTTTCCAGGCCGGGATCGCGATCGGGAAGTTCCACGGCGCGATGATGCCGACCACGCCGACCGGCTCGCGGGTTACTTCGATGTCGAGGTTGGGGCGCACGGAGGGCAGCTTGTCGCCGCGCAGGCGCAGGCATTCCTGGGCGAAGAACTTGAAGATGGCGCCGGCGCGGGCGACTTCGCCGATGCCCTCAACGCGCGTCTTGCCTTCTTCGCGCGAGAGCAGGGTGCCCAGCTCTTCCTTGCGGGCGATGATTTCGGTGCCGATCTTGTCGAGCGCGTCGGCGCGCATCTGGATGTTCGACAGGGCCCAGGCAGGAGCTGCCGCGGCGGCGGCCGAAATGGCCATGCTGGCCTGCTGCGCATCGGCCTGGGTGTAGTAATCGATGATGTCGGCGGTGTTCGACGGATTGATGTTGGCGGAGGAGGATGCGCCGTCGACCCAGGCGCCGTTGATATAGTTTTGTTTCATGGTGTGCTTTGGGTTTTTAATAACAAAGCGAGAGCTTACCATTGTGCGGGAGCGCTTGTCCCGTGGCTGTGCTGGATTCGGCGAAACCCGGGGTCAGTGCCTACATTACGACACGAGCTCGGCCGCTGCGCGGCCGAGCTCGTGTCG
>JAZKCA010000060.1:0-55567 GCA_040388275.1 Pseudomonadota bacterium
CAAGGTGGCGCTGCTGGTGGCGAAGAATAGCCGCCGCTGGTGGCGCAACAGTGCACTAGCCTTGCCCGGTGCGGACCCGCACGCCGGGTGGTGTGGGAGGGGTGCAGTTACAATAACTGCCCCCTATCCCGATTTTACGGCTGAGCGATTGGCTTTCTGTCTCCCGCAACTGCCTTGACGATGGAGTCGTGCACCGTCTTGCTCGAAAACGGCTTGAGGATGAATCCCGACGCGCCGCCGGCCAGCGCCGTGCGTATCGTTTCGGCATCATTGCTCGCCGTAACCATGACTATCGTGGTCGAGGGAAGCGCATTCTTGATCGATTCCAGCAGTTCAAGCCCGCTGCAATCGGGAAGCATGATGTCGAGGAACACAAGTTGCGGACGGGTCTTGAGGATGACCTCCAGACCCGACTTGCCTGACGTTCCCTCGCCAATGACGTCACAATCATTCTCTTGCAACATCATTCGCAGAACAGATCGTGTCATTTCATTGTCGTCGACGATGACAACCCTGAGTCGGACCACTGGCGGATGTGTTTTCATAAGCGATTGTCGCATGCATGCGGGTTTCTCGACGTTTGCTTGCGGGACATACCAGGTCAGGGCGTAATAGCCACTTTGAGCACGCCGTCGCGCTGGTTCGCGAACAGGTCGTAAGCCTGTTCGATCTCCGCCAGCTTGAAACGGTGCGTGACCATCGGTTCGAGATTGACCCGCCCGGATGCCACCACATTCATCAGCCGCCGCATGCGTTCCTTTCCACCGGGGCAGAGCGTGGTGACGATCCGATGGTCGCCCAGTCCGGCGGCAAAGGCGTCCAGCGGCAGTGACAGCTTGCCCGAATAGACGCCAAGGCTGGACAAGACCCCTCCCGGCTTGAGGGCGCGCAGGCATTGCTCGAAGGTTGCCTGGGTGCCCAGCGCCTCGATGGCGACGTCGACACCCCTGCCATGTGTCAGGCGCATGATTTCCGTCAGGGGATCGGTCTTGGTGTAATCGATGGTGATGTCGGCGCCAAGCTTTTTGGCCACGTCCAGCCGCGCCGGCACGCCATCGACGGCGATGATCAGGCTTGCGCCGCGCAACTTGGCACCCGCCGTGGCGCACAGGCCGATCGGGCCCTGGGCGAAGATGACGACCGTATCGCCGATCTTGATCTCGCCGCTTTCCGCGCCGCCAAAGCCGGTGCTCATGATATCCGGGCACATCAGGACTTGCTCATCGGTCAGGCCGTCCGGGATCGGTTCCAGATTGCTCATCGCATTTGGTACGAGCAAATACTCCGCCTGACAGCCGTCGATGGTATTGCCGAATCGCCAGCCGCCAGCCGCCTTGCCGCCACACTGGGACTGGTGCCCGTCCAGGCAGGTATGGCATTGACCGCATGGAGTGATGGCGCCCACGACAACCCGCTGGCCCACTGTATAGCCCTGCACCCCGGCCCCGAGTTCAGCGATGACGCCGACGGGCTCGTGGCCGATCGTGAGGCCAGCTTCGACCGGATATTCGCCCTTGAGGATATGGACGTCTGTTCCGCAAATCGTTGTGGTGGTGATCTTCACAACGGCACAGCCGGGCCCGGCGACCGGGACCGGTTTGTCTTCCAGTGAAATAACACCAGGTCGTACATATACTGCTGCTTTCATCATGCGCATCAGTCGCTCCAGACAGAGGGTAATCAGTGGGTCCGCGTCCTGAATCACGTGCGCGGACGCCCCGTCGAGATCGACTGCGGACAGCGAGACAATACGTTGAAAGCGAGCTTGATTTCCTTGATGTGCGTCAAAACGGGAGAGGACCGTGCCGGATTCTTTTACGTGACTATACAACTTGAAAATAGTGTATATGCATACGGCTGTAGGGTTACTTTAACATTAGGCTCCTCCGTTCATCCTGGCAAATCTCGTGTTTCATCGACCCTATTTGCATTCTGTCGCAATCGGCTGGCATTCATTGCAATGAGTGCCTAATCTGAAATCTCCATCACCCATCAAGGAGAGTGTCATGAAACAGCTAGCCCGCCTCGTATGCATCATTGCCGCCGCCGGCGCCGCTCTTCCGTTGGCCGCCAGTGCCCAAACGGACGACATCGCGCGGGTCGAAGTGCGACGCCACATTCCCTTGTTGAGCGCCTGTCCGCAAGCCATGCTGGAACTGCCCGCATCGCTGAGCAAATCCTGGCGCGAAATCGACGTGCCTGCCGATGTGCTGGTCGATATCAAGCTCGAAGGCACCAAGGTCACGGACGTGAAGGTCAAGGGCGGGCAGGGCGACTATGATGGCCTGGTGCGGCGCGCTGCGAAGTCGATGACATGTGCCACGCCTAGCGAGGGGCCATACGCCGCGCGCTTCCGCATCAAGTTCCGTTATGACGACGAACAAGCGACAAACACGGCAATGAAGCTCAGCGACGAAACGCCGTCGATCGCCGCGCGTTGAACTCAGATGGAAGCTGTCGCTGCGCCGCGCGTTTGCCGCAACAAGCGCTGCGCCAGCGCCGTCACGCTGTCGCGCAGCGCGTCCGGCGAGCGAATCTCGAACGCGAACGGCATGCTGGCAAGATGACCGGCGAACCAGTCGACGTGGTCGGTCTGGGTGCGCAAAAACACGCCGTCGGCAACCTGTTCGAACAGGCCGAGGGCGTCAAAAAAATGGCTGCTCGCCGTTTTCAAATCGGTGTGCAGCAGCAGTTCAACCGGGTACTGGCGCGGCATGCTGGCAAAGGAGGCGCGCAGCGATTCGAGCGCATCGAAACCGGATGGCCGCAGGAAGCTGGCGGGCCGTGCTTCGACCCGCACGATGCGGTCGAGCCGGAACGAACGCATGGCGCCGCGCAGGTGGCACATCCCGAGCGCATACCAGCAGCCGCCGCGAAATGCCAGGCCATAGGGATCGAAGCGGCGCTCCGAGTGCTGGCCGTCCGGTGCGCGGTAATGCATATTCACCTGCTGCTGGGCCAGCGCGGCTGAACTGAGGACCACGAGTGCATCGTTGTCGACTGGCGTTACGGCCTGCATCATGTCGAGCCGTATGGTTTCGTCGACCGCGCGCACGCGCCGCTTCAGGTGCGCCGGCATGATCCGCTCCAGCTTGGCCTGGGCGCTGGCAACCGCGGGCGCCGCTTCGGCCAGGCCAAGGCTGCGGGCCGCGAGCAGGCCGACCGACAGGGCCAGCGCTTCATCGTCGGAAAACATCAGCGGCGGCAGCTTGAAGCCGGCCATCAGCGAATAGCCGCCATGTCGCCCGCGTTCGGTGACGATGGGCACGCCGATGCTTTCGAGCGTGACGATATAGCGGCGCAGGGTGCGCGCATCGACCGCCAGGCGCGCCGACATGTCGGCGCCGCTCAGGCGGCCATGGGTTTGCAGCAGTTCGAGCACTGCAAGGACGCGGGTGGTTGGATGGTACATATGGCAACGATACCAGAGATATAGGGCGAAAACTGTCCTATTTCGGTTCTATGCTGGCGCATCCCCAACCAGAAAGCCAGCCATGTCCACCTCGCCTGATTGCACAGTCATCGAATTGCGCCGCTACAGCTTGGTCGAAGGCAGCGCGGAGCGCTTTTCCCGTTCGTTCGAGACCTGGTTTCCCGAAGCGTTCCAGCAACTTGGCGCGCTGGTGTTGGGGCATTTCTTTGAACGCGGTCCGGTGGAACGGTTCACCTGGTTGCGCGGCTACCCCGACATGGCGGCGCGCGCGGCGGTCAATACAGCGTTCTACGACGGGCCCGTGTGGCGCGAGCACAGGGCGGCGCTGAACCAGTGGATACTCGACAGCGACAACGTTCTGCTGCTGCGCCCGCTGCATCCTGGTAGCGGCATCCCGGGCATCCGCGCGGTCGACCCCGTGGCCGAGCCGGACGGCGCGGGCGGGATTGCGGTGCTGCAAATTTTCCCGGTGAAGGAAGGGGCACTGGACGAATGCGCGCTGGCGGCCGACCCGTGGTTCGCCAGCTACCAGGGCAGCGGGGTGGTCGAGGTGGGGATCCTGGCAACGCTGGATGCGGCGAACAATTTTCCGCGCCATCCGATCCGAAGTGATGGCACTTTCCTCGTGTGGATGGGGGTGCTGCGCGACCAGGGCGCGCTCGAGGGATTGCATGGTGCCTTCGCAGCGGGTGCTGCGGCGATTGCGCAGTCCGGCTTGCTGGCCGGTCCGGCGGAGTTGCTGGTGCTCGACCCGGGGCAGCGTTCGCGGCTGAGGTGGATCCGGTCGGCCGGGTAAGCCTCGCATCCTACCCGCCGAAATAATTGTTCAATAAGGCTAAACAATCGCAAGAATCTCTGGACGCACTGTGTAATCTGTCACACTGTAATAAGAAGTTCTCAGCGCACTGGCAAAAGGAGGAAGCATGTTCACAATCAGGCAAGTCGGCGCGTTCGCCACGTCACTATGTGTACTCCTGTCGGGCTTGCCCGCGGCTGCCCAGGAGGGAATGACACGCTCTATCCTGAACCGGGTCGATCTTGCCGGCGCTCCCGGCATGGAAGTGATCAGCAGTATCCTCGAAGTCAAGCCGGGTGCAACGGTTCCGCGTCATTTTCACAATGGCATTGAAACCGGCACCGTGCTGGAAGGCGGCATGATCCAGCTGCCGGGGAAAGCGCCACAGATGATGGCGGCCGGCGCGCCGATCTGGAATCTGCGGGGCGTCTTCCATGGCGGCTTCACGGTGGTCGGCGACAAGCCGTTGAAGCTGCACACGGTGCACGTGGTCGACAAGGACAAGCCGCTGTTCGACGGCGTTGTTGCCCCCCGGTAGGCTGCGCTACCTGTACCAAGGTACAACTGACAGGCAATTCGTCGCGGCGTAGAGTGAGCCATGAGCCATTCACATCCCGTCATTGCCCTGGTCGAGGACGACCTTCCCACCAACCGCGCATTTGCCCGGCTGCTGCGCGCGCAAGGCTATGAGGTGGAAACCTTCGTGTCGGCGGAACGCCTGCTGGCGTGCTGGGGGCTGACCCGGTTCGATTGCATGCTTCTCGACATTAACCTCGACGGCATGTCGGGCCTGGACCTGCAGCGGCGCTTGCAGCAGCAGGGCATTTCCATCCCCATTATTTTCATGACGGGCGGCGACGATCCGGGCGCGCGTAGCCGCGCGTATGACTTCGGTTGCAGCGACTTCTTGCACAAGCCGTTTTCGGGGTGCGACCTGGTCGAGGCGATTTCGAACGCGATGGCTGGCCCGCACAGCAACTACTAATTACCCAATGTTCTCAGGGCTGCACGCAAGGCGTCCAGCTGGAGGGGTTGCTCGACGACGGCGGCGGCGCCCAAGGTCGTCACGCGCTCGCGCGTCCGATCCTGCAGGTCCTCGCTGAGGACGACAATAAACGGCGGCAGATTGCGACGCTGCATTTCAGCCAGCACGTCCAATCCCGACATGCCCGGCATGCTCAGGTCGAGCAGTACCACGTCAACAAACCGGGTCGCCAGCAGCGCCAGCCCTTCCGGCCCGCCACCGGCCTCGATCACATTGACTGTGCTGCCCAGCACGTGGCGCAGGTAGCCGGAGCTGACCTGGCGCGATGCATGGCAATGGCCTATGACAAGGGCGGTGAAAATCATGGGTTGGCAATCTCAATCGTGGTGGAAGCGCAGAGTGCGTCAATACGGACGATAGCGCAGGGCCGACATGGCGTCACTTGTACCTTGGTACAGTCGGGCCTGCACCAAAGGACAAGATACAAACGCGGCTGCAGCAACTACAGTAAGGCCTTCCCGTGCATCGTGCGGGATGGGGGCTCACTGGGGAAAAAGATGAATACAGTTCAGCAGGAAGTCGACGAACGCACCAACCTGACAGGCACAAACAAGTTTGAACTGTTGCTGTTCCGCTTGGGTGGCAGCAGGGAAGGGGACCGCTCCGAGCTGTATGGCATCAATGTATTCAAGGTGCGCGAAATCGTGGCCATGCCCGACATCACCGCGATCGCCGGTGCGCTGCCGCATGTCCTGGGCGTGGTCAACCTGCGCGGCCAGATCATCCAGGTGATCAACCTGCCGGCGGCCGTGGGCTGCAAGCCGAGGTCCGCCCTGAACATCCTGCTGGTAACCGAATATGCGCGCACTATCCCGGCATTCGCGGTGGAATCGGTGGAGGAAATTGTTCGGCTCGACTGGAGTGACGTCTTGTCGGCCGAAGCCAGTTCGGTCGGCGGAACGGTGACCAGCATCGCGAGCATCGACGGCAACACCGAGGGCACACGGCTGGCCCAGGTGCTCGATGTGGAACAGATCTTGTGGACGCTTTCGCCGCCATTGCCCAAGATCAGTACGGAATCGCCGGGGCAGCGTATTCAATTGCCTCCGGGAACGGTGATCCTGGCGGCCGACGATTCCGGCGTGGCGCGCGCGATGATCGAAGCGAGCCTGACCGCCATGGGCGCGCCTTACATCATGACCAAGTCAGGCAAGGAAGCCTGGGAGAAATTGCAGTCCCTGGCCGCAAGTGCGGAAAAGGAAGGCAAGACCGTGTCCGACAAGGTGGCACTGGTGCTCACCGACCTTGAAATGCCCGAGATGGATGGCTTTACGCTGACCGGCAACATCAAGCAGGCGAAACGGTTCAAGTCGCTGCCTGTGGTCATCCATTCTTCGCTGTCGGGCACCACGAACGAAGCCCACGTCAAGAGCGTCGGGGCGGACGCCTATGACGCCAAATTCAGTGCCGACGAGCTGGCGGGGACGCTGCGCAACATCCTTAGCGCCTGAATTATTTGAGATCCGGACAAGGCTGGCTGCGCGCTGACGCTTCCGGCGCTGCAGTCACGCCGCCGTCCGGGTTGGTGCCGAGCCGGGTGAGCACAAGCTGGCAAGCTGCAGCGTAACCGCTGATGGTTGCCTCGTAGTCCGCGTCGGGCTCTGGCCGGAAACTGATCGGCATGCCGCATGCTTTTGGAATTGCGCCAGCCCGGGCGAACAATATATATGGCTTGCCTGCCGGGATTTTTCGTTCAATGTACCACCCAGCTTTGCGGGTGGGATCGGCAATCATGCCGATTGGCGTATTGTGAGTGCTGCCGAAGTCCATCATTGGTCCGTCGCAGCTGCCTGAAGCCAGGCCGAACATCTGCACCGCAAAATGGCCGGCCACCGGGGTCACAATCCTTATCCGTGCCTCCGGCCTGGTGGCCGCCGGTGCGTACGGGATGACGCTGGTGCATGCGGTCAGGCTGGAAAGCGCAAGAACGGCGCAGGAATATCTCGATGTGAACATGGTGTGGATGCCATAGGTAAAATCCGATGGTAGCACATTGCCAACGTGGAACATTTAGCATTTCCAGGCAGCATACTGTTGTATCATCAAACCACGAGCACAGCCCGCAACGCCAGTCATATGAACGAGGAAAAGCCCATCAAGAAAAATTCGTCCAGTTACCGGGTCCATCGAAAAATCCTGCGCACTGAAGTTGCACCCATGACTTTCGTGATCGCGGTGCTGGTGGGCGTCGCGGCGTACACCCTAGTCAACTTGTTGCCGGCGCTGTTGGTGCTGCTGATGGCCTTGATGATCGTCGGCACCTTGAATCCTACGATGCACTGGCTGCAAGGGCGCGGCTTTCGCAGGGGCAGCGCCATTGCCATCGTGTTCGGCACGCTGTCACTGGTGTCGCTAGCCATCGCCACGTTGACGGTTCCGGCGCTGGTAGCCCAGGTATCGACCCTGATTGAACACGAGCCGCAGCTCAGGTCGAAACTGGTTGCGTTTCTCGCCAGTTATCCCGTGACCCAGTTTCTCGCCGATGTGGTGCGCGACGTGCATTACGACGCCTTGATCAAGGAAGCTGGTGCGGACGTGCTGGCGTTGTCCGCACGCGTGGTCGAGATCGTAGCCTACAGCGCCCGTGCATTTTTCCTCGCGCTGTACATGATGATCGACAGTGACCGCCTGCGCGGCGCGCTGTTCCTGTCCACGCCGCGCTTGCACCACGTGCGCTTGTCGCGTGTGCTGCTCAACCTTGAAACGATCGTGGGCGGCTACATCCGTGGATAACTGATTACTTGTACCTTGATGGGCTTGTTCATGTTCATCCTGCTGACCGCGTGTGGCATCGACAACGCTGAGAACCCATAGCGCGCTGGCTCCGTGGTGGTATGGGTCCTCGCCTGCGCAAGGACGATGTAGGGGCGAGTTGTAACTAGATCCCGAAAATCTTCAGCACCGCATCGGACAGGCCTTCCAGCCCGCGTTCGAAAAAGTTCCCTCGTTTCCCGCCGCGCGGTGTTTCGTCATACACGTAGTATCCCGTACTGCCTTCGAAGCGGTCCTGCAGGAGCGCGGTTTTTCCCTGATAGAAGGGGTAGAAGGTTTCGCAGCGCACGGTGGAGTAGTCGACGTTGGCGGAGAAGCCCAGGCTCGACGACTGGCTGATCAAACGCCCCTGACCGGCAGGCTCCACGCGCACACCCCGGCTGCCTTTGACGATCAAGGTGGCCGGTCCATGGAAGATCAGGTAGCGCAATTGCAGCGTCAGCCAGGCATGCATGCTGCCCAGGCGCCAGTGCGCGCTGATACGCAGGGGCGTGTCCACCCTGTACACCACACCGACCAGGCAGCGCGGCTGGAACACCATCGCCGAACCGGCCGGCAGGGTGATGAGCGCAATCTCGCTCATGGGATCCTCGCTGGCCGACAACACCACCGGCTCCCCATTCTTCGTGCGGATTGCCGTCAGGCCGACCATGCCGGCGATCAGGCAGGTCCACGGGCGCGACCAGTCCAGCATCCACTTGGTGCGGTTGTCGCTGGCAGCTGGCGAACTTTGCACGTAGTCGGGCAGGACCAATAGCTGCTCGTCGAGGTCGAGCCGCAGCGCCTGGGACACGGCGGAAGCGATTCTCAAAGCGTCGTCGTCGTCGCGGGTGCCGATCTGCCCGCTGTCATTCCGGTCCAGGCGAATCGGCTTGAGTTTGGTCGCCAAGGGCGCCAGCACAAAGTAGAACATGGCCTTGATGGCGAGATGGGCCAGGAAGGACAGCGCAAGAATGAACGCGGCGGCAGGCAGCACCTGCGCAATCGGGATCCAGATGCGCGAGACCAGGTTCTGCGCGACCAGGTCGTCGGCTTTGGCGAGATGGGCGCGCAGCGGCGCGGCAACGGCTTCCAGGCGTGCCTGGTCGACTGCAAACACGTCCGATACCTTGACTGAGTTGAGCAGGTCGATGGCGCTTTGCTGCCTGTGGAATGCCTTGGCTGCCTTGGCGTTCTCTTCAAGGAGGCGGCCACGCACGATCTCGAGGGCGCTCAGGCGCGGCGTTCTGATCTGCGTATTGTTCAGCAATTGCCGTTCCACCCAGCTCAATTGCTTGTTCAGCTGGAGGTGGGCCTCGTATGCAGCATAAGCTTCAACATGGGCGGCGCGCAGTTGCTCCAGGCGCTGCCGCGCGCCTTCCTTGCTTTGTCCCGCGATGAGGAAGGCGCGCAGTTGCTCGAGGTAGGCCAGTTCCTGGCGTGATACTTCGATTGACATCTTGCGGCTGAAGTCCGTGGCCAGGCGGTCGGCGATTTCGCCGCCCTGGGGCAGGGGGAAGGTCAGGATGGGATGGCTTGCTTGCTGGGGAGCGGCAAGCGTGCGCTGGAGTTCTGCGATGCGCGCATCGAGTACATGCAGCGGTGCGCCTTTGTAACTGTCGGCGCGCACGGTGGCTGCTGCGGCGTCGCCCTTGCCGGATTTATTGACACGCGTGTCGACCCGCGCGAGCGTGACGCGGTCGTTGCGGGCGGCCTGCAGTATGCGAATTTCTTCAAAGGCGGATTTCCCCACCACCAGCACGACCGCGATCACCCCGAGCGAGAGCAGGTTGCGGGCGACGAAACGTATGAGTGGGCTTAGGCCGGAGTGCAAAGGTCGTTGTTCACAGGTGGGGTCGGTCGGGTTTTGCTCATCTTACGCCAGTTGCTGTCCGCTAAGCATTACGCACATGCATCGTCCTGCATGGGGACGGGCTCGGCCGTGCGAGAATGGTGGTTTTGGCCCCCCTGCGCAATGAAAACAGTTTTTATCATCTTGGCTGGATTTTTCTTCTTCAAATTGGCTTGGAATGCGTTTATACCTCATTATGGTGTCCTTGCATTCCAAGAAAATGAAGAAGGTTGGTGGAAAGCAGCCGGGCAACGTATCGATGGCACCACTTCTTGAGCTCATCCTGTTGATAGTGCTCGCGGCTATCGCATTTTTCGATTCCGATAATCGCTGGTCACCGGTTGAAGTCCTGATTTATGGTGCCTGCGCTGTTGTGGCTTCTTATGGGGCGTGCGCGATGATCGGGAAGCTTTGCCAGAAACTGGGCAACTGAGCACGGTTCGAAGGCCGGCTTATCAATTTATTAATTTGTGGACATGCCGCAAATCAATCCCGTTTTCATGGCTGTGTGAAATTCATGAACCTATTGGGGTCAACATTCGGAAAAAGTGTGGTTCTAGCGAGTGTTGTCACCCTCTTCGCGGCGGCTTGGCTGGGCCTCGTTTTCCTCAGTTCAGATGCAAACAAAATTGGAGTAACTGCAGTTCACTCATCCGCAGAGCTAAAGCAGTCTGTCGGTCGGGTCCGACGGATAATGCTTATTAGTTCGTCGTTCTAATATCGCGGGACGGATGGCTGCGCTACGTTTCGGTAGGTGGTTTTTGCCGAAGATAGCTTAGGAACTGCGTCGGTGAGGCTAATGAAGCGACCTGATCGATCACAACCGGGCTGGAAAGTGCTGGCGTTGGTGGCGGGCTCAGAGGCGGAATTGGACGCGCCTTGCTGGCCCTCTCCATCGACGTCCCAGGGCGCGACATGGGAAGGGCTGTAAAGCCCATGCCCATCTTCGCTCAGGCCAGCATATGCAATAGCGCTTTAGCCGCTTCTTCCGACGACGCTGGATTTTGTCCCGTGATCAGCCTGCCGTCGACAACAACGTGCGAAGCCCAGTCGGCGCCTTTCTCATACAGACCGCCGTGTTCCTTGAGCATGTCCTCCACCAGGAACGGCACTACCTTGGTCAATCCGACCGCCTCCTCTTCGGTATTGGTAAAGCCGGTCACATGCTTGCCGTTGACCAGGGCTTTGCCGTCCGCGCCATTCACATGGCGCAGCACTCCCGGCGCGTGGCAAACGGCGGCAACTGGCTTTCCGGCACGGCTCATCGCCTCGATCAAGGCGATAGACGCTTTGTCTTCGGCCAGGTCCCACAACGGGCCATGCCCGCCTGGATAGAACACAGCGTCGAAATCGTCCGCCCTGGCGTCGGCCAGCTTGCCGGTGCTGGCCAATGCCGCCTGGGCCTCCGAATCGCCCTTGAAACGCTTCGTGGCGGCGGTCTGCGATTCCGGTGCATCGCTCTTCGGATCGAGCGGCGGCTGCCCGCCAGCGGGCGACACTAGCGTTATCTGTGCGCCAGCATCCTTCAACACGTAATAGGGCGCGGCGAATTCTTCGAGCCAGAAGCCGGTCTTGTGGCCGGTGTTGCCAAGCTGGTCGTGCGACGTCAAAACGATGAGTACGTGCATCTTGTTCCTCTTGTTGATTGGGCTAGTCGAAGCAAGAGTGTAACGAGAATCGGCCGATGTCGCCGCGCCGCTCCTTTTCCGATTCTCGTTGACAACAATTCCACATTTCGCGCACATTAGGGGCTTATCCTTCGTTGAGGCAGGCAAATGAAATCGATAACGATCACCTTATTGTTAGTTTCCACTTGCGCCATGGTGTCCGGTTGCGGAAAGAATCCCGAGCCTGCGCCTGCCGCGCCGGCTGTGCTGGCCCCTGCGCCAGCGGCGGTCGTCGCGCCAGCCGCTACGCCAGTCCCGCCGGCAGCGCCAGCAGCGCCAGCCGTGCCCGCCGCATCGAGCGACCCGGATAGCCCGACAGCCTTGCCGTCGCTCCAGCTCAAAGGGGTTGGCGTCAAGAAGAACATCAGCTACTACTATGCCCTTAACGCGGCCGCCGGCACCATCAAGATCGTGGCGACTGCCAAGAATGCGCCAAGCGGCGCGACCCAGGCCTTGACGACCGCGCTCTACGACGCGAAGGCCAACCGCCTGTGCTTCGACTCCCACGGCAATACCAATGCCGACAAGACGATCACGATCAACTGCGGCATCGACAAGGCGCAGCCGCTCATCCTTCGGCTCGACCTTGGAGAAGAAACGATCGATTACACGGTCGCACTTGAAGGACCGATTTCGCTTCCCGCTCCTGAAGCGGCGGGCGCAGCCAAGCCGATTGCTGGCGCCGGCTCCACCGACATCGACGAGCCAACCCGCCTGTCCGGTAACCGGATCAAGGGGGAGGGCGTCAAAAAGGGTACGTCCTATTATTATGCTTTCAACGCCGGCCCCGGCGAGCTGACGGTAACGGTCGACGCGAAAAACCAGTCGGCCGCAATGGCCGAAGCGCTCAAGACTGGCCTGTACACGCGGCGTTCCGAAAAGCTGTGCGAACTCTCGCTTGGCAATACGACGATCGACAAGCGGGCTGTATTCGGATGCAAGCTCGACAAGCGTCAGCCTGTCATCCTGCGGCTCGACCTGGATGGCGAGACGATCGATTACCGCGTCAAGTTCGAAGGCCCATACGATTTCGAGCCGTTCGACCCACCGAAGGAAGTCATCATTGCGCTCGATGCTGCCGTGCTGTTCGACAGCGGCAAGGCCGACCTGAAGCCCGAGGCGCGGCAGACCCTGCATGAGGCGGCGGAGCGCGTGAAGAAATTCAAGAATGCCGCCGTCATCATCTCGGGCCACACCGACAATGTCGGCAAGGATGGCGCCAACATGACCTTGTCCGAGAAGCGCGCTGCGGCGGTCAAGGCGTATTTCGTGTCCATTGAATCGGTGCCGGCGGCCGGGCTGTCGGTCAAAGGCTTTGGCAAGTCGCAACCGGTTGCCGACAACACCAGCGAGCAAGGCCGCGCCCGCAACCGGCGCGTCGACGTCGTCATCACCCCGGCGGCTGGGTCAGGAAAGGAATGACCGGGTGCGCAAGGCATTGCGCAATTCCTGCGCAACGTCCTCGCGGGCTTCTTCGGAAATGTAGCGGCCTATCGCTACCTTGATGCCGCGCGATTCCAGCTCGATCAATGGACGCTTGCGGTTTGGTACGGCAATCCTTGTCCAATAGGGATCGAGCCGGACCTGCTGCAGTTGTCCGGCGTCGATGCGTTCGACCAGCAGGCAGTCTTCGCTTAACGCAATGTGTTCGTGGTCGCTCGCATGGCGCGCGTAGTACAGCAGCGCCACTATCACGCCTCCGATGTTGATCATCGCAAATGGTAGTACCAGCCAGGCTCCCCTGATGGTAAAGGCAACGCCGACGGCAAGCAGTACACCGCACAGCAGGCCGTAAATTCTGGCAGCCTGGCGCGGACTCAGCGAGCAATTGCGCTTCAGTAGCCACTCTGCTTTCATGAGCGCTTATTTAATCGTAGGTGGATGTTCAAAGGTGTGGAACGGCGCAGGGCTTGGCACCGTCCATTCCAGCCCCTGGGCGCCATCCCATGGTTTGGCATCGGCCCTGGCGCCGCCCCGGATGGTGGGCAGCACCACGGCAAACAGGAAATAGACCTGCGTCAGCCCGAACAGCAGCGCCCCCACTGAAGTGAACGCATGGAAATCAGTGAACTGGGTTGGATAGTCGGCGTAGCGGCGCGGCATGCCGGCCAAACCCAGGAAGTGCATCGGGAAAAAGGTGATATTGACCCAGATCAGCGAATTCCAGAAGTGAAATTTCCCGCGCCATTCGCTATACATGTGCCCGGTCCACTTGGGTACCCAAAAGTAAAATCCCGCGAACAGGCAGAACAGTGACCCGGCCACCAGCACGTAGTGGAAGTGCGCCACCACGTAATAGGTGTCATGCACCTGGATGTCGATCGGCGCAATCGACAGCAGCAGACCCGAGAATCCGCCCAGCGTGAATACCCAGATGAAGCCGATGGCAAACAGCATCGGCGTTTCAAACGTGATGGCGCCGCGCCACATCGTCGCGATCCAGTTAAAAACTTTTACGCCGGTCGGCACGGCCACCAGCATGGTGGCGTACATGAAGAACAGCTGCCCGGTGATCGGCATGCCGGTCGCAAACATGTGGTGCGCCCAGACCACGAAGGAGACTATTGCGATTGCCGCCGTGGCGTACACCATCGATGCATAACCGAACAAGGCCTTGCGCGAGAAGGCAGGAATGATGTGCGAGATCATGCCAAAGCCAGGCAGGATCATGATGTAGACCTCGGGGTGGCCAAAGAACCAGAAGACATGCTGGAACATCACCGGATCGCCGCCGCCGGCAGCGTTAAAGAAGGTAGTGCCGAAATGGCGGTCGGTCAGCAGCATCGTCACGGCGCCAGCCAGTACCGGCATGACTGCAATGAGCAGGTAGGCGGTAATCAGCCAGGTCCAGCAGAACATGGGCAGCTTCATCAGCGTCATGCCAGGCGCGCGCATGTTGAGGATGGTGGTGATGATGTTGATGGCGCCCATGATGGACGAGGCCCCCATCAGGTGGACCGCGAAAATGGCCAGGTCCATGCCCGGCCCCATTTGCAGCGACAGCGGGGGATACAGGGTCCAGCCGGCGGCCGCGGCCCCGCCGCCGGTAAAGAAGGCGCCCACCAGCATCAGCGCGGCCGGCGGCAACAGCCAGAACGAAAAGTTGTTCATGCGCGCGAACGCCATGTCGGATGCGCCTATCTGCAGCGGCACCATCCAGTTGGCAAAGCCCACAAACGCCGGCATGATGGCGCCGAACACCATGATCAGGCCGTGCATGGTCACGAATTGGTTGTACAGCTCGGGCTGGAAGTACTGCAGCCCCGGCTGGAATAGTTCAAGGCGAATCAGCAGCGCCAGCACGCCTCCGGTCATGAACATGATCAGCGCGAACCACAGGTAGAGCGTGCCGATATCCTTGTGGTTGGTTGCATACAGCCAGCGACGCCAGCCGTGCGGGTGGCTGTGCGCGTGCGCATGGGGCGCGGCTTCGGCTACCCGGGCGGGAGAATCGGCAATGGTCGCGTCGTGCATGGCGTCCTCCGTGAAACAGGAACCAGCTGACTATAACGACCGTGCGTGGGCGCGCGATTGCGCCTGCCCCCACGCTTGAGGCCAATCAAATCAAGGGGAAAGGGCTAGAACGCGGGTCCCAGGCGCGCTGTCGCGCCTTCCACCACGGAGGCGGAAAACACGCGCCGTTCGGGGCAGATGGCATTGTCGAGGATCAGGGCGCCGAGCATGTCGCTCGCTGCGCTGGCCATGGTTTGCATGGGCTGGCGCAAGGTGGTCAGGTTGTAGCTCAGCCATGAGGCCTGGTTCACGCCGTCGAAGCCGGTAATTGACAGCTTGCCGGGGACATCGAGCTTCATTTCAATGCGCGCCGTGTCAAGGCAGCCGATGGCCATGACGTCGTTGCCGCACACAATCGCGTCCGGCACGCCGCCCATGCGATTGACGATTTCGCGCATGCCGCGCGCGCCGCTGGCATAGTCATTGTCGCCGCCTACAATCAGCGGCAGCGCCAGGCGCAGCTCGGCCAGCCTTTCGCAGACCCCGCGCGTGCGTTCCTGGGCGATCACTGACTCAGGAGGGCCTTCTATCATCGCGAAGCGTTTGTGCCCGGCTGCGGCAAGGCGGGTGATCATCAGGCGCGACGCCTCAACCTGGTCGCACACAATAGCGTTGGCGGTATGGTCGCGCAGGTTGCGGTTGAACAGGACGAAAGGCACGCCGCGTTTGTCGAATTCGGCCGCTTGCGCAGCAGTCATGCGGGCAGCCACAACCGCGCCGTCGACCTGGTGTTGCCATACTTCGCTCAGGGTGTGGTCGACTTCGCTTTCGGTGGAGAGCAAGAACAGCAAGATGCGGGTGCCGCGCCGCGCGAACTGGCGGCTCATGTCCGAGAGCACTTCAGGGAAGTGCAGGGTAGCGGTTTGCGAGATGATCAGTGCCACTTGGTTCGAGCGCCTGGTGATCAGGCTGCGCGCGGCGGCGTTGGGAATGTAGTCGAGGTCGCGGGCGGCTTGCATCACGCGCGCGTAAGTGGCCTTTGACACGCTGGCGCCCGGCTTGAAACAGCGCGAGACGGCCGATTGGGACACCCCGGCCAGGGTCGCCACGTCATACGAGGTCACGCGCCGGGCTTCGCGGCGGATCAGGGCCTTGATGTCGACGATGCTGGGCGCGGGATTGGTCATGATGTTCGGCGGAATGCGGGTGGGCCAGTGTAACGCTACTATTTTCTCCCTGGCAACATAAATATTTATTTGAGGCAATACTGTTGCAAAATTGTCGACACGAAGATCGCTGGTTCGGGGGGCAGACCTTCATGTCGCTTAGTTAAGCGACTCGAAGCGATGGTGGCCCTCCGTGGTGGAAGGCGCTTCGCTTTTCCACCCTACAGTCTGACCACACTGTAGGGTGGAAAAGCGCAGCGCCTTCCACCATGCGCCGCTCGGAGATTGCTTAACTAAGCGGCATTACGGTCTGACCCAGAATTTGTACGGGAGGGCGACGTGGTGGTCGGTTTGCCTCCAATCCATGAAGTCTGGTAACATACCGCCCCTTACGATGAAGGGTCACATGGCCAATGCTTGCGGCGTCGATTTTGGTACGTCAAATTCCACGGTAGGCTGGGTCGGTCCCCGCCAGCCCGGCAGCGACCGGTCGGTTCTGCTCGCGCTCGAAGATGGCAAGGCCACCTTGCCGTCCGTCGTGTTTTTCAACGCCGACGATGACGAGGTCAGCTACGGCCGCGCCGCCCTGGCCGGCTACCTGGCCGGCTACGAGGGGCGCCTGATGCGCTCGCTCAAGAGCCTGCTCGGCACCAGCCTGATCGACGGCCAGACCGAAGTGGGCGGGCGCGCCTTGCCTTTCCGTATGCTGCTGTCGCACTTCATCGGCGAAGTCAAACGCCGCGCCGAACGGGAAGCGGGCCGCGAATTCACGTCCGCCGTCTTCGGCCGCCCGGTCTTTTTCATCGACGACAGCGCCGAAGCCGACAAGCTGGCCGAAGACACCCTGGCCCAGGTCGCGCACGCGGTCGGTTACAAGCATGTGTCGTTCCAATACGAGCCGATCGCCGCCGCCTTCGACTACGAATCCCACATCCGCAGCGAGGAACTGGTGCTGATCGCCGACATCGGCGGCGGCACCTCCGACTTTTCGCTGGTACGCCTGTCGCCCGAGCGCGCCCTCAAGGCCGAGCGGCGCGACGATATCCTGGCCACCGGCGGCGTGCACATCGGCGGCACCGACTTCGATAAATACCTGAGCCTGTCGTCGGTCATGCCATTGCTCGGCTACCAGACTTTAATGAATAACGATAGCGCCATTCCGTCGAGCTATTACTTCAACCTGGCCACCTGGCACACGATCAACCTGGCCTACACCAAGAAAATCTGGACCCAGCTGGCCGACGTGGTGCGCGATGCGCGCGAGCCGGCCAAACTGGGTCGCTTGCAAAACCTGATCGACGAGCGCGCCGGCCACTGGCTGGCCATGAAGGTCGAAGAGGGCAAGATCGCGCTGTCCGACGCAACGTCGGCCGAACTGGCGCTCGAGCGCCTGTCGCCGCCTGAAAACGTGATCCTGCAGCGCAGCGACTTCGAGGACTCGATCATGCACCTGGTCGGCGCCATCGACCAGACCGTGCTGAAATTGCTGGCCGACGCCGGCGTCAAGGCCGACGCGGTCGATACTGTTTTCTTCACCGGCGGCTCAAGCGGGGTGCGCATGCTGCGCGAACGCATAGGTGCGCTGCTTCCCAAGGCCCGCAAGGTCGAGGGCGACTTGTTCGGCAGCATCGGTGCGGGCCTTGCGCTCGATGCCGTGCGCAAATACGGCTAGGCCAATCCCATGTTCGAAAAACCCATTGTAATGCTCGACTTTGAAACCACCGGTTTGTCGCCAGCGATGGGCGACCGCATTACCGAAGTGGCGGCGCTGCGCATCGTCGGCGGCAGGGTCACCGAGCGCTATGTGCGGCTGATCAATTGCGGCGTGCGTGTTCCTTCCTTCATTACCCAGCTGACCGGCATTTCGCAAGCGATGGTCGACCGCGCCCCGCCGGTGGATGAAGTCGTGCCCGAGTTGCTGGACTTTATCGGCGACGATGCCTTGTCGGCCCACAACGCCAGCTTCGACGAAAAATTCCTCAATGCCGAGGCCGACAGGCTGGGCCTGGCGCCACGCCACGTGGGCCTGGTGTGCTCGCTGAAGTTGTCGCGCCGGGTGTTTCCGGGTCTGAACAGTTACAAGCTCGGTTTGCTTTCCGGGCAGCTTGGCATTCGTTTCCGCAGCGCCGCCCACCGGGCCGAATCGGATGCGGAAGTGGCCGCCGAAGTGCTGATCCACATTGGCCGCCATCTCGGCAGTACATACGGGCTGGGCCCGGTCACGCCGCAGTTGCTGGTCTCGGTCAACAAATTAAGCGCGGCGAAAGTGCCGGATTTCTTGCAAAAGTACGCGGTTACAAAAAAGGCGTCAGAGATTTCCTAATCACCTTGCGATAAGGCCATCATGACCCGTCCGGACTTCATTCGCACGTTTTGTTGTCGCGGCAAATACGAACTTGACCTGATGGTCATCCTGCTGGCCGGCATTGTGGTGCTGGCAACCCACATTCCGTTGGACGCGCAAGTGCTCAAGCGTGGCATCGTCTTCATCGACCTGGCCATCGCCCAGATTGCTGGTGGCTACGCGCTCGGGCTGGTGTTGTCGGTGCTGCTCGACCTGCCGTCGGGCGCGCTCATCGTCTGGTGCCTGGCCTTGCTGGCCATGCTGGTCTACGCCTGCGGCCCCAAGCCGCCCCAGCCCGCCTGACTGTTTCCGACCGAAATCGAAACCCCGCCATGAGAGCTCATCGAGGGGTTTTTTCATGTGCCATATCGTCCGCCCATGGCCGCGCTTTTGCGAACTGTCAAACGGCGTGATTTTTCACATATTAAAATTTTAGCAATACTTCTCAGCTCGCTAGCGGCCTGAGTTAGCTCCGATGATCCTGCGTTTTTACGGCTTCGCGCCGGAGGATGAGCATGAACCGCCAGAACATATCTCGCGAGAACTATCAGACTTACGTGTGGTTCCGCCAGGCAGCTGAGCGCGGTGACGCATACGCCCAATTCAACCTGGGCTTGATGTACAAAAAAGGCGATTGCATCGAGCGCGATTACGCGCACGCCTTCAAGTGGCTGCGCCAGGCGGCCCTGCAGGGCCTGGCGTTCGCCCAGAACCATCTCGGCGCGCTGTACTATAACGGGCGCGGGGTCGACAAGAGCGATGCCGAAGCGGCCTACTGGTTCCGCCATGCCGCCGAACAGGGCGACGCCTCGGCCCAGCAAAACCTGGGGCAAATGTACAAGAAAGGACGCGGCCTCGCGCAAAACCACGAGCTGGCACTGGCGTGGTTTTACCGCGCGGCCGAGCAGGGCGTCTCCAGCGCACAGAGCCTGCTGGCCGAATGCTATCTGTTCGGTCACGGCGCGCCCATGAACTATCCGCTGGCAATGGCCTGGTTCCGCAAGGCCGCCGTGCAGGGCGAGGCCCAGGCCCAGCTCAACCTGGGCCTGATGTACAAACGCGGCCAGGGTGTCGAGGCCAGCGACGCGCAAGCGCTGTGCTGGTTTCGCCAGGCCGCCGCGCAGGGCAACGCGCTGGCCCAGCGCCAGCTCGGGGTGGCCTACGCCGAAGGCCTTGGCGTGCGCGTCGATCCGCTGCGCGCTTTTGCCTGGCTGCAGCGCGCCGCCGAGCAAGGCGAAAAAGACGCCCAGTTCAACCTCGGCGTCATGCTTGCCAACGGCCAGGGTGTCGAGCAGGACGAGCCGCGCGCCGTGTCCTGGTATTTGCGCGCGGCCGAGCAAGGTCACATGATGGCGCAATACAACCTGGGCAGCATGTATGCCAATGGCCGAGGTACGCCCCGAGACGAGCTGCGCGCCCTGGAATGGTATCGGCGCGCAGCGGACCAGGGAGCACCCAACGCCCAGTTCAACCTGGGCGTAATTTATGCTACAGGGCAGGGCGTCTCCAGGGATGAAAGCCAGGCGGCGCGCTGGTACCGTGTGGCCGCCGACCAGGGCGATGCCAGCGCCCAGAATAATCTCGGCGTCCTGTACGCCAATGGGCAGGGCGTGCCGCAAGACGACGCCATGGCCGTGTTCTGGTACACCCAGGCGGCCGAGCAGGGTCACGCGCTGGCCCAGTACAACCTGGGCGGTATGTACAGCAGCGGGCGCGGCGTCCTGCGCGATACCGTCCGTTCCTACATGTGGATGTTGCTGGCGGCCGACGCTGGGGACGAAACTGCCAGCGCCAACAAGAGCATTGTCGCGCGTCGCCTCACGCCGTCCGAAATCGGTTCGGCACTCGATCTGTCGCGCCAGTGGCAAATGACCCACAGCGTGCATGCCGGCGCCTGCGGCAACAGCCACTGAAACACACATTGCAACTGAAAGTTCTTTTCGGAATTTTCCTTGAGACGCTACAATAGGACGGCAAGCTGTTCAGTGCTTGCGCCCCTTTGACTCCCGGTCTGCGTCCAATGAAAACCGCGCTTTGTATTGCCACCCTGGCACCCTTTTTTCTCGTGTGCGGAGACGCCACTGCCGCTTCGCTGTCGGTGCAAGTGAACGACAGCAGCGGCAAGCCGCTGGCCGACGTGGTGGTGGTCGCCGAACCGGACGCGGGCGTGGCTATTCCCAAGCACCTGAAACCGGGCGAGATCGAACAGCGCGGCCTGAAGTTTTTGCCTCTGGTCAGCGTGATCCAGACCGGCAGCCGGATTGCCTTCCCGAACAACGATAAAGTAAAACACCACATCTATTCCTTTTCGCCGGCCAAAAAATTCGACCAGAAGCTGTACTCCGGTGTGGCCGCCGCGCCACAGGTGTTCGACAAGGCTGGTCTGGTCGTCCTTGGGTGCAATATCCACGACCGCATGCTTGCCTACGTCAAAGTGGTCGATTCTCCTTACTTCGCCAAGACCGATGCCGCCGGCGTGGCCCGCATTGTCTTGCCTGACGGTGCGGGCAAGTACAGCGTCTCGGCCTGGCACTACAACATGAGCGGGACCGGCAGCGATCAGGCGCTCTTGCTCAAGGCGGGCGACGCGCCGTCGGCAATCACCTTCAAGCTGGCCCTCAAGCCGCCGGTAGCCGAGCCCGCAGCCTCGGAATACTGACATGCTCATACGCTTCAAAAGCCTTGAAGCACGGATCGCGACGCTGTTCCTGGTCCTGATCATTGTTGTCCAGGCGCTGGGCCTGCTGGTGATCCAGCAAGGCATCGACAGCAACGCGCGCGCCTCCATCGCGACCGAGTTGATGAACGGCGAAAAGGTATTTCGCAAGCTGCTCGAACAGAGCGCGCAAAAGCAGCGCTCCAGCGCCCAGGTGCTGGCGCGCGACACCGCTTTCGTGCAGGCCGTAGGCAATGGCGGGGCGGATGACCGCGCCACCATCGAGACGGCGCTGCAGAACAGCGCAAGCCGCGCGCGGGCCGACCTGACCATGCTGATCGACGGTGAGCGCAAGGTGGCCGCGTCGACCGGCGTCGCGATGGCCGGCGCGCTCGAAAAACTGGTGCTCGGTTTGCTCGACCAGGCCGAACAGACCGGCGGCGCAGGCGCGGTGGCCATCGTGGACGGCAAGCCGGTGCAGATCGTCGTCATTCCGGTCAAGGCGCCGATCACCATCGCCTGGGTCGTGATGGGCTTTGCGATCGACCGCCAGCTTGCCGTGGACATGCAGGAACTGTCGGCCCTCGACGTGGCCATTCTCACGCGCGCCACCGACGGCAGCTGGAAGCCGGTTGAATCGACGCTGGCGCCGGCGCTGATGTCCAGGGTCGCGGCCGACCTTGCAGCGCTGCCCCCACATCCGCTAAAACCATTCGACCTCGATATCGGCGGCAGCAAGTACAGCGCGCGCCTGCTGGCGATCGGGCGCGAGGTCGACCACGGGGCCAGCGTATTGCTGGCGCGTTCGATCGACGCCGCCACCGAGCAATACGTCAAGCTCGAACGCACACTGGTCGCGCTGACCATCGTCGGCATCCTGGTCGCCGGCGTGGCCTCGGTGCTGACGGCAAAACGCATTGCGCAGCCGCTGCGCGAACTGGCGGGCACCGCGCGTCGCCTGGAACGGGGCGACTACCGCGGCCAAATCAACGTCAAGCGCGACGACGAGATCGGTGCGCTGGCGCAGGCCTTCGACAGCATGCGCGACGGGATCGCCAAGCGCGAGACGGAAATTCGCAGGCTTGCGTATTGGGATCCACTGACCAACCTGCCAAACCGCGCCCAGTTCGTGGTGCTGCTCGAAGAGGCGCTGGCATCGGCCAAGAAGCGCGAACAATCAGTGTTCGTGCTGATGCTGGACCTGGACCGCTTCAAGCACGTGAACGACGTCATGGGCCACAATTTCGGCGACAGCCTGCTGCGCCAGGTGGCCGAACGGCTTGCCCTGCGCGTGGCCGAAGCCTACGCTGACGCCCACCTGGCGCGCCTGGGCAGCGATGAATTCGTCGTGCTGCTGCCCGGCTCGCACGTCGAGGAAGCCCTGGCCGTGGCCGGGCGCATCCTGCAGGCGCTGGAAGAGCCGATCTCGATGGACGAACAGACGGTCGACATGGGCGCGGGATTGGGCATTGCCAGCTATCCGGCCAACGGCAAGGATCCCGAAGAGCTGCTGTCGATGGCCGAAGTGGCCATGGACCACGCCAAGCTGCGCAACGACGGTGCGGTGGTCTACGACGCGGCGATGGATACGGCCAGCGCCAAGAGCCTGAGCCTGCTGACGGAACTGCGCATGGCGATCGAACGCAACGAGTTCCGCCTGCACCTGCAACCGAAGCTGCGGCTCGACACCGGCGAAGTGGTCGGCGCCGAGGCACTGGTGCGCTGGGTGCATCCGGAGCGCGGCAACGTTTTCCCGGACGAGTTCATTCCGTTCGCCGAACAGACCGGCTTTATCCGCGTGCTCACACGCTGGGTGCTGGATCGCTCGGCGGCCGCCTGCCAGCAGCTGGCGCAACAAGGCATTCACCTGAAAATTTCAGTCAACCTGTCCACGCGCGATTTGCTCGACCAGGATTTGCCGGGAAAATTCAACGATATCCTGCAGCGCTATCAGCTGGCGCCGTCCTCGTTCTGCCTGGAGATCACCGAGAGCGCGATCATGGACGATCCGGTGCGCGCCCAGCAAACGCTGGAGCGGCTGCATGCCATGGGAGTCGATTTGTCGATCGATGATTTCGGCACCGGCTACTCGTCGCTGGCCTACCTGAAGCGGCTGCCGGTCAATGAACTGAAGATCGACAAGTCCTTCGTGCTGAACATGGAGAACGATGTCGGCGACACCAAGATCGTTCGCTCGACCATCGACCTTGGGCATAACATGGGTTTGCGCGTGGTGGCCGAAGGCGTCGAGAGCGAAGCCGTGTGGCGCTTGCTGGCGGCCCTCGGCTGCGACCAGGCGCAGGGTTACTTCATGAGCCGCGCGATGCCGGCCGACGCGCTGGCGGCCTGGATAGCTGGCTGGGTGCCGCCGGCGAAGGCGGCGCTGCCTTATACCGATACCGTCAACTAGCCGCCCACATGGCAGGCCACGCCAATCCACGCTATCATCTTCCCCGGCATATCGCCTGACCCTTCACCGAAAGACGGAATTCCTATGCAAATGAGACATGCATCCCTGGTCGTCAGCCTCCTCGCCATGCTTGGCGCAAACGCAGCGGCGCAAACCTGTCCGGCCAACGGCGTGTCCGTGAGCTACCCGGTCAGCAAAAAAGTGGATCAGAAGGACGTCTACCACGGCACCAGCATCGCCGACCCGTACCGCTGGCTCGAAGACGCCAACAGCGCCGAGACCAAGGTCTGGGTCGATGCCCAGAACAAGGTCACCCAATCCTACCTCGGCCAGATTCCCGAGCGCGAAACCATCAAGCAGCGCCTGACCAAGCTGTGGAACTACGAGCGCTACAGCGTTCCGTACCAGGAAGGCGGGCGCTATTTCTACAGCCGTAACGACGGCCTACAGAACCAGTCCGTGCTCTACACGATGAAGTCGCTGTCGGACGAGCCGCGCGTGCTGCTCGACCCGAACACCCTGGCCGCCGACGGCACCATCGCGCTGGCCGGCACCGCGGTCAGCCCGAACGGCAAATACCTCGCCTACGGCACCGCCGCTTCCGGCTCCGACTGGAACGAATGGAAAGTGCGCGACATCGACACGGGCAAGGACCTCGACGACCACCTGAAATGGGTCAAATTCTCGAACACCTCGTGGACACCGGACGGCAAGGGCTTCTTCTACAGCCGCTACGACGCGCCGGAAGAATCGGCCAAGCTGGCCGGCATCAACTACTTCCACAAGATGTACTACCACGTGCTCGGCACGCCGCAAAGCGCCGACGTGCTGGCCTACGAGCGTCCGGACGACAAGGAAATGGGCATGACCGGCCAGGTCAGCAACGACGGCAAATACCTCGTCATCACGATCACCAAGGGCACCTCGCCGAAGGTCCGCGTTTTCTACAAGGACCTGTCCAGGCCGAACGCCAAGGCGTTGCCGCTGATCGACGCGTTTGAAGCGTCGTACAGCTTCATCGACAATGACGGCCCGGTGCTGTACTTCTCCACCGACAAAAACGCGCCGCGTTCGCGCGTGGTCGCGATCGACACCCGCAAGCCGGCCGAAGCCCAATGGAAGCAGGTCATCGCCGAAAACGCGCAGACCCTGGTCGGGGTCAACATGATCAACAACCAGCTGGTGGCCGAATACCTGGCCGACGCGCGCAGCCTGGTGAAAGTCATAGCCCGCAACGGCAAGCTGGTACGCGAAATCAAGCTGCCCGGCATCGGCTCGGCGGCGGGCTTTGGCGGCAAGCGCAACTACCGCGAAACCTTCTATTCGTTCACCGGCTTCACCAACCCGACCACGATCTACCGCCTCGATATGCGCTCCGGGAAGAGCAGCGTGTTCCGCCAGCCGAAGGTGGATTTCGACCCGAGCGCCTACGAAACGCGCCAGCAGTTCTATACCAGCCGCGACGGCACCAAGGTGCCGATGTTCATCGTCTCGAAAAAAGGCCTGAAGCTTGATGGCAGCAACCCGACCTACCTGTACGGCTATGGCGGCTTTAACATCTCGATGACCCCGAGCTTCTCGCCGGCCAACCTGACCTGGATGGAAATGGGCGGCGTGTACGTGATGGCCAACCTGCGCGGCGGCGGCGAATACGGCGAAGCCTGGCACGAAGCCGGCACCAAGCTGCAAAAGCAGAACGTGTTCGACGACTTCATCGGCGCGGCCGAATGGCTGATCGCGAACAAAGTCACGTCGCCATCGAAACTGGCGATTGGCGGCGGCAGCAATGGCGGCCTGCTGGTGGGCGCGGCGATGACGCAGCGTCCCGAGTTGTTCGGCGCGGCGATTCCGCAAGTGGGCGTGCTCGACATGCTGCGCTTCCACAAATTCACCATCGGTTGGGCCTGGACCTCGGACTACGGCTCGTCCGAGAACGCGGACGAGTTCAAGGCACTGGTCAAGTATTCGCCGCTGCACAACCTGAAGGAAGGCGCCTGCTATCCGGCCACCATGATCACCACGGCCGACCATGACGACCGCGTGGTCCCGGCGCACAGCTTCAAGTTTGCCGCCGCCGCGCAAGCGGCCCAGGCGACCGGTGCTGCGCCTATCCTGATCCGCATCGACGTCAAGGCAGGCCATGGCGCCGGCAAGCCGACCACCAAGGTGATCGAAGAAGTGGCCGACCGCTGGGGCTTCCTCAGCCGCGCCCTGAAAATGAGCGAGCCGGCCAAGGTGGTGGCAAAGTAAGCGTTTCGGGTATTAAAATGTGATACAGGACGTCGCCTCTTCGGCGACGTCTTGCTATCCGGTGTCAACTTTGGCAAGGGGAGGGCAGACTGCGCTCTCCATCAAGCAAAGGATTTCCATGCCGCTCACGCACGCACGACCGAATATTGCCCTGTACCTGGCCGGATTTTTGATCCTGGCCATGGCCGTCTACGGCCCGATTGTCCAGCCGCTCAACTATCACCACTTTGCCGACCAGCGCGCGCTGTCCGTGATTTCCCACGCGGGCGACGTGCTGTCGAATCTGGCGTTCCTGTTCGCCGCAATGTATGGCGCGTTCCGGATGTGGCGCTTGCGCCGCTTCGACCCCGCGCAAGCCGTGTTTGTCGGCGCGCTGGCGCTCACTGCCGCAGGCTCGTCCTGGTATCACCTGGCGCCCGATAACGCGCGCCTGGTGTGGGACCGCCTGCCGATCGCGATTGCGTGCGCAGCCTTGCTGGCCGGCGCCCTGAAAGAGACCTATCCGACGCTAAAACGCGCGCTGCCCGTCCTGGCGGTGCTCGGTGCCCTGAGCGTGCTGTGGTGGTCGCTGACGGCCGATCTGCGGCCCTATCTGCTGATCCAGGGCATGCCGCTGCTGCTGATCCCGGTGCTGCAGTGGCAGTCGGACGCGCCCCTCGGGCGGCGCATCGCCTTCACGCTCGCGATCATCATGTATGTGTTTGCGAAGATGTTTGAACTGGCTGACGTGCAGGTGTTCCAGGCATTCGGTGTGTTGAGCGGGCATACCATCAAGCACCTGCTGGCTGCGGCGGCGGCCATTGTGCTGATCCGCCAGTTCGATGGCAAACTGGCCTGAATGTCAGCGCAGGTAGGACTGCTCGATGCGCGCCGAGGCGCCGCTCTTGTGCAGTGACTCGATGGCCGCATTCATTTTTTCGATGAAGTCGGCCTTGTACGGCGGATTGTTGTTGACGCTGTAGCCGATGTAAGTGTTTTCACCCGACAGCTCCACCGCTTCGCGCAGCTTGACGCCGCCCTGCAGGAGTTTAGCCGAGTACATTGCGGCGCCGCGATCGCTGGCATAGCAGTCGATCCGCTCGAGGGCGAGTTTTTTCAGGTTGGCGTCGTTGCCGGTCGCCGGGGCCAGCCGCAGCAAGTTCTGATTTGCGGCGTCCATCAGGCGCGCCGACAGCAGGAAGCCGGAATTGACGCCCACCGTCAGGCCGGTAAAGTCGGCCGGAAACATCGCTCGCGGCGTCTTCATCACCTTTTCGGTACAGAACAGGACAACCGTTTCGCGGTACAAGGGCACGGAATAGGCCGAAATATAGCCGCGTTCTTTCTTCAGGCCGGGCGGGAACAAGCCGAAGGCGTGCCCGGTTTCCATTTCAGCCAGGCCCCGTTTCCATGGCACGGGCCGCAATTCAAGCTTGTAGTGGGGCGCCAATTTGCGCGCGGCGAGGTTGAGCATGTCCACGTAGATGCCGGTGAAGCGGCCGTTCTGCATATAGGAATAGGGCGGGTAGTCGCTGTCGCCGTACAACACGATCGTGGTCCCGGCCTGGCTGGTCGCGGATGCGGCAAGTCCCAGACAAAGCAGCAATCGGCGCAATCGAAAAGCGTTCATGACTCAAGATAGCAGAGTTTGCCAGCGCCGCGCGTCAATCGCTAGCGGTGCACCACGACCAGCAGGGCCTTGGCTTCGGTCTTGCCGGTGTTTCTCAGCGCGTGGTTCTGGTCGGCCGGATACCTGGCGGTGCCGCCCAGCTTCAGCTTTTTCTTCTCCAAGCCCACTTCCACCTCGATCGCGCCGTGCAGGACGGTGACATGTTCGGTCGTTCCGGGGTCGTGCGCCTGCGAAGCCAGTTCGCCCCCCGGCGCCAGGGTCAGCTCGTACCATTCGTATTTGCCGGCCATTTCCATCGGCCCCAGGATGCGCAGAATATATCCGGCATGGGCGCCCGGCAGGGTCGGCGTTTCGTGGGCGTCGAGCACGCGGATGGTTTCGGCCGCCCGGGTTTCGGACGAGAGCAGCTCGCCGATCTGCACGCCCAGGGCATTGGCCAGGCGCCAGGTGATCGCGATTGTCGGGTTCGCCTTCTCCCGTTCGATTTGCGATAACATCGATTTCGACACCCCGGCGATCCGGGACAGGTCCTCCAGGGTCAGCCCGCGCGCCAGGCGCAGCCGTTGTAGCGTGGCGCCCACTTCAGGAGGAGAATTGCTACCCAGGGCTGTACTCATGATGTTTTGACCATTTTTTATTTGCGTAGCGAAACAAACTGGTGCTTGCCAAGTTCACTGGCCTTGGGTAATATCCATTATATTGAATTTCAGTTCGATATCACGGAATTGGCACCATCGAGCGATCACGGTACAGCATACTGCAACAGTCGGTCAAGCCGGCAACCACAGACGAGGACAAAAATGAGCGATCAAGCGAAGAATGCGTTTTTCACCGGCCTGCAGCAAAACCTGGACGCGCTGCGCGAACAGGGCTTGTACAAGCCCGAGCGCGTACTGGCTTCGCGCCAGGGCGCCGAAGTGGTTGGCAACGATGGCCGCACGCTGATTAATATGTGCGCCAACAATTACCTCGGCCTGTCGGGCGACCTGCAAACCCAGCAAGCATCGATCGCCGCGACCGAAAAATACGGCTACGGCCTGTCGTCGGTGCGCTTCATCTGCGGCACCCAAACCGTGCACAAGGAACTGGAAGCGGCCATTTCGCAGTTCCTCGGCACCGAGGACACGATTCTGTACGCGGCCGCCTTCGACGCCAACGGCGGCGTGTTCGAGCCGCTGTTCGACGAGAACGACGCCATCATCTCGGACGCGCTGAACCATGCCTCGATCATCGACGGCATCCGCCTGTGCAAGGCCGGCCGCTATCGCTACCTGCACAACGACATGGCCGACCTGGAAGTGCAGCTCAAGGCCGCCACCGAAGCGGGCAAGCGCCACAAGGTCATCGTGACCGACGGCGTGTTCTCGATGGACGGCACCATCGCCCAGCTCGACAAGATCTGCGACCTGGCCGACCAGTACGGCGCGCTGGTGATGATCGACGAATGCCACGCATCTGGCTTCATGGGCAAGACTGGTCGCGGCACGCATGAACACCATAACGTGATCGGCCGCATCGACATCATTACCGGCACCCTGGGCAAGGCCCTGGGCGGCGCGATGGGCGGCTTTACCTCGGCGCGCAAGGAAGTGATCGACATGCTGCGCCAGAAGTCGCGTCCCTACCTGTTCTCGAACACGCTGGCGCCGTCGATTGCCGGCGCCTCGCTGTCGGTGCTCGAGCGTATCGCCAAGTCGACCGAACTGCGCGACCGCCTGCACGAAAATACCGCCTACTTCCGCAAGGAGATCGAGCGCATCGGCTTTACCATCAAGCCGGGCACCCACCCGATCGTGCCGGTGATGCTGTTCGAAGCGACGGTGGCGCAAAAGGTGGCGGCACGCATGTATGAGCTGGGCGTTCTGCTCAGCGGCTTCTTCTACCCGGTCGTCCCGATGGGCCAGGCGCGCGTACGCGTCCAGCTCTCCGCCGCGCACACCCGCGAGCAGCTCGACACCGTACTCAAAGCATTCGAACAAGCCGGGCGCGAGCTGGGCATTCTCAAGAACTAAGATTGAATTGGAAAAGAAGAATATGGAACGCATCCTCATCATCGGCGCCAACGGCCAAATCGGCAGTGAACTGGTCGGCGCGCTGGCGCAAAAACACGGCGCCAATAACGTCATTGCATCCGACATCGGCGCCAACAACGTCTACAAGGCAGAGCGCTACACCCAGCTCGACGTGCTTGACCGCGCTGGCCTGGCCAAACTGGTCGCCGATGAAGGCATCACCCAGGTCTATCAGCTGGCGGCACTGCTGTCGGCCACCGGCGAACAGGCGCCCCTGAAAGCCTGGACCCTGAACATGGACGGCCTGCTCAATATCCTGGAAGTGGCGCGCGAGCGCGGCGAAGCGGGCACACCTTTGCGCGTGTTCTGGCCGTCGTCGATTGCGGCCTTCGGCCCGAATACCCCCGCGCTGAATACGCCGCAGTACACGGTGATGGATCCGACCACCATCTACGGCATCAGCAAGCTGGCCGGCGAGCGCCTGTGCGAGTACTACTTCACAAAGTACGGCGTTGACGTGCGCAGCATCCGCTACCCTGGCATCATCAGTTTCAAGTCGCCCCCGGGCGGCGGCACCACCGATTATGCGATCGCGATTTTCCATTCCGCGCTGCGCGGCGAGCGTTACGACTGCTTTCTCGGCCCCGAGACGACGCTGCCGATGATCTACATGCCCGACGCGATTCGCGCCACCATTGAATTAATGGATGCACCAGCCGACAAGATTGCGATTCGTTCGGCTTATAATGTCGCCGGATTGTCGTTCAACCCACGCGAGCTGGCCGCTGCGATTACCCTCGCCGTACCAGCGTTCAAGATTGGCTACACCCCTGACAGCCGTCAGGCGATTGCCGATACCTGGCCGCAAAGCCTGGACGACAGCAAAGCTGCAACCGATTGGGGCTGGAAAGCCGAGATCGGACTCGATCAGCTGGTTACCGACATGCTCGCAAACATCGACGTCGGTTTAACGCAGGCTGCCTGACACGTTTCACAAGAACAGACTAGAGGCCCCCGATGGACATGAGCGTATTCGACCTATTCAAGATCGGCATTGGCCCTTCGAGTTCCCACACGGTGGGGCCGATGGTCGCAGCGCGCCGCTTCCTGGTCGAATGCGGACCGCTCGATACCGCGGTCGGGGTTGAAGTGGCGCTGTATGGCTCGCTCGCGCTGACCGGCATCGGTCACGCGACCGACAAGGCCGTCATCCTGGGCCTGATGGGCGAAACGCCGCAAGGCTGCAACCCGCAGGCGGTCGACGACCAACTGGCCGAGGTGGAGCTTGACGGCGTCATCAAGCTGCTCGGTACCAAGGAAGTGCCGTTCAGCGCCAAGACCAGCATCATCTGGAATAAATCCTCGAGCCTGCCGGAGCACCCGAACGGCATGCGCTTCACGCTCAAGCTGGCCGACGGCTCGGCCATCGAACGCGTGTTCTATTCGGTCGGCGGCGGCTTCATCCACGCGGCCGGCGAGTCGCACGCGCGCCAGAGCAATTCGGGCGGCACCGCGCCGATTCCGTTCCCTTTCGATACCATGGACCAGCTGCTGGCCCACGGCAAAGCCACCGGCAAGACCATTCCGCAAATGCTGCGCGAGAATGAACTGGTGCGCATGACCGAAGAAGAGCTCAACGCCGGCATTGACGCCATCTGGCAGGTAATGCGCGACTGTATCGCCCATGGCTTGGTGACGGGCGGACGCCTGCCCGGCGGCTTGAACGTCAAGCGCCGCGCGGCCGACCTGTGGAAGCAGGCGGTCGACGCCAAGAACAGCGACAACCGCGCCAACGACTTGCCGCACGATGCGCTGCACCAGGTCAGCCTGTACGCGATGGCGGTCAACGAAGAAAACGCGGCTGGCGGGCGTGTCGTCACGGCGCCGACCAACGGCGCGGCCGGGATCATTCCCGCCGTGCTGCGCTACTACGCG
Organism: Pseudomonadota bacterium; assembly: GCA_040388275.1. Classification (GTDB taxonomy): domain Bacteria; phylum Pseudomonadota; class Gammaproteobacteria; order Burkholderiales; family Burkholderiaceae_D; genus Telluria_A. The sequence goes on from JAZKCA010000060.1 coordinate 31,380, forward strand.
GAAGACTGCCGTCCGAGCGACCCGGTCAGCGGCGTGCGCGACTTCATGCTGACCTCGGCCGGCATCGGCATGCTGTGCAAGAAGAACGCATCGATTTCGGGCGCTGAAATCGGCTGCCAGGGCGAAGTTGGCGTGGCTTGCGCAATGGCGGCAGCCGGGCTGGTGGCAGCGCTGGGCGGCACCAACGAGCAGATCGAGAACGCCGCCGAAATCGGCATCGAACACCACCTGGGCATGACGTGCGATCCAATCGGCGGGCTGGTGCAGATCCCGTGCATCGAGCGTAACGGCATGGGTGCGATCAAGGCGATCACCGCCGCGTCGCTGGCGCTCAAGGGCGATGGCACCCACTTCGTGAGCCTGGACGACGTCATTGAGACGATGCGCCAGACCGGGGCCGACATGCAGGACAAGTACAAGGAAACGTCGCTTGGCGGCCTGGCCATCCACGTGGTGACGGTCAATCACGCGGCCTGCTAAGCACTTTTTCAAGCCTCGTCGTGATCACGGCATTTGGGGAGTAGGCATGTTTCGACCGTGTTGGCGCGTCCACCTGCTCGTTGCGCTGCTGTTCCAGCCGCTGACGGCCAGCGCCGACACGGTGGTGCGCTATCCGCGTCCCGATACCGCTCCCGATTCGCGCTCCCGCTTCAACCACCGCCTGCTGGAACTGGTCCTGCAGCGCGCTTATATCACCTATCGGGTTGAACTTACCACGGTGCGCATGCAGCAGAGCCGCGCCATCGTGCGCCTGAAAAGCGGCGACAGCGTCGACGTGCTCAGCACCATGACCTCGAGCGACCGCGAACGGGAGATGCTGCCGATCCGCATTCCCATCGACAAGGGCTTGATCGGCTGGCGCCTGCTGATGATCAACAAATCGCAGGCCGAGCGCTTCAAGGCCGTCACCAGCGTGGACGACCTGCGCAAGTTGATGGCGGGGCAGGGCGCCGACTGGCCAGACACGCGCATCATGCGCGACAACGGCCTGACTGTGTATGGAACGACCAACTACGAGTCGCTGTTCAATATGCTGGAGAACGGCCGCATCGACTATTTCCCCCGCTCGGTCACGGAAATCTGGGCCGAGCTCGACCTGTATCCGCGCAAGCTGATGGTCGAGCCGTCCATCGTGCTGCACTATCCTACCGCGATCTACTTTTTTGTGCGCAAGGGGAATACCCGCCTGGCCACGGATATCAGCGAGGGGTTGGAAAAGATGATTGCTGATGGTTCCTACGAGAAATTATTCCAGGAGTACTTCGGCGACATGCTGCGGCGTGCGCGTTTCAAGGACCGGCGCGTGTTCGAACTGAACAATCCGGTGATGCCGAAGGAGATGCCGGTGGGGCGCAAGAATCTCTGGTTCCGGAAATAAACGGCAAAGGTGTCGATTTCGGCAAGGGGAAGCGGACCGCACTATAATAAACGTCCGATCGCCCAGACCAACCCGGATCCTCGCCCATTTATGCATTACGTGTCCACCCGCGCCGACCAGGCTGCCGCTTCACAAGCTCCCCAACAATTTTGCGACATCCTGCTGGGCGGCCTCGCCCCTGACGGCGGGCTGTACCTGCCATCGGAATATCCGCAAGTGACCGGCGCCGAGCTCGATGCCTGGCGCGCGCTGTCCTATGCCGACCTGGCCTACGAGATCCTGCGCAAGTTCGCCACCGATATCCCCGAGGCGGACCTGAAGAAGCTGTGCAAGAAGACCTATACCGGCGCCGTGTACAAGAATGCCCGCAAGGGCGAAAAGGCGGCCGAGATTACCCCGCTGCGCGTGCTTGAGAAAGACGGCGACAAGACGCTGATGCTGCAGGCGCTGTCGAACGGCCCGACCCTGGCCTTCAAGGACATGGCGATGCAATTGCTGGGCAACCTGTTCGAATACGCGCTGGCCAAGAACAAGGCCGAGCTGAATATATTCGGCGCCACCTCGGGCGACACCGGCAGCGCGGCCGAATACGCCATGCGCGGCAAGAAGGGCATCCGCGTGTTCATGCTCTCGCCGCACAAGAAAATGAGCGCCTTCCAGAGCGCGCAGATGTTCAGCCTGCAGGACCCGAACATCTTCAACGTGGCCGTGGAAGGCGTGTTCGACGATTGCCAGGACATGGTCAAGGCAGTCTCGAACGACCTGCCGTTCAAGGCCGCGCAGAAAATCGGCACGGTCAATTCGATCAACTGGGCGCGCGTGGTCGCGCAGGTGGTGTACTACTTCCGCGGCTATCTCGCGGCCACCACCGACAACACCCAGAAAGTCTCGTTCACGGTCCCTTCCGGGAACTTCGGCAATATCTGCGCAGGCCACATCGCCCGCATGATGGGCCTGCCGATCGAGCGCCTGGTGGCGGCGACCAATGAAAACGACGTGCTCGACGAATTTTTCCGCACCGGCGTGTACCGCGTGCGCAAGTCGTCCGAGACGTATCACACCAGCAGCCCGTCGATGGATATCTCGAAGGCGTCCAACTTCGAGCGCTTCGTGTACGACCTGGTGGGCCGTGACGCCGACCGCGTGAGCGCGCTGTTCCACAAGGTTGAAACGCAGGGCGGCTTCGACCTGTCGGGCAAACCCGGCAGCGACGGCGACGAATTCAAGCTGGTGTCGGAATATGGTTTCGTGTCGGGCAAGTCCACCCACAAGGACCGCCTCGATACCATCCGCGACGTGGCCGACGACTACGAGATCACCATCGACACCCACACCGCCGACGGCATCAAGGTGGCGCGCCAGTACATGGCGCCGGGCGTGCCGATGATCGTGCTCGAGACGGCGCTGGCGGCCAAATTCAACGAAACCATCCTCGACGCCCTTGGCGTCGATGCCGAACGGCCGGCCGGGTTCGAGGACATCGAATCGCTGCCGCAAAAATTCATCGTGATGCCGGCCGACGTCGCCAAGATGAAAGCCTATATCGCCGCCAACACCGGGCTGTAACGATGAAGCCCATGCTGACGGTTGGCGAGGCGCTCGACTTCATGCTGGCGGCTGCACGCGCACCGACGGCGTGCGAAATCGTGTCTACCCTCGATGCCAACGGCCGCGTGCTGGCCGAGGGGCAGGCGTCAACCATCGATGTGCCATCGGCCGACAATACCCAGATGGACGGCTATGCGGTGCGCTCGGCCGACTGCGCCAGCGGCAACGCCTCGCTCACCGTGTCCCAGCGCATCCCGGCCGGGCAGGTGGGCCAGTTCCTGGCGCCGGGCAATGCCGCGCGCATTTTTACCGGCGCCATGATACCCGAAGGGGCCGACGCGGTCGTGATGCAGGAACAATGCGAAGCGACCCAGCCGGACAGCGTGACCATCAGGCACACGCCAAAGGCCGGCGAATGGATCCGCCGGGCCGGCGAAGACATCATGGCCGGTTCGGTCATTCTGGCCGCGGGCACGCGTTTGCGCAGCCAGGAGCTGGGCCTGGCTGCCTCGGTCGGACTGGCCAGCCTGCCCGTGTACCGCAAGCTGCGGGTGGCCGTGTTCTTCACCGGCGACGAGCTGGTCATGCCGGGCGAAGCGCTACCGCCCGGCGCTATCTACAATTCGAACCGCTACCTGCTGCGCGCGCTGCTGGAAAATCTTGGCTGTGTGCTGACCGACTTCGGCATCGTCCCCGATACCCTGGAAGCGAGCCGGGCCACTTTGCGCAATGCAGCGCGCGAGAATGACCTGATCGTCACGTCGGGCGGCGTATCGGTCGGCGAGGAAGACCATATCAAGCCGGCGGTGGAAGCCGAAGGGCGCCTGAACATGTGGCAGATTGCCGTCAAGCCGGGCAAGCCGCTGGCGTTTGGTGAGCTTGCGCGTGCCGATGGGGGCTCGGCGTATTTCCTTGGCCTGCCGGGCAATCCGGTGTCGAGCTTCATCACCTTTTTGCTGTTCGTGCGCCCGTTCATCCTGAAGCTGCAAGGGGTGACCGGCAGCAGCGCGCCGCGCACCTTTGCGATGCGCGCCGACTTCGACTGGCCAAAGCCAGACCGCCGCAACGAGTTCCTGCGCGTGCGCATCAACGACGCGGGCGGGCTTGAGCTATTCCCGAACCAGGGCTCGGGCGTGCTGACGTCGACGGTGTGGGGCGATGGCCTGGTCGACAATCCAGCGGGACAGGCGATTGCCGCGGGCGAGATCGTTCGCTTTATCCCGTTCTGCGAATTACTGCATTAGGAAACCATGAAAATTACGTTGCGATTTTTTGCCAGCGTGCGCGAGGAACTGGGCACGTCACAAGAGAACCTGGTGGTACCCGGCGCGGTAGCGAGCGTGGGCGATGTGCGCCTGCTGCTGCAGGAACGGGGAGGCGTGTGGGCCAGCGCCCTGGCCACCGATCGGCCGCTGCGCACGGCCTTCAATCACGCGATGTGTACGCCGGATACGGCACTGGAAGAGGGCTGCGAAGTGGCGTTTTTCCCGCCCGTGACTGGGGGGTAACATGCGCACCCAGTTGCCTCGTCGTCCTCGCGCATGCGGGGACCCATACTGAGCTAAGTCAGCATGGGTCCCGACCCGTCGGACCGCCGCCTCCGCGAGGACGACGTAGCCTAATTGCTTACTTCGGCAAACCCTTTAAATATTCCACAATCGCATCATTGACCATTTCCGGCTGGTCGATCATCGCAAAATGGCGCGCCGGCGATATCGATACCACTTTCACATTCGGCGTCCCCTTCATCAAGGCCCGGTAATACTCGGTCTTGGCCTCCTGGGTCATCTGCATCTGCGCCGCGTCCACGTCGAAGAACGGCGACATCACCAGCACCGGCACTTTGATCGCCGGCAGCGCTGAACGCAGGTCGATCGAAAGCCCGTCAACCATGTATTTGCTCACGGCCACAGGGTCGCTCTTGCCCGACAGTTTTGCCAGTTCATCGGCACGCGCCATGTCGGTCACTCCCATGACGCGCATGTATTGCTGCTGCTGGGCGGCGAACGAGGCCTGGGTCCCTGCCGGCATGCGCGCCGCAAGCGATCCGGCCATCTTGACGCGCTCGGCAACGGGCCAGTCCTCGGTTCCCGGCATTAGCGGAAGTCCGTCGAGAGACACCACCCCACCGACCAGGTCGGGGTGTTGCGCGGCCATGCTCAGCGACATGGTACCGCCCAGGCTATGCCCGATCAGCACGGGTTTGCGCAGCTTGCGCGTTTCGATCAGCTCGCGCAGCGAGTCCTGGGCCGCCGCCATTGCCTTGTCTTTCACCGCAGGCCGGCCGTCGAAACCCGGCAAGGTCAGCACGTAGACGGTATGGTCCTGCATCAGTGTGCGCGCAGCTTCCTGCCATGCCCACGGACCGCTGGCCAGGCCTGGGATCAGGATCAGCGGCCTGCCGCGTTGACCGTAACGTTCCACTAGCGTGGCGCCGAATTCGAAGCGTTCGGCAGCGACCAGGGTGACCGCAAAGCGGTTCGGTGGCTGGACGGTTTCGCCGGCAAAGGAGGGAGCGCAAGCGGACAACAACAGGGCGAAAACGAAGCGGTTGATCATGAAGCCTCCGGGTCAGGGGTAAATATGGATTCGATCGATGTCGAAAAAAGGTGTGCGATTGAAAAGGCGAGCGGCAAGCTCGGGTCGTAGCGCCCCGTTTCAATGGCATTGATGGTCTGGCGCGATACCTTCAGCAAGTCGGCCATGTGGGCCTGGCTCCATCCGGCAGCGGTGCGCAGCTCGCGGACGGAGTTGTTCATCGGTTCATGATCCCGCGTGCGATTGTGCTGATGAACCAGACAGCGCCCATCACCATCCAGACGCTGAACATCGACAGTTTTGGATATCCCGCAGTTTCCATGAAGCCGTATGTAAACGTCAGGCCGGCCGTCACTGCGAAGGCGATCGCGATGTTTTCAAGAGTGTACTGGCGCAGGTATTCGTCGATCCTCTTGAGGTGGCGGGCAATGGCCCAGGTCGCCAGAAAAAAGCCGACCATTGGACTGGCCAGTACCAGGGTACGAAGGATCCCTTCGGGCATGGCGCGCCCGTAAATGATCGTCAACACCAGCATGACGAAGTAGATCAAGAACGACCCGCCCAGTTCACGGAAATATTTATAGGCGATCCTTTTTTCATGCATGTTGCTTCTCAATGTAGTAAAGCATGCTTTACATCTTAGACAGCTTCAAATTGGATGTCAAGTAAGCTTTACATATTTTTTCGCGGTCGGAAACCGACTACAATGCGGCTCGTTCCACATTGCCCCGAACCGATGTCTATCCCCCCCCAACTTCCCCGCGTCGCCGTCATCGGTGGCGGACCGTCCGGCCTGATGGCCGCTGAAGTCCTCAGCCAGGGCGGCGTGCGGGTCGACGTGTACGATGCGATGCCATCGGTCGGCCGCAAGTTCCTGCTGGCGGGGAAGGGCGGCATGAATATTACCCATTCCGAGCCTTACGCCGACTTCGTCAAACGCTATGGTCAGCGAAGCGCGCAAGTGGCGCCGTGGCTCGAGCATTTCGACGCGAACGCCGTGCGCGCATGGATTCATGCGCTCGGTGTTGACACCTTCATCGGCAGCTCCGGACGGGTGTTCCCGACCGATATGAAGGCCGCGCCACTGCTGCGCGCGTGGCTGCACCGCCTGCGCGAGCACGGTGTGCAGTTCCACATGCGGCACCGCTGGCTTGGCTGGAACGGGAAAGCGCTGCGCTTTGCCACGCCCGATGGCGAGATCGAGGTTCATGCCGACGCGGTCATCCTGGCGCTTGGCGGCGGCAGCTGGGCGCGCCTGGGTTCGGACGGCGCCTGGACTGCGCTGCTTGAACGGAAATCGGTCGCGGTGGCGCCGCTGCAGCCGTCGAACTGCGGCTTCAACACCGGCTGGAGCGCGCATTTCAGCAGCCGCTTCGCTGGCGAACCATTGACCACCGTGGCGATCACGTCGACCAATGCGCAGGGCGAGCTGGTGCGGCGCCAGGGGCAGTTTGTGGTCACCGCGACTGGTGTGGAAGGCAGCCTGATTTACGCGCTGTCGGCCGACCTGCGCGAGCAGATCAATGCCAACGGCAGCACTACCGTCTACCTGGACCTGGCGCCCGACTTCAGCGCGGCGCGCGTGCACGAGGAAGTGACGCGCCCGCGCGGCGCGCGTTCCATGTCGAGCCACCTGCAAAGCCGGCTGGGGATCAAGGGCGTCAAATCGGGACTGCTGCGCGAGTGTCTGACTGCGGATGAATTTGCCGATAGCGACCGCTTGGCCGCGGCGCTGAAGATGCTGCCGGTGAGATTGCTGTCGGCACGCCCGATCGACGAGGCGATCAGCAGCGCCGGCGGCCTGCGCTTCGACGCGCTCGATCCGGCCACCTCGATGCTGCTGTCACTGCCTGGGGTATTTGCTGCCGGGGAGATGATCGACTGGGAGGCGCCGACCGGTGGTTACCTGCTGACCGCCTGCTTTGCCAGCGGCCGCGCCGCTGGGAGCGGCGCGCTTGCCTGGCTGGCGGAAAACCGCATCACTCCCTGAAGACGACGTCGCCCGAGCCGGTCTTGTTGACAGTGCGCTCGGTAGGATTGCCCAGCACGCTCACATCGCCGCTGCCGCGCACCGTCACGTCGACCGTCTTGAGCGCCTGGACCACCGACGTACCCGAGCCGTGCAGCTTGACTGCAGTGGCATCGGCTGCCAGGTGTTCGGCATCGAGGTCGCCCGAACCGGTTTGCTCGGCATTGAACTGCTTGCACGAGCCGACCACGGTCATCTGGCCTGAGCCGACCAGGGCCACGTCGACCTTGTCGCTGCTGCCGCCGTTCATCTCCATGTCGCCGCTGCCGTGCACTGCCGCCGTCACATCCTTGTAGCGGCCATTGAACTTGACGTTGCCCGAGCCGTACAGCTGGACGTCGACCTTGTCGCCGCTAAAGCCGTTGATCGTGCTGTCGCCGCTACCGCGGATATTGAGCTTGTCGATCGACGGCAGCGTCAGCACGACCTGCAAGGGTTGGCGATGGTGCAGCAGCATGCCCTTGGTGCCGATGCGCAGGGTCTTGCCGTCCTGCGTGGTGTCGATGTTACCGAGCAGGCGCTTCTCGCCACGCACCGTCAGCGACGCGATGGCGCCCTGGCGCAAGGTCATGTCGATCGGGCCGGACAGATCGATCTTGGTCACTTCCGCACCGACGGTCCGGGTTTCGGTGGCCACGTTGCGCCCTTCGACGCTGCCGCGGTTCGACGTGCCCTGCGCCCGCAGCATCGTGAACGACATGCCGATCAGGACAAAGGACAGCAATAGTAATCCGAATCCAACTTTGAGTAAGGTACGCATGGTGTTCTCCAGATGAGATTCAGTTTCCCTTGAGCAGGGAGAAATTCATTTCGATATAACGTTTCAGACCGATGAAGGTGTAGCGGGTCACGACTAGGCTGAGCAGCAGCAGGATGATCCCGCCGACAATCATCGCCAGTCCGACCGCGGTTTGCGTGGCGCGCGAATCGTCGTCGGTGGCGGTCGAGAATACGATGCCGTGGCTGGCCACCGATTCGACGCGCTTGGCGACACGCTCCGAGCGCCGGTCACCGCTGTCGTCCTCATCGTCGTCCATGGTGTCGGTCAGCGCTTCAGCAGCCCTGGCTGCGGCGTCGCCGGCCCTGGCAGCAGCATCGCCCGCCCTGGCGGCCGCGTCGCCGGCCCTGGCGGCGGCGTCATTTGCCCTTGCCAGCGCCGCGTGGGCACGTTCCTGGGCGCTGGCAGCTTCACCAAGCGAGACGGTCGTGCCGCTGTTCTTGCCGTCGGCCGCGCGTTCCGAGAATACTTCGATGCCGGTTTCGCTGATATTGACCTTGGTCTGCATGTCATCGTCGGTATCGAAAACGTCATGGTTCATCAAGACGTTGCGCAGCGGGCCGTCCAGTTTGATTTCGTTGGCGCCGGACAGGCCGCTGGCGGTGACCACGGTGCCGGCCAGGTAGAAGGCCAGGCCGCAGGCATACAGCGCCGCCAGCAAGCTCGCATACACCATGGCCGGCACCACCATGAACAGGTTGAATACCGCCAGGCCGAGCGTGGCGACCAGCATGCGCACCAGGTTGGCGGGATTTTTCTTGGTCTCGAACGCCTGCATGTGGGTATTGGCGCGCAGGGTCATGGCGATCTTTTTCGGATCGCCTTGTGCTTTGGCGATGTCTTGCTCGGTTTGGCCAGCGGCCTCGCCGTCGACAAAGCGCTGTTCGTAAAAGGCCAGTGTTTTTGCCTGCGCGTCGGGCGGCAGGCCGGCCATCGCTCGCTTGAGCGCGTCGAGGAATTCCAGTTTGCCCATCATGATGATCTCCGTGTAGTTCGGCTCAAGGGTGGCTTACTGCCACCATTGCTTGCATGGTTTCCAGATCCGCAGCGGCAGCGCCGCCAATCAGTTCCGGTTCGATGATCACGGCGGTGCTGATGGCAACGAACGCCAGCAAGCTCAGTGCGCGTAACCCCAAAGTGATGTTCATTTTGCAATCCCGTTTCAAGGTGCCTGTTTCGATGGTGCTACTGTATGAAAACAGACTTGAAATCACCATCGGATTGCGACAGTCTGCAATTTTCACGGGGCAGGCGACCGAATACGGGGATAGAAGAGAGTAGCGGGAGAAATATGTGTTATCAAAAAGCCACCACCCCGTCGTCCTCGCGCACGCGGGGACCCATACTGAGCTAAGAAAAATGGGTCCCCGCTTTCGCGAGGACGACGTCGGATAATTCCGTAGCTCGTCTCTACTGAACGATTTCTGCCGCGCCCACGCCGCTGCGGATCGCCGATTCCAGCGTGGCCGGATAATCGCTGGCGGTGTAATCGCCGGCGATGGCCAATCCCGATAAACCCACATCATTGCCCGGGCGCTCAAGCCCTGGAGTGCAAGCAAAGGTGGCGCGTTTTTCGGTGATCACCTGGGTCCACTGGGGGCTGGACAGCGCGGGCCGGTTGAACACCGCCGCCAGCTGCGCGCCCACCGCCAGGGCCAGTTCGGCGCGTTCCAGCGCGCCTGCCGCGGCCGAGGCGCTGACCACCACCGACAGCATGCCCGCCTGCTGCGCGTCGAGCTGGCCGCGGTCGAACACGAACTGGCCCCAGTGGCCTTGTTCAGGTGCGTCCACCAGCGCATAGAAGGGCAGGTCGAGGCGCGTGCCGGCATCGTACTGCAGGTAGCAGGTGGTGATCGCTTCGTATTCAAACGCCATCAGGCGGCTGGCCAGCTCGCCCTGGCCCAGCTTCCCGAGCAGTACGGCGGTCGACGGCGCGCCGCTGGCCATGACGACCGCGTCCACGTACACCGACCAGTTGCCGTCGACATCGTTGCCGCTGACGTCGACCTTCCAGCCATCCTTGTGACGCGCCACTTCGCCCACCTTGGCGCCGGTGCGTACCACGCCGTCGCGCGCGCAAATGTACGCGGCGGCGGCGGTCGGGAACAGCGCGCTCAGGTCGCTGCGCGGCAGCAGCATGTCGGATGCGCTGCGGCGGGCGCCAAGGCTGTCGCGCAGCACGTTGAGAAAAACCTGGGCCGACGCGCGTTCGGGCGGCGTGTTCAGCGCGGCCAGGCACAAGGGCCGCCACATCAGCGCGATCAGGCGCTCGGTCTGGTCGAAGCGCTCCAGCAGTTCGGTGACGCTGCAGTCGGTGTGCAGGCGCCAGTCCATCCAGCGCGCGGTGGTCGAAAAGCGCGCCAGCGACATCTTGTCGGCCCGCGCCAGTCCCTTGGCGCGCCACAGCGCGAGCGCCAGGTGCAGCGGGGCGGGCAGGCGCGGCGCGATGAAGTCCATGCCGGCGCCGCCGGCGGGATAGCGCATTTGCAGCGGCAGGTTGAGTAGCGCCGCGGCCGGATCGATGCCCACCAGCTGCAGCAGGCGCAGCGTTTCGGCATAGGCGCCAAGCAGGATGTGCTGGCCGTTGTCGACGCGCTTGCCGTGCACGTCGACCGCGCGGGCGCGCCCGCCGAGGGTGCGCGACGCTTCGAACAAGGTGACTTTGTAGCCGGCCTGCGCCAGCGTCACGGCCGCGCTGCAACCGGCCCAGCCGCCGCCGATGACGGCCGCGGTCCTGGGCGACTTAGCCGCGGACATAGGTTTTCCACGCCAGCCACAGCTTGCGCAGCGGCGTGAGGGAAATGCGCTGCGTGAGCACATGGAAGTTGTCGCGCTCGATTTCGTCGAGCAGGGTGCGGTAGATGGCCGCCATCATCAAACCCGGGCGCTGGGCGCGCCGGTCTTCCTTGGGCAGCAGCGCGAAGGCTTCGTCGTAGACTTTTTTTGCGCGCTCGACCTGGAAGCGCATCAGGTTCTCGAACTTGTCGCTGTGGCGCGCATTGAGCAGGTCCGCCGCCGTGACGCCGAACTGCTGCAGCTCGTTGACGGGCAGGTAGATGCGGCCCTTGCGCGCGTCTTCGCCGACGTCGCGGATGATGTTGGTGAGCTGGAAAGCGAGACCCAGCTTTTCCGCGTATTCGAGCGTCTTGGGATTGGTTTGTCCGAAGATGCTGGCCGACAGGATGCCGACCGCGCTCGCCACATGCCAGCAGTAGCGCTGCATGGCCGGGTAGTCGAGGTAGCGGGTCTGGTTCAGGTCCATTTCCATGCCGTCGATGATGGCCTGCAGGTGCTGCTCCTGGAGCTTATAGAGCGCCAGGTGCGGCTGCAGCGCCAGCATCACGGGATGGGTAGGCTGGCCAGAGTACATGGCCGAGACCTCGGTACGCCACCAGGCCAGCTTGATGCGGGCGATCGATTCGTCGGTGCATTCGTCGACCGTGTCGTCCACTTCGCGGCAAAACGCGTACATGGCGGTAATGGCGCGGCGCCGCTCCGGCGGCAGGAACATGAAGCTGTAGTAGAAACTGGAGCCGCTTTGTTCGGTCTTTTGTTGGCAGTATTCGTCGGGGGACATGGTCAAAAGTGCAATAGGGTGCGAATCGGAGCCGCTATTCTATAGCGCGGCGCGGCGGCGGGGGCCAAGCTCGGCGGTTTTTCGCTCACATGCGCAGCGCGCGCCACACAATTGCGAGCCAATCGCGCAATTTCAACGTCGGACGGCGCCGAAATACGTCAAAACCGGCCTTTTCGATCGATTCCAGGATGCGCAGGCCGCCCTGGACCACCAGCCGCAGTTCCCAGCCGATACGGCCCGGCAGGCGCAGCGCCAGGGGCGCGCCGGACAGCATCATGGCGCGCGCGCGCGTGATCTCGAAGGCCATCAGCTGGCGAAAACGCTGGTCGACCTCGCCCCGGTCGAGCTGATTGGCCGTCACGCCGAAACGCGCCAGGTCGTCGAGCGGCATATAGATACGCTGCTTGTGGCGGTCAACCGCCACATCCTGCAAAAAATTGATCAGCTGGAGCGACGAGCAGATGGCGTTCGAGTCCGCGACATTGCGCTCGTCGGCGGCGCCGTACAGCGACAGCATCAGCAAGCCGACCGGGTTAGCCGAGCGCGCGCAATAGTCGCGCAGCAGGTCGAAAGTGGCGTAGGTGCTGGTGCCCACGTCCTGCTTGAAGGCCGACAACAAGTCACGGAACGGGGTCAAAGACAGCTGGTATTGGGCAATGATGCGGGCCAGACGCGCGAACAGGGGATCGACCTGGGGTTCGCCGCGTTCGATCGACGCCAGTGCCGCTTCATACGCGCCCAGCGCGGCCAGGCGTTCGTGGGGCAGGGCGTCGCCCTCGTCGGCCAGGTCGTCGGCGCTGCGGGCGAAGGCATAGATGGCTTCGACCGCCGGGACTAGTCTTTTTGGCAATAAAAATGAGGCAACCGGGAAGTTTTCGTAGTGATCGACAGGCATGAAAATTAAATGACGCGAAAGTCATTTGCAGAAAAGGATTGCAGCATTATAATTACTAACTGGAAAGTCAGTTAGCTTCATTGGACGGGCCGGTAGTAGCATCACGCCATTACCATTGCTCGCCGTGGTGTCCACCGCATAGTAAAGGAAATCCTGTGTTCGTCCTGAAAAAACCTGCTGGCGCGCTAGCCGCCGCCGTCCTGGTAGCGCTCTTGAGCGCCTGTTCGAAAGCGCCGCCGAAGAGCGAAGACATCCGCCCCGTGCGCGCCATTGTACTCACCGCAAACAACGTCGATATCGATGCCCAATTCCCCGGCGACGTGCGGGCCCGCGTCGAATCGCGCCTGGGCTTTCGGGTCCCGGGCAAGATCACCGCGCGCAAGGTCGACCCGGGTATCCTGGTCAAGCGCGGCCAGGTGCTGATGCAGCTCGACCCGCAAGACTTGCGCCTGTCGCAGGCGCAGGCCATGGCCGGCTTGCGGGCGGCGGAAACCTCGCGCGACCTGGCCAAGTCGGAACTGAAACGCTACCAGGAGCTGCGCGTCAAGAATTTTGTCAGCCAGGCGGTGCTCGACCAGAAGCTGTCAACGTGGAAGGCGGCGCAGGCGAACGTGGACGCGGCCCAGGCGGGCTATTCGGGCCAGGCCAACCAGGCCGGTTACGCGACCCTGGTGTCCGATGTGGACGGCGTGGTCACGGCGGTGGACGCCGACGTCGGCCAGGTGGTCACGCCGGGCACGCCGGTGGTCAAGGTAGCCAAGGCGGGCGAAAAGGAGATCGTCATCGGTCTGCCGGAAGACAAGGTCGACACCCTGCGCAAAGTGAAGGACGTGACGGTGCGCCTGTGGGCCAATCCCAAGGTCGTCATCCCCGGCACCATCCGCGAAGTGTCGCCGGTCGCCGATCCGGCCACGCGCACCTATGCGGTCAAGGTTTCGATTCCCGACAGTGCGGAAGACGTCAAGCTGGGCATGACGGCGCTGGTGCAGTTTTCGTCGACCATGGCCACGCCGGTGATCCGCGTGCCGCTGACGGCGCTGTTCCATGAGAAGGGCGCCACCTCGGTCTGGATCGTCGAGAACGGCGCAGTCACGCTCGCGCCGGTGCAAATCGGCGGCACAGCCGGCAATGAGGTGGTGCTGGTAGGGGGCGTCAAGCCCGGGCAGACCGTGGTCACGGCTGGCGTCAATCTGCTCAAGCAGGGCCAAAAGGTCAAGATCATGCCGAAGGAAGTGGCGGCCGGCGATGGCGGCGAGGTCGTCAAATGAAGGGCTTTAATCTTTCGCGCTGGGCCCTCGAACACATTCCGCTGACGCGCTACCTGATGGCGGCGCTGCTCCTGGGCGGCATCATCAGCTACACCAACCTGGGCCAGGATGAAGACCCGCCGTTCACCTTCCGCGTGATGGTGGTGCGCGCCGTGTGGCCTGGTGCGACCGCGGTGCAGATGGCCGAACAGGTGACCGACAAGCTGGAAAAGAAGCTCCAGGAGACGCCCTACGTCGACATGATCAAGAGCTACTCCAAGCCGGGCGAAACCCTGATCATGGTGCAGTTGCGCGAATCGACGCCGCCGCGCGAGACTGCCGATTCCTGGTACCAGGTGCGCAAGAAGATCGGCGACATCCGGCCGACCCTGCCGCCCGGCGTGATCGGCCCCTTCTTCAACGATGAATTCGGCGACACCTACGGCTCCATCTTCGCCATTTCGGGCGACGGCTTCACCTACGCCGAAATGAAGGAATACGCCGACTTCGTGCGCCAGCAGCTGCTGCAGGTGCCGCTGGTGGCCAAGGTCGAACAGTTCGGCGTGCAGGACGAGAAGATCAACATCGAGTTCTCGCACAAGAAATTCGCCGCACTGGGCGTGCCGTTCGAGGTGATCGCCAACCAGATCGCGACCCAGAACACGGTCGAGTCGACCGGGGTGCTGGTTACGCCGACCGACAACCTGCAGGTGCGGGTGACGGGCGCCTTGAAAACCGTCAAGGACCTCGAAGAGCTCGAGCTGCGGGCCAACAACACCACCTTCCGCCTGGGCGATTTTGCCACCATCAAGCGCGAATACGAAGATCCGCCGGGCGACAAGATGCGCTTCAATGGCAAGGAAGTGATCGGCCTGGGCGTGTCGATGGAAAAGGGCGGCAACATCATCCAGATGGGCAAGGGGCTGGACGCCACCGTGGCCAACATCAAGAGCAAGCTGCCGGTCGGGATCGAGCTGCAGCGCGTATCGGACCAGCCGCGCGCGGTCACCGCCTCGGTCGGTGAATTCATCCGCACCCTGATCGAAGCGATCCTGATCGTGCTGGTGGTGAGCTTTCTCGCGCTCGGGCTGCACACCAAGCCGTTCCGGCTCGACTTCCGCCCCGGCCTGGTGGTGGCGCTGACCATTCCGCTGGTGCTGGCCATTACCTTCCTGTTCATGCGTATCCTCGACATCGACCTGCACAAGATTTCGCTCGGCGCGCTGATCATCGCGCTTGGGCTGCTGGTGGACGACGCCATCATCGCCGTTGAAATGATGGTGCGTAAAATGGAGGAGGGCATGTCGCGCTTCGATGCGGCCACCTTCGCCTACACGTCGACGGCGATGCCGATGCTGACCGGGACCCTGATTACCGCGGCCGGCTTCCTGCCGATCGGACTGGCCAAGTCGGCGGCGGGCGAGTACACGTTCTCGATGTTCTCGGTGAACGCGCTGGCGCTGATCATTTCCTGGTTCGTGGCGGTGGTGTTCACGCCGTATATCGGCTTTTTGATCCTGAAGGTCAAGCCGCACGCGCCGGGCGAGCACGGGCACGAACTGTTCGACACGCCGGGCTTCCAGCGCTTCCGGCGGGTCGTCACCTGGTGCGTGGAGTGGCGCAAGACCACCATCGTCCTCAGCCTGCTGGTGTTCTTCCTGGGGGTGTTCGGCTTCAAGTTCATCGAGAAGCAGTTCTTCCCCGATTCGAGCCGGCCGGAGCTGATGGTCGAAATGTGGTCGCCCGAAGGGACCACCTTTGCCGCCAATGAAAAGCAGGCCAAGAAGTTCGAGGCCATCATGTCCAGGCAGCCGAATGTGGAAAGCATCACCAGCTATGTGGGCACCGGCAGCCCGCGTTTCTACCTGCCGCTGGACCAGATCTTCCCGCAATCGAACGTATCGCAGATCGTGGTGCTGGCCAAGGACCTGAAGAGCCGCGAAGCGTTGCGGCTGAAAATCGTCGACATCTTCCGCAACGACTTCCCTGAGGTGCGCGGGCGCGTCAAGCTGCTGCCGAACGGGCCGCCGGTGCCGTATCCAGTGCAGTTCCGGGTGGCCGGTCCCGAGATCGCGACAGTGCGCGCCTACGCCGACAAGCTCAAGGACATCATGCGCGCCAACCCCAACACGGTGGGCGTGAACGACAACTGGAACGAATCGGTGAAGGTGCTGCGGCTCGAACTCGACCAGGACAAGCTGCGCGCGCTGGGCGTGACGTCGCAAACGGTGATGCGGGCGGCGAACACGATCCTGTCGGGTACGACGATCGGCCAGTTCCGCGAAGACAACAAGCTGATCGACATCGTGGTGCGCCAGCCTTTGGCCGAGCGCGACACCATTTCGATCCTGAACGACACCAACATCCCTACGGCGTCGGGCAAGTCGGTGACGATCTCGCAGATCGCGCGTGCGCACTTTGTGTGGGAGCCGGGCGTGGTGTGGCGCGAAGGGCGCGAATGGGCGATCACGGCCCAGTGCGACGTGGTGGACGGCATCCAGGGGCCGACCGTATCGGGGCAGATCAGCGACAAGCTGGGCGAACTGCGCGCCTCGCTGCCGCCGGGCTACCAGATCGTGCTGGCCGGCGCCGAAGCGGACAGCAAGGCGGCCGAAGCCTCGATTGCGGCAAACGTGCCGCTGGTACTGTTCATTGTATTTACCCTGCTGATGCTTCAGCTGCACAGCTTCTCGCGCGCGCTGCTGGTGTTCTTGACCGGGCCTTTGGGCGTAGCCGGTGCGGCGATGGCCTTGCTGCTGTTCGACCGTCCATTCGGCTTCGTGGCGAACCTGGGCGTGATCGCGCTGTTCGGCATGATCATCCGCAATTCCGTGATCCTGGTGGACCAGATCGAGAACGACATCGCCAGCGGTACTGCGCCGTGGGATGCGGTGATCGAAGCGGCGGTGCGGCGCTGCCGGCCTATCATCCTGACGGCGGCGGCGGCGGCGCTGGCGATGATCCCGTTGTCGCGCTCCGTGTTCTGGGGGCCGATGGCGGTCGCCATCATGGGTGGCCTGGTCGTCGCGACTGCCTTGACGCTGCTGTTTCTGCCAGCGCTGTACGCCGCCTGGTTCCGCGTCAAGAAGCCCGTGCGCAAATAAATTAATTTCTTCCACACCAGGGTCAGACCACTTTTGCCGCTGCGCAAACGTGGTCTGACCCCTGTTTGACGGCAAAAGTGGTCTGACCCTGGTTTTGAAGAATGTTTTTTTATGCAGGGTGGGCGGGCGTTTGCTACAAAATTGGACACATTCGGGCGCTGGGGCCTCCCTCCGGGGGCACTTTGAAAAAACCGCCCTATGTGGTCAGGAAATCCAGTAAAATACCGGGTTGAAGTTGTAGCCCCTAACAAAGGCAGTGCAGGGCGGCCGGTTTCATCGTCGGGCGCCCTTTGTGTTTTCAGACGGTAAGAGGCTTCCGCCATAAACGGTTGCGATCCCGCGAGGATGGCGAAATTGGTAGACGCACCAGGTTTAGGTCCTGACGCCAGCAATGGTGTGGGGGTTCGAGTCCCCCTCCTCGCACCACGAGTTTAATTCATATTTTTTTGGACGATTTTTACAATGGCAACTGCAGTCGAAACCCTGGGTAAACTCGAACGTCGCTTGACGATCTCTTTTCCGCTGACTGACGTCCGTACGGAAGTCGAAAAGCGCCTGAAGCAACAGGCTAAAACGGCGAAAGCCCCCGGCTTTCGTCCAGGCAAAGTTCCTCTGAAAATGGTCGCAGCGCAGTACGGCTACCAGATCGAGTCCGACGTGCTCAACGATAAGGTCGGCCGCGCGTTCAACGACGCCGCCAACCAGGCCGAGCTGCGCGTTGCCGGCTTCCCGAAAATCGAACCAAAGGAAGACAGCCCAGAAGGCGTGTTGTCCTTCGATGCGACGTTCGAAGTCTATCCTGAAGTCGTCATCGGCGACCTGTCGGGCGTGGAAATCGAAACCGTCAAGGCCGACGTGTCCGACGCTGAAATCGAAAAAACCATCGACATCCTGCGCAAGCAGCGCGTCCACTACCACGCCAAGGGCGTGGCAGGCGAGCACGGCGACGGCGGCGAGCCAGTCGCAGCAAGCGGCGACCGTGTCACGGTGGACTTCGTGGGCGTCATCGACGGCGTCGAATTCCCAGGCGGCAAAGCAGACGACTACGCTTTCGTGCTCGGCGAAGGCCGCATGCTGCCGGAATTCGAAGCTGCCACCATCGGCCTGAAAGTCGGCGACAGCAAGACCTTCCCGCTGTCCTTCCCTGAGGATTACCACGGCAAGGACGTGGCCGGCAAAACCGCCGACTTCACCATTACTCTCAAGCAACTCGAATGGCCGCACCTGCCGGAAGTCGATGCTGAATTCGCCAAATCGCTGGGCATGGAAGACGGCGACCTGGACAAGATGCGCGCTGACATCAAGGTCAACCTCGAGCGCGAAGTGGCTGGCCGTGTGAAAGCACGCAATAAAGAAGCCGTTATGGATGCCCTGGTCACCGTCACCGACATGGAAGTTCCTAAAGTCATGGTTGCTCAGGATTCCGAGCGCCTGGCCGAAATGACCCGCCAGGACATGGCCCAGCGCGGCATGGACGTGGCGAACATGCCATTCCCACAGGAACTGTTTGCGACCAAGGCCGAGCGCCGCGTGCGCCTGGGCTTGATCCTGTCGCAGTTGGTTGGCGACAACAAACTGCAGGCAACGCCAGAGCAGGTCAAAGCCCAGATCGAAGATTTCGCGCAAAGTTACGAAGACCCGCGCGAAGTGCTGAAGTACTACTACAGCGATCGTCGGCGCCTGTCGGAAGTCGAAGCCCTTGTATTGGAAGAAAACGTCGTCAACTATGTGCTCAGCAAGGCAAAAGTCACCACCAAACCGGTCGCTTTCGACGAGTTGATGGGTAATAACGCACCTGCTTGAGCTCCGGCTTCAGCGCTTAATAGAGGAATGACAGATGAACCATAATCCGGCATTGGATACGCAAGCACTCGGCCTGGTGCCGATGGTCGTGGAACAGAGCGGCCGCGGCGAACGCGCCTATGATATTTACTCGCGCCTGCTCAAGGAGCGCGTCATTTTCATGGTCGGCCCTGTCAACGACCAGATGGCCAACCTGATCGTGGCCCAGCTGTTGTTCCTCGAGAGCGAAAATCCGGACAAGGATATCTCGCTGTACATCAATTCGCCTGGCGGGTCGGTGTCGGCGGGCCTGGCGATCTTCGATACGATGAATTTCATCAAGCCGGACGTGTCGACCCTGTGCACCGGGATGGCCGCCTCGATGGGCGCCTTCCTGCTGGCAGCGGGCGCCAAGGGCAAGCGTTTCTCGCTGCCAAATTCGCGCATCATGATTCACCAGCCGTCGGGCGGCTCGCAAGGGCAGGCTTCCGACATCGAAATCCAGGCCAAGGAAATCCTGTACCTGCGTGAGCGTTTGAACAAGATCCTGGCCGAGCGCACCGGCAAGACGATGGAACAGATCCACAAAGATACCGACCGCGACCGTTTCATGTCGGGCGACGAAGCCGCCGATTACGGTCTGATCGACAAAGTTCTGACCAGCCGCGCTTGATGCACACACAACGGTGTTGCTGAAAAAAACGCCCGAGCGCGACAACGTTCGGGCGTTTGTTTTTTATTTCGGGTAGCATGGTAATGCGCCGCGCACTTGTTGCGCCCCGGTCTTAGCGTTATATTTATAGCAATCCCAATAGAAACCTGCCCATGTCTGACAAAAAATCCTCCAGCGGCGAAAAACTCCTCTACTGCTCGTTCTGCGGCAAGAGCCAGCACGAGGTGAAGAAACTCATCGCAGGACCGTCCGTGTTCATCTGCGACGAGTGCATCGACCTGTGCAACGACATCATCCGCGACGAAACCTCGAGCGTGGAGTCGGTCGCCGGCGCCAAGTCCGACTTGCCGACGCCGAACGAAATCAAGGACTTGCTCGACCAGTATGTGATCGGCCAGCAAAAGGCCAAGCGCATCCTGTCGGTGGCCGTCTACAATCATTACAAGCGCCTCAAGCACCTAGGCAAGAAAGATGACGTCGAACTGGCCAAGAGCAATATCTTGCTGGTCGGTCCTACCGGCTCGGGCAAGACCCTGCTGGCCCAGACCCTGGCGCGCATGCTCAATGTGCCTTTCGTCATTGCCGACGCCACGACCCTGACCGAAGCCGGTTATGTGGGCGAGGACGTCGAGAACATCATCCAGAAGCTGCTGCAAAGCTGCAACTACGAAGTGGAAAAGGCCCAGCGCGGCATCGTCTACATCGATGAAATCGATAAAATTTCGCGCAAGTCCGACAATCCTTCCATTACCCGCGACGTCTCGGGCGAGGGCGTGCAGCAGGCGCTGCTCAAGCTGATCGAGGGCACCATGGCCTCGGTGCCGCCGCAGGGCGGGCGCAAGCACCCGAACCAGGACTTCGTCCAGATCGACACGACCAACATCATGTTCATCTGCGGCGGCGCCTTCGACGGCCTGGTCAAGATCATCCAGAACCGCTCCGAAAAGAGCGGCATCGGCTTCTCGGCCAGCGTCAAGAGCCAGGTCGAGCGCGACAGCAGCGACGTGCTGCTCGAAGCCGAACCGGAAGACTTGATCAAGTTCGGCCTGATTCCTGAATTGGTCGGCCGTTTGCCGGTCGTGGCCGCGTTGAGCGAGCTGACCGAGGAAGCGCTGATCCAGATTCTGATTGAACCGAAGAATGCCTTGATTAAGCAGTATTCCAAGTTGCTTGAAATGGAAGGCGCGGAATTGGAAATTCGTCCAGCCGCTTTGCACGCAATTGCACGAAAAGCATTGGCGCGTAAAACCGGTGCGCGCGGCTTGCGTTCCATTCTCGAACATGCGCTGCTCGATGTTATGTACGAATTGCCAAATCAGCAGAATGTCATCAAAGTCGTTATCGATGAGAATTCGATCACAAATGGTGCCAAACCACTGCTGATTTATAGCGAAACAGCCAAGGCTTCAGGAGAAAATTGAAAATGTGCCGCGCGCACACAACAAAAAGGGTTTGTTTCCCTAATTCTTGGCGGTACAATTTACCTCAATAAAAGAATCAGGCTTCAATCGAAAAGCCACTCGTAGCATCACGCTGCGCAGTGGCTTTTTTATTTGATGTTCCACAATTCTTTTAGATTATTCCGGTTGTATTCGATTCAAGTTGCTGAATTATTCAAACTACTTGTAGAAAATATTTACTCCGCCGGTCTTGTGTTTTGGCATCGAGTGCCAACATCATAAACACGCTTTCTATAAGGTATGCCATGACAACTTCCAAATTAACCGAGCAAACGACGCTGCCTTTACTGCCGTTGCGCGACGTGGTCGTCTTCCCGCATATGGTGATACCACTGTTCGTCGGCCGTCCGAAGTCGATCAAGGCGCTTGAGGCTGCAATGGAGCAGGGCAAGAGCATCATGCTTGCCGCTCAAAAAGCCGCAGCCAAGGACGAACCGTCCGCGTCCGATATCTACGAGATCGGTTGCGTGGCGAACATCCTGCAAATGCTCAAGCTTCCCGATGGCACCGTCAAGGTGCTGGTCGAGGGGGCCCAGCGCGCCCGTATCAACCACATCAGCGATACGGCGGCACACTTCATCGCGGACCTGACGCCGCTCGATTCGGAAATCGGCGACGATTCCGAAGTCGAAGCGATGCGCCGTGCGATCGTTCAGCAGTTCGATCAGTACGTCAAGCTCAACAAAAAAATTCCACCCGAGATCCTCGCCTCGCTGGCCGGCATCGACGACGCCGGCCGCCTGGCCGACACCGTCGCCGCCCACCTGCCGCTCAAGCTCGAGCAAAAGCAAGTGATCCTGGAAATCTTCAACGTCGCCAAGCGCCTCGAGCACCTGCTGGGCCAGCTCGAAGGCGAACTCGACATCCTGCAGGTCGAGAAGCGCATCCGCGGCCGCGTCAAGCGCCAGATGGAAAAATCGCAGCGCGAGTACTATCTGAACGAGCAGGTCAAGGCGATTCAGAAAGAACTGGGCGAGGGCGAGGATGGCGCCGACATCGACGAACTCGAGAAGAAGGTGATTGCCGCCAAGATGCCGAAAGAGGCACTCGACAAGGCCACCAACGAACTCAAGAAGCTCAAGCTGATGTCGCCGATGTCGGCCGAGGCGACCGTGGTGCGCAATTACATCGACACCCTGGTCAACCTGCCGTGGAAGAAAAAATCCAAGGTCAACAACGACCTGACCAATGCCGAGAAAGTGCTCGAGGGCGACCACTATGGCCTCGACAAGGTCAAGGAACGCATCCTGGAATACCTCGCGGTCCAGCAACGCGTCGACAAGCTCAAAGCACCGATCCTGTGCTTTGTGGGACCTCCTGGCGTGGGCAAGACCTCGCTCGGGCAGTCCATCGCGCGCGCCACGAACCGCAAGTTCGTGCGCATGGCGCTCGGCGGCGTGCGTGACGAAGCCGAGATCCGCGGCCACCGCCGTACCTATATCGGTTCGATGCCGGGCAAGGTATTGCAGTCGCTGGCCAAGGTCGGCGTGCGTAATCCCCTGTTCCTGTTAGACGAGATCGACAAGATGGGCGCGGACTTCCGCGGCGATCCATCGTCGGCCCTGCTCGAGGTGCTCGATCCGGAGCAGAACCACACGTTCTCGGACCATTACATCGAGGTCGACTTCGACCTGTCTGACGTGATGTTCGTGGCCACCTCGAACTCGTACAACATCCCGCCGGCGCTGCTGGACCGGATGGAAGTGATCCGCCTGTCGGGTTACACCGAGGACGAAAAGACCAGCATCGCGCAGCGCTACCTGATGCCGAAGCAGATCAAGGCCAACGGGCTCAAGGAAGATGAAATTTCGGTCGCCGAAGGCGCGATCCGCGACATCATCCGCTACTACACCCGCGAAGCCGGCGTGCGTTCGCTCGAGCGCGAAATCTCGAAGATTTGCCGCAAGGTCGTCAAGATGCTGCTACTGAAAAAGACCGAGAAAAAGGTCGCCGTCACCAGCAAGAACATCGACAAGTTCCTCGGTGTGCGTCGCTACGACTTCGGCGTGGCTGAAAAAGAGAACCAGGTGGGCCAGGTGGTCGGCCTTGCATGGACCGAAGTGGGCGGCGATCTGCTGACCATCGAGGCGGTGCAAATGCCGGGCAAGGGCGGGGTCATCCGCACCGGCACCCTGGGCGACGTGATGAAGGAGTCGATCGAAGCGGCCCGCACGGTGGTGCGTTCGCGCGCCAACCGCCTGGGCATCCGCAACGATGTCTTTGAAAAGGCCGACATCCACATCCACGTGCCGGAAGGCGCAACGCCGAAGGACGGTCCTTCGGCCGGTATCGCGATGACGACTGCCCTGGTGTCGGTGTTTACCGGCATCCCGGTGCGCGCCGACGTGGCGATGACGGGCGAAATCACGCTGCGCGGCGAAGTGCTGCCGATCGGCGGCCTGAAAGAGAAGCTGCTGGCGGCGCATCGCGGCGGTATCAAGACGGTGCTGATCCCGGAGCAAAACGTCAAGGACCTGGCCGACATTCCGGACAACGTGAAGAACAAGCTCGAAATCGTTCCGGTACGCTGGATCGACAAGGTGCTCGAGATTGCGCTGGAGCGCATGCCAACCCCTGTGGTGGACTTGCCGGCAGTCGCCGTCGCACCCGCCGCGGTCGATGGTGCGGCCTCCACCGAGATCGTCAAACATTAAACCGGTAGTATCGTAGCACCCCGACAAGCGCCTTTACGGCGCTTGTTTTTTTGGTGGACCACACTTGACACTTTCCCGGGCGGCTTGTTTAATACGCTGCTGGGCAACTTTCCAGGCGCACATTCAAGTAACGAGGCCTAAGTGAACAAAACAGAATTGATCGAAGAAATTGCGAAGTCGGCCGACATCACCAAGGCCTCGGCCACGCGCGCGCTGGATGCCGTGATCGAGGCAGTGACCGCCACGCTGCGCAACAACGACAGCGTGACCCTGGTCGGCTTCGGCACCTTCTCGGTGGGGGAGCGGGCAGCCCGTACCGGCCGCAATCCACGCACCAAGGAAGCGATCCAGATTGCCGCCGCAAAAGTCCCTAAATTTAAAGCTGGCAAAGCGCTCAAGGATGCAGTAAACTAATGTCCTTCGGCGAGGTGACAATCGCCGGAAAATGTTTGGAGGCACTTGAGGTTTTCTTGGGCGCTTAGCTCAGTTGGTAGAGCGGAGCCCTTACAAGGCTTAGGTCGGGAG
>JAZKCA010000061.1:0-20903 GCA_040388275.1 Pseudomonadota bacterium
GAATCAGGTCTGACCTCGAATAAAAAAAAAAGACCCGCCGGGGCGGGTTTGGTTTTTTGTTGCGGGCTTTTTAGAACTTGTAGCCCAGCGCCAGCGTCACCGCTTGCGGGTCGAGCTGCATGTCCTGGGTCTGGCCGGACGAGAACGTGACCTTGGTTTTCAGGAAGGTCTTGCTGATGTTGGCGTCCACGAACCAGCGCTTGTTGATGTTGACCGCGACGCCAAGCTGGATCGTTGCCGCCAGCTTGTTCTTGATCTTGAAGGTCGTCGGCGAGCCGCCAATGTCGCTCAGCGCCGTCATTTTTCCTGAACCGGTCTCGTCAGTAAAGTAGGCGAAGGTCGCGCCCAGGCCGGCATACGGACGCACCGGCGCTTCCGGCTTCATGAAGCGGTAGTGCACGAACAGGGTCGGCGGCAAGGCCTTGACCGTGCCGAGCACGCCCGCGCCTTCGATCGCCCCGGCGCCCGAGATTTCGTGCTTGTACGGCAAGCCCAAATCGAGCTCGACGCCCACGTTGTCGGTCAGCCCGTAGGAAAACGCGAGGATCGGCTGGGTGTCCGGGCCGACATCGGCCTTGCTGCCCGGCAGCGCAGGGGCGCTGACGTCGCCACTGGTGACATCCGGCGTGATCTTGCCGACGCCAGCCTTGACGGTCCACTGTCCGGCCGCTTGTGCCAACGCGCCCGGCGCAGCTGCCATCGCGGCAGCGGCGGCCAGCAGGGTGACGGCATTATGCAAACGTAATTTCATTTTTTCTCCGTGTTCTTTTTGGTTTGTCCGACCGGCTTACAGCCAGCCTTTGATGATCATCTGCAGCGCGACGTATTTCGCGATCAGCGTGTTTTCGTATGGCGTTGGCATGGTGTCATCGGCGAACATGAAGTGGCTGACGTCGCCAGCGATCAGGTTCGAGCCCTTGCAGACCAGCGAGGCGGTGCCCAGGATGTTGGGCCCGCAAGCCGGCGTCGTGGTATTGGTCAAGCCGTACACCGCCGGATTGATCACCTGGTCGTGGCTGGTCGACCACAGGTCGACGTACAGGATCTTCGCTTCGGCGCCAATCCCGGTTTTGAGCTGGGTATTGAAGGTGGCGACCATGGTGTTGATCAGGGCCTGGGTGTTCGCATCCTGCGCCTTGCCGGCCGGCGAGCCGCCCAGGTCGGGCAGGTTGTTGACCACCACGAAGTTGGCGCCATTGGCGACGATCTGGGTCTTGACGATGGCGGCCAGTTCGGCGCCATAGGTTCCCATCGCGGTAACCAGCAACGGTGCCTGGGCGGCGGCATAGGCGGCGCCGGCAGCGGCGCCGGCTGCAGCGCCAGCGGCGTTGCCGGCGTTGGTACCGGCGGTTTGGGCGGTGACCACCATCGGGCCATACACCGCCGGATTGGCGACGGCCGCATTGCCCGGCTGGACGGCGGCAGCGCCGACCGATGCCCCGACGATGGTTTGCGAGGTGCTGCCAGGACGCGCAGCTTCGGTGGCGGCCGCGGTGCCGATCGCCACTGCGGCGGTCTGCGGGTTGGTCGCGCCGCTGGCCAGCAGGCCGACCAGGGTGTTGATGAAGGTCAGGTTGCCTACCCGTGCGCCTTCGGCAGCGCCGGCGGCCTGGCCGGCTGCCGTGGCGCCCGCTTTCATCTGGCCCAGCAACATCAGCGCATCGTTGCCGCCCACCGTGACGAACACGACTTCAGTGCCGCTGAATTTGCCGGCATTGCGGCCAAGGTGGGTCGCGATCTGGGTCGATACCGGCATCGTCAGCAGGCCGAGCGAGGAACCGGTCAGCTTGTGCTCGGGGCCGACCGGATTGCTCACGCGCGCGCCACCCTGGGCATAGCTCAGGCAGGCGGTGTGGTTGGTCACGGGCACGGAAAAGCCCAGGGCTGCATTGCCGTCGAGGCCGGTCTGGGCCGCGCACGGCGCTGCCAGGCCGAACTGGGTTGCCATCAGCTCGGTCCAGTTCTTGCCGGTCAAGGTGGCGTTGGTGGCGGTGTTGTTGCCGTTGATGGTGAATTTGCCGCCGCCGGACGCGGCGATGGTGCCCACCTTATACGTGCCCACGTCCGACAGGCTGTCGCCGAAGGACACCATGGCGGAGAACTGGGTCTTGAGTTTCTGTTCCTCGGCACTGGTGCCGTCGCTGCCACCGCAGGCGGCCAGTACCGCTGCCGCCACCAAAGCCAGCGCGAAATTAGTTTGACGCATTGTGTCTCCTGATAATTAC
Organism: Pseudomonadota bacterium; assembly: GCA_040388275.1. Classification (GTDB taxonomy): domain Bacteria; phylum Pseudomonadota; class Gammaproteobacteria; order Burkholderiales; family Burkholderiaceae_D; genus Telluria_A. The sequence goes on from JAZKCA010000061.1 coordinate 2,226, forward strand.
TATTCTTGATGAATGAATGCCGAATGGATCTACTGTCCTGCTTGTGAGACTAATTCCCGGCGCTACTTTCGTCTTGTCCTATTGTGACAATGACTTGCTCAAACGTGCCAGTTTGACCGAGGCCATGATAAACAAGCGCGCAAAAGAAAAATGCCGCCCAGCTTAGTGCTGTGCGGCATTGTTGCGAGCCGGATGGGCGCGCTTGGCTGATTACAGCCAGCCCTTGGCGACCATCGATTCGGCGACCAGTTTGGCGATCAGCGACTGGCCATATGGCGCAGGGTGAACGTCGTCGGCGAACAGGTAGTGGCTGACGTCAACACCGGCCAGCGTGTTGCTGGCCTTGCAGGCGAGCGAGGTGGTGCCGAGTGGATTGGCGCCGCACGCTGGGGCGGATGCGTTCGTGATACCGAAGGCGCTTGGGTTCAGCACCTGGGCCTGGCTGCTGGCGAACACGTCGACGTACAGGACCTTGTCTTCCAGGCCGTCGATACCGACGCGCAGTGCGATGTTAAAACCCGAAACCATGCCGGCGATCAGTTGTTGGCCCGACGCCGATTGTGCCTTGCCCGATGGCGAGCTGCCCAGGTCAGGCAGGTTCAGCAGAACGACGTGGGTGGCGCCCTTGCCGACGATCTGGGTACGGATCAGATTGGCGAGTTCAGCACCTGCAGCGGCCATTTGCGGCACCAGTGCGGGACCGTTGGCGCTAGCGTAGGCGGCGCCAGCGGCGGCGCCGGCGGCAGCGCCGGCGGCGTTCGCTTCGGTGGTCGAGACAGCCACCATCGGGCCGTACACGGCTGGCGATGCAACAGCCGAGTTACCTGGCTGCACAGCGGCCGAACCGATGCCCGCCTGGACGATCGTGGTGCTGGTGCTGCCTGCACGTGCCGCTTCGGTGCCCATGGCGGTCATGATGGCCGTCTTGGCGGTGGCCGGGTTGGTGGCGCCCGACGCGAGCCTGGTCGACAGGTTGGCGATCAGGGTCTGGCCGCCGACTTTGGCGCCTTCGGCGTTACCGGCCGCGGTCGCTGCCGCGGTCAGCTGGCCCAGCAGCATCAGTGCATCGTTACCGCCAGCCATCACGTAGACCACGTCGGTGGCCTTGAAGGCGCCGCCGTTACGGGTCAGGTGGTTGGCGACCTGGGAAACGACCGGATGGGTCAGCTGGCCGATGGCCGCGCCGGTCAGCTTGTTGCCTGGACCGACAGGATTGGTGACGCGCGCGCCGCCCTGCGCATAGCCAAAGCAGGTGGTGCGCTGGACGACAGGCACCGCGAAGCCCTGGGCAGCGTTGCCGTCAAGGCCGGTCACTGCCGCGCATGGTGCTGCCAGCCCGATCTGGGCAGCCATCAGCTCGGTCCAGTTCTTGCCGTGCAGGGCCGCATTGATGGCCGTGTTGTTGCCGTTGATCGTGTACTTGCCGCCGCCGATGGCAGCCACCGTGCCGACCGCATAGGTACCGACATCGGAGAGGCTGTCGCCGAACGAAATCTGCGCCGCGAAGGTCGGTTTCGGTGCTGCTGCAGGGGTATTGTTGTCGCTGCCGCCGCAAGCGGTCAGGACGGCTGCTGCCACTAAAGCCAGCGCAAAATTGGTTTGACGCATTGTGTCTCCTAGATAATCATTTTGTTTGGTGTAAAACGAACGCGCGTGCTATTCGCAACTCAGCTAATATGCCAGTCTTCCCCAGTCTTGTATAGGAATAAACACCGCTGGCGATAGCTGAATGTCAGTTCGGTGCAACACCTCTTGCACGCTGCTTGCGCGGGCTGGAATGTTGTGGATTATAACAACGGACATGGCGCACGAACAATTAGCCGGCGTCCTTATTTAGCAGTCCGTGCACAATTCCCACAGAACCGTGGGCCGCGCGTCGCAAACGGTCGTTCACACCCAGCCAGGCGCCGCCTTGCGGAGGCGCTTCCACCAGGATCAGGTCGGCTGACTTGCCATCCATGGCGCGCAGCGCCGCGTACAGCGCGTGGGCAAAGCCGTCCGGCGAGGCCGGCAGGCGCAGCTCCGCATGGGCGCCCGGCAAATCTGAATAATGAATTAGAGCAACCCTCTTCCCCGCCGTTGCCAGCTTGGCCAGGGTCGCGGCCAGCACGCCGGTTTCCTGCATGGCCACCGGGGTGTGGGGCGCGTAATGCGATTCCAGGGTGCCCGAGGCGCGCGGGGCCGCCGCATCCGGGGCGTTGGGCAGGCGGTCGATCACGGCGGCAATCGCTTCTGCGCTGATCTGACCAGGGCGCAACAAGACCGGGCCATGCGTGGCCAGACGCGACAGGTCGACGATGGTCGACTCGATGCCGACCTGGCTCTGGCCGCCGTCGAGCACCAGCGCCACGCTGCCGTCGGCGCCGAATTCATCGCGCACGTGCTGGGCCGTGGTCGGGCTCACGTTGCCGAACTTGTTGGCCGACGGCGCAGCCACGCCGCCCTTGCCGCCCTTGAAGGCTTGCAGCAGCGCAATTGCCACCGGGTGCGAAGGACAGCGCAGGCCGACCGTGTCCTGCCCGCCGGAGACGGCGTCGGGAATATGGGCAGCGCGTTTCAGGATCATCGTCAGCGGACCGGGCCAGAAAGCAGCGGCCAGCTGATGTGCTTCAGCGGGAATCTCGCTGGCCCAATAGGCCAGGTCGGCGTCGGGCGCCAGGTGCACGATGACCGGGTGGTCTTGCGGGCGCCCCTTGGCAGCGTAAATGCGGGCCACGGCCGCCGGGTTCTCGGCATCGGCGCCCAGGCCGTAGACGGTCTCGGTCGGCAAGGCCACCAACTGCCCTTGCTCGAGCAGGCGCGCGCCCTCGGCGATGGCATCCATGTTCACGCTCACGGCGCGATGCCGAGGATGGCGCAGGCGCGCGTCACCTGCGCCTGGGCCAGCGCCAGGGTAGGCGCGACAAAGGTCACGTGGCCCATCTTGCGGCCAGGGCGCGCCTCTTCCTTGCCGTACAGGTGCAGGCAGGCGCCCGGCAAGGCCAGCACGTCGGCCCAGGCCGGCTCGCGCTGGGTGTCATCGCCGGCGACGAACCAGATGTCGCCCAGGATATTGAGCATGACGGCGGGCGAATGCTGGCGCACCTCGCCCAGCGGCAAGCGCGCCATGGCGCGCACTTGCTGCGCGAACTGGCTGGTAACGCAGGCATCGATCGTGTAGTGGCCGCTGTTGTGCGGCCGCGGCGCCATTTCATTGACGATCAGCGAGCCGTCGGTCAGCACGAAAAATTCGATGCACAGCACGCCCACGTAGCCGAGCTCTTCGACGATGACGCGGGCCGCCCGCTGCGCCTTCGCGGCAGAGTCGGGCGACACGTTCGGGCCCGGCACGGTGGTGGTAAACAAGATGCCGTCCCGGTGCACGTTTTCGGCGATCGGGTAGACCACGGAGACGCCGTCGGCGCCGCGCGCGGTCAGCACCGACACTTCATAGGCGAGCGGCAGCATTTTCTCGAGCAGGCAGGTCACGCCGCCCATGGCCGCAAACGCCGCGCGCACGTCGTCCTTGGTGCGCACCACGGCCTGGCCCTTGCCGTCGTAACCCATGCGCACCGTTTTCAGAATACCTGGCAGCAGCAGGTCCTCGATGGCGTCGATGTCGGCATCGACGCCGATGGTCTTGTGCGGCGCCGGTGGCACGCCCGAGCGCGCCGCGCAGCCAGCCAGAAAACGCTTTTCGGCAATCCGGTCCTGGGCGATCGCCACGCAGGCGGCAGCCGGGGCCACGAAGGCGTGGGTCGCCAGCAGCTGCAGGCTGTCGGCCGGCACGTTTTCAAATTCGGTGGTGATCGCCACGCACGCCCGACCCAGCTGGGCCAGGCCTTGCGCGTCGCTGTAGCCGGCCGCGACAACACTGTCGGCGGCTTGCCCGGCAGGACTGTCGGGCGCCGCTTCCAGCACGGCCACCTTGTAGCCCATGGCCTGGGCCGCGTGCACGAACATGCGGCCAAGCTGGCCGCCGCCCATCACGCCAAGCCGCGCAGGCGGCAGGAAAGGAGCGTGCGGCTTCGTCATACTGGCAGCGTCATGGCCTTGGCAGCGGCGGTTTGCTGCAGGCGAAATTGCAGGAGCTTCTCGGCCAGGGCGGCGTCGGTGCAGGCGATCATCGCGATGGCGGCCAGCGCGGCGTTGGCGGCACCGGCTTCACCGATGGCAAAGGTGGCCACGGGAATGCCTTTGGGCATCTGCACGATCGACAGCAGCGAATCCTTGCCCGACAGGTAGCGCGACGGCACCGGCACGCCGAGCACCGGCACGATGGTCTTGGCGGCGATCATGCCTGGCAGGTGGGCGGCGCCGCCCGCACCGGCGATGATGGCGCGCAGGCCGCGCTCGCGCGCGGTTTCGGCGTAGCTGAACATTTCATCAGGCATGCGGTGGGCCGAGACGACCTGGGCTTCGTACGGCACGCCGAAATCCTTGAGCATGTTGACGGCGTGCTGCATGACTTCCCAGTCCGACGCGGAACCCATGACGATGCCGACCAGGGCCGGCGTTGCTGCGGTGGTGCTCATGCTCAGGCCTTCACGGTGGTGCCGGTCAGGCGCTCGAGCGCCTCGACGTATTTGGCGCGCGTTTTGGCGATCACCTCGTCCGGCACGACAGGCGCTGGCGCGGCCTTGTTCCAGTCGGTCAGGGTCTCGAGGTAGTCGCGCACGAACTGTTTGTCGTAGGACGGCGGCGACATGCCGACCTGGTAGCTCGACATCGGCCAGAAGCGCGACGAGTCGGGCGTGAGGATTTCATCGATCAGGTGCACGGCGCCGTGCTCGTCGAGGCCAAATTCGAACTTGGTGTCGGCGATGATGATGCCTTTCGTAGCCGCGTATTCGGCGGCGGCCGTGTACAGCGCGATGGCGTAGTCGCGCACCTGGCGCGCGATGTCGGCGCCGACGATCTGCTCGGCCTGCGCGAAGTTGATGTTCTCATCGTGCGCGCCGGCCGGGGCCTTGGTCGATGGCGTAAACAGCACCTGGGGCAGCTTTTGGGCTTCCTGCATGCCGGCCGGCAAGTCGATGCCGCAGACCTTGCCGGTCTTCTGGTAATCCTTCCAGCCGGACCCGATCAAATAGCCGCGTACGATTGCCTCGATGCCCAGCGGCGTCATTTTCTTGACCACGATGGCGCGCCCGTCGACCTGCGCGCGCTCTTCCGGCGACACCAGCGAGACCGGATCGATGCCGGTATCGTGGTTCGGCATCAGGTCCTTGTATTTGGCGAACCAGAAGTTGGACATGGCCGTCAGGATCTTGCCCTTTCCGGGGATAGGCTCATTCAGGATGACGTCGAAAGCGGACAGGCGGTCGGTCTGGATGACCAGCAGCTTGTCGTCGCCCACGGCGTAAATGTCGCGCACTTTCCCGCGGTGCAGGAACGGCAGGGACTTCAGGTTTGTTTCGAGAACGCCAGACATGTGAATCCTTGAGGTAATTTTAGGGCAGCCAGCCCGGTTTGCTTTCGATATGCAGGTCGTGCGTGACCTGGCCTTCGTAGGGTGTGTCGAAGGTGCCCAGGGTGACGGCGATACGCTCGCTGTACTGCGTCATTTGCCAGGTCAGATTCGCGCCGCAGACCTTGCAGAAGGTGCGCTCGACGCCGGCCGATGATGCATAACGGGTAATCGCGTCCGCGCCCTGCAGCCAGTGCAGGGCGTGCGCCGCCACGTTGGCGTAGGGACCGAAGGCTGCGCCGTGTTGCTTTTGGCACATTTTACACCAGCACTTGCTGGTGCGATCGACCTCGCCATCGATCTGGTAGCGCACTGCGCCACAAAGGCAGCTGCCTGTATACATGGTAAAAACGCGCCCGAAGGCGCGTGGTTGCACAGCTTACTTGACGATTTGCGACAGCTCGCCCTTGACGTAGCGCTCGGCCATCTTGTCCATCGTGATCGGCTTGATCTTGGCAGCCTGGCCTTCGCAGCCGAACGACAGGAAGCGCGCCTTGCAGATTTCGGTCGCCGCTTCGCGTGCAGGCTTCAAGAAATCGCGCGGATCGAACTTGCCCGGATTCTGGAACATATACTTGCGCACGGCAGCGGTCATGGCCAGGCGGATGTCGGTGTCGATGTTGATCTTGCGAACGCCGTGACGGATGCCTTCCTGGACTTCTTCGACCGGCACGCCATAGGTTTCCTTCATGTCGCCGCCGAATTCGCGGATCATGGCCAGCAGTTCCTGCGGCACCGCCGACGAACCGTGCATCACCAGGTGGGTGTTCGGGATGCGCGCGTGGATTTCCTTGATGCGGTCAATCGCCAGGATGTCGCCGGTTGGCTTGCGGGTGAACTTGTAAGCGCCGTGCGAGGTGCCGATGGCGATTGCCAAAGCGTCGCACTGGGTACGCTGGACGAAGTCGGCGGCTTGCGCGACGTCGGTGAGCAGTTGCTCGCGCGTCATGGTGCCTTCGGCGCCGTGGCCGTCTTCCTTGTCGCCCTTCATGGTTTCGAGCGAACCGAGCACGCCCAGTTCGGCTTCGACGGTGACGCCGATCGCGTGCGAGAACTTGACCACTTCGCGCGACACTTCAACGTTGTATTCGTAGGAAGCGACGCTCTTGCCGTCGGCTTCGAGTGAGCCGTCCATCATCACCGAGGTGAAGCCGGAGCGGATCGCGGTCATGCACACTGCCGGCGACTGGCCGTGATCCTGGTGCATGACAACCGGAATGTGCGGGTAGGCTTCGACCGCCGCTTCGATCAGGTGGCGCAGGAAGGCTTCGCCGGCGTATTTGCGGGCGCCCGCGGACGCTTGCATGATGACCGGGGAATTGACCGCGTCGGCGGCAGCCATGATGGCCTGCACCTGTTCGAGGTTGTTGACGTTAAACGCAGGCAGGCCATAACCGTTTTCGGCGGCGTGGTCGAGCAGTTGACGCATGGATACGAGGGACATGGTATATCTCCAAACAATAAGAAACTGGTTCCGCTGCGGCGCCTTGTGGGCGCCACCCGCCGCATCGTCGTCCTCGCGAACGCGGGGACCCATAGCGCCATGAAGAAACCGTGGTGCAAGCACGCGCCAACCAACGGCGACCGTGCTATGGGTCCCCGCCTTCGCGGGGACGATGTGCTAAAAAATGTGGTGCTAAAACTGTGCCAAGAATCCGTGAAACCTTAGTCAAATTCGCCGATGCGCACGATCTTCAGTGCGTTGGTGCCGCCCACCTGCCCCATCGGCTCGCCCCAGGTGACGACGATCATGTCACCCTTTTTGACGATCCCTTTGGCGACCATCAAGTCCTCGGCCTGGCGCAGCACTGCGCCGCTGTCGCCCGACTGCATCAGGTGGTAGGCGCGCACATTGCGGTACAGCGACACCTTGCGCTGTGTTGGCACGCTCGGCGTGAGCGCATAAATTGGCGTGTCGATGCTGTGACGGCTCATCCACAATGCGGTCGAGCCGGACTCGGTCAGCGCCACGATGGCTTTCACGCGCAGGTGGTGCGCGGTGAACAGCGCGCCGTAGGCGATCGACTGGTCGATGCGGCTGAAACGCACGTTGAGGAAGTCGGCGTCAAGCTTGTTGTACTCCGACATTTCCGCTTCGGCGCAGATCGCGGCCATCATCTCGACCGTTTCGATCGGATACTTGCCGGACGCGGTTTCGGCCGAGGTCATCACGGCGTCGGTCCCGTCCAGCACGGCGTTGGCCACGTCGGACACTTCGGCGCGGGTCGGCACGGCGTTGACGATCATCGACTCCATCATCTGCGTGGCGGTGATGGCCAGCTTGTTGGACGCGCGCGCCATGCGGATCATGCGCTTTTGCAGCGCCGGCACGGCGGCATTGCCCACTTCCACAGCCAGATCGCCACGCGCGACCATGATGCCGTCGGAAGCGTCGAGGATTTCCTGCAGCACAGGAATCGCTTCGGCGCGCTCGATCTTGGCGATCATCTTCGGTTTGTGGTGGAAAGGCTCGCCGGCAATGTTGGCCAGCTGGCGCGCCATTTCCATGTCGGTCGCGCTTTTCGGGAAGGAGATCGCCAGGTAGTCGGCCTGGAAACTCATTGCCGTCTTGATGTCTTCCATGTCCTTGGCGGTCAGGGCCGGCGCGGTCAGGCCGCCGCCCTGGCGGTTGATGCCCTTGTTGTTCGACAGTTCGCCGCCGACTTTGACCACGGTAAAGATTTCGTGGGCAAGAATGCGTTCGACGATCAGTACGATCAGGCCATCATTGAGCAGCAGCTTGTCGCCGGGACGCACGTCGCGCGGCAAAGCCTTGTAGTCCAGGCCCACGCGATCCTGGTTGCCCAGTTCGCCGTTTTCGCCCCACTTGGCGTCGAGGATGAACTTGTCGCCATTCTCGAGCTGGATCTTGCCTTCTTCAAACTTGCCTACGCGGATCTTCGGACCTTGCATATCGGCCATGATCGCCACTTCGCGGCCGCACTGGGCGGCGGCGCGCCGCACCAGGTTGGCGCGGTCGATGTGGTCTTGCGCCTTGCCGTGCGAGAAATTCAAACGCACGACATCGACGCCCGCTTCAATCATGCGCACGAGAATATCGAAATCGGTCGAAGCCGGGCCGATGGTTGCAACGATCTTGGTACCACGATACATAGAGATCCTTCAAGTAAAAGCGCAGCCGGTGGGGCTGCGCTGTTGAATTACGAGGAACTGCGCTCCAGCAGGATTTCGACCGCCGGCAGGGTTTTCCCCTCGAGGAACTCGAGGAAGGCGCCACCGCCCGTAGAGATATAACCGATCTTGTCGGTGATGTTGTACTTGGCAATTGCCGCCAGGGTGTCGCCGCCGCCCGCGATGGAAAACGCCTTCGATTCGGCAATCGCCAGCGCCAGCGTCTTGGTGCCTTCGCCGAACTGGTCGAATTCGAACACGCCGACCGGGCCGTTCCAGACGATGGTGCCGGCCTTGGCGATCTGCGCGGCCAGGGTGGCCGCCGTGACCGGGCCGATGTCGAGGATCATGTCGTCGTCAGCGACGTCGGCCACATTCTTGATGGTGGCCGCGGCCGTTGGCGAAAATTCCTTGGCGCAGACAACGTCCACGGGAATCGGCACCGTGGCGCCGCGCGCGGCCATCATGTCGATGATGGCTTTCGCTTCCGTCACCAGCTCGGCTTCGACCAGCGACTTGCCGATGTTCAGGCCAACCGCCTTCATGAAAGTGTTGGCGATGCCGCCGCCGACGATCAGGTTGTCGACCTTGTCGGCCAGGGCCTTGAGGATGGACAGCTTGGACGAGACCTTCGAACCGGCCACGATGGCCAGCAGCGGACGACTAGGGGCGCCCAGCGCCTTGCCCAGCGCATCGAGTTCGGCGGCCAGCAATGGGCCGGCGCAAACAATCGGGGCAAACTTGGCGATGCCATGGGTGGTCGCCTCGGCCCGATGGGCCGTGCCGAAAGCGTCGTTGACGTAGATGTCGCACAGCTTGGCCATTTTCTGGGCCAGCTCGTCGGAATTCTTCTTTTCACCCTTGTTGACGCGGCAGTTTTCCAGCAACACCACCTGGCCAGGAGCGACATCGACGCCATCAACCCAGTTTTGCTTGAGCTCGACCGGCTGACCGAGCAGCTCGGAAAGACGCGCGGCGACCGGCGCCAGGCTGTCTTCAGGCTTGAATTCGCCTTCGGTCGGACGGCCCAGGTGTGAGGTGACCATGACGGCGGCGCCGGCCTTGAGGGCGGCGGCAATGGCAGGCGCCGAGGCGCGGATGCGAGTGTCTTCAGTAATCTTGCCGGCGTCGTCCTGCGGTACGTTCAGGTCGGCGCGGATAAATACGCGCTTGCCGGCCAGGGCGTTTTGGTCGATCAGGTCTTGCAAACGGGTGAAATTGAGAACAGCGTGCATGGCGATCCGCAGGGATGGTGATAAAAGAACGCTATTTTACCGCAAGCACCAGCCGAAAACCCTACTGAAGCCAGATCCGCAGGCCCGTGAACACTGCCATGCCGAAAATGATGGTTTCAAGCATGTTTTTGCGCCACAGATAGTAGGCGGTGGCCGCGACGCCGGCCAGCAGCTTTGGATTGGCCAGGCTGACGACCATGGGGTGGTCGGCGACGACCAGCATGTCCGGGGCGATGATGGCGACCAGCGCGCAGCCGGGGGCGTAGCGCAGCATTTCCTGGACCCGCCTGGGGATCGTGATGTGGTGGCCGACCAGCCAGAACGAGCTGCGGGTGGCGGCGGTGGCGACCGTCAACGCGGCGATGGTGGCCCAGATTTCCCAATCAGCCATGGGTTTTCCTTTTTTCGAGCAGTTCTTCGACCAGCATGGAGGTGCCCATGCCCAGTACCACGGCAGCCAGCAAGCCGAGCTTGTAAGGGAATCCGTAGGCCAGCACCGAGGTGGCGCCGGCGACCAGCACGCCGCACAGGGCAGCGCTGTTGGCCACCATGGGCACCAGCAGGCACAGGATGGCCAGGCTGCCGGCGAAACCGAGACCCCATTCGGCCGGGACGGCGCTGCCCAGGAAGATGCCGGCGATGGAACCGACCTGCCAGGCGCTCCAGTTGGGGTAAAGCAGTCCCTTCAGGTAGGAAACCTTGCCATGCGCGGGAGCTTCGCTTGGGAAACGCCGCAGGAAGATGGCGACTGTCATGTCGCCGGAGACATAGCCGAGCAGGAAGCGCTGGCGCCATGGGAGGTGGGCGAAATGGGGGGCCATCAAGGCGGAAAAGATCACGAAACGCAGGTTGACCACGAGCGCGGTGGCGAATACGACCCAGATGGGCGCACTGGCAAGTATCAGCGGCAGCGAAGCGAGTTGCGCGGAACCTGCGAATACCAGCAAGGTCATGGCCAGCGCCTGGGGAACGGTCAGGCCGCTTTTGACCATGGCAACGCCGACCACCAGGCCCCAGGCGGCGATGCCGAACAGGGTCGGCAGGCCGGCTTTGACACCCTCGCGGAAAACGGCAGGGTCTTCGTCCGCAGGGCGCGGGACGCGATTGCAGGTGGTGGGCGACTCAAGGGGAAGCATGCAGATACAGCCGGTTTTGGGGAGCGTTCTATTTTACCGAGCATTGGCCGATGCTGCCGAAGGTGGCCATTTTTGGCCAATTCGTCATTCTCTCGCCAGGCCAACACTGAGCATGGAAACATGGGTCCCCGCTTTCGCGAGGACGACGTGCAAGGTGCGACGCACACTAGCCAACGTCATCCTCGCGCACGAGGGGATCCATGTTCTCCGCTCACCACGCGAACGGGGGCTGGTAAAATCGAGCTTTTGCATAGCTTGACGGAGAATCCATGAACGATATGAAAACGCCCGCGGTCGAACTGGAAGCGAAAGACTTGCCAGCCCATTGCCCGAATCCAGCCATGACGCTGTGGTCCTCGCATCCGCGCGTGTTCCTTGACTTCGGCCACGACGGCGTCGCCAAGTGCCCTTACTGCGGCACCGAATACCGCCTTAAACCGGGCACCGTCCTGTCGCACCACTAAAGCGGCGCAGTCGGGCACGCCGTCGGAGATCGCATGAAAAAAGGCAAACAACTCAATGGCAGCGCCGCTGAAGTCGAAGCCGCGTTCTATGAAGCGCTGAACCGGGCCGACGTCGAGGCCCTGATGGCACTCTGGGCCGAAGACGAGGAAATCGTCTGCGTGCACCCGGGCGGCCCGCGCCTGCACGGGCATGCGGCCATCCAGCAATCGTGGGAAGCCATCCTCGAGCGCGGCGGCTTGCAAATCCGGCCCTCGCAGCTGCACGAAACCCACAACCTGATGAGCTCCGTGCACACGGTAATCGAAGGCGTAACCGCCACCGGCACCGCCGAACCGGCACACCTGGTCGCCACCAATGTCTACATGAAAACGCCGCAAGGCTGGCGCATGGTGCTGCATCACGTGTCGGTGGCGCCGGGAGCGGTGCCCGCCGGTCACGCAACGTCGAGCCTGCATTAGCAAGCGACCACAGTGCAATACACCGCGCCCCTGTGGCTGCCCAGCGGGCACCTGCAGACCATCTATCCCGCGCTGTGCATCGCCAAGCCGGCAGTCGCTTTCCGGCGTGAACGGTGGGAGGCGCATGACGGCGACTTCATCGATGTCGATTTCGTCGACGGCGAGCCGGGGCTGCCATTCGTGGTGCTGTTCCACGGGCTGGAAGGCTCGTCCAACAGCCACTACGCGCGCGCTTTGATGGCGGCGGTGGCAGCGCGCGGCTGGTCGGGCGCGATTCCCCATTTTCGCGGCTGCTCCGGCGAGCTCAATCTGGCGCCACGCTTCTATCATTCGGGCGACGCCGGCGAGATCGACTGGATTTTGCGGCGTGTGCGCGAACGTGCCACCGGCAAGCTGTATGCCACCGGCGCCTCGCTCGGCGGCAACGCCCTGCTGCGTTGGCTGGGCGAGTCGCAGCACCAGGCTGAAATTGTTGACGCGGCATGCGCGGTGTCGGCCCCGCTCGACCTTGCGCGCGGCGGCGAATCGCTGGGTTCGGGATTCAACATGGTGTACACGCGCATGTTCCTGCAATCGCTCAAACCAAAATGCCTGGCCAAGCTGGAACAATTTCCCGGTCTGTTCGACCGCGACGACCTGCTTGGCGCGCGCGACCTGTACACCTTCGACAACGTGGTGACCGCGCCCCTGCACGGCTACCGTGACACGGACGACTACTGGAACCGCGCCAGCGCCAAGCATGTGCTGGGCGACATCACCGTTCCCACCCTGGTGCTAAACGCCCGCAACGATCCTTTCCTGCCGGGCCAGCATTTGCCCGAGCGGGCCTCGTCCCACGTCACGCTCGACTATCCGGCCCACGGCGGCCATGTCGGCTTTGTCAATGGACGCTTGCCCGGCCAGCTAGACTGGCTGCCCCGCAAGTTGCTGCAATTCTTGGAAGGAAAACCGCACCATGGATGACATCGTCAAGAAAGCCATGGCCAAATGGCCGGATGTGCCTCATTGCTACGGCTGGCTGGCGCTCGATGCACGCGGCAACTGGCGCATGCGCGACGAGCGGGCGCAGCATTTGGGGCTCGCTGGCGACAAGGTGATCCAGCAGGCGCTGCTCGGTTTCATCAATCGCAATTACATGGCGGACGAGCGCGGCTGCTGGTATTTCCAGAACGGGCCGCAGCGCGTGTACCTGAATCTGGAAACGACGCCGCACGTTGCGCGCACCGATCCGCAGCATGGGCTGGTGCTGCATACGGGCGAGCCGCTGGTCACACTCGAGCGCACGTTCATGACAGAAACGGGCGAGGTGATTGTCGAGGGCGATGGAAAAGTGGCGCAAGTGGACGACCGCGATGTGGCGCAAGTGATGGAGCTGATGGAAATGGCGGGCGGGCCGGTGTCGGATGATGCGCTGATGGCGTGGCTGGACGGCGGCAGTGGCGCCTTGGCGCTGCGGTACAAGGAACAGTTGGTGCCGGTAGAACGCATCGCGCGCGATGACATGCCCGCGCGTTTCAGTTTCACGCGATTACCAGCGAAACCGTAGGGCGGAAAAGCGCAAAGCGCGCATTCCTCCATGCCGGCGTGATGCGGACATGGAGGAATGCGCCCTTTGGGCTTTTCCGCCCTACTTCTTCGCTTCTTTCAACTCTTCTCTGCGCAATTCCTTGAGCTCGCGTTCGCGCGCATCGATCAGTGCCATGTCGTAGAACGACGCGTCCCCCGCCTTGCGCGCGATCACCAACTGATCCAGCGCCGCCTGCTTGCCGCCCTGCAGCGCATACGACTCGGCCAGCGCAATATGCTGCAACGCCAGCTTGCCCTGCGCCGCGTACACCTTGCCCAGCAACTCATGCAGCTTGGGCTCTTCGCGATACTGCAGCACTTGCTCGCGCAGGAAGCGGGTGGCCTCCTCCAGCTTGCCATTGTCGATCATCGCATCCGCATATTGCCGCGCAATACCGCGCGACAGCGGAAACTGCTGATACGCCTGCTGCGCATCTTTCATTCCCTGCAGCTTGACGGCGGCCGTCTGCCCCGGCGCCATCTTGATCTCCAGCTCCAAGGTGGCGAACACGGCCGCCCCGTCGGAACTGGCCTGCCCTGTCGAGAAATTGCCCTCCGTGCGCTTCATGGTGCTGCGCGCCTTGTCCAGCCAGGTTTGGGCCTTGGCCAGCTCGCCCCTCTTGAGCGACAGGAAGGCCATGCCGTACTGGGCCCCGGCCTGCTGCTGACGATTCTGCTGAAGCTGCTGCGCGTCAAACACGGCTTTCGCTTCGATACGCCCTTGCGTACTCTGGTCCTGCAGTACGCGGGCACGGGCACGGATCAAGTGAAATTCCAGGGTGTCGATGCGCTGCCGGTACGGCACCTCGCGGATACGCGCCTGAATATCGGAAATCCGCTCAGTGGTCAGCGGGTGGCTGCGCAGGTAGGCGGGCACCAGGTCGGAATAGTTGCGGCTGGCGGCTTGAAGGCGGCCGAAAAAAGCCACCATGCCGGACGTATCATAACCGCCCTCCGACATGATCTGGAACCCGACCCGGTCGGCTTCGCGTTCGGCATCGCGGCTGAAATTGAGCTGGCGCTGGATGGCCAGGCCCTGCCCGCCCATCATCACGCCCATGGCGGCATCGCCGCTGCCACCGGCGCCGGCAGCCAGCACGGCCAGTACCATGGCGGCCAGCGGAATCAGCGCATCTTGCCGCTGTTGTCCCAGCATGCGGGCAATGTGGCGCTGCGCCACGTGGCCAATTTCGTGCGACAGCACGGACGCCAGTTCGGATTCGGTTTGCGCGGCCAGCAGCAAGGCCGAGTGAACGGCAATGAAACCGCCAGGCAAGGCGAAGGCGTTCAGCTGCGGGTCGCGCACCGCAAAGAAATAGTAATCGGCATTGGTTTCGCCGCGCGCACCGGGGTGGGCTGCAACCAGCGCGCTTCCGAAGGTATTGAGGTATTCGAGGATCGGGGCATCGTCAAGGAAATCACGGTCGCGGCGGATGTCGCGCATGATCTCCTCGCCCAATCTGCGCTCCATGACGGGCGACAGGTCGCCGCGCGCTGAGTCGCCAAGCATCGGCAAGGCGGTGTTGTTGGGTTTGGCCTGCGCTCCGACCGGCAGTGACGGCGTCATTAGCCCGGCAAGCAGGCTTGCAGACATCAAAAGGCGCAATCCGGAGCGGCGCGGCCGAGCGGCCATGGTCAGTTCGGTTTTTGATTTCACAATGCTATGATAACCGCAACCACGCTGGCCAGGCAGGCCGGCAATTGAACGACACATTTTGTTACCATCTATCTCTTATGACCAAGACCAGCACGCCAGAACAGCTTACCCACTTTGACGCGACCGGCCAAGCCCACATGGTGGATGTCGCCGGCAAGAGCGACACCCACCGCATAGCCGTCGCGGCCGGCACCATCCGCATGAAACCGGAAACGCTGGCGCTGGTCGTCTCGGGCTCGGCGAAAAAGGGCGACGTACTGGGCATTGCGCGGATTGCAGCGATCATGGGCGCCAAGCGCACCAGCGACCTGGTGCCGCTGTGCCATCCGCTGGCGCTGACACGCGTGACGGTGGAGTTTGAAATTGATGCGGCGGCAAACAGTGTGCATTGCCGCGCCCAAGCCGAAACCATCGGCAAAACCGGCGTGGAGATGGAAGCGCTGACGGCCGTGCAGATTGGGCTGCTGACCATCTATGACATGTGCAAGGCGGTCGATCGGGGGATGGTCATGACGGACGTGCGGGTCTTGGAAAAACACGGCGGCAAGTCAGGTGACTGGCACGCCCTCATCTGAACAGCGGCTTTTTGGCACGATTGCTTGCTGACACAAACGCTGCTCGGGTCAACCCTCCACAAGAGTTTCCCGTCGGGGTTATAGGCCGATTCCAGGGGCCGGCGGGTCGGGGTCGGGTCGGCGCGCGGACATCTTTGTTGACAACTACCGCAAAGATCCGTTTCCCCTCACTGCGATACCCCCCACGGATTGATGAGGGGCACTCCCATGGGTTTAAAATCAGCGATGTTGCGAGTGACCACCGTCATGCCATGCACAAGGGCGGTTGCCGCGATGAGTGCATCGCGCTCGCCGCGCTTGTCGGGTACATGCAGCCGGGCGCAGCGTTGTGCGACGGCGGTATCGACAGGTAGCGTGCGCCCGGAGAATTCAGGCAATACGTGCTGCTCTAGCCACGAGCGCAAAATGGCCCCCTGGGTGGCGTCCTTTCGCTCAATCGAAAGAACGCCAAGCTCCAGTTCCAAGATGGTGATGGCCGATACGAAGAGGTCAGTTGCATCGACGCTTTCCGTCCATGCCGTCAGGTTCGTATCGGCCTTACCAAGCCGCACCTTACGCAGCTCGGACACCACATTGGTATCGAGAACAAACATCATGAGAAATCATCCGGGCGAGTTTCGATGGTCACACGCGGCGGGTCAAACTCGATGTCGGCAATACCGGGCATAGCCAGCGCATCGGCAATGTTGCGCCGCTGCTTTGTGAGCCGCTGATAGTGCTCAAAGGTCATCAGCACGTGGGCTGGTCTGCCTCGATCTGTGATGAACACCGGCCCGTTGTTTGCGGCTCGTTTTGCCTCGCTCGCCCCTTGGTTGAACTCGCGGCTTGATAAGGTGGTAATGGTCATGGCGATATCCCGTATATTGCCCGAATAATGTAGATACGTTACTACGTAACGCAGGCGGGTGCAAAGGTTTTAGCAGCGGAGGGGGCAGTCTCGGCAAACTGACAAATTCGCTTTCCAGCGACCGAATCCGCGGAGTTTGGTTGCACAAGCGCTTCTGCGCCAGATCATCCTTGCCCGCCATGCCCGCGCTATTGTTGAGCGATGACGCGTCAACTTCGACTGGCATGTCACCTCGCGTGGCGACCATAGAGAGGCGATCTATCGCGACGACGATGATCGTCGCGCCTGGCAGGCCACAGTAGGACTTGTCTGCAAGCGCTTCAATTTTGTCGTCCATTCGTTTTGCCAGATGACAAACCACTACCACCTGCTGGTTGAAACAGTTGACGGCAACCTGTCCCAAGGAATGCGCCAGCTGAACGGTTTGTACGCACAGAATTTCAATCGACGGCACAGACTCGTCGGCCATCTATTTCAAGGGAGGTACAAGGGGATCCTTGTTCAGAAAGAGAACTACCTCTTGGCATTGACACGCTACGTGGTCTTGAATCCGCTGCGAGCGCGCATGGTCGATTCCGTCGATGATTGGCCCTGAAGTAGCCACCATTATTTGCTTGGCCGCCCTCCGGCACCGACGTGGCTTAATATGGACTGGCTGCTTGGCCAATTCGGCAGTACCAAGGCCGTCGCAATCGCTGCATACTGCAAGTTCGTCGCGGAGGGAATCGGCGTCGACAGTCCGTTGAAAAATACAGTTCACCAGATGCTACTCGGCGATGATGAATTCGTCGGCCGGCACCAAAGCTTTTCAGAGGCAGCGGTGTTACGGGACGTACCCAAAGCACAGCGCCGTACGTTCGCGCTTTCGCTCGAAGAATACCGTGCGCTTTCCGCAAGCGACGACGAGGCCATGGCCATGGCGTACTACTCGACCGCCTTTACCATGCTGCAAATTGCTGAGCACTTCGGCGTCTCCGCGAGAAGCGTAAGCCGCGCAATCAAGAAACGGGAAAACTGATCGTCAATTTCACCGATGGTGCGATTTGTCCGGTTGCCTGACCCCGCGCCGACCCCGGGACTGACCCCGCGCCGACCCCGCGCCACGCTTCTTCCTGTTCGTCAGGCCAGCGCTTTGCCTTCGGCTTCCTCCAGATTCGCAGTCGCCTGCGACACCCTTGCCGTTCAGCTAACTCTTCCCCTTGTCGGGTGAGTAGAGGACTTGCACCTCCAAGTAAGTGCGCCCTGCCGGGCGCACCCAAAAAAAAACCGCAGCCTGGGCTGCGGTTTTTCGGGACGACGATCACGCCAAATTTAGGTCTTAGGCCAGTACTTGGGATCAACCGATCCGGTGATGGCGGTTTCGCACGAAGCGCCAGAGACACAGTTAATCGTGTAAACGACGTTCTTGCCGTCGATACCGGCATTGCCCGTACCCTGCATGACAATGGTGACCGTGCCTCGGGATGCGCTGACACTCGCAGCGGTCACCGAAGTGACGTATTTACCCTTGATCAAAGTTGGATCGGCGAGGCCCATCGTCGCATTGTCGATTTGCGTGGTGTGCAGGGCGCCTTCGTTGAATGCCAAAACAATGGCTTTTTTGGCGGTAGCTGACAGCGACGACGCTTCCCCGACTTTCGCCTTGTTGGTGTAATCCTGGTAAGCAGGCAGTGCCACTGCGGCCAGAATACCGATAATGGCAACAACGATCATCAGTTCGATCAGGGTGAAACCAGCTTGTACTTTCTTAACCATTTTCATCGATTTCATTTTGCTTCTCCTGGTGGGTTTTACATCACAGCGACTAAATTGTCCGTACTTTCATTAGAGCAATCGCCGTGCCAGGGGCAATTTCCAAGAATTCAGACCAAATCATGATGTTTTCTACTATCTTGTTGTCTGAAATTGTCAATCTCGATGACAAATTTCGTCTCCGCGCCAAGTTGGTGACCCCCACCTGCTGACAAACACCTGTACCTGATACACCCCGCTGGCGTAAGCCAGCAATCCCGCCCTCACCAGGTCGCCACGGGCACGCCGCAGACGCGTCTCATCGATTGACAGGCGCCGCGCCGTCGACGTGTCGCCATACCAACTCAGGCCCCTGCCCTCAAGGCTGACGGTGCCGTCCGAGCGCCGTTGCTTGCGCTTGACCGTG